>CAVPFR010000049.1:0-8893 GCA_963703785.1 uncultured Acidobacteriota bacterium | reverse complement strand
GCCGAAAAGCGGGCACCCGGCGCCGCGGTAGGAGTAATGCGCATGCCTGTCGGCAGATCGGCCGGCTTAGCGGCGCTGGGGTTGTCGTCGTCATCGTCGTCCGGCAGTCCGCGCGCCTCGAGTCGTGGGAAAATTCCGGCCAAAGCCAGAAAGAGAAACGCAGACGCAAGCAAAGCGGCCAAGCGTGTTCGCATAGGCTTTTTTACTCCAAATGCTCCGTTTTGCACCATCGGGACTTATAAGTCGTCTCGCACCAGAACACAGGAGGCATTGAGGTCATATAACAGGCCGATTACAGCTTGCAAAGGGTCCAGAAAGCGCGTCAATAGCCGGATACGGGAAACTCCGCACTCCCCTAAGCTACTTTGATTCCGTTACTTGCAGATTAACGCTTCGGTTCGGGCCCATCGACAAAAATCGCCAATTATGCTATCTTGGTGTTGCGTTTGTTGCTCTTGACATTCCTTTTGACTCGTTCAAGGGGCTCCAGGACCAAACTTGCAGCCTATTTTTGTGCGGGTTAGAGGCGCCGGCTGATCTTAGCCGGGAAAGGCGAGGCACCAAACAGCTCATTTTTCGAAAAGAAGAGGTAAGACAGCAGTGAAGGAACAAGGAACTGTGAAGTGGTTCAACGCCAGCAAGGGTTACGGCTTTATCCAGCGTCAGACGGGCGAGGACGTGTTTGTGCACTACTCGGCCATTCAGGCGGATGGTTACCGTAGCTTGAACGAGGGCCAGGCAGTGGAGTTCGAAGTCCGCAAGGGCCCCAAGGGCTTGCAGGCGGAGAACGTCGTAGGCCTCTAACCCAGTAGTGGGGGCCCGATCGGGGTCGGGCCCTAACCTCCTTCGCGGTCCCGCGGCGAGCTTGGCGAATTCAGTTTTCGCCTCGTTGCAATGAAAGGATCGCGGAAAGCAAGTCCTGGAAGTGGCACTCAGCTCCAAGGAGGCATTGTGCAAGTTCTTTCCAGCGGTCAGCAAGTCAAGCACCAGCAGTACGGTCTCGGAATTGTGACCAATCCGACGCCGAACGCACAGCGATCGATTTCGACGACCACGGCCGGAAGCTTTTCGTCACCAGCATGATGAATGCCGAACTCATTGGCGAAGCCCCGGCCAATCCCACGCGCACCAAGCGGCGCGCCCGCAAAACCACCCGCCGCGCCTAACGACGCGGCCAGCGTCGTCACTCTTGCTTCCTCCGGAATCGCCTTTGCGGTTCCGGTCAGGACGCGCAATCGAAGAATCTCTCCGTGGTTTTCTCTACCCCAACTTTAACGCGACATTCTCAGGGTCAAGATTTAAACGTGGTGCCGCGGCCTTCAGCGCGGCTGTTTCTGTCGGGTTGCCGCTTAAGGGACCGTCTTGCCGGGTGCTGTCATTCTGAGTGAAGCCTCCCGAGCCTTGCTTCCTCCGGAATCGCGTAGCGGTCCGGTCGGGACGCGCAATCGAAGAATCTCTCTGCGATATCATCCTGACCGCGCTGGTGCAACAAAGGAGCTTGATGGCGCCGACAACAGGATTAGAAAATGAGTGGGAGAGTGGGCAATATGGTCCATCTGCTTTGGTTCAGGAGGAAGGGCTTGATGAGGCTGATATTTTTATCGGTGCGTACTCTAGCGAGGAGCAGGCAAAGGCAGCAATTGAGCGCCTCCGAAAAAAAAGATGGCTTCGTCGACTTCCCGCAGGGCTTCGAAATCTATCAAGTTGAATTGGATCGCGATAGGTGGGTAGAAGGCTTCAAATATACTGAATAGCGTCCAAACCCTTCGGCTTAAGGGTGCAGGTTTTGACTTTTTCTCTGCTCCTCGGCAGAGTCAATCGTGACATGTTGATGATGGCCCCTTGTACGCCCCACTTCGGGTCTGCGCCTTCCTCCTAGGAAGACCCGCTTTCCTCCTGTATCCGCCTGGCGGTATTCTTATTCGAATAGTTAGGCTCCGGAGGTGCACCCATGAAACGGCCCATCCTGATTCTTTTTGCCATTTTATTTGTCGCGGGAATCGCGGCGGCCGACGAGGGTATGTGGCTTTACAATTTCCCTCCCACGGCGCAGCTCAAAGCCAAGTACAAGTTCGATCTCACGCCGGCTTGGCTCGACCATACCCGGCTGTCCTCCGTGCGCTTCAATAACGGCGGCTCGGGCTCTTTTGTTTCCGCCAACGGCCTCACCTTCACCAATCATCACGTAGGCGCGGAGTGCATCCAGCAGCTTTCCACCGGCGGCAAGGATTTCCTGAAGACCGGCTTCTACGCCAAGACGCAAGCCGAAGAAGCCAAGTGCCCCAATCTCGAGCTGAACGTCCTCCAAGGCATCGAAGACGTCACCGCCAAAGTGAACGCCGCTGCGAAACCCAACATGTCCGTGGCCGATCAGGCGCAGGCGCAGCGAGCCGAGATGTCCGCCATCGAACAGCAGTGCGCCACCGAGACCAAGCAGCGCTGCGACGTGATCACGCTCTACTCCGGCGCGATGTACAACCTTTACAAATACAAGAAGTACACCGACGTGCGCCTGGTCTTCGCGCCCGAATTCGATGCCGCCTTTTTCGGCGGCGACCCCGACAATTTCGAGTATCCCCGCTACGATCTGGACGTCTGCTTCTTCCGCGTTTACGAGAATGATAAGCCCGCGCATCTCGACAACTACCTCAAATGGGCCACCTCCGGCGTCAAGGACGGCGACCTCATTTTTGTTTCTGGTAATCCCGGATCCACGGGCCGGCTGAACACCATGTCGCAACTCAACTTGCTCCGCGACGTCGCCTATCCCCTGGTTCTCGATTCGCTGGCGCGCCGCGATACGGTGCTCAAAAAATTCAGCGCCGACATCCCCGGAAAACGACAAAATCGCGCACGAGGATCTTTTTGGCGTGGAAAATTCGCTCAAGGCCATCCGCGGCTATGAGTCCGGCCTGAAGGACGAATCGCTCATGGCCAAGAAGTCCGCCGAAGAAAATCAGTTGCGGCAGGCGTTCGCTGCCAATCCGGCCGAGAAGGCGGAGTACGGCGATCCTTGGGCCGAGATATCCAACGCCATGGATATCGAAAAGGGAATCTATCTCCCGCTAACGTATTTCGAGCGCCGCGGCGGCTTTCGCGGCGAACTCGCGGCGTATGCCCGCATCTTGGTGCGCGCCTCGGAAGAATTACCCAAGCCCAATGGCGAACGCTTGCGCGAATATCGCGATTCCGGGCTTCCTTCTCTCGAACAGGATCTTTTCTCCACGGCGCCGATTTATAAGTCCCTCGAGCGCCTGACGCTCGCCGATGCAGTGGCGGAAATGCAGGAAAAGATGCCCACGAACCCGCTCGTGGGCAAGATTCTGAATGGGCGGACGCCTGCCGACTTGGCGAAGTATTTGATCGACAACACCAAACTGGACGATGTCGCCGTGCGCAAGCAGCTTTACAAGGGCGGAAAAGCCGCTATCGACGCGAGCGGCGATCCGCTGATCAAGGTCATGCTCGAAGTCGAGCCGGAGTCGCTTTCGGTTCGCAAGCAATTCGACGACAAGATCGATGCAGTGGTCCGGCGCGATGGCGGCGCCATTGCGAAGATTCGCTTCGCCAAGGAAGGCACCGCGAGCTATCCTGACGCCACGTTCACGCTGCGCCTCAGCTATGGCACGGCCCGCGGCTACACGGAAAATGGCGAAGGCACCACGCCGAAGGGCACCAAGCTCCCTTACTTCACTACGATCGGCGGCGCGTTTGATCACGCCGTCCAGCATGGAGCCGTGCCTCCCTACAACCTGCCCGACAGCTGGATCAAGGCCAGGCCAAAGCTCAAGCTCAATACGCCAATCAACGTCGTGGAAACCGCGGACATCATCGGCGGCAATTCGGGGAGTCCCGTGCTGAACCGGGCCGGCGAACTGGTGGGCATCATCTTCGACGGCAACATTCAATCGCTGCCCTGGAATTTCGTATATGACGACACCATCGGCCGCTCCATCCAGGTCGACTCACGCGGCATTCTGGAGGCGTTGCGGAATGTCTACAGCGCGAACTCGATGGCGGATGAATTGATGGGCAAGGCGCTGGAATCGGAGCAGTCGCAACAACCGGGCGCGAACGGATCGAAGCTGCGCAAGAGCCCGCCTTCGGTCTCGTACTGAAGCGCAAAACTGGATTGAATAAATTCGGGCGCGGGGAATGGCTCGCCCTGACAAGGCTGATAGAGCCCGTAAAAGAAAATTAAAACCCCTTAAAGAAAAAAGACGAGGCCGGGCGCGCCTCGGAACAATCTGGAGATGCGGGGCAGGGAATAAGTGATTTAGTGACTGTCTTCGTCTTCGGGGCCAAGTTCGGGGTGCAGCTTCAGCCAGCAAACTCCCGCTACGAAGAAAAACCCCAGTGCATCGGCGCCGCAGCGTCCCATGAACTCCCATCCGGAATTGGAAAAGTCCGTAAGAATCAGCATCCGGAATCCGACCGCCGCGGCAACAAAGCCTCCCACCATCGGAAGAATAACGCTGAGCCAATTTCGCCACACACGCCACACCTGTTTATTCACTCGGCCTCCAAAGAATTGAAACGAGGGAAAATGAGGAAGCGGTAATATCCCCTTATTTTGAAGAAAGGGCAAGCTCAAAATTGAGGCGCGGAGCGCTCACTATTCTCGCAGAGTGAACCCAGGCGCTGCCGTGCTGGCCGTGAAGACGGTTGTATACTCAGGGCGTCTCACGTGAAGCTGAAAGAGCTCTTTTACCTGCTCGAAGTCAAACCGCGGCCCAGACCTATGGGTATGAGGTCGGCAACTTTGCATTGCCCAAGGACGGAAATATCCAATACGCGCAATGGCTCCATCCGCGTGAAACCGGGAAGCGCATAAGCCAGGAGTCCGTGGATGAATTGCGCCGCTTTCTGTCTCCGGGTGATGTGGCCATTGACATCGGAGCTCACACCGGAGATTCCACGATTCCCATCGCGCTGGCCGTAGGCAAAACAGGATGCGTTTTGGCGCTCGAGCCCAACAAATACGTTTTCCCCGTCCTCGATAAAAACTCCCAGCTCAATCTCGAGAAAACCAATATCATCCCGTTGATGTTTGCCGCGACGCCCGAAGACGCCGAATTGAAATTTCAATACTCCGACGCGGGCTTTTGCAATGGCGGGCGGTTCGAGGGAATCAGCCGGTGGCGGCACGCTCATTCCTTCGAGCTTGCCGTGCAGGGCAGAAACCTGCAATCGTTTCTGCGGGAGAATTATCCCCAGCTCATTCCCCGGATTCGCTACATCAAAATCGACGCCGAAGGATACGATTCCGTAATCCTCCAGTCGCTGGACGATCTGATATCTCGGCAAAAGCCGTTGCTGAAAGTGGAAATCTATAAGAGGCTCTCTGGCGATCAGCGCCGCGATCTCTATCAATGGATCGTGCGGCGCGGATATGAAGTGCATCGAGTCGTCGATGAATCGAACTACCGGGGCGAGGTCCTTCAGGAATCCGACTTGAACAACTGGCGCCACTTTGACGTCTTCTGCCTTCCCGTTTGACCCCCATGCGCAGGGAGCCTGAAACGTTCACACATCGCAAGGGGCTTGGATTGCCGTGAAGTTCAACCCGCGCCGCAAAGACAATCCTTCCTGCGTGCTGCCGGATTTGCCTTCGGGCGCCGAAATTCTGGTCATTCGGTTGCGATCCATCGGCGACGTCGTTTTGACTTTGCCGGCGATTGAGGCCTTGCACGAGTGGCGGCCCGATTTCAGAATTTCGTTCCTGGTTCAGCCGTTCTGCGCGGCGCTCGTCGAGGGCCATCCGGCAATCTCCAATGTTTTGCTCCTCACCGATTTTTGGCCCACGGTAAAGATGCTGCGGCGGCGCAGGTTCGCCGCCGTCTTCAATATGCACGCGGGACCCACGAGCGCGCTGCTGACCGGCTTTTCCGGAGCGCCGCTGCGGGTCTGCTGGGCCCGACGCCAGTACTCGTTCGTTTACAACGTCGAAGTTCCCTCCAGTTTTCCAGTTGACGGCCGCGTTCCGCGCCAGGCCGCGGAGCATCGCGCCCAGCAATTTCTGTGGACGGGCATGCCCGCGGGAAGCATCCCGCCGGCAAGAGTGTATCCGCAGGCCGACGCGATCGCCGCGGTGGAACGCATTCTGGCGGCAAAGGGCTTGCCTCCCGGCGAACGATACGCGGTGCTGCGTCCAGGCGCGGGCGACGTTTCCAAGCGCTGGCCCGTGGAGAACTTTGCCTCGATCGCGCGCTGGCTGCGCGAGAGATACGCGCTGACGCCGGTGGTTAATCTCGGTCCCGGCGACGAGGAGATCGCCGCCGAGGTCAGAGAGCGCCTCGCGCCTCTGAGCGTCATCGTCGATTCGCTGGACTTGCGGCAATTGATGGCGCTCGTCGGCGGAGCGAGCTTATTTGTCGGAAACGACACCGGGCCGACGCACATCGCGGCTGCGCTCCAGAAGAGATGCGTGGCGATTTTTGGAACGAGCGATTCCGCGGCATGGTCGCCGTGGAAAACCGAACATCGCGTGGTCGAAAACAAATTCCCCTGCGAGCGCTGTCCGCGAGGACGCTGTGCAGGCTCGCGAGAGTCACTGTGCATTCGCACGGTCACAGTGGAGCAAGTGCGCGAAGCCTGCGACGCGCTGCTCGCGGGAAACGCACCATACGATTCGCGTCCCGCTGTTCCCATAAAAAACGAAACTTAAGTTTCGCCGCGGTCGAGCCTAACGCACCAACGTCGGGTATAGCTTGGTGGCAATGGCGGCGAGGATCACGAAGATCACGGCGATGACGCCGAAATTCGTCGCCACGCTGTGAGAGCTTTGGCTTCCGGCAATCATGAGTGTGCGCAGCGCGTCCACCAAATAGGTGAGCGGATTCAGAAACGCGACCACGCGCAGCCAGCGCGGCATGATGGAAATGGGGTAGATGGCGTTGCTGGCGAAAAACAGCGGCATGGTCATGAGCTGGCCCACGCCCATGAAGCGTTCGCGCGATTTCACCAGGCAGGCGACGATGAAGGACAGCGTGGCGAAGATGGCCGAGCCGAGCATGGCTCCGAGAAAAACGCCCAGAATCGGGAGCAGAGTCCAGCGAATCTGGATGTGCATCACGAAAGCGAGCACGTAAATAATGGTGGCCTGCACCGCGCCGCGAAATCCCGCGGAGGTGGCCTTGCCGTAGACCAGCGCGGAGCGCTGCGCGGGACTTACCAGGAGCTTGTGCACGATGCCCAGGTCGCGTTCCCAGATCACGGCGATGCCGTAGAAGATGGCCGTGAACAGAACGCTCTGCGCCAGGATGCCGGGAGTCATGAAGGAGAGATAGCTGACATTGCCGGTGGGAATGCCGCGCACGCGGCTGAACACCTCCCAAAGACGACGATCCACAGAACCGGCTGCACGGCGCGAGCCAGAACTTCGGTGGGATCGCGAAGGAGCTTTTTCAGCTCGATTTCGGCGATGGCCGCAGTCTGCTGGAAAAAAGCAAAAACCGCGGACGGCTCGGGCTCAGCCGAGACGGCTAACTGCGCGCCGTGTGGCACGGATGTCACGATAGCTTCCCTCCTCCTGAATCGTACCGCCGCTGTAATGAACGAAGACGTCGTCGAGCGTGGCGCCGGGTCCGACGCTGGTTTTCAGATCGGCGGGCGTGCCGATGGCGGCCACTTTGCCGAGATGCATGATGGCCAGGGAATCGCAAAGCTCGTCGGCTTCGTCCATGCCGTGCGTGGTGATCAAAACAGTCATCTGATACGTGCCGCGCAGTTCGAGCAGGCGTTCCCACACGGAACGGCGTGCCACGGGATCGAGTCCGATGGTGGGCTCGTCGAGAAACAGAACGGCGGGGCGATGCAGCATGGCTTGCGCGATTTCCAGGCGCCGGATCATGCCGCCGGAATAAGTTTTGACGAGCTTGCGGCCGAAATCGGTGAGTCCCATGAACCGCAAAGCGTCTTCGATGCGGCGCTTGCGCTCGGCGCGGGAGATGCCGTAGAGCTTGGCCGAGAGCTCGAGATTTTCCCAGCCGGTGAGGGCGCCATCGGCGGAAAGCATTTGCGGCACGTAGCCGATTCGGCGGCGGACTTGCGCGGGAGCCTTGACGATGTCGAAGCCGGCCACCGAGGCGGTTCCCTCGGAAGGCTCGAGCATGGTGGTGAGCATCTTGATCGTGGTGGTCTTGCCAGCGCCGTTGGGTCCCAAGAGGCCGAAGATCGCTCCGTAGGGTACGTGCAGGGTGACGTGATTGGCGGCAATCAGGTCGCCGAAAGTGCGCGTGAGCCCGAACGTCTCGATAGCGAAGGATTCGCCGCCGGGATCGAGGGCATCGCCGTTGTTAACGGTGGGAGAGTTGGTGATCGCGCTATCGGACGTAGGCATGGTTAAGGGACCGGTTGCTCCCATTTAGATGAAGCAGGGACGAAGGGTCACACGAAAACGTTTGGCACGTAAGATGCGCGGGACACCCCCTCCCCCCTACCTTTTTTGTTAAGGATATCATTCCAGGGCGGTTAGGTGCGCTATTTGTGCAAGGATGTGATTCTAAGGACTTTGCATTTTTCAGAAGCCGCTGAACAAGAGCAGCGGGGGTACCCCCCTGGGGTGCGTTTTGTAAGTGCGGATTCTAAACGGGTTTAACTCCTTTGTTTCGTAAGTGCGCATTCTAAGGGAGTTAGCGCCGGAATTTTTGTAAGTGCGCATTCCACTCAGGTTAGCCGAAAAATGGGGTTCTGGGTAGCGAGGAGCAGAAGGCGCCACGTCAATTACAGGGGAGGAGCAGAGCCTGAAAGGGAATGAGCCGGTGCACGCGCGAGAGGTGGGTTCGGGGAGCGCAGGACTTTTGGAGCCTATCTGCGCTTGGGTCCGATTCGGGTTCGTTTCGGCTAAAAACAAAGTACAGACTATCACATTATCAGTTGGTTAGCAAGAGGG
>CAVPFR010000048.1:0-115082 GCA_963703785.1 uncultured Acidobacteriota bacterium | reverse complement strand
GCCCCTACCAGCTTTATTGGCCTTGACGCGGTCCACATAGGAATCGGTCGCTTCCA
Organism: uncultured Acidobacteriota bacterium; assembly: GCA_963703785.1. GTDB lineage: Bacteria > Acidobacteriota > Terriglobia > Acidiferrales > UBA7541 > Palsa-189. Next base: position 115,026 of record CAVPFR010000048.1, on the reverse strand, counting down.
AAACATGCTCGCGCGCCGGTGCGGGCATAATCCAAGGCGGTCACCGTTGGCGAAGAGCCCGGCCGGCCGAGAAAATCATGCTCTAAGCTGCCCTTAAGTTGTAAGCTGGCACTTCCCGCAGGCACTTTTCAGCGGGATGTTGCCTGCTATCATTCACCGTATTCAGAAGGAAGAGGAGGAGGGCCATGCAGAAAAGATTGGCGCTACTCACAACGGTTGCGTTTCTACTTGCTCTCGGCGTAGCTGCCGCGCAGCCTCCACAGGGCGGCGGAGCACCGCCGGCTGGACAGGGAGGACGAGGCGGGGCGCCGCCGGCGCCTTTGAAACTAATGAGCCCGGATCTGACCGACGGCAGCAAGCTCGCTGACAAGTTCGGCTGCGCCGCCGGCAACGATGCCGTTTCGCCTGCGCTACAGTGGAGTCAACCCACCAGAGACAGCGTGACGCTCGTGCTGATCGTGCACGACATGGAAGGTCATCCACGCAAGGGCGTTGATGACATTCTGCACTGGATGGTTTGGAACATACCCTCCACGGCTACCGGGCTGCCCCAAGGCATCTCTGCGGCAAATTATGAGTTGCCCGACGGGAGCAATCAGACCAATGGCTTTGTTGCACAGGCTCCGGCTGCTGCTGGGGGGCGAGGCGGCGCTGGCGGCCAGGGTGGCCAAGCCGCGCCGGCACAGCCTCCGAATTTCGGTTATCGCGCGCCCTGCCCTCCGCAGAACGTTCCCGTGGCGCACCACTACGCCTTCGAACTCTTCGCCTTGGATACGAAGCTGGACCTCCCAGCGAGCGCTACGCGCGCTGACGTAATGAAGGCCATGGACGGCCACGTCACGGGCCACGCTTCGATCGTGGTTCCTTACAACCGCTAGGCTTCTCTTCGTTGGTTATGAAGCTGCGGGAACCGAACTGAGGACGACTCTCAATCTAAAAAGCGGCTCCGCTGCTGGTGGCGACCCGCGCTAAGTTGTTTGGCCGGGTTTAGTAGTAGACGTAGGCCGCTCCGGCATTTTCGAGCGAGCGGTCGGCCTGATTGCCATTAACGCCTTTGGCGTCGCCTTTCTCTTTGAATGCGCCCACCGCCAACTCCTTCCCGTCGCCGCTCAGTGCGGCGGAGATTCCAAATTCCGCGGCGGGCTGCGGATTCGACGCCTTTACGTACGCTGCCGGTCTCCAAACCGAGCGCACGCCGTTCGGATATTCCCACTCGCTGCCCGTGCGCGTGTAAATGTACACCGCGCCCGAATCCTCGGACGAGGCGTCGGCTTGATCTCCGTTTATGCCCTTCGCGCCGCTGTCCTCCAGATGGGAACCGACGGCGATGGTGTTCCCGTCGTGGCTCATGGCCAGGGCCCAGCCGAATTGATCGTTGACGCGCGTGTTGAAAGCTTTGAGAATTGCCTCCTGAGACCAATGCCCATCCTTTCGTACAAAGACGTAAGCCGTGCCCGCGGAGCTATCTGAAGCCTCATCGTGTTCGCCATCGTGCCGCCCGATTACGCCGCTAAGGATGGCGTCCTCGTCAAACGCGCCTCCCACCACGGTATTGCCGTCGCCACTGATCGCGAGCGCGCAGCCGATCGAGTCTTGGGCCTCCTCATTGGAGCCTTGCAATCGTGTCTGCTGCGACCAGTTGCCACCGGTGCGATTGAAAATATAGAGGGCGCCCCGGCCGCCCTGCTCGTCAAAAGCCCCCACAGCCATGGTGCTGCCGTCCGTGCTCAGTCCTATCGAGTAGCCGAACAACTGGCCACGCACAGTCGTGTTCCACGGCTTGACATAGGCTTGTTGTGTCCACCTGCTTCCGCTGCGCGTGAACACATAAGCGGCGCCTGAATCCGGAGCGGAAGTATTCTTCTGATCGCCATTGATGCCGTTGGCGGCGCTCGGTTCACTCGTCGAGCCGACTGCCAGGTTGTTGCCATCGCCGCTTAGAGCAACGGAATATCCGAACTGGTTGCCAACGTCAGGTGTGCCCGTATTCGAGGCTTTGACATAGGCCTGCTGCGACCAGGTGGCGCCGCTGCGGGTGAAAACGTAAACCGCGCCCGCCTCATCCATGGATGTATCCGCCTGATTGCCGTTCACGCCCGTGTCGGAACTTGCTTCGCCCGTCGAACCGACCGCCAGCGTATTGCCATCGTCGCTCAGCGATACGGCATTCCCGAACTGGTAGCCTTTATGCGTGTTCGACGCCTTGAGATAGGCCTGTTGTTTCCAGCCGCTCGCCGTGCGAGTGTAAACATAGACAGCCCCTGCGTTAACCGCGGATCGATCCGCTTGGTTTCCATTGATTCCTTTGGCGCCGCCATCTTCGCTGGCTGCACCGACGGCGAGAGTATTGCCGTCGCCGCTCAAGGCCATCGCGGAGCCGAACTGCAAATCTGCTGCGGTATTCGAAGGTTTGATGTAGGCAATGGATTTGGGCTGCCACTCGCCCGTTGTCTTTGTGATGGCTTTCGGTGCTTCCGGGGCGCCTGCCATGGCGCGTGGCCTTTGCGCAAAAGTGGATGAGGGGATGCTGAGACTTGCCACTCCGAGGCAGAGGAAGGCCGCAAGAGAAGACTTTTTGCTGTCGTTCATCACACCCCTCCACGTGTTTGCCGGATGCATTCTGCAATGGACGTTTAGAAACGCCTCCGATCGTTTCGGACCGAACAGCGTCAGGAACTCAATAGAGCAAGCTTCCCCTGGCTCGTGCCGACAGCGAATTACGAGCCGCTGCCTAGTTATTCCCGCCCTTGGTGGCCATGCTGTTGTGGATCTCTTTGCCTGTGTCCGTCATTACGATCCGGCTCTGATGAGAAAGGTTCATGTCCGGGGCGCCGTTCTTGGCGCGCGGCCCTATGACGGTGATCTTGTCGCCGGGCTTTAGCGTGTCCTTGGTCCAGCCATCGACGCGATGCATATTGCTGGCTCCGCCGAGTTCCGCCGACCATCGCTCCGTTTTGCCGTTCGCGTCCTTCGCCTCGAAAATGATGAAGGAATGGGGGTTCTCGAATTGGAGCTCCAGCACGGTACCTGAGACGGTAACCGGATTGTCCTCGTCATAGCGCCCGGCAAAACCGTGGTGCGCGTACACCGGCGCCGAAACGAAGATCAAAGCAACCGCAGCGATAAGGGCATATGTGATCTTGGCCATGCAAATATCCTCCGCCTTTAGTGAGAATGTCTAGTTACCCCTGCCAACAACGCCCGCCCATAACTCGGAAGAATCGGAATTGTCTTTCCTGGGAAGACGCAGCCATCTCCCCGCGATAGTGCCAGCACAATGTCACATTCAATGACGTATGGCTAGTGCATTTTGTTTCGCATAAGGTCTCAGACCCGGGCTTATGAGCAATCCCTCGCGAAAGCGGCACCGGGACGTTATCTGATAAACAATCCATCGCCCTGGGAGAAAAATTATATCTTCTATATACTATATCTATTACCTTGCTGCGAGTTAGATAGGCTGATCGCCGCCCGCTTCAGCCGCGGGATCGGTGTTAACTCGCGTAACTCTTTGCGTGCGATGGAAGGAAGGCAAGATGAAGTTTTCATCGAGGCAAGCGATCGCTCAGTCAGTCGGAACGATGATTCTGTGCGTCCTAGTCGCCGCGACCGCAGCGGGCCAGTCTCAGCCGGAACAGAAGCCACCGATGGCTGACGACGTTTTCAAGAACGTGCAGGTTCTGCGGGGAATCTCCGTGAGCCAATTTATGGAGACGATGGGATTCATCTCCGCCTCTCTGGGCCTGAATTGCAGCGATTGCCACGCTTCGGAACAGGACTGGGCGGCATACGCGCGCGATAATGATCTCAAGCAGACCGCGCGCAAGATGATGCTAATGGTAGCCACGCTGAATCGCGGAAACTTTGGCGGAAAACCTATGGTGACGTGTTACACGTGCCACCGCGGCGATGAAACGCCGAAAACCGTTCCCACGATCGCCGGCGTGTACAACACTCCGCCTCCCGACGAACCGGACGAGATCGTCAAGGATGCACCCAACGCGCCTGCCGCCGCACAGATCCTTGATAAGTACATCCAGGCGCTTGGCGGAACTCAACGAGTGGGCGCTCTTACGAGCATCGCGGAAAAAGGGACTTACCAGGGATTCTCAGCGGAAGAGGGCGTCAAACGGCCCGTGGAAATATATGCGAGGGCCCCCAATCAGCGCGCCTCTATCGTGCATACGTTGAATGGCGACTTGACGACTACTTACGACGGCCAAGCCGGATGGAACGCCGTACCTGGGGCGCCGGTGCCCGTCCTCGCACTGGGCGGAGCGGATTTGGATGGCGTTAAAATGGATGCGGAATTGTCTTTTCCCGCACAGATCAAACAGATCCTCGGCGACTGGCACGTTGGTTTCCCGGTGACGATCGACGGCCAGGACGCCGACGTGGTGCAGGGAAGGTCCGCGCCCGGCAGCCTGCCGGTGAAGCTTTATTTCGACCAGAAATCCGGGCTGCTGGTGCGGCAGGTGCGCTTTACGGTATCGCCTTTAGGTCGCAATACAACCCAGGTGGATTACTCCGACTATCGCACCGTGGCCGGTATCAAGGTACCTTTCCACGTCGTCGTGAGCTGGTTGGACGGGCGGTCAAACTTTGAAATTACTGACGTGCAGGTGAACGTCCCAGTCGATCCAGCCAAGTTTGGCAAGCCGGCGCCGCCTTCAGCACCTGCTAAGTAGTTGGCGCGCGCGGGTGGAAAGCACCGACGCCACCGGCCGCGAACGTCGCAAGGACGATCAGCTGTGCCTGGATAGCCAATTCGAGCGAACTGACGCGAACCGCAGCCGCTGAACGGATAGTCCGGTCTGCCTGAATATCGCTCCGCTGCTGTTTACAGCCCAGCGAGCCAACCGTCCCGCGCCGGACTCAGCCCAAGCAAAGGTCCTCTGCGTAATGCGATCCAGAATAAATGCGACCAAAACTATGGCGGCACCGATTACAAACAGCGCCGAGAAGATCATCAGGGCCGCGATCATCTCCCGAACGTAATAAAACTTCAGCGCGACCAAGGCCCCTAGGCCACCCAACCACCACAACTTGCGAGCCTTTCCGTCTGTACTGCGCGTTACTGTTGCCTGGCTTTCCATCTCAGCTACCTCGGTCACCTTAGATGCAGGAAAGGCCCTCGGAGAAACACCGTACGCAAGCCCCCGTATCTTCGAGGCTGCGGCTCAGGCGTCCCTGCGTATCGTTCAATCACCTCGCCGTCGCCTCGGCTTCAAGGTCGGTTTCTACAAAACCGTTGCAGGGTTGGGGTAATTCTGGTAGACCATGGGCCATTAAGCTCACGAGGAGTCGCCCATGCAGAATAGATTCATAGCGGTTTTCTCGCTGGCTGGCCTTCTCGCCGTTTGCTTGCCCGTGTTCGCACATCATGGGGCCGTGGCCTACGACGAGAGCAAAGAAGTAGTCCTAAAGGGCGCCACCGTGACGAAATTCGCCTGGGCTAATCCCCACTCGATTGTCCAGTTCGACGTGAAGGATGAAAACGGCAAGGTGGCCCATTGGGCCGGCGAATTGGGCAGCCCATCGGCGATTACTCTCCAGGGGTGGACTAAGGCGAGCGTACAGCCCGGCGACGTAATCACCATTTACATACATCAAGCGAAAACGGGCAATCCCGTCGGCCGCATCTCTCGCGTGATGCTTGCCGACGGCACGCAACTACACGATAGCGCGGGAACTTCGGGCGGAGCGAGGGGTGGTTCTAACTGATTGCGCGGACCCGCCTAAGCGGCTGAAGCAAAGAGTTTCGTCGTCACTCCAGAATAAACTACGCGAATCATCAGCGATCCTGCGTTCGGAGTAGCCGCCGACGCAAACGAGCAGCGCAGGCGAGCAAATCATCGGAATTGAGGAGCGATTAATGACGGGTCTGATACGCCGGAAGCCAAGGTTCAGTGATTGTGTCATTAAGGCTGGGGTCGTAGTTGTCGCTTTGGGTCTCGTTTTCGCGCCCGCTTTTGCACAGAACCCGACGAGCCAAAGAGATCAAGGAGCCAGTCAAAGAGAACGAGGCGAGGGACAGGGAAAACCACGAGGAAAAGTTCCCGGACCGATGGTTGGCGGCTTTTACGACTTGAAGCCATTGCCTCCCGGCGGCCCCGCGCCCCGCATGGCGGATGGGCATCCGAACCTAACCGGACGTTGGTATCCCAATGCCGGCGGGCAAATGCTACAGGCTGCTTATCCCGTCGACCCGGAGGTATTCGAGCAATATGATGCAAAGGTGACGCCCGAACTACGGCCCGCCTACAAGCCCGGCGTTGACGCGAAATATACCAGGCCGAATGTGTACGGAGTCTGCGATCAGCCCGGAACTCCAAGTGTCACGTTGGAGCAAATCAGTCAGCACGCTCCCATGGAGTTTATCGAGACTCCGCAGAGGCTGGTCTTTCTCTACGAATATCCCATGAACATTCGCATGGTGTACATGAACCGTCAACATGATAAGGATCCGGATCCCACCTTCAATGGTGACACGGCTGCTCATTGGGACGGAGATACTCTGGTTCTCGATGTGATCGGCATCGATACCAGGCTGAGGAATCTCGTCCCGGGGGAAACCACGCCCGGATGGTTTCCGAGCGACCAGGAACATGTCGTTGAGCGCATCACCCGTACCTCGAAGAACTACCTCACCTACCAGGTCACGATCGAGGACCCCGTGGTGCTGGGGAAGCCTTGGACTTCCGCGCCGCGCAAGTGGTCGCTGGCACAAGATTCAAAAGAGGAATGGGGGGAAGTCTTCTGCACCCATAACGAGGAGCCGGACGAAATCAAGAAAATAGACGGAGCGAAAGGAAGGGGTAACTGAGAAGCTGATGTCCTAACCGGGAGACATATTCATCAGTTGCCGAGTGAAATACAGCAACTTCCCTGTCGACGAAAAGGGTCCGCCGACATCTAAAGCGGTATCGCCAGTTTACGTGTAGTGCTGACGGCTACCATGGGAGGCTGAATTATGGAAACCAGCCGGCGAGATTTCCTGAAGGTCGCTACGCTTGGGGGCGCCGCAGCAAGCGTTTTCGGATTCGACCTCAGACCTGCCTACGCGCAACTCCGCGAACTAAAAATCGCGCGTGCAACCGAAACGCGTTCGACGTGTCCCTACTGCTCGGTAAGTTGCGGAGTCATCATCTACACGCTTGGCGACAAAGCCAAGAATGTCACTCCTCAAGTGATCCACGTCGAGGGCGATCCCGATCATCCTATCAATCGCGGGACTCTCTGTCCGAAAGGCGCCTCGCTCGAGCAAGACATCCTGAATGAACGCCGCCTGCTGAAACCGCAAGTTCGCCGCCCGGGGGCTACTGACTGGCAGGACATCTCCTGGGATGACGCATTGAATGAGGTAGCCCGCTGGGTGAAGAAGTCGCGTGACGACAGTTTTGTCGAACGCGACGCACAGGGTCACACCGTCAATCGTTGCGAAGGCATCGCCTGGACCGGTGGCTGCACGGATACCAATGAATTCAACTATCTGGCCGTCAAGACCATGCGCAGCCTGGGGGTCTGCTACCTGGAAAACCAGGCCCGTGTTTGACACGGCCCCACGGTCTCAAGTTTGGGACCTACATTCGGACGCGGGGCGATGACCAATGGCTGGATCGACATCAAGAACACCGACATGATGTTGATCATGGGTGGGAATCCAGCCGAAAACCATCCATGCGGCTTCAAGTGGGCCATCGAAGCTAAACGAGAGCGCAACGCCAAGTTAATCGTAGTTGATCCGCGCTTCACTCGCACCGCATCCACCGCGGATCTGTTTCTACAAATTCGTGCCGGTTCCGACATCGCTTTCCTGGGCGGCCTCATTCATTACGCGCTCGAAAACGACCGTATTGCCAAGGATTATCTGGTCAATTACACCAATGCGTCTTTCTTGATACAGGAAGGTTTCAAGCTCCCGGAAGACGGCCTGTATTCCGGATTTGACGAAACCACAAAAACCTACGACCGGGCCACTTGGAATTACCAGCAGGGTGGCGACTCGTCCGGTAAAACGGCTGAGGGCGATGCTCCCGCTGCAGCCGCTCCGCCGGTGCTTCCGGCAAACGTCGCATACGATCTCACCCTGCAACATCCTCGTTGCGTCTTGCAGTTCCTGAAAAAGCACTACTCGCGCTACACGCCGGAAATGGTCGAGCGCATTACCGGCATCCCGAAGGATCAATTCTTGAAAGCCGCGGACCTCTTTACCTCTATCCGGAAAAACGGCGACACGAAAAAAGCTGCGACGATCATTTATGCCGTCGGTTGGACGCAACACACCTTCGGCACCCAAATCATACGTGGCGCGGCGATGTTACAGCTTCTGATGGGCAACATCGGGCGCGCCGGCGGAGGTATAAACGCGCTGCGTGGCCATTCCAATATTCAAGGCGCCACGGACATGGCCGGAATTTTCGACAACCTTCCTGGCTACATAAAGGTCCCAGTCCCAGCCGATAGCGATTTGGCCGCTTACCTGAAGCGAATAACTCCAACGTCCTCGAAGCCCGGCCCCTGGGACTCCTTCAACTACTGGTCGAACACTCCGAAATTTGCTGTCTCGTTTTTGAAGGCCATGTACGGCGACGCCGCAAGCAAGCAAAACGATTTTGCATTTAATTATCTTCCCAAAGTAGACCGCAACTACTCCTGGACGGAGATCTGGGACAACATGTACCGCGGCTCGGTGAAAGGGCTTTTTGCCTTTGGCATGAACGGCGTAATGATCGGGCCCGACACTCAGAAAAATATTGACGCCTTGAAGAAGGCCGACTGGCTCGTCGTGGGCGAGATTTATGCGGACGAAACCAGCGAATTTTGGCGCGCCCCTGGCATCACAGCGGACGAAATGAAGAAGATCAATACAACGGTGTACCGCTTGCCTTGCGCGGGCTTTGCCGAAAAAGACGGCAGCATGACCAATTCGGCCCGCTGGCTCCAGTGGAAAAACGTCGCCGTGCCTACCCCTGGAGATGCGCGCTTGGACCAGGATATCGTCGCCCAGATTTTTCTCCGTGTGCGCGAACTCTACAGAAAAGAGGGCGGCAAATTCCCCGATCCCATCCTCAATCTCACTTGGTCTTACACGGATGCCGAACATCCGGCCCTTAGCGACCTTGCCAAAGAGATTAACGGCAAGGCCGTCTCCGACCTGACCGATCCTGCTACAAATCAAATGGTTAAGGCGGGCCAGCAGCTACCGGGTTTCGCATTCCTCAGAGATGACGGGAGCACGTCTTGTGGCAACTGGATCTATTCCGGCAGCTGGACGGAAGCCGGACCACAACTCGCGCGGCGCGGTACCGAAGATCCCTCGAGCCTTGGTATTTATCCGAACTGGGCTTGGTCCTGGCCGGCCAACCGGCGCGTTTTGTACAACCGGGCCTCATGTGACCCTTCGGGAAAGCCATGGGATCCGGAGCGCCGACAAGTTTGGTGGAACGAAGACGCCCATCGATGGGTTGGCAACGATGTTCCCGACTTCAAACCCGACTCCAATCCGAAAGACCATATGGGTCCTTTCATCATGAACCCCGAGGGAGTCGGCCGCATTTTCGGACCACTCACGGCATTCGCGGATGGTCCTTTTCCCGAACACTACGAGCCAATCGAAAGCCCGATTGCAAATCCTTTGCATCCGAATCAGTCGAATAATCCGGTCGTCAAGAAGTTCAACACTCCCTCGGACAAGTTCGGCACCACCGAGCAGGGCTTCACGGTCGTCTGTACGACCTATCGTCTCACGGAGCAGTATCACTACTGGACCAAGAACAATCCGGTGAACGTGCAGCTCATCCCCGAGCCGTTTATCGAGATTCCTGTCGAGCTGGCAGATGAAATGGGCATCCGCGGCACGGAAAAGATCAAGGTATCCAGTGCGCGGGGTACGTACATCGCCAAAGCATTTGTCACCCGCCGAATCAAGCCGATGACCATTGACGGCAAGAAGGTTTACCAGATCGGCTTGCCCATTCATCAAGGCTTCCGCGGCATTCAGGAAGACTTGGATAAAGATGCGCGCACGCCGGCAAATCTACTCACACCCACGGTTTATGACCCCAATGCCTACACACCGGAATTCAAGGGATTTCTGGTGAAGGTGGAGAAGGCCTGAGGCGAGCCGAATATGAGCCAAGCAATCCTGGAAATTCGAAGAATCTCAGGGCATGCCGGCTCGGTCCCAGGCGCAGGCATACGACGAGAGTTCGAAGTCTGCAAGTTAATCGACACCACGACGTGCATCGGTTGCAAGGCCTGCGAGGTCGCTTGCCTGGAGTGGAACGGCCTCACCTTCAGCGAGACGACCTTCAACAACTCCTACCAGACCATGCCCGATACGCAGTGGAACTACTGGAACCTGATCAAGTTCAACGAGCACGAGCGTGAAGACGGCACGTTGCAATTGCTGATGCGCAAGGACCAGTGCATGCATTGCGAAGATCCAGGCTGTCTTGCTGCATGCCCGGCCGATAGCGCCATCGTCCAGTATGTGAACGGAATCGTGGATTTCCAGCAGGAACATTGCATCGGCTGCGGCTACTGCATGACCGGCTGCCCCTTCAATATCCCGAAGTTCAGTCCTACGGCGCGGAAGGTATTCAAATGCACGCTCTGCGTGGACCGGGTAACGCAGGGGCTCGAGCCAGCCTGCATCAAGTCCTGCCCCACCGGCTGTCTGCACTTCGGCACCAAGCCGGAGATGAAAGAACTCGCCGAAAATCGCGCGACTCAGCTTCGCGAGCAATCCGGTTTCGCCAATGCCGGCGTGTACGATCCTTCTGGCATTGGTGGTACACACGTCATCTATGTGCTCCACGACGCTACCAATCCGGAAGCGTACGGCGGTTTACCGAAAGACCCGCGAATTCCTTGGACCGTCAAGCTTTGGAAGACGCCGCTGAAATGGTTGGGGAACCTCGCCATAGTCGGCGGGTTAGTGGGCGTCTTCGTACATTACCTGCGCTTCGGACCGAAAGTCGTTCCGCCCGATGAAGAACCGCCGCAAGATGGAGCGCCCCCGGAAGGGCGCAGCCCGCAACAGGGGGAAAGGCCATGAGCGCTTCGCCGGTTCTTCCCAACGGGCGGATCCTCCGTTACTCATTCGACGAACGGCTGGTGCATTGGCTCGGGGGCGTTTCTTATATCTATCTCCTGCTTACGGGATTGGCGTTCTGGTCTCCATGGCTCTTCTGGCTCGCAACCCTGTTCGGCGGTGGAACCGTTTCGCGTGAACTCCACCCTTGGGCCGGCTTGGTGTTCGTGGCTGCAACTCTAATGATGTATGCCATGTGGGGCAAACAGATGCGCGAGACGCAATCGGACAAGGAGTTCTGGCGGGCTCTTCCCCACTACATTCGAAACGAAGACGAACTGGTCCCCTCAGCCGACCGCTTCAATGCAGGACAAAAAATCCTGTTCTGGGGATTTTTCTGGTGTGGACTCCTCCTGCTGCTTTCTGGCCTGATCCTTTGGTTTCCCCAACAAATACCGTGGAGCCTTCGTTACCTGCGATATTTCGCCGTGATCGTCCATCCCGCAGCCGCCCTGCTCACGATTGGGCTGTTCATCATTCACGTCTACATGGGTACGGCAATGGAGCGGGGCGCTTTCGGCTCGGTGATTCGCGGCGACGTCTCGATCGGCTGGGCCAAAAGGTATCATCGCCTCTGGTACGAACGCTTGATGCGCGCGCCGCGTTAGCAATGAATGTCACAAAATGGGACGCGAGGATCGAGCGTGCAAATCAACTCGCCGCCGCATATCCGTCCGCTTCCGAAGGCCTCCACTTATACGAGCGCCTCACTCGCTTCCACAGGACACTCTATAGCCAAATCGAAGTCGCATGCGGTGCATCCAAACGTGTCCGGCCAATGGCCATGCTGCGACAGGAATTTGACGCCTTTCTGCTGCTTCCGCATTTTGCTCCCTTCCTTTCTCTCATCGTGGAGATCGCACCTGCTCCGTTGGCTCAGTTCTCGAGTAAATTGCGCGCGACAGGCGGCAGCGATTGGCAACAAATGCTACTGAGATTCTGGCAAGATGGGTCGGGCGCACCGGCAGACCGTGACCCTTTCGAAACAGTGCTTTCTTGGCTGTTCTTGCAGCCCTATGCGGAGTATCTCGCGGATCACACGGACTCAAAGCCGCCGCTCGGAACACCTTCCATTTGCCCAGTTTGTGGCAGTAAGCCTGCGGTCGCCGCGTTGCGGCCCGAGGGCGACGGCGCGAAGCGGACGCTGATTTGCGCCTTGTGCGCAACCGAATGGAACTATCGCCGGATTGTCTGCCCTGCGTGTGGTGAAGAGGATGTGAGCAAGCTCGCCATATACACATGCAAGGAATTCAATCATGTCCGTGTGGAAGCCTGCGACGGCTGCCGTTGCTATCTCAAGGCTGTCGATCTGACTAAGGATGGCCATGCCATACCCGTTGTTGACGAACTCGCGACCATCTCACTCGACCTGTGGGCCGCCGAACACAGCTACCGGAAGCTGCGAACCAACTTGCTTGGACTCTAGTATCGATCCATTCAAGCAACAGCCGGTCGGAAAGTAAGCGCGATAGCGGCCAGGATGCGGGTGCGTCTCGGTCTTAGCCCTTCCCGCGAGAGATTTAGCAACCTGTCAGCGCCACTACGTCTGCTCGGTGAACCATCAGTTGGCCTGCTGCTACAATGATACCCGCGCAATCACATGGCTTTGTTCCAAAGTGATCAAGACCAATTTCCAGGGTGACGTGCGCAATTTCGATAATTACGAAGGCGCAGCGGCGCGTTTATCAAATCCGCGGCCTAGGAGCCCATTGGCAAAGTTTCGCGGCAATCGAACCGCTTTCGGCAAACCCGGCATTGAACCTCGATGGACGAATGGAGCTAAGGACGGCGTGGGGACCGCATACGCCACCTCCAGCCGCCTCTGGTTCACTCTTTGGAATGGCATCGTCACAGAAACCTATTACCCCACGCTTGACCGCCCGCAGATTCGCGACCTTCAATATCTCGTCTCCGATGGCAAGACTTTCTTCCATGAAGAAAAGCGCCATCTTCAGACCCGCATGGAGCGCCCCTGGGCGAATGCGCTCGCATATCGCGTCCTGAACTCCGACCCGGATGGGCGCTATCAGATTGAAAAGCAAATCATCACCGATCCGCATCTCTCGTGCGTTCTCCAACACACCAAGCTGCACGGCGATCCGCGCTTTCTGTCTCAGCTTCATCTTTACGCGATATGTGCTCCGCACCTTGAGGTCGGAGGGTGGGGCAACAGCGGCTATGTCGTCGAAGCAGCCGGGCGCAGCGTCCTCGCGGCGGAAAAACACGGGACGTGGCTCGCACTGGCGGCGAATCTGCCCTTTCGCCGCTTGTCCTGCGGCTATGTAGGGCGAAGCGACGGCTGGACGGACTTGAACGAGGACTTGCAAATGAAGTGGGAGTTCGACCGGGCGCCCGATGGCAACATCGCCCTGATGGGAGAACTGGAGCTCGCCGGCAAAGACGAGTTCACCTTGTGCCTGGCCTTCGGGGATAGTTTACAAAATTCCGTCAGCACCCTCTTGCAGGGACTGGGATTGCCCTTCGACCAGCAGCGCGAGCGTTACGTCGACCAATGGACGCGCCCCGGCCGTAAGACCTTGCCCTTGCAACCCGCTTCGGGCGACCAGGGCAAGCTCTATGACAGCAGCGTGAGCTTGCTGCTCGCTCATGAAGACAAGAACTTCCCCGGCGCTTTCATCGCTTCGCTGTCTATCCCTTGGGGAGAGATGAAAGGAGACGAAGACACGGGCGGCTATCACCTGGTGTGGACGCGCGATATGTTCCAGAGCGCCACCGCGCTCCTGGCCTGCGGCCATACGGAGACGCCCCTGCGCGCTCTGATCTACCTCGCCTCCTGTCAGCAGGCGGATGGCGGGTTCCCGCAAAACTTCTGGTTGGATGGCGAGCCCTACTGGCGCGGCGTTCAACTCGATGAAATCGCATACCCCATCGTCCTGGCCTGGCGGATGCGCCAGGCCGAGGCGCTTACGGGATTCGATCCATATTCCATGGTGATGGGCGCGGCGACAAACCTCATTTTGCATGGTCCCGCCACAGCTCAGGAGAGATGGGAAGAAGCTTCCGGGTACTCTCCATCAACGATCGCCGTGAAAATTGCCGCCTTGCTGTGCGCAGCCGGCTTTGCCCGCGAGCGGGGAGACGAAGCCACGGCGCTATTCTTAGAGGACTACGCCGATTTCCTCGAGTGCCACGTCGAGGCCTGGACGGTCACCACACAGGGCACGCTCGTACCCGGCATAAGCCGGCACTACATCCGCATCAAACCGGCGAGTATTGCCGATTGCTCTCCTGAGGAAGATCCCAATACTGGGACTCTGATCCTGTCGAACCGTCCTCCGGAAACGCAGTATGCCTTTCCAGCCAAAGAGATCGTGGACGCCGGATTCCTTGAACTGGTGCGCTACGGAATCCGCAGAGCTGACGATCCCATCATCGTCGACTCGCTGAAAGTCATCGATGCCGTCCTTAAAATTGACACGCCCTTCGGCCCGTGCTGGCACCGCTATAACCACGACGGCTACGGCCAGCGCAACGATGGATCGGGTTACGATGGCTGGGGCACGGGCCGCGCCTGGCCGCTGCTGACCGGCGAACGGGGACACTACGAACTGGCCGCGGGCCGTAGCGCCGTTTCCTTTCTGCGTGCCATGGAGGCTTTTGCCACCCCCACAGGATTGCTGCCTGAACAAGTGTGGGACTCGGGCGATCTGCCTGAAGCCCACATGTACCTAGGGAAACCCACAGGGGCCGCCATGCCCTTGATGTGGTCCCACGCCGAATACATCAAGCTGTTGCGCTCCGCCTCCGATGGCAAAGTCTTTGACGTGATCCCCGCGGTTGCCGAGCGTTACTTAGGCAAGCGCCGGAACTGCCGCTGCCTCGAAATTTGGAAACACAGCCGGCAATGCCGCACGGTAAAAAAAGGCTATCTCCTGCGTATCCAGGCGCCTGCCGCTTTTCGCCTTCATTGGTCCAAGGACGAATGGCAAAGCTTCCAGGACACGGATTCCACCGCAACGCCATTGAAGGTTCACTTCGTCGACGTAACCGTCGCCGCCGATCAACGCGCCCCGATCCGGTTCACATTTTTCTATCCGGAAAGCAGCCGGTGGGAAGGAAGGGACTACATCGTTCGCGTGGAGTAATTGAACCTTTTACATCCAAATATCCAGCCGTACAGATCTAAAGCTTGCTCGAAGAAGTGCGCGACAACCTTGGAGCGCCCCGCCGTTGCCACCCGGGTGTAACATGCGTCGTAACACTGGCGTCCACACGGATTGTCGTTCGTTATCACGATGAAGGATTAGCCCTCGTATGAAAGACAACGCCATCGCACGCGCGGTCGGGAAGACGCTCAGCCAGTCCGAGAAGACCCTTCGATTGACGGTGAACAGCCAGGAGCAAGAAGTCGTCGTGGCCCCCGATACGCCTCTTCTGTACGTGCTTCGGGGCGAATTGCAACTCAACGGCCCGAGGTTCGGATGCCACCGGCGTACGCGTCCGGCGCCAGCCGCTCACGCCGCAAACGGTTCTCGCCGCGCTCCAGGCTGCGGGAAAAGCAGTCTAGTAACGGGTCCAACAGCGAACGTCAGTGCTTCGGGTATGGCTTGAGCGGCACAAACTTCTGGATCCGTTTGCCGGTGTCTACTTCGCCGGTGTAAATGTTCCCATGGGAATCCGCGGCGATGCCATCGATGTAATAGAGCTGTCCGGCCATGCGGCCTTCATCTCCGACGGATCCGACCGTATTTCCGCCCTTACGATCGACGATCCACACCTTATTGTTGGCCATGTCCGCAATGAACACGTACTTCTGCTCCGGAGCGGGCGAGAAGGCCAGGTTAAGCACCGTTCCGCAAGTGGCGAATTTGGGACTCCCTACTCCGCATTCCGTGCCGCGGGCCGGCGTCGAAGGGTGCACGAAAAACTCCTGCACGAACTTGCCCTGCTTCGTAAAGACCTCCACCCGGTCGCTGCCGCGCTCGCAAACGTAGATCAATCCGTCCGCCGAGACGTGGATGCAGTGGAGGGTCGCAAGGTCCTTGACGGCTGGAGAAGCTCCAGATCTCCAGTCGTAGGGCGGCAAAGGATCGTTCGAGATTTCGCTCAGCGGCATTCCGTGGCCACCCCAGCCGCGCTTGAATACGCCGGTATCCATGTCATAGACGAGGACGCGCTTGTTCATCGCCTCGCCCTCCGCGATATAGATCTCATGGGCAGCCTCGTCTAAATCAAAGCCCGCCATTCCGCTGTAAAGGGTATCGGTCTCCTGGTTGTTGTCCTTCAAGGCCGGTCCCCTTGATCCCGGCTCAGGGGCTGGGCCGCGATGACCAAAATCCCAAAGTAGCTTCCCATCGTTCGAGTATTTGAGGAGCGTGTCTCCTCGTCCCATTCCGGATAGCCAAACGTTCCCCTCTTTGTCCACGATAATGGTTTGCCCGGGCAAAGTCTCCGGGCCTCCGAAGCCCGGGCCTCCCCAACCCTTGAGAACATTGCCCTCCATGTCGAATTCGAGCACCCCGGGTCCCGCAATGCAGCAATCGGCGCGCGGAGGCATGGTCGATGCCGCAATCTCATCCGGCCGGATCGCCCGCGAACGATTCAGCACCCAGATATGATCGTGGCTGTCCACTGTCAACGTGGGAACCTGTTGCATGATCCACTTGTTCGGCAAAGGTTTGGGCCAATAAGGATCCACCTTGTACATGGGTTTCTCTTGCGCCTGCAAGCCCACGCCACCGGCCACAGCCCACACAAAGCACAAACTGATCGTCGCAACAGCCACCTTGCAGCATCTCGAAATGTGCACGCAATGCCTCCCCATCTCCTACTTCGTCGGAACCCAGCGGTGATGCACGCCGCAGTCTAGCCTTCGTTACTTGGGATATCAACGTTGATTTGCGCAGTGCGGCATATCCGGCCTCAATGAATATGGCGCTCGCGCCTGTATTGATGCGGTCATTTTATTTGGCGCCTTGCTTTTGATCGGAGTTTCGGGCGGTGGATCTCCGAGCCCTGCTGCGAGAATTTTCAAGCTAGGAGCGGCGTCTCGGGCCGAAGTCTGCCTGCGGTTCCGCAATCCGCGCCATGGGCGCTCCGATCGTTCCGCCGCCAACGGGACCTGACGTGGCAATCGCTTCGGGCACAACGCGCCGTCCCTTGCCAAATGTGCGCGTCGACCATCCCTTGGCCTGTTCCAGATAGATGTAAACGACAGGCGTCAGAAATAGCGTCACTACCTGCGAAAACATCAGCCCGCCTACCACCGATAAACCCAGCGAACGCCGCGATTCTGCACCTGCTCCGATTCCCAGCGCAATCGGCAGCGTGCCCATCAGCGCTGCCATCGTCGTCATCATGATTGGACGGAATCGCACCAGGCAACCTTGGTAGATCGCCTCCTCGGCGTCCTTATTCTCGTTGCGCTGCATCTCCAGTGCGAAGTCGATCATCATGATGGCGTTTTTCTTCACGATACCGATCAGCATGACTACGCCCACGAAGCCGTATAAATTCAAGTCCATATCCAGCAGCGGCGAAATCCAGCCCTTCTGTGCCGCGATATGGAAGAGTTCGAGCGTGAGCAATGCGCCAAACCCCGCTGAAGGCAAGCCGGAAAGAATGGTGATCGGATGAATGAAGCTCTCGTACAAAATTCCCAAAACGATATAGATGACCAGGACCGCCATCAGTAGCAGCAGTCCGAGTCCTGACAGTGAGGACTGGAAGGCCTGCGCATTTCCCTGAAAGCTGGTGCTGATCGTTGGCGGAAGCGAGCGCTTGGCCAGTTCATTGATCGCGTTCACCGCATCGCCGATCGAGGTGCCCTGCTTTAGGTTAAACGACAGTGTCACCGCGGGAAGCTGCCCGAGGTGGTTTACCGAAAGCGGCCCAAACGTGCTGGTGAGTTTCGCAACGGCGCTCAAGGGAATAAGTTGCCCGCCCTTTGAGCGCACGTACAACGAAGAGAGCGCATTGGCATCGCGCTGGTACTGCGGTTCCAGCTCCAGGATGACTCGGTACTGATTGTTCGGGGCGAAGATCGTCGAAACCTGCCGGAAACCGTAGGCGGAATACAACGCGTCCTCAACTTGATTTGCCGTCACGCCGAGCGCCGAGGACTTGTCGCGGTCAATGATAACGTTGATCTGCGGATTCTTGATCTGCACATCGCTGCTCACGTCCTGCAGCCCAGGCAACTGCTTCATCTTCGCGACGAAATCCTGGGAGGCGCTGAACAGGGTTGTCGTGTTCGCCGCCTGCATCGTAAATTGGTATAAGGCCTTGCTCTGTATTCCGCCGATGCGAATCGGCGGATCGTTGCGAAGAAACACCGTCATTCCCGGCACAGCCTCGAGTTTTGGCCGCAGCTCCTGAATCACTTGATCCACCTGTGGCCGTTGTGAGCGCGGCTTCAGGTAGATATTGACGCTTCCCTGATTGAGGCTCCTGCCGCCCGTCCCGATTTGCGAGAGCACGTAGAGCACGGAAGGATCGTCTTGCAGAATCTTGGCAATCTGAGTCTGGTGCTCGAGCATGGAATCGTACGATGCGCCTTCCACGGCCTCGGTCGTCCCATTGATCTGGGCGATATCTGTGCTGGGCAGGAATCCCTTCGGAATCACAATCCCCAGATAAACGGTGCCAACCAAGAGCACCAGGGAAAGCGCCATCGTTGCGAGCTTATGGCGCAGGACGATCTTCAGGCTGCGATCGTACCAGTCGGTCATGCCCTGCTGCATGCGCTCGAAGAGGTTGAACAAGCTGCCGTGCTTTTCATGCCCCCCCTGGTGCGGCAGTAGAAAACGGCTGCATAGCATGGGCGTCAGCGTCAGCGATACAAAGCCCGACACAAGAATGGCGGACATGATCGTCACCGCAAATTCATGTAAGAGACGCCCCAGCACTCCTCCCATGAACAATATGGGCAGGAAGACGGCAGCCAGGGACAGGGTCATGGACAAGATCGTGAAACCGATCTCGTTGGACCCGTTCAGCGCCGCTTGCAACACTCCTTCGCCCTGCTCCAGGTGGCGGACGATGTTTTCGAGCACGACAATGGCGTCGTCCACCACAAAGCCCACCGACAGCGTGAGCGCCATCATCGAAAAGCTATCCAGTGAATAGCCGCATAGGTACATCACCGCGAAAGTTCCCACGATCGAGAACGGCAGGGCCAGGCTCGGAATCAGCGTCGCTGAAATTTTGCGTAGAAACAGGAAAATGACCAAAACTACAAGAATCAGCGCCAGCTCTAGGGTGAACTTTACGTCGTCCACCGAATCTCGGATGGTCACCGAGCGGTCGAAAAGCACGTAGAGATTCACGGCCGGGGGCAATTGCGCTTGCAACGCCGGCAACTTCGCCTTGACGTTATCGACAACCTCCACGGCATTCGTGCCCGGCTGCCGATAGACGGGCAACTGAATGCCACGCACGCCGTTGAACCAGGCCGCCGTCTTGTCGTTCTCCACGCCGTCTATCACGCGGCCGATATCGGAGATGCGCACCGGCGACCCATTCCGATACGCCACGATCAGCTGGGCGTAATCGGGCGCCGTAAACAACTGCCCGGTGGCCTCCACATTCACTGCTTGATGAGGCCCCCATAGGGTGCCTGTGGGCAGGTTTACGTTGCCCTCCGTGAGCGACTGCTCGACTTCGTCAATTCCGATTTGCCGCGTGGCCAGGGCTTGCGGGTCCGCTTGAACTCGCACCGCGTACTTCTGGCCGCCGAAAACCTGCACTTGCGCCACTCCGTTGACCGTCGAGATGCTCTGCGCGATCAGCGTCTCGGCATATTCGTCTACAGTGGAAAGCGGCAAGGTCGGCGAAGTCAGCACCAGGAAAAGCACGGGGAAATCGGCCGGATTGATTTTGCTGAAGGAAGGCGGCGCGGGCAGGTTCTGGGGAAGGCTTCGAGTAGCCTGCGTAATCGCGGCTTGCACGTCCTGCGCCGCTCCGTCAATGTCCCGGCTCAGGACGAACTGCATGGTGATGCTCGTCCTGCCCAGAAAATTTTGTGACGACATCGAATCGAGGCCGGCAATGGTCGAGAACTGTTTCTCGAGGGGCAGGGCGACAGCCGCGGCCATGGTGTCGGGGTTTGCCCCTGGCAGGTTAACTCCCACCTGGATCGTGGGATAATCCACGTTCGGCAAATCGCTCACGGGCAACGCCCGGTATCCCGCCACCCCTACCACCAGAATTCCAAACATCACCAGAATCGTTGCGACCGGTCGCCGAATGAACAGTTCTGGTATGCTCATGCTTCTGGTCCTCTTTTGCTCGAATACCTATTCGGTGCCTATTTGGTGTTTGTCCGCCTACGGCTGGCCCGTTCCACAATCAAGGGGTTATGATCGAATTCAGTCCCGCACGGTAGCGTCGTTCAAACTGTTCTTGGCCTGTACCTTGGCGCCAGGTATCAGTCGCACTTGGCCATCGGTCACCACCGTCTCCCCCACTTCGAGCCCTTTATCGATTACTGCTTCTCCTGCAACAGTCCGGCTCGTCACCACGGGTCTGGGAATGACCGTGTTGTCGTCCTTGAGCACGTAGACGAACGAACCTTCCTGTCCTGCGGTAATCGCTTGCACCGGCACCACGGTAGCGTTCGATTGCTGCGCAAGGGTAATCAGCGTATTGACATACAGCCCCGGCCATAGCACATTTCGCGAATTCTCAAATGTCGCTGCCAGGTGAATGGTTCCCGTCGTCTGGTCGACCAGGTTATCGACAAAGGTGAGCGTTCCAATTTCAGCGGGACCCGCGCTGTTCGGCACGCTAGCCTGCACTCGCAGCGGCGCCTTCGCCATGTATTTCTTGATGTCACCCAGATATTCCTGAGGCACGGTAAAAATAACGTGGATCGGCGAGAGCTGTTTGATCACCACAATTGGCGTGTCGGCGACCTTCACCAAATTTCCCGGCTTGATCAATATGACGCCCGTGCGGCCCTCGATCGGCGAGTAAATCTTGCAGTACTCCAAGTTCAGTTGCGCGGTCTTGACCGCCGCTTCGTCCGCGGCGACCGTAGCCTCGGCTGCTTCCGCCGCGCTCTTCGATGCATCCGCATCGGACGGGGCCACCACTCCATCGGCGAGCAGCTTCGAGAGGCGTTCCGCCTGAACTCGGCTGTTTCCCGCGACGGCGTTGTCTCGCTTAAGCGTGGCCTGCGCTTGCGCCAGCGCGGCTTCGTAAGGTCGTGGATCAATCGTAAACAACAATTGGCCCTTATGAACGAAGTCGCCTTCCTGGAAATGAACTTCCAGAAGCTCGCCCGGCACTTGGGCTTCCACGGACACGGAAACGGCATCCACGTTGCCAATTGCCGTGAGTTGCACTGGCATCGCCTTTTGAGTGACCTTTGCCACCACAACCGGAATGGCCGCCGGGCCTGCCACGGGAGCCGCCTGCTGCTTCGAGCAGCCGGAGACCAGTGCGATCGCGGCCAAGAATGCGCACGCGACCGCCCGAGCGACACCTCGAGATACTTTCAGTCTGCTAACCACGCCACGATGAGGTTCCATGATTGACCTGTTTGAGACGGTTTACGAACCGGCCCCAGCACACCTAGCGCCGATGCTTCAGCCGCGCGATCAATCAGGCCCGGTACGCCACTGGTGTACCGCGATCGACCGAAGGTCCGACGATAGTGGGCCGATTCTACAGTGCGGCGGCACAAGATAACAACAAATTTGCGGGGCTGCCCCCCTCCCCGGCCCCGGCCTGGGGGTTGGCAGGCCAATGGATACAGAGGCTGGTTTTCGGATTCCTAATCGACGTCCACGGGTTCGGACCCGCCACGGAACCAGAAATCTGGCGCAGGCTCCGTGAATTCGATGCCTACTTCGGTGCGGCCAGCGTAACAGCGACCGACGCGAGTTACGCGGCCACGCCTTTCCGCCCAATTCTCTGGATTCTGGATCATAAGCATTTGCCCTACTGTCATCGTGGCTGCTAAGGGTACCAGCACTCCGTGGGCGTTCAACGAAAAGGAACACGTCTGCTCTTGCCACTTCCGCCCATCTCCGCAGTCAGATCCACAAACGATAAGCACTAAGCGAATCGGCAGGCGAGTGCTGCGACGGCGCTCGCCAAGTGCGGCACGGAGGGGCTGAGTGGACATATCTGCATCGCACTCTAGACCCACAGATGTCTTTTGGAGTTAAGGTTTGATTAAAATACTACGAATGATTCCGCGAGCAATCGCCTGGCCCGCGGCATGTTCAGTGTGCCGCCGGCCGCGGGACGCTCCTCATCTGCGGGCCCACGGCTCCGATACCCAAGAAGAGCGATAAGGATTCGGAACATGGCCTCCCCTTTTCAGAGTTGGCCCTTTTTCAGCGCCCGAAAGCTACCGTGAGGTAGTCTTCCTCATCCGCAGGATGAGGACGGCGAATACACCCGCGGCCAAAACTCCCGCTACGATTCGGATCAGCGTCACGTTGTCCATGCAGGCTCCTTAATTGAGTGTTGTGGTTTGAGTGGAATCTTCAATATTGAGTCGCCGAATAAAACCAATCGCTCGAACAAGCATCAGAGCACCGTCCCGAAGCTCTTCACCAGCGTGAGCACCGCGGGAGCGATCGTCACCACGAAAATGCTTGGCATGATGAAGAACACCAACGGCAGGACCAGTTTGATCGTCGTCTTCGCGGCGCTCTCTTCAGCCTGCTGCCGCCTCTGTGAACGCAGCGAGTCGGAAAAGATAGCCAGCGACTTGGAAATGGGCGTCCCGAAGCGCTCTGTCTGCACCAGCATGTTCACAAACGAGCGCACACTCTCGACGCCTACGCGGTCCGCCATTTTTTTCCACGCTGCCACGCGCGGATTGCCGGCGCGCTGCTCCAGCGTAATCTGCAGCAGTTCCTCGCTCAGCTCCGGATGGCTGATCCTAAGCTCCGACCCAACTTTCACGATGGCCTGGTCCAAGCCCAGCCCGGCCTCTAAACAGATCGCTAGCAGGTCCAGCGCGTCCGGCAGGGCAAGCCGGATCTCCTCGCAGCGCCTTCGGATGGCCCGCGCAAGCCAGAACTCAGGAGCGAAAAATCCCACCGGCAGCGCGAAGATGAACCAGAAAACCACGCCCTGATTGATGAACGCGGCCACCGCCAATCCGGCAATCGCCGGCAGGATCAGCTTCGCTCCGATCAGGATGTCCGCATAGTGCGCCTGTCGGTAGCCCGCGCGCGCCAGGCGCCGCGCCACCTGGGGATCCACCTCTCGGCCCAGCAATCTTCGGAGATGCCCCAGAGGCTTTGCCAGAACCTCCAGCGTGACCCAACCCTCGCGTGGCTGAGCGATGCTGGGCGGCAATACAGACTGCGCCACTTCAGCAAGCAGAACGCTTTCCTTCGAAGGGCGGCTCAGCAGAAAGATCAGCGCGAAAAAAGAGACCAGAAGCGCGAGCCCGAAAACGAAAAGAAAGGGCAAGTTCATCGCTATACCTTAATATTTATGATCCTGCGTATCGTATAGACTCCCAGAAGCATCAGTGCCAGTGCCCCATAAATCAGCCGTACACCGATAGCGCTCGTCCAGAGCAGCCGCTCGTAGTCAGGGTTCACCACGCTGATCAAACCGAACACGAAGAAGGGGAGACAGCAAAGAAACCACCCCGTCAGTCTTCCTTGCGCCGTATAAACTCTGAGCTGGCCCTTCAGCCGCATTCGCTCCCGCATCACCGAAGCGGCCTTGTCCATGATCTCCGCGAGATTGCCGCCCGTCTCCTTCTGCAGAAGAATCGCCGTCGCCAGGAAACGAACACCGTCCGTGGGCACGCGGCTCACCAGATTGAGCAGCGCTTCGCGGATGGCTAACCCCAGATTCTGCTCATCGAAAACCGCGCGGAATTCCGCCGCCAGCGGCTCCGAAGTCTCCGCGGAAACAATCTCCACGGCAGAAATGATGGCATGGCCCGCCCGCAATGCCCGCGCCATCAGATCGATAGCTTCAGGAAGTTGGGCATCGAATTTCATGAAGCGTCCTTGGCGTTTCAAATAGAGATAGAGGTAAGGGATGCCGCCTGCCGCCAGTCCAAGCCCCAAGGCCAGCCAGGCAGTTGGCACCGCCAGCGTCGCGCCCCATGCGGCAAAACACGCCAGAACCAGCGAGCCTATGATCAACGTCCCCACGCTCCAGCGGCTGCCCGCTTGCGTGATAAAAAGCTGCAGCCCTATCGCTCCCGGGAACTTCACCAGAATGCGATTCACCCAAGGAATGGCGCTCAGCGATTGCTGCTTCAGAATGTTGGCCCCGCTGGCGTCCATCGTGTAAAGGTTCCCAATATCCTTCAGCTGCCTCTGGATCTCCGTCTCTCGTTTGCTCGGCGCGAGCATCCACAGCAGTACCCCAAAGCTGACGACCAGCAGCACGATGAAGAGCAGGACTGGCGACACGCGTTCCCTCGCTAAACTTGCAGCACATGCTCGAAAAGCGCGGCAGGCACGGCGATTCCGGACATTTTCAGTTTTTCCGCCAGCCGCGGACGTATTCCCGTCGCCGAAAACGCGCCAATCACATGGCCCGTCTCTGTGACTCCTTGCTTCTCGAAAACAAAAATGTCTTGCATGCTGACCACGTCCTCATCCATACCCGTGATCTCACTCAGATGCGTCACTCTGCGGGTGCCGTCGCTCAGGCGCGCGATCTGTACCACCACGGAGATTGCCGAGG
Source organism: uncultured Acidobacteriota bacterium (assembly GCA_963703785.1). Taxonomy (GTDB): domain Bacteria; phylum Acidobacteriota; class Terriglobia; order Acidiferrales; family UBA7541; genus Palsa-189. The sequence goes on along the minus strand of CAVPFR010000048.1, from coordinate 90,287 downwards.
CAATCTGCTGGCGGATAGCCTTCTCCGGAACGTTCAGGTTGGCCATCATCGCCATCGTCTCCAGCCGAGAAATCGCATCCCGTGGGCTGTTGGCGTGAACGGTGGTCAGCGATCCGTCATGGCCCGTGTTCATGGCCTGGAGCATGTCCAGCGCCTCCTCGCCGCGCACCTCGCCCACGATGATTCTGTCCGGACGCATGCGTAAGCTGTTGGTCACCAACTGGCGCGCCTTCACCGCGCCGGTGCCCTCTACGTTCGCCGGGCGGCACTCTAGACGCACCACGTGGCGTTGTTGAAGTTGCAGTTCCGCGGAGTCTTCAATGGTCACGATCCTTTCCCGCTCCGAAATGTAACCCGAGAGCACATTCAGGAACGTCGTTTTCCCCGTGCCCGTCCCCCCGGAAATCAGGATGCTCAGCCGCGCTTTTACTGCGCCCTTCAGCAAGTCCAGCATGGGCTTGGTCATGGTCTGATTTGCCAGCAGGTCTTCCGCGGTCATGGGAATGTGCGCGAACCGCCGGATGGAAAGAATCGGGCCGTCGATCGCCAGCGGAGGAATAATCACGTTCACGCGCGAGCCGTCCGTCAAGCGCGCGTCCACCATGGGCGAGGATTCGTCCACCCGCCGCCCCACGGCGCCCACGATTTTTTCAATGATGTGCATCAGGTGAGCGTTGTCCTTGAAACTTACGTCGGTCTCCTCGAGAATTCCCCCGCGTTCCACGTAGACCCGCTTATATGTGTTCACCAGGATGTCGCTCACCGTCGGGTCTTGCAGCAGCGTTTCCAGCGGGCCAAGCCCGAATACCTCGTCCAGCACCTCTCGGGCCAGACCGTCGCGCTCCCCCGCCGTCATCGGAACGCTCAGATTTGCGACGATGTCCTGCACGATGCCCAGCACTTGGCTGCGCATCCTGCTGTCGCTCACGCCGGCCATTTTTTGCAGATCCACGCGGCTGAGCAGGTTCTGATGGACCGACGACTTCAGCTCCTGGTACTCCCTGAGACTCAGCCCTGCCTTCGCGTTTTGCTCCGCCATTACAAACCTTTCTTCCCTGGCGATCTGCCGTTATCACCGGTCCAGCAGTGCCAGCAGCCCTTTGGCCGATTTCGCCGCCGCTCCGTTCTTCTTCCCGATCTGAGCCGCGATTTGCTCCAGTCTCCGCGCCAGCTCCGAACTGGAAGATCGTCCCGACGGATCGCCATCCGTAATGGCATGAAGGACTTCGTAATATTGGTTCGGCAGCTTCCATGAAATCTGCGCGTGAATGGCCTCTTCGATCTGTTCATCCGTGATCGTGTTTCTCTTCGACCAGCGATTGATCACTACCTCGATTTTCCCCCCTGGCTGACCGCTTCGCGTGAAGTACTCGAGAAGCCGGGCCAGGTTCCGCACCGCCGCGATCTCCGGCACTCCGATCAAGTAGATCTCGTCCGCGCGGTAAATCGCCTGCCGGGTATCCTCGCTTACGCCCGGAGGGCAATCGATCAGCACCACCTCGTAACAACGCCTCAGAAAGTCGATGCTCGCGCCGATGTTTTCGGGGTTGGCGAGCGACGGGGACCGCGGCGCGCCTGGCGCCGCCAGCAAGTCCAGGCCGCTGCGGTGATGTACGACGAAGCTCTGCAGAAGGTCCGTATCCAGACGATCCGCGTTCGCGGCCAAATCGCGAAAAGAGTACTGGTATTTGAGAACGCCCAGGTATAGCTCGGCGTCCCCGAACGCGGGATGCAGGTCCACCAGGAGTGTGCGCCGCGAATGGGACCTCGCCAGTATCGCCCCCAGGTGCGTGGCCATCATGGTTACGCCCACGCCTCCTTTGGCTCCTACCAATGCCACCATCCGCCCGGCGCTCTGGCCCTCTCTTCTCCGCCCCGCAATCCGCGCGATCGACTGCAGCAACTGCTCGCGGGCAATAGGCTTCAGCAGATATTCGCTGCATCCGCTGCGCATGGCTTGGATGATCAGCTCCGGTTGCGAATCGCTGGAGACCGCGAAAATCGCCACCTCCGGAAAGCTGGCGTGGATTTTCTCCGCCGTCACTCTGGCGCGGTTTCGATTGCGGTCAAAGTCGATCAGACAGATGTCGCAGGGGGCGCCTCGCGTCCACTTCGCCGGCAACTCCCTGTCTTCGATGAAATAGTCGCCCAGCTCATCTTGTAGCCGGACGAGCGGCGTGGAGGCGGTAAAGTCGGTCAGTTCCTGCGCCGACTGTGCCTCCAGACAGATCGTGGCCAGCCGCAAAGCTCCGCCCATCTGAAAATGGCCTTGCGGGAGCGGCTGGTCTGTTTTTTGGTCGTCCATCTCGGCGTTCACGTCTTTTCGCGATCAGAACTTTTCCACCGTGCGTGTATTGCCGCGGATGATTTCGAGGCCATCGGGCTCGGTCGCCGCGGGAGTGGGCGCCGGAATATTCACGTTTTTGGGCGCTGGCGGCGCGGGAGTCCCTTTCCCATGCGGTAGCAGTTGACTGAGCGATGTGGGTCCGACGGATGTCTTTGCTTGATCGACGCCGTTCCGCAACACGAACTGAATCGACCCCTGCGTGCTGGCCAGCAGAAGCTTTTGAGACTCCTCCGGCGCCAGCAGCAGCGTTACCACGTTTTCGGTTTCCGCCTTACCCTGTGGGTCGGGCTCGATCTTCTCTCCCGCCGTTAAAACTTCCACGTCCTGCAGGATCGTTTGCGTGATCGAGTCGGTATTCCCCGGAAGTGTGAACGTTGCCAGCACGTCCACTCGCGAGCCCGGATACAAAAAGCCGGCCACGCCCACCACCTCATTGGAACGTACCGACGTGGCGCGCATTCCGGGCGGTATCCTGACGGACAGGCCCAAACCCGAGCCTTGGGTGGCCAGGTTTCGGTCTAGAATCGGTTCCTTCGCTCCCACCGGATAGATCAGCAGGCGATTCAGCACGTCTCCCACTTTTGAGAAATAGCCGGGGAGCGCCGTACCCACCGGCCATGCTGTCAATTTCAAATCGTCGCTCGTCAGAACCACTCCCGCGGGAAGGTCCCGGCTGGCCAGCACAATTTCCGTGAGCTCCGGATGTCCCCCTGCGCTTCTTCGCAACGTTCGGTATAAGCCGATGGTCACAGCCACCGCTAAGGCGGTCGCTAGACCCAAAGCCACGAGAACTCTTCTCAGATCCGTAAGTCACCGCCCAACCGAGTTGCCATGGAGACAGCACAGCATTCCGCCCGTGATAGCGAAGTGTTACGGAACCGGTATCGGTCCCGGAGCGCCCGGAAGATCGGGAGCAAGATCGAGACAAGCTTTCAGGTCGCCCCTCAAAGTGCAGCGGCGCGCTTACGCCATTCCCTCACGCCTCCAGATGGCGCGCTAGGAGATGTACTTGCCCAAGTACGTGCCTACCTTGGCGAAGGCGCTGTTGATCGAGCTGGCGAGATTGGTCATGCCTGCCACCGCCGCGAATGCGATCAGGGCCAATATCAATACGTACTCCACGAGGCCCTGGCCTGACTCTTCATTCCAAAGCCGGATTAAGCAAACGGGAACCGTTACACGCGTCATCTTGTGCTCCGTCCAACGGAATTGAGATTCGTCCTTGGTTTTTGCCCGCACCGCAAATTGCACTTGGAGGTCCATTCGTCAGCGGGAATGAAACATTTGAAACTGCTGGAATTAACCTTCGTGATTTTCGTCTTACGCCGAAGCGCACGTAGAGGAACGCCATTTTCGGACCAGTTCTGAACTGGGCAATGTCCGTTATGGGAATGCAGCGCCTCGGCCCCAGCGCCGCCTATTCGCAACCGCCGTCGCTCCAACCGTTTCACCCGCCCCCGGAGTTGGCACGGACTTGGCACAACGATTGCCTAATTAACGGTGTTCCGTCAGAGGTTTATGGATCTTCTCGAAACACAGGCGCGTCTTCGTGGGACCTCGAGAATTCACATCGTCGAATTCTCGCACTCGATCGCCGGGCGCTGCCTGGCTCTCCTTCGCGACTCGGACCGCTCTTCCTCGGGCCAGAGCCTGGTCGAAACCGCCCTTCTGCTGCCTATGTTGCTTATGCTCCTGTTCAACGCAGTGAATTTTGGATATTTTTTCCTGGTCGCGCTCAATGTGGCCGCGGCTCCCCGCAGCGGAGTGGCCTACTCCATTCAGGGGTACGCCTCGCCCTCGTCGGGCTTGCTGCCCAGCGCGGGCCCATCCACCACCACAGCGACTGTCTCTTACCTGACCTATCAGGATATGACCGGTGCGATCTATTCTCCGGCCGCCACTCCCGTACAGGTGTGTTCGCAGGCCATTGGATTGAACAACAGCGGAGCCACCACCCAAGCGGCGAAATGCACCGCCTTCGGAGGCACTTACTCTTTTCCCGCCGCCATCTCCGACCCCGAATCGCCCTCTTTTGTGCTGAACCAGGTGGACGTCGCCTATACGTTCTCTCCCCTGATTAACGGCACGATCTTCAACATCTTCATCCTCGCTGCACCGGTCTGTTCCTCGACGAGTGGCTCTGTAAGCTGCACGTTCCATCGCCAGGTATTGATGCGAGCGATGAACTGAAGCCGTGAGAACCCCGCGCCATCTGCCGGCCGAAGCCGGCCAGGTTTTTGTTTTCGTCCTCCTGGCCTTGGGCCTCTTTCTGCTAGGCGCCATGGCCTTCGCGGTGGACTTCGGAAATCTGTGGTTTCATCGCCAGGCTGCTCAGAACGCCGCCGACGCGGGCTGCACGTCTGGCGCCATGGATATTCTCGTCGCCTCGCAAAGCGCCGCGACAGGAAAGCAAGGATTCACCATCGGCACGGCCTTCGATTGCGCCACCACTCCCGCGGCAGCGCCGTGCAAGTATGCCGCCTCGAACGGCTACAGCGGCGCGAACACCGTCCCCGGCAATCAGGTACTGGTCAGCTTTCCCGCCTCTGACCCCAACGTCAGCAGTACCACGCCGCCCCTGCCGCCGGCCTCCATGGCCGCCCATCCATTCATCCGCGTCGATGTCATCGACCATGTGCAAACTTTCTTTTGGGGCTTGCTCAGCGGAGGGAGCACTCAGAACGTCCGCGCCTTCGCCGTTTGCGGCGCGCTGCTTCTCAAATCCTCGACTCCCATCCTCGTCCTTGATCCCGCCAATACGGCAACGCTCAGCGTACAAGGAACTCCCGACATCGTAATTTACGGAGGTCCTAGCAAGAGTATTCAAGTCAATTCGAGTAGCGCCACCGCTGTCAGCGTGGCTGGTGGCGCCTCAGTCGATCTTAGCAAGGGCGGACCCAGTCTGACGGGCGGCAGCATCGGCGTCGCGGGTGGGCCTGTCTCAGCGCCGGGAGGCATCAATTTCGGCACCACGGGCTCCTGGGGGTATCCCTCAGCGGTGATCTCCGATCCGTTTGCCACGCTATGCGCTCCGGGCCAAAGCGGTTGCCCACAAGTAAATGGAGCATCGGCGCCGGCTGTTCCCGGCGCTCCGCAGATTCCCGCGGATGAATACGCCAAGGGATGCAGAACCATCCCTTGCTCGATCTCCTATCACGAGGCGGGGCATGGATGCCCGGATTCTGGCGGATGCGATCTATACACAGCGGGCTTCTATGGAAGTGGCATCACCATCAAAAGGAACAACACCGCTGTTTTTGACCCTGGGCTCTATTACGTCCTAGACGGTCTGACCCTCAATTCCAGGTCGACCGTGCGACCGGGAACGGGATCTGGAGATGGAAGTGGTGGAACTGTTTTTTATTTCTCGGGCGCCGAGTCGATCTCGGTCAATGCCAACTCCGGAAACGGCAACGGAAACGGCGACTCCATAGATCCCTTCTACGCCAGCTCGTTGAAGTGCACCGGTACCTCGACCCTGCCCGGGAATCTGCCCGCAACGACGGCAATTCAGGGCAACGTCTTGATGGCGCCATGCAGCGGGTATTACGGAGATCCGCTTGGTTCGAGCGACCCGCAAGGTATTCAGCGAGGAATGCTTTTTTTTCAGGATCGCTCCGCAAGCGGCGTGAGCGCAAATTGGGGAGGAGGCGGCCAGTTCCTCGTCGCTGGCATTTTGTACTTCCATCACTGTAATGCTTCCGGTACCGGTGTAGGCTGCGGAGCTCCCACAACCTACTATGACGCTGCATTTTCGCTGAGCAGCAATTCGTGCTCGGGCACCTACATCCTGGGGAGTATCGCCGTCGACAATCTTACGTTGGGCGGCTCGTCCTGCATCACCCTGGATCTGAACCCCAACGCCGCCTACTTGATTATGAAAGCGAGTTTGATTCGTTAGCTTTCGGCGAAACGCCTCGCTCGCGCAGCGAGCGATTTCTAAGGCGCAAAATGGCAGATGCGCAAGACACGGCATTCCTCCAACGCACGCTTCCATGCGGTGCCTTGGCGATCACCAAACGGGAACGAGCAATCGCCTCGCGCCATTTTTGGACGAGCGACATTTTCCTGCCTGCCCATACAGGCTGCCATCGGGGGATGTTCTACTCGCTTCTGATTCATTTCGCGCTCTTGTCCGTGCTCATCGCTTCGCCGGTTCCGGTCCCAGGGAGCGACGCCACGGCGGCGTCGTACCTTGTCCCCTTTGACTCGACGGTCCCAGCTCCGGTCGCAGCCGCCACGGGCATCTCCCGCCCAGTGGAAACTCCTCCGATCTGCTGCGCCCCGCAAACAATTCTTTCCAACCCGCCCCACGCCACGAACCATATGCAAACGATCCTTCAGCCGGATCTCCCAAACCCTCCTTCGCTCGAGAATTTCATTTCCTTGCCGAACATGCTCACCCTCCGACGTGTTTCCCGGCGCACGGGCCTGCATCCCGGCGCAAATATCGCGCTCGAGCTCCCTCTTATGCCCGCGCCGGACGCCTCCAGCCCCTCTGAAGAACAGCATGAAGAACGATCCCCTCAAGACGGCGACGATGCGCTCCATGCGGGCGTTGCAGACGATGCGGATGGTATGCGCGACACTCTCGCCCTAAGCGTATTCCCCGCTCCGCCCAGTGAAGCGGTCTCTCCGCCCGTTGCCGAATCCCGTGGGCGCTTCGCCGAGCGCGCCTTTATCAGCGTGCCAGCCGATTCCCCGGCAAGCGAACCCGCATCCTCCAGCAACGCCGCGAAGCCCGCGGAAATAGTTTTCCCCGGCATCACCATACAAGGTGGAGAATGGAACGCCAATTCGCATCCGGCTGAGCCCACACTGGCCGCGCCACGACGCGAAGAATCACCCCGCTCTTCTTACGCGCTCACGATCGCCTCCTCGGGAAATAGTGGCGGCGGCCTCAGGGATTTTGGGGTCTTCGGAAGCGAGAGCGTTTTCACCGACTATTTCGACGTAAGCGCACCGGGCGCCCCGCCTGCGCCGCCTTGGGTCTTGCAGTACGCGTTTGCAACGCCTTGCTGCGATCTCCGAGACTCGATTGTTCCCCCGCTCCCAATAAACGAGGTCCTGCCCGCCTGGCCGCAAGATCTGGTGGCGACCTACGGTGGAGGCATGATCGTCGTCTACGCCGTGATCGACGCCGAAGGCAAACTCCGCGACACGCGCCTGGTGGAGAGCGCATCTTCCGGCCTCAATAGCGTGCTTGTGGAAGCACTCGCCGAATGGATCTTTCAGCCCGCTGAAAGGAATGGAAAGCCCAGCGTGGTCAAAGCCCTCTTAGGTATTCCCGTGGCAGCCTATCGTTCAACTAACGCCGATTCTCGGCAAAGGAGAAAAGCAAAATGACGACCGAATCAGCCATCCGCGCCAGCAGTCGCATTTACGTCCGCGTGCCCGTCGAAATCGCGGTCGATTCCCATGGAACCACCACGTCTTACGCGGCCTCCACCTTGGACTTCTCTAATTTGGGCGCGCGCGTGCAAACCGACTCGCCTCTTGCTCCGGGCGCGCGCGTAAATGTTATTTGGACCGGCCCCGAGCCCCGATCGGTTCCGAGTCAGGTGGTCTGGTCGGCTCCGGCTAATCTGGATCGAGGGCACCAGGCAGGCTTGCGGTTCCTCGAACCGCTTCCCGCGCGCTCCTGAATACTCCTGCTGCCGTGTGGCTGCGCTCTGGCGTGCTCCCAGAGCCGGCTGCTCTGTGAACCAGCAGCCGGCAATCCTTGCCGCCCACGCGTATGCTCGAGATCCACGAGTCCGCTCGCACGATCTCTCCGTCTCTGGTTCTCAGCGAAAGCTCCCCCGACCAGATTTCATGGCCGAACATCTGCTCCAGGATTTCCCCAATGCGCGAATCGCTTCCTCTCTCGCTCGATTCGTGAAGCGACTCAACATTGCGCGCCACCAGTTCGCCGGGTCTGTAACCGAAGCTGCTCTCCGCCGCGGGATTCGCGTATAGAATCACCCCCGATTCGCTTGCCAGGCACACGCCCAGCGGCAACGATTCCAAAATATCCGAGTGCAGCCGTTGTTCGATTCGCCCACGAAAGCTCGCCCTGTCGTCATGGAACAGCAGTAACGCGGCCACGCCGATCATCCAGATCGTCAGCACGCCCGCGTACTTCACCAGCGTATTGGCGCTCGCTGCGCTGCGCGCGGCGTTGGCCTGCTCTTCCTCCGCTCTGTTCCGCTCGTCCCCTCGCAGCTCGGCCACGATCTTCCCCATGGCGGCCTCGGCGTCCGATTCCCGGATCTGCTCGCTGGCGTTAGCAGGCGCCGTTGGCCGCGTGCTTCTCGTGCTCATGGCGCGCTCGAGCGCCCCCAGCCGTTCCGCGGTCGCTCCTCGCAGTTGCCGCAAGTTCGCCTGCGCTTCGGGAGATTGCACTTTGGGATCTTCTCTCGCCTGTTCCTCGAGCCGCTCGAGCGCGCCGTCCACTCGGCCGGCGGCATTGCCATACGCCAAACGGTAATCGTCGCTCCCGCTCGCGACGTATCCCTGCGCGGCCTTTTCCGCCTCTCGCAGCTCTGCCACAAGATCGTCGAGCCCATGAGAGGCAGACATGGCTTTTACGGCGTCGCCTTCAGCCGCGTTCAGCTTATAGAGCGCCCCCAATTCCACAAACAGCGCGACCAGAAAAATGGGGATGGCTAAGACATACGCCACCGCGATGTTCCTCCTGTGAATCATCGAGAACTCCTTCGTTCCGGCGCCGGAAGAATCCGTGTGCTTAGCGGATTCCTTCCCAGAACGGGAAAAAATCGTGTCGATTCGAAATCGACCCGTCGCTCTCACCCTAAGTACTCGTCGATCGAAGCGCGTCAGCGCCCTCATGTGACGCCAGCCGCCGCCCCTAACCTTTTCTATCCGCTAAGCACCCAAGCAAGCAGCCTTCCAAGTGAAAGCCGATGCGTTCGTGGGCGATAGTTCTGTCGGACCGGCATCGCTCTATTCTCGCCCTCGAATTCGGCGTTATCCTTTTGGCGTCCGGAGGGCCGATCGCCACAAGCGAGAGCGAGGTCAAATGAACAGGGGAAGTGCCAAGAAAACGACCAAGGGAAATACCGCGGGGAACACCAAAGGGAACGCCAAAGGAGAGACCAGCGGAAAAGCAAAGCCGCGCCAACAGCCTCAAGAGGAACAAATCGCTGAACGAGAAGCTATTCTGGACGAGCGCGAGAGTTTGAAGCGGCTTTTTCCCGCAGCCTATTCGCCCGATATCGGCGTCTTCAACGAGGATACGGTGGAGGTTATGTTCAAGCTCACCCGTTCGCAGGCTGAGAGCCTCGCCCGCTTATTGAAAGAGCACAAGCTCTGATAGCGCCCCGGCATCCACAAGAATGCCTCCAAAAAAGACGGCTCCGCACCCACCCTGACATCTGCGCCGTTCCACCCATAAAGAATGGACGGCTCGATGCCGATGTAAAGATTCGCTGGCTCGATTCCCATTTGCAGAGTGGATGGCTCGATCCCCATGGAGAGAGTCGATGGCTCAATACCCATGTAGAGACTCGCGGGTTCCAAGCCCACATAGAGGGTTGACGGCTCAATCCCTACATGCAGAGTCGATGGCTCAATACCGATATGCAAGGTCGCCGCATTTTGCGCGAAGCACGGAATCGCGGCGAACATCAATAAAGAAACAAACCAGACCAAACGGATACTCTTCATCTTCGCCGCCCTCCCTTGGACACCAGTTCTGGTCCCAGCCATTTGGCCTAAGTATGCTCCCTGCTCCGCGGCCGCACAATCGAGCGAGCTTCCGTTTTAAGGCCCAATCGGGATGCAGACGTCATAAATCGGGAACACTCCTGCCCGACCTCGCTGCAACTTATACCGTCGCCTTTCATTTTCCACGCCACCCTCTTATAATTCCCCAGTCCGCGTGCGGCTGTGGCGGAACTGGCAGACGCACCAGCTTGAGGGGCTGGCGCTAGCAATAGCGTGGTGGTTCGAATCCACTCAGCCGCACCAAACCTCCTTTTCTGCCGCGTGAGATCGTTAGAACGGCCTTCTGTATGTGGGATGGATGTTTTCAGGTGACGAGGTACAGTGTCCAGAACTGTGAAAACCACGCGATTTTTAGCCCATTGGTACAGTAGCCAACCTAGGGGATCGGCCGTAATCTTCAGGATAGAGGTTCCCTGAGTATGTGTGCGATAGAGACGACATTCCCGTTCGCGTCAGCACACGGGAACTTCGCCTATCACATTCCGAGATAAAGCGACCCGTTGTTCGCCCAGCCATGATCGAATCGGAGTCATCAGCGGGCCGCTTGTCTCACCAAGGCATCTCGGTAGCACGCCCACCCACAAGTACTAACGCAAGACAATGACATGCGAACGCGGTTTGCGCCCGATCGTTGAAGGTTGAGTCGCGGTTCGATGTTACGCGAACCTTAAGGCGAGTTTTTCAAGCGCCCCACGACCGCTGAAGTACGTCCCGCCACTCGGCTGCGGCGATGGAGATCCACATATCCGCGAAACGGATTGCAAGGAGCAACAATGTTTGGATACGGAGTACTTGGCACTGATTTCGTTATCTGTTTAATTATTTGGTTAATCCGGAGGGCAATATGAAGACTAGACACACGGACAGATCCAGCAACAAAACGCGCTGAACGTCTAGGCAATACGAGGCGCTATTTCGCGGGTCCCGGTGCGGGCTGCGCAGGTGCCGGCGCGGACGGCGGTGGAATCTGTGACGGGTTTATCGGCGCCGGAGCTGCCGACTTGGGCGCCGGTTTCGAGAACTGCTCGAGAATCGACCGGCCCGCTCCCCCGCCACCCATGGTCCTGACGTGCACCGCCAAGGCCATCGAGGTGAACATGAACATGACCGCGCACCACGTCGTGGCTCGCGACAAAAGGTTCGACGCGCCTCGCGGCCCAAAGGCGGTCTGGCTTCCTGAACCGCCGAACGCGCCGGCGAGATCGGCCGCCTCCCCGCTTTGCAGCAGGATCACGCCCATCAGCACCAGGCATACGACCACGTGCATAACCACCAGCACAATATAGAATCTCCAGCCAAGCCAGAGCAGCCCCGCTCCGGCCAGAAATGAGATCGCCCACTTTACTTCTTTCGGCATCTACTGCTCCATCCTTGAAAGCTTCTAATAGTTCACAATAGCCGCAAACTGCCGTGCATCCAGGCTCGCGCCCCCCACCAGTGCCCCGTCTATATCCGCCTGCGCCATCAACCCCTTTATGTTTTCGGGTTTGACGCTCCCGCCGTAGAGGATTCGCAGGGACGCGGCGGCTTCGGCGCTGAACGAACCAACCGCCAGATCGCGCAGGAATTTGTGCGCCTCGCCTGCCATCTCGGGAGTGGCCGTGCGGCCCGTCCCGATGGCCCAAACCGGCTCGTAAGCCATGATGATACGTGAGAATTCCGGGGTGGTCAACGCGGCCAGCGAACCCCGGAATTGCCGGTCCAGCACTTTCTGCATATCGCCCGCCTCGCGTTGCGCCAGCGTCTCGCCCACGCACAGGATCGGCGTCAATCCCGCCGCCAGCGCCGCCTTCACCTTGCGATTGGCGCTCTCGTCCGTCTCCCCGAAGAATTGCCGCCGCTCCGAATGCGCGATGATCACCCCGCCGCACCCCGCCTCCACCAGCATTCGTGGCGACACCTCGCCTGTAAATGCTCCCTCGTTCGCCCAGTAGACGTCCTGCGCGGCGATTCCGATTGCCGAACCCGAAGCCGCCTCCACCGAAGCCGCAATCGCCGTAAACGGCGGCGCCACGATGATCTCGCAGTGTGTGGCTCCGGCCACCAGCGGCTTGAAGGCCGCAAAGAAATCGCGCGCCTCCTGCTGCGTCTTGTACATCTTCCAGTTTCCGGCGATCACCGGCTTGCGCGCGCGTGTCATCTCGCTCAAGACTCCTTGTCCGTCAGCGCTTCCACGCCCGGCAGCTTCTTCCCGGCGAGAAACTCCAGCGAAGCGCCCCCGCCGGTCGAAATATGCGAGACTTTATCCGCCAGTCCCGCCTGATGCACCGCCGCCACCGAGTCGCCCCCGCCTACGATCGATGTTGCGCCCCGCGAGGTTGCCGCGGCCACGGCCTGGGCAATTTGCACGGTGCCTCGCGCGAATGCCGGCATCTCGAACACGCCCATCGGTCCGTTCCACACGATCGTTTTCGCCCGCGCGATCTCCTCCGAAAAGCGCCGCACCGTCTCCGGCCCGATATCCAGCCCCATCCAGCCGTCCGGCGTCTCGCTCACCGGAACCGTGCGCGTCTCGGTGTCCGCGCGAAATTCGCCGGCCACCACATGATCGGACGGCAGCAGCAGCCGGAAATTTCGCGCTTTGGCATCCGCAAGCACCCGCGCCGCCAGCTCGATCTTGTCCGCCTCCACGATGGACTTGCCCACCGCAATCCCTTGCGCCTTCAAAAACGTGTAGGCCATGCCCCCGCCGATCGGCATGCCATCCGCGATCTTCATCAAGTTTTCCACCACTTCGATCTTGTCGGACACTTTGGCCCCGCCCAGCACCGCCACGAACGGCCGCTCCGGCGCCGAAAGCGTCTTCCCCAGATAACTCAGCTCGCGCTCCATCAGCAGCCCCGCCGCCGATTGCTTCACGAATCGCGTGATCCCCACTACAGACGCGTGCGCCCGATGCGCGGAGCCAAATGCGTCGCATACAAATAAGCCGTCGCACAGCGCCGCTAATTGCCGCGAAAATCCCTCGTCGTTGGCCTCCTCCTCGCGATGGAAGCGCACATTCTCCAGCAGCAGGACGGAGCCGTCGCCCAGCGCCCGGCTCTTCGCTTCCGCCTCCGCGCCCACGCAATCCGCCGCGAACTCCACCGATGCGCCCAACAGATCCGCCAGTTTCCAGGCCACCGGCCGCAAGCTGTACTTCGCGTCCGGCTTGCCTTTCGGCCGTCCCAGATGAGACGCCAGCACCAGCCGCGCCCCGCGTTCCCGCGCCAGCTTCAGCGTGGGCAACGTTTCGCGGATGCGCGTGTCGTCCGCCACCTTCTCGTTCTCGAGCGGCACGTTGAAATCCACGCGCACGAAGACGCGCTTCCCCGAAAGCTGGAGATCGCGAATCGAAAGTTTGTTCATCGAGCGGACGATTAACCGGGAAAAATCGACGCCTACAACTTGGCGGCCATGAACTTGATCAGGTCGCGGCAGCGGCACGAGTAGCCCCATTCGTTGTCGTACCACGCCAGCACCTTGGCGCAGTTTCCCGCCACCACCCGCGTGTACCCTGCATCCACAATCGAAGAGTGAGGATTGCCGCGAAAATCGACGGAGACCAGCTCCTCTTCCTCGTACTGAAGAATGGACTTCATCGGCCCTTCCGCCGCCCGCTTCATGGCCTCGTTGATGGACTCCACCGTCACCGGCTTCTCCGTGGTCACCGTCAAATCCACCACGCTCACATTGGGCGTTGGCACGCGCATGGCGTATCCGTCCAGCTTGCCTTTGAGCTCCGGAATCACCAGGAACAGCGCCTTCGCCGCTCCCGTCGATGTGGGAATCATGGAAATCGCCGCCGCCCGCGCGCGGCGCAAATCCTTGTGCGGCAGGTCCAGCAGTTTCTGATCGTTCGTGTAGGAATGAATCGTGGTCATCGTGCCGTGCACGATTCCGAAGTTGTCCTGCAGCACCTTGGCCACCGGCGCCAGGCAATTCGTCGTGCACGAAGCGTTCGAAATCACATTGTGCTTGGCCGAATCGTAGGTCTTCTCGTTTACGCCCATCACCAGGGTAAGGTCCGGATCGGTCGCGGGCGCCGAAATGATCACTTTCTTCACCGTCCCCTTGATGTGCTTGCGCGCCTCCGGCCCGGACGTAAACAATCCCGTCGACTCCACCACGATCTGCGCGCCCACCGACGTCCAATCGATCTGCGCCGGGTCCTTGCTCTTAAATACCCTGAAGCTCTTCCCGTCCACCGAAATGCTGTCCTCGGTGTGCTTCACCGTGTTCGGCAGATTGCCCAGGATCGAGTCGTACTTCAGCAGGTAAGCCAATGTCTTCGGATCGGTAATGTCGTTCACCGCCACGAACTCGATCTCCGGATCGTTCAGCGCCGTGCGCATGATGTTCCGGCCGATGCGCCCGAAGCCGTTAATGCCTACCTTGATGGGCATGCTTCCTCCGAACAGGTATTTTCCACACTATTGCGGCTGCCAATCTGCGCTCTCGCGGACCGGCTCGCCTCAATCGCCTTTTCTCGAGCCAAGCGAAACAGAAATGCTACGGTGCGTGCGCCCCGATGTCAAACCCGCAGGTCAAGCGAAGTTATGCAAGAAACAAGACAAGTCTCAACGATGCCCAGTGCAAGCAGAGGGGTCCCAACCACAAATCACGGATAGTGCGTCACTCGAACTACTTTGTCGCCCACGAAAGTCACGAACGTGGTCTTCTCCGGCGGCGTGCCATAAATCCACTCCTCGGTGTCATCGCCGTCCGCGTCTCGCTCCCGAACCTTTCTTTCCGGCCGGCCCATCGCGGCAGTCACCATGTCGTGATCCATGCCCACTTCCGCGCGCCTCTCCGCGATGGCATCGCGCATTTGCGGAGGCAGCGAATCCGCATATTGCACCGCCGCCGACCTCTTTGAGAAATCCAGCACCCGTGCGAGATAGGCCTTCAGCTGCTCCCCGCTCATGTCCGGCACGGGCCGGTCAAAATCCAGAAAAATGGTTGCGCCCAGCTTTGGCTGAACGGCCGGAACGTTCTCCGGCGTGGTCGTCGTGCGGCTGGAGATTGGCCCGCCACCCATCACTTGGATGTGGTCCCGCCAGGACGTCTTTCCTTTGGGGCCGTCGTTGATGTCCAGTTGGATCTGCCGCTCGTGAAATTCGATCTTTGTAATCTGCCCCGAATCGCCCACGTTCATCGCCACGCCGCCAAAAGTGAGTGCCTTGTGCAGCGAGTCCTGATCCAGAGGAGCGCCCGCCTTGAAGTGGTACCCGCTCTTGCCTCCGGGCAGCGGCGTCAGAATCTTCACGAACTCCCCGTCTATCGAGCGCAGAAGCCCTATTTTGGACTGCTCCGTCAGCGCCGGAGCGTTCTCCGCAGGAGGTGCCGCCGTCGGCGTCGCGCTTGCCTCGCTGGGTGCCTTTGGCCCCGGTGCGCCGGGCTCGCTCGGCGCGGGTGCCGGATTCGCGGATTTGTTGAGTTGCGCCGGCTGCGGATCGTCGCCGTGCCGTAAAGTCGGAGGGCCGCCCTGATCCTGATCGTCCTGATCATGGGACGGTTGCTGCTGATTCGTGGCCGGCTGCTGCGGGCGCGCATATGCTGCCGGGCCCAGAACCCAGCCCACGAAAAGCCCGCTCGCAACCGCAATCCAGCTAATACGAACCATTGGTGCCTCGACGCTCGGTACCGCTATTCTACCCCCAATTAGATGCCAATGTAACCATCGCGAGTTCCCCCTTCGAGATATAGCAAAGGCTTACCGATCTGGAAACCCGACAGCAACCGGAATGTAGCCACGCGGATTTTATCGGCATAAAGTTCAGATGGTGAAATGGACAATCATCAACGGACTCGTCCTCACATCACCCTTGATCCTGGCTTGGGGCTGGATAAGGTATTTCAAGGCTTCGATGCGTTTAGATTGGCGGTCACGTGCCAGTCTAATCGGTCTTTCTGCTCCCCTCCTAAGTGTCGGGCTATGGCTCGTAACGCCATTCCTAACCTCGCTGCATAATTGGCGCACCTCGAACGCCATAAGCGACCATCTGACCACCGTTGGCATCTGGATACCAATCGTTGGAACGCTGGTTGGTTTGGCCGGTCGCCCTCTCTTGATACTGGCCATAGTTCCCAGCTCAATCGCCACAGTGCTGTTCTGGTTTGTAACTTCCTTGCCATAGCAACGCTCACGGCTCCTCGAACCTCCCCTTGTCCCCCACCCGGATCCGCACCCCCTCCCGATCGATTCCGTGCGGCAGAAGCTCTGCCCCAGCTTCCATCACCGCTGCCTCCACCTTCGCTCGTGCGTCCGGATCGATCAGCAAAGCCACACATCCTCCCCCTCCCGCGCCGCACACTTTGCCCGCCAGCGCCCCTTGCCGCCGTGCCGCGGCGATCACCCGGTCGACCACCGGCGTCGAAATCGTGGGCAAATTGCGCCGCCGAAACTCCCACTCCTCGCGAATCAGCCGGCCTGTCTCTTCCCACCTGTTTTGGTTGAGCGCCGCAAGCAGGCGCCGCGCCACATCCGCGATGCGCGCCAGATTTCGCCAGATGCGCTGGTCGCCATCAATGTGCTTCTGGAAAACTTCCCAGTTATTTATGCCGTGCTTCTTCGGCTTGCCCGTGTAGCACAGCACCAGCCGCCGCTCCAGTTCGTCGAGATCGCATCCCACCTCCTCGCGCCGTTCGCCGCCCGGTTCCAGATGGATCGCGCTCACGCCGCCAAACGCCGGCGGATAATGGTCCTGGGTTCCCGTGGGCACGCAAATCACAATCGCTTCCGCATCGCGGCTGATGTGAATCCAATCCTCCAGCCGCAAAGCCGCGCCCGTCAGCCGGTCGAGCGCCGCGCAGATGGCCACGGCCATCGCGCTCGAACCGCCGATTCCCGCGCCGGCCGGCGCCTGCGAATCCGTCGTCAGTGTCAATCCCGTGCGTGGCCGAAAAAATCGCACCAGGTGAGCCAGCAGCGGCAGCCGGTAACGCCGCGCGCGCTCTAGTCCTTCGATGGAAGCAAAGCTCTCCTGCCGCTTCGTATCCCGCGACACCAGGTGAATCTCTCCGCCCCGCGTGGAATTTGTCTCGATCACGCACGATGCATATCGCGTGATCGCGCAATTCACCGTCAGCGCCCCGGGATGAAATAAGTACAGCGGCCAGATGTCCAGCGTTCCTCCGGCCAGGTCGATGCGCGTCGGAGCGCGCGATTCAATTCGCAATCTGTTCACGCAGCCTTTCCCGCGAATCGCGGATCATAACATTCCCCGGACACAACGCGATGCGCCCGCCGACAAAGCCGCTGGCGCTCGGGACGCTTCGCATGCTAACCTCTTGCCGCCCGTGGCGTCTGGAACCAGATTTTTGGTTTCACGCGGAGACAACCCTCACTCGTTCCGCGTCGGGGTCCCCCAATACGCGCCGTTCTTGCGCGTGTTGGGGTGATAGCATCTCGGTCTGTGTCCCTGAAGACGCGGGAGAGATCTTTTCTGGAAAGGAGTCAGCCGATGGAGCCCACGAAATCCAAGCTGCCCGCCGAGGCCGTAGAACTCTACAACCTTTTTATCCATTCCGTGATCAGCCGCCGTACCTTTCTGGACGGCATCCAGCGCTTGGCCGTTGGCGGTCTGGTGGCTTCGACCCTCATTGAGGCGTTGATGCCCGACTATGCCGCGGCCCAACAAGTGGCCAAGAACGATGACCGCATCAAGGCCAGCTACGAGACCGTTCCCTCGCCCCAGGGCAATGGGAGCATCAAGGGATATTTCGTCCGCCCGGTCAGTGCGGACACCCGAGATGCCATGCCCTCGAAGTTGCCGGGCATTATCGTCGTCCACGAAAACCGTGGCCTGAACCCCCACATCGAAGACATCGCCCGCCGCTTCGCCATGGCCAACTTCATGGCCTTCGCGCCTGACGGTCTCACCTCTCTCGGCGGCTTCCCCGGCGACGACTACCACGGCGGCCTGCTCTTCATGAAGGTCGATGGCAAGAAAATGCTCGAGGATTTCGTTGCCGCGGCTACCTGGCTGAAGTCGCGTCCCGACTGCACCGGCAAGATCGGCGCCACCGGTTTCTGCTTCGGTGGCGGCGTTGCCAATAACTTGGCCGTTCGGCTAGGACCGGACATCGGCGCTGCGGTGCCGTACTACGGCGCTGTTCCTCCCGATGACCAGATCCCCAAGATCAAGGCGGCGATTCTGGCCCATCACGGCGCGCTCGATACGCGCCTGGCCTCGACGTGGCCGGCCTACGACAAGGCCCTCACGGCGATCAATGTGCCCCACGAGGGCCACATCTGGCCAAACTCTGTTCACGGCTTCAATTGCGACGCGACTCCGGAACGTTACAACGCGGAAGCGGCCACGCAGGCCTGGTCGCTCACTATCGGCTGGTTCAACAAATACGTCCGGGCCTCTTAGGCAAACCTAAAAAGATCGCATCACATTCACCGCGACCGGAGCCTGGTTCCCACCTGCTCCGGTCGCTTTCATTTGTAGCCCAGGGCGCCCGAACGGTTTCGGTTGGGGGCCCTGGGGTCTTTGCCGTGGGATCTGCGGTTCGCTTTCTCGCCCGAATCCATGGGCCCTGGGGTCCTTGGACCTTTGCCTTGTGGGTCGCGGCTTTAGCTCCGTTTGCGGAGTCCGGTGGACTCCTCCGGGAGTCCTGAAACCGGACCGCGACATTAACCCGCCCAAGCGAGCGGGGCTTCAGCCCCTGCCCCCTTTGCGGCCATACATCTCCGCGTTGAAAAAGGGCGCAAACGCGCTGATCACCGCGATCCGGAACGACTCCTGCCGGTCGATCAGGCCCTTCGACAGAACGCCCCAGGCCCCTTGCGAATCGCGTACGCCCGTCGTTCCCGTGAACGCCTCGATCGCCTGGGAAAGCTCCGCGCCTCGGTCTAATACTTCCGCCGCCAGCGCTTCCGGCAATAGGATCGCGCCGGATTGCCCGTAGAATCCGCGCCCGCCGGCATCGGCCGCGAAAGCCCAGCTTTGCAGAAAAGCCAACCGCACCCCATTTTCGTGAACGACGTCCAGCCCTCCCTCCAGGCCCACGAAGTAAGCCGCCGAGCCGTAGCCCGAAGCGCGCATCACGGCTTCGCACCGCCCCCGCGCCCCGGCCATCAGCTCATCGCGGCTCAGCGGAGTGTGGCCCACGCCCGTCGCGACCTCGAATCCAGTCACTTCAAAAGTCGCATTCGCGCGCAGCAATGGCCCAAACGACTTCAGCGCCTGCCGAACGGCCTCTACCTTCGGCGCCCGTTTGCTCCCAACCGCAATGCGAATTGTTTCCATGAGCGGCAGGTAGTAAAGATAAATGAAATGCCGGAAGACATAAACCGCGAGAGGAGGGAGAAAAGAAAAACTGGAGCGGCCGAGGGGACTCGAACCCCCGCCTGGAGCTTGGCAAGCTCCCGTACTACCCCTATACTACGGCCGCGCCTCGATATCCCAACTTATATAACACGCCGCCCGAAATGCCACAAGACGCCGCCAATGACGCCAGCGGGCCAGTTTCCGAGAACAAGTGCCTGCTCAACCGGTCGATGCAACACCACCTGGTATAAGTCTTCCTCTAAGGGTGGTGTTCAGATGTGAGTCACAGCTTTTCTAGAGTCACACCATCGTTCCGCCAGGGAAGGCTCCAGGGCATGAAGTGGCTGGCTGCTCATACGAGTCAGGCGGATTGGTGTATTTGAGCCACTCCTGCGTCCTTTAAGCCAGGCCAAAATCCATGAGCTGCCTTGTAAGTGGCTAGAGCCCAAGAAGTTACGGCCTCCTCGGCCTGGAATGCGGATTGCGCTATGCTTAGGGTAACCCGCCTGATGCCTTATTAAGGAGACGATGATGAAACGCACGATACACACAATGTCGATCCTGCCGGTGGGTGTACTTATTGCGGCGTTGTTCTCAATCTCCGCGCTCGGCTTGGCGCTGCCGCAAGGTTATCCGGAGGGCCAATCCGGTTACCCGCCGCCGGACTATTCTGCACCACCGCCAATACTCTCGCCGGCACAGCTCGATCAGCTTGTCTCGCGAATTGCGCTTTATCCTGATCCGCTGCTGGCTCAGGTGCTGGCGGCGGCAACCTACCCAGATGAGATCCCCGATGCGGCGGCGTGGTCCGATGAGCACCACTATCTTCAAGGGCAGGACCTGGCCAATGCGATTTCCGGCGATCAGTTGCCTTGGGACCCCAGCGTGCAAGCCCTACTCCCGTTTCCGTCGGTACTCGACATGATGGCTTCAGATATGAGTTGGACGACGCAGCTGGGCAATGCTTTTCTCGCACAACAGGTAGACGTGCAGAACGCGATCCAGCATCAACGCCAACTTGCCTATCAATACGGATATTTGCGGGGCAACCCACAGATCGCCGTTGCCTACGGGCCGTATATCACCATCATGCCTGCCAACCCTTCCTACATAGTTGTCCCGGCGTATGACCCCGGAATCGTTTACTTCCCGCCGCGGCCCGGATTTTTCGTGGGCGGAGCGCTACATTTTGGCTTTGGCATTACGATTGGTGGATTTTTCCGGCCGTGGGGTTGGGACCACGATCGTTTCGATTGGGACCATCACGAAGTGATCATTAACAATTCGCCGTGGCGGCGGGATTGGCGCAATCGCGCTGACTACGAGCATCCTTACCCGCGTGAGGTACGGCGCTACACTCCGCCACCCCGAGATGAATTTCGCGGCCGTATTGAAGTAGAACGTGGACGCATTCCCGAAACGCGACGTCCGGAGACCCCGCGCGTAGCGCCCGCACAACCCGTAATTGGCCGAGGAGAGGCGAGACGCCCAGAAGCGGTGCGTCCCGAGCAGCAACGTCCGGTAATTACACAGCCAGCCGAACGCGGACCAGTGGGCAGGCCCGAACAAGCGCGTCCGGCCCGGCCGGAGCAAGCGCAGCCGTATGTGCGGCCCGGCCCGGGTCGCGAGCAGCATCAAACCGTCCCGCGATCGCAGGAAGAACGTGCGGCTCCCCAAGGTGGGAATCGCCCTCCAGCCGAGCAGCACAACGGAGGCAGCAATCGCGGCGGGCGCGGCAACGAAGACAAGCACAGGTAGGTTCACAGCACCGAAGCGCGTGAGCGAGAAGCTCGTTCACGCGCTTTCTGTTTGCTTACCGCATAGATAGCTCCTGACAAACGCATTCTCGGCAATTGGCATGTTCCCGTCGGACTACCTTCCGGATGCGATGAATGCGGCCTCGCGCCGCGCCGTCAGCGAATGGAGCAAGAAGAATTAAGCTGATCTCTGGGATTTGCGATCAGGGTGATTGGCACTATCGGAAACCGACCCGCTACCCCGATGACACCATCGGCGGCTCTTGCGCTTCTCCACCCTTGCAGTGCTTATCCCACCTGCACTACGCGCGCCGATTTCACTACCGGGGATCGCTTTTGCCGGCGCGCGAAACTCGCCGCTTTGGCGCGATCGGTATAGACGCGAGCGAACTTCTGCCCGTCGGCATAATAGACGGTAACCTGCCAATGGCGATGCTTTCGACGCCGGTCTTTGCCGAATGTGCTCTGCTTTTTGGTCTTCTTCGAACTGTTCTTTTCCACGTGTTGTCACCGCTGTCTAGAAAGTCTGAGCCGCCGCGTGTGCTGGTTTGAGAAGCCCGAAGGTCCGAAGGTCAAAAGATCAAAAGACCTGCAATCTAAGCGCCATTCCTCGCCTGGCTTATAGATGCCAAAACGCTCAGGCGCGACGATTCGCTCGCCTCCGCATCTAACACTCCGACCCTAATGGAAATCTTAACTTATTGGGCAATGAATCCGAAATGCCTCTGAAACCTTTTTCCGTCTGCTACGTTTAAATATATAGAAGTTTGCGAGCGAAGAACATGGAAGAGTTTATGCAATTCGAATCGGGATTTGCGCCGGATTCAACCATAGAAGACCCTCGGGGACATTCCCCGGAAATCGTCGAGCGATTGCGCCTGGCGCTGGCCTCCGGTGCGCCGGCTATTCCCGAAGCCCGCCGCCCCGGCTTTTTCGAAGTTCATGCGGACGAGCATGTTTTCTACATCCATATTTCGCCCGTCACGCAACGCATCACCCTGCTCGCCACCTGGTCTGTTGAGCCGGAACCGGAATTGGCAGCCGCTCCTTCTGCGTAACCACCTCCGTTTCGCGGATTCTCTTCCCAGCCTTTTCTCCTGCTGCCCGATCTCCGCGTGTCTTTGACGCCACAATCCTCCATCAATCCCGGCAAACCAACTAGGCGAACCCTCCTAAAACCTCTACCATGGTTTCGCGAGTCAAATTAGTTTTGGTGATCGAAGTTTCGTGAGTGAACCGAGCGTCCTGAGTCAGTCCAGTGTAAACCGTCGTGTGGTCGCTTCCACCGCCGTGGTCATGGCTGGGATCTTGCTCAGCCGTGTGCTCGGCTTCGTCCGCGAATGGGTGGTCGCCCACCAGGTCGGCTCGAATGCCCTCACCGACGCTTACTATGCGGCCTTCACGCTTCCCGACTTCTTGAATTATCTGGTCGCCGGGGCTTCCCTCAGCGTCACCTTTATTCCCGTTTTCACCAAATATGCCGCCGAAGGCCGTGAAGACGAGGGTTGGCACGTTTTCTCCACGGTCATGACTTTCATGGGCCTCCTGCTCACCGCTTTCGTCCTGGCCGGCGAGCTCTTGGCCCCGCAGCTCGCGCAACTCATCGCCCCCGGATTTCCGCCCGCGGAAAAAGCCCGCGTCATTTTCCTGACCCGCTTGATGCTTCCGGCCCAATTCTGCTTCTACCAGGGCAGCATCCTCTCCGCCGTCCAATACGCCAAGGGACGCTTCCTGATCCCCTCCTTCGCCCCGGTGATCTACAACGTGATGATTATTCTGGGCGGCTGGTTCCTCGCTTCCCGCATCGGCATGACCGGCTTCGCCGTGGGCGTTCTCGTTGGAGCGGTTTCCGGCAATTTCCTGTTCCAGGTCTACGGAGCCGCCACGGTGGGTATGCGTTTCCGCGCCAATCTCAACTTGCTGCATCCCGGGTTTCGTCTGTTCATCCGCCTTTCGATTCCCATCATGCTCGCCTTGTCTCTGGCTTTTACCGACGATTGGATCATCCGCTGGTTTGGCTCCTACCTCCAGCCCGCCTCCATTACCTGGCTGAGTTATGCCAAGACCCTCATGCGCGTGCCCCTCGGCGTCGTAGGACAGGGCGTCGGCGTAGCCTCCTTCCCGTTTCTCGCTCAGCTCTATTCCGAGGGCAAATTCGCGGAGTTGAATCAGTTACTGAATTCCACGCTCAAGGGCCTCATCGCCGCCCTCGTGCCCATCACCGCTCTCACCATCGCGGAAAGCGCGCCCGTCGTCTATCTGGTCTTTTCCCATACGCGCCTGCGTCCGCCCGACCTGGACGCTACCGCCGCCACGCTCGTCTTCTTTATGCTGGGCCTGTTTGGCTGGGGCGCGCAGTACATCCTCGCCCGCGGCTTCTATGCCACTCGCAATACGCTGATTCCCGCCATTGTTGGCACGGTTTTGACTTTCGCCAACTTGCCTGTTTACTGGCTCCTCGTCCACCACTATCAGTATTTGGGATTGGCCATGGCCAGCTCCATTGGAATCACGGTTTACACTGTGACCCTCTTTTTCTTGCTCGGCCGCCGCACCCATAACCGCGAGGAAGGCGCTCTGGCCCTCTTTTTCCTCAAGGTCTGCGCCGCTTCCGCCGTCGTCGGCGTCGCCTGCTATAAGCTGCGCTTGGCCCTCGAGCCGCACCTCGCCTGGCACCGTTTCGTCGGCGCGCTTTCTCTGTTAGTGGTCGTCACCGCCGTGGGCATCGTGCTTCTGCTGCTGATGAGTAAGCTACTGCGAATCCGCGAACTCGACCAGCAGGTCGAGCGCCTGTGGCTCCTCGCCCGCTGGAACCGCTCCAAAACTCCCGCTTAACTGCTTGGACTGCTGACGAGAGAGAGGAAGCCCCGTCAGGGGCGACACAAGAATAGCCCTGCGCGGAAGCGCTGGGGACGTGCACGATTTTTGAGGGAAAGCCCCGTAGGGGCGAAACAAAACTCTCGCTGACCTGGCCGGTCTATCTATGCCGTTTGCGTGCGCTCCGCCCGGCGCTGCCGGAAGGCCGCGCGCATGCGCGCTTGCACTTCCGCCGCGAATTGCGAACCGCCCACGGTTCGTGTTCCCGCCTCCGCAATATCCCCTGTGCGCATGCCGCCGGCCAGCGCCGCGTCCACGCCGCGCTCGATCGCGTCCGCGGCTTCCGGCAAATGAAACCGCTCCCGCAGCAGCAAGCTCACGCAAAGAATCGCGCCCGAAGGATTGGCCATGTCCTTCCCCACAAGTTGCGGCGCCGTCCCGTGGATCGGCTCAACCAGCGGCGGCCCGTCCCCCGCGCTCCACGACGGAATCATGCCAATGGAACCCGCCAGCGCCGCGGCCTCGTCGCTCAGAATATCGCCGAAAAGATTCGACGTCAGCAGCACGTCGAACTGCTCCGGCCGCAGGATGATCTGCATCGACGCGTTATCCACGTACAGATGATCGACCGCCAGGTCGCTCGCTGCCGCCGCCATGCGCGTCACCGTCTTCCGCCACAGCCGCGAAGTCGCCAGCACGTTCGCCTTGTCCACCGACGTCACCCGCCGCGCCCGGATTCTGGCTCGCGCGAACGCGAATCGCGTGATGCGCTCGATCTCCGGCACGCTGTAGCTGGCCAGGTCCGAAGCGCGCTCATTCGCGCCTTCGCCTTCCGTCGTGTGCTCGCCGAAATAAATATCGCCCACCAGCTCGCGGATAATCTCGAAATCGATCTTCGTCTCCGCGCCCAGCCGCAGGGGACAAAGCCCCCGCAGCGCCTTGCGCAGTTGTATCGGCCGCACGTTCGCGTAAACGCCCAGGGCCTGCCGCAGCGCCAGAAGTCCCGCCTCCGGCCTGCGGTCCAGCGGCTGCGAATCCCACTTTGGTCCGCCCACCGCTCCCAGCAGCACCGCGTCCGCCTTCAGGCAGCCGTCCAGCGTCTCCTGAGGCAAGGGCTTCCCGCATTGATCGATGGCAATTCCGCCAAAGGGAAATTCGAGCAGGTTTACCTGGAATCCGAATTCGCCCGCGCAATCTTGCAGAATCGCCGACCGCTGCACGGATCACTTCCGGGCCGATCCCATCGCCGGGTAGAACGGCGATGTTCCAGCTTGGTTGGCTCATACCGCCACGTCCGAAACGCTCGCGCTGCCCTCCTCGGCGCCGCACGTCCGCCGAGAGCCGCCCCGCCACGCCGCTTGATGTCCTCGTCCGTGATCTCTTTCTTCATGTCCGCCAGCGCCATCACCAGGCGGTAGCATTCGCGCAGTTCGTCCTCGGAGATCACCACGCCCAATTCCGCCAGCCGCGCCCGCAGCGCGTTCCGGCCGGAATGCTTCCCCAGCACCAGCTTGTGCGCCGGAACGCCCACCGCTTCCGGCGAAATCACCTGATACGTCAGCGGATTCTTGAGGATTCCGTCCTGATGTATGCCCGCCTCGTGCGCGAACGCGTTCGCGCCCACCACGGCCTTGTTCGGCGGCACGGATACGCGGGTAATCTCCGAAAGCAGCCGGCTGATCGCGTAGAGTTCGCTCAGCTTCAGCCTCGTCTCGGTGTCGTAACGGTCCGGCCGCACCGCCAGCGCCACGGCAATCTCCTCCAGCGCCGCATTTCCCGCGCGCTCCCCGATCCCGTTGATCGTGCACTCCACCTGCCGCGCCCCAGCCTCCACCGCCGCCAGCGAATTCGCCACCGCCAGCCCCAGATCGTTATGGCAGTGCGCGCTCCACACCACTCCCGGCCGGTCGCTCACTTTGGCCCGCAGCGTGCGAAAAATCCCGCCGTACTCCTCCGGCGTCGCGTACCCAACCGTGTCCGGCACGTTCAGGATCGTCGCGCCCGCTTCCACCGCAATCGCAAACGCCTGCGCCAGAAATTCGATATCGCTGCGGCTGGAATCCTCGGCGGAAAACTCCACCTCCGGGCACCGCGCCTTGGCGTACGCCACCATCTTGCCGATGGAATCCAGCGCTTCCGCCCGCGAAATGCGCAGCTTGTGCTTCAAATGCAGGTCCGAAGTCGCCAGGAACGTGTGCACTCGCGGCCGCGCCGCGCCCTCCAGAGCGCCTCAGCACCGCGTCGATATCCTCCTGCCGCGTTCGCGACAGTCCCGCCACCGTGCTGTGCCGCACCGCCCGCCCCACCTCGCGCACCGCCTCGAAATCGCCCTGCGACGCGATGGGAAAGCCCGCCTCGATCACGTCCACGCCCAGGCTTTCCAGCCGCCGCGCAAACCGCAGCTTTTCCGCCGTATTCATGGAAAAGCCAGGCGCCTGCTCGCCATCCCTCAGCGTGGTATCGAAAATTCGCACCATCTCCATCGCATTCCTCCTGCTCGCAGCTACCCATTTTGCGGCCGCGCCCCCAAAGAAGTCCAATTTATACTTCTTGCCCCAACCATAAGACGCACTTATATTCTCTCATGGCTGGAGCGCCCCTGTGGACCTCTCCGAACTCAACGTCTTGCTCACCGTCGCCCGCGAGCGCAGCTTCTCTCGCGCCGCCCAGAAGCTCTTCCGCACCCAGCCCGCCGTGAGCATCGCCATCCGCAAGCTTGAGGACGAGATCGGCGAACCCCTCTTCGCCCGCGGCGCCCGTTCCGGCCAGCTTACCGACGCCGGCCGTCTCCTGGTCGGCTACGCCGAGCGCATCCTCAATCTCCGCGACGAAATCCGCCGCGCCGTCGACGACCTCCGCGCCGGCGGCCGCGGCGAGCTCTCCCTCGGCGTCAACGAAAGCTCCATCCACGCCTTGCTCCCCGTGCTGGCCCGCTATCGCCAGATGTTCCCGCAAGTCCATCTGGCCGTCCGCCGCACCTTCTCCCGCGACATTCCCGGCGAGCTTCTGAACTATCGCCTCGACCTCGGCGTCGCCTCCTTCGTTCCCCAGGAGCCTCAGCTCGCCGCCATCAAGATCTTTCGCGACGAGCTCGCCTTCGTGGTTGCGCCCAAGCACCGCCTCGCCAAGCGCGGCCGCGCCGATCTCGCCGAACTGGGCCAGGAAATCTTCGTCGCCCACATCGTCGAATCGCCCTTCCGCCAGCGCGTCATTCAGCTTTTCGCCAAGCACCACGTTCCCCTGCTCATGAACATCGACCTGCCTACCATCGAGAGCATCAAGCGCTTCGTACAGATGGATATCGGCGTGGCCATCGTGCCGCGCATGTGCGTGAGATGGGAGATCGAGCAAGGCCTGCTCGTCGAAGTCAAAGTCCGCGAGCTGCGCATGCCTCGCGACCTATACCTGCTCTATCGCCGCCGCGAGCAACTCTCCCACTCCGCCAAAGCCATGTTCGATTTGCTCAAGCCCCGGGGCGCTTCCTCTCGCGCCGATGCCGGCGCCTCTGACCCCGAATCCCAGTAGCGGGTCAGTTTGAATTTTCTGGATCGTGACACAAGAGGGCAAAATTCAAACTGACCCACTACCCGAATCCCCCGGCTCTTGATTTGCACAGCGCGAATTCCCCCGTTGGATTTCCGCGCAGTTCGCTATTGCCTAAAGCCGAATTGCTGCCTATTCTTGGGCGGCTGCCAAAACAATTCGGCCAAATAAAAATCGGCCCAATAAATATTCCGGAAGACGCCGAGTGGAGCAACGATTCACGCGCAGTGAAGTGGAGCGCATGACCGGCGCTTCGCGCAAGCAGCTGGACTACTGGTCCCGCCTCCGCCTGATTCAGCCGCGTTCCCGCTGGGGCGAGCGTTTCTTCAACTTCAGCGACCTCGTCGCCGTGGAAGCCCTCAAGCGCCTCACCGCCGAGCGAGTTTCGGCGCAGAGGCTCAGCCGCGTCGTCCAAGCGCTGGAGCGGCAGTTAGGTGGAACGGTCGCTTCGCTCTCCTCGCTGCACATCTCCGTCGCCGGCGACCAAGTCGTGGTCCGTGGGCCGGGCCGCCACGGCCCTCCCATCGAACCGCTCACCGGCCAATTCGTCATGGATTTTGAAACGGCTCCGCTGCGGAAGAAAGTCCACTCCCTGGGCCCGCGCACCGCCGAAGACTGGTTCGAGCGGGCCATGTCTCTCGATACCGACCAGGAAACCATGGCCCAAGCCGTGGACGCCTACCGCCGGGCCGTCACGGCCGCGCCCGATTGGATCGACGCGCAGATCAATCTCGGCACCGCGCTTTACCATTTGGGCCGTCTGGAAGAGTCCCGCGACGCTTTCTCCACCGCCGTGAAAATCGACCCGCGCCACTCCCTGGCGCACTTCAACCTCGCCTGCATTTGCGACCGGATGGGCACTGTGGAAAGCGCCGCGCGGGAATTTCGAGCCGCGCTCGCCTGTGCGCCGGAGATGGCCGAAGCGCACCTGAATCTGGCTCTGGTATACGAAAAGCTCAATCGAAAGAGCGAGAGTAAGCAGTGCTTCGCTTCTTATCTTCGCTACGATCCACAAGGCCGCTGGGCTGAATTTGCCCGCGAGAAGCTGGGCCCGAGCAGCCCGGCGCGGCCCTCCTCCTCCAAAGTCACTCCATTCCGCCGCGCCCGCAATTAACGGCTATCGCGCCGCTTCGGCTTTCGCCTTCGCATAGGTGCCCATCAACTCAGCTTCCTGAGGAACACATAATCGACCGCAACGCGGCCTTTTCTGATTTAATCCAACTAGCGGATGAGTTCCCACTATCCAACTAGGAGATCAGTTCGTGCTGGAGGGTCTCGCGTGAAAGCCCGCCTAAAAGCCCACACGAAACAGAAGCGTTTCCTTAAAGGTCTGGTCGTTTTCGCCGCCCTTCTTCCCGCGCTCTTCGCCGCATCGGTGCGCCCCATGCGAGCCCAGGATAGTAAGCCCCAAACGGCCGGGCCCCCGAAATTCCTGAACATGGTCCATCAGGAGCTCAAGCCTGGGAGAGTTTGGGAGTACGACGAATTGGAGACCTCCATCGCGCGCATCTACACCCGCGAAGGCATACCGGTCTACTGGCTGGAATTGGAATCCATCACCGGTCCTTCGGAAGTCCTATACCTGAATCTCTTCGATTCCTCCGAGGATCTGGCCAAATCCCAGAAGGCCTTGAGCGCGGCCTTGGCGGCGCACCCGGAACTGGCCCAAACGCAGGACCGCCTTTTGCAGGAGAACACCTCCAGCGGGACCACCGTGCTGGGCATTCGGCGGGATGATATGGGTTATCGCGCCAACACCATCGATTTTTCGAAAATGCGGGCCCTGCGGCTCTCCACCATCTTTGCCCATCCGGGTTATGAGCGGGCTTTCATGGAAACCGTATGGTCGCTAAGCGAAGCGTCGCAAAAAGCGAATGCCCGCACAGCCTGGGCCGTATACGAAGTGATTAGTGGCCTGCCCGAACCGGCCTTCATAATCGTGACCCCCATGCAATCGCTGAACGAGATTGACGACGTATTCGAGGCCGGCCAGGCGCTGAAGAAAGCCGAAGGCGGCGCGGTCGAGCAGCATCTCCAGGAACTGGCGCGCATCGCCTACGGCACCAGCGACACCCGCTTGTTTCTCGTCGGCCCCAAAATGAGCCACGTGTCGAAAGAACTTGCCGCCACCGATCCCGATTTCTGGTCTCCTGCAACAATCGCAGTTCCTCCCCCCGCCGCCAGCAAGACCGAAAAATCCCCCACCCGCCCCGCCCCCGCCCCTGCCCCGTCTGCCGCGCCCCCCGCCCCCAAACCCTAACCCGCCCGCGCCGCTGTCATCCCGAACCCAGTCGCGTCTTTTGCGAATGCGGGTGAGGGATCTGCTTTTTGCTTTCCGTGGGTGCCCCTCGATAAGAACGAACGCGTTGTCAAGGCACAACGGGGTGGTGAGTTGAACACCGCGTGAAGCCCCGACAGGGGCGGTATAACTTAGCCCAGGGCGGAAGCCCTGGGATGCTTTAGGGGAAGATTCAGCCCCGCTGGGGCGACACAGTAGGTGCTCCACCCTTCCCGACCCACACTCTCGGCGACGCTGTCATCCCCACCCGCGGCCGCGCCTGCGCCGTCTGGCGCGCCCCGCCCTCAAACCCTAGCCCTCTCTCCGTTCGCCCCGCCTGGTGCTGCTTGTCGCGTTGTAGCCTGGGGTGGCAAAGCCACTCTTGGCTGTGCGGAACGAGCGCTTCGCCATTCGTCGGCAACCCGTTCAGCCCACGCTGCGCGCCCGCCAACAACCGTTGTCACTCTCTACCGAAGCGTCCCCGTCAGCCTCAACCGACCGCTGTCATCCCGAAGCCCGACCGGGGTCCCCGGCACGCGCCGCTTTTGCGTGTGCCGGGGTGGGGGAGGCTGAGGGATCTGCTTTCTCCTTCTCTTTCTCCCTTTGTTTTTTCCTTTTCGCTTTTTCGGCAGTCTGTGCCGCTGACCGTCGCGCGTGACGCGGTTTGTCACGTTGTAGCCCAGGGCGCGCTCACGTTGTTCGTGAGCGGCCCTGGGGCTTTCGCAGACAGCGTCGTGACGCCCTTCCCGCCCCGCACTCTCGGCAACGTCGAAGCACGCTTCTTGCGTCCCGAGCCTTTGCGCGGCTTCCGGTCGACGCGCAGTCGAAGCGCGTCTTTTGCGCCCCGGAGTTTTTGCGGGGAATCCCTCTGCGCTTTTTTTTCGCAGCGCCGCTTTTCACGCGCATGCCCTCTCCGCGGCCTCAACGCCGCCACTGCCATCCCCCACCCGCCCCGCCCCCGTCCGCGCTTGCTCTACCGCTGTCATCCCGAACCAAGCCGCGTCTTTTGCGGATGGGGGTGAGGGATCTGCTGTTCGCTTTCCTGTGGGTGCGCACTCTTTAAGGGTGGGACGCCTTTCAGTTGCGCGTCCTGCCCGTGCCGCCCTGCGTGCTGCGCACGTTCATTCTGAGCGAAGCGTCCCCACTTATCCCTTAGCGGTCGCCCGTCGGCCTCAACCGACCGCTGTCATCCCGAAGCCCGAAGGCTCAGGGATCTGCTTTTTCCTTTTCTTTTTCCTTCTCGCTTTTTCGGCAGTCTGTGCCGCTCACCGTAGCGCGTGACGCGGCTTGTCACCCTGTAGCCCAGGGCGCGCTCACGTTGTTCGTGAGCGGCCCACATCCTTCGGCCACGCTTTTTGATTGCCGAATTCTGCCTGCGGGCTATAATTCGCGACCAATGGCGAAGGTCGATTTCCGGGAGGAAGTCGTAAACGTCGCCCTTGCTGAACTTCTTGACCAGCGGGGCATGCTATCTGTACCCGAGACAATCCGCAAATCTATCGCACGGAACACCCGCGACTTACCAGACATTATTGTGGCTGACCTTCTTGGAATCCGTATGGTCATCGAAGGTAGATTCAACAGCGGCAAGATCGCTCGCGATTCGTTATTGAAAGACGCACGAGAAAGGGTTGAGCAGGGTATCTCGCCTGTGTGCTTGGCCGTGCTGTACCCGCCGGAACTGAGGAGTGCTGAATCCTTGCCAGCCCTTCGCAGGAATCTTGAGAAGGCAACCGTCGGAATTCGGGTCATTTCTGAAAATAGCGATGGGGATTGGGCAGATGGCACAGTAGATGATATTGCCGAAACCCTGCGTCGTAGTTATGAACTCCTGGTGAGCGAAGACGTCGTAGTGTCTTCAGTTGGAGAGATTGCAGGCGCAATAGAAATAGCCAGTCATTTGTTTTCAAATAGTAAGGCGCTTAAAGATCGCTTTCGGACGGTGCTAGGGATTCCGGCAATCACAGGTGACGAAGACAAGGACGAAAGCTGAATGCCTAGCGCGGATTCCGCCGATCAGAAAGTTCTGAGAATCGCTTCTCTCACCATCGTCAATGCCATGATCTTTCAACAGGTCTTGGCAGCCCAAGATCAACGTATAAAGTCACTTAATCGTGCTATCGAAGGAACGAACGTCGCTGAAGCCCTTCTCAAGGCATGGACGGCCATTCTCGAAATTGATTACGTTCCAATTTTCACTACTGCAAATGAAATCATCCGGGAACTGGTCGGCCTCCCTGATACTGACGCAGCCCTGAAAGCGCTTGCTGAGGCCGCACTCCGAATCACTTCCCGGAGAGCAGCACTCCGTCATGATCTGATGGGGCGTATTTATCATCGGCTTCTGGGCGATGCCAAATTCTTCGGAGCCTTCTACACAACTGTTCCCGCGGCAACCCTTCTCTTGAAGCTAACTTTAGACCCGGCTGAGTTTGAAATCGACTGGTCGAATCTCGATGAAATTACCAAATTGCGTATTGCGGACTTAGCTTGCGGCACCGGAACTCTACTGAAAGCAACTTTACAGACCATCGTTGAAAATCATGTCCGAGCCCGAGCAGAAAAGGGCCAGTTCCCCGACCTGAAAGCTGTACACAAAATTCTTGTGGAAAAGGTCTTATGGGGTCTCGATGTCGTACCGTTTGCTATTCACCTTGCCGGTTCAGCACTCGCCTTGCACGAGCCTGATGTCGAATTCGGCGTGATGAATCTTTCCACTTTGCCTGTCGGGGGAAAGCAAACTCGCTTGGGTAGTCTTCGACCTATTAACCGGAACCAAAAGTATCGGTGCAGGCCGATCTGTTCGGTGCCGCGGCTGCACCAGCCAGAGTTTCGGGTAAAGGTGAAGTCCGAGATCGTATCGAATTACCAAAACTGAGCCTCTGTGTCATGAATCCGCCATTTACTCGAAGTGTCGGCGGCAACTTGTTATTTGGTCACGCTCCGGCAAAAGAAAGGGCACGAATGCAGACAGCCCTTAAGAAGGTTGTCGCAGATGAAGGTGTACCTGCGAATATCACGGCTGGACTCGGTTCCGTATTCGTTGCACTTGGTCATCGAAGGCTTGAACCGGATGGGCATATGTCGCTTGTGCTGCCGCGAGCATTATTGTCGGGCGTAGCTTGGAGCGAAACGCGCAAACTTCTGGGAAACAATTACCATGTCGGATACATCATCGTCAGCCATCAGCCGGGAAGTTGGAACTTCTCTGAGAACACGGAACTAAGTGAATGCTTGATAGTTGCAAAACGAACTGACGCAAAGAACAAGCCGCCTACTAAAGTGGTTAACCTCTGGACCAAACCAAAGTCCAGTGTTGAAGCTTTGACTGTAGCATCACTCATTAAGAAGACTCCCGGCGCATCCCTTGACGAGGTATCGGGAACCGATGAATTGCGTTCGGATACTCAGAAGTATGGCGAGATGGTTCTAGTGGGCGCGGAGGAAATTAGAAGCGGCAACTGGAATAGTGGTGCAGTTTTCGCGCAGACAGAATTATGTCGAAGCGCCCACTTCCTGAGAGATGGAACTGTCTTCGTTCCGGGCGCCGGCATTGTCGGCACCATTGGCATGACGCGTTTGAAATCAATTGCCGATCTGGGACCGGATAGACGAGACATACATGATGGCTTCAAGCCCACAGATCAGGAAACCGAATATCCTGCATATTGGGGACATGACACCGAGACTTCGCAAGGAATCGCGCAGTCGCCAAACAAGTATTTAATGGCCTTATCACGCGCTAAAAAGGGACGGAAAATCAGAGGCGCACATTTACTTTGGTCGCGCTCTGGCGGATTGCTCGTAGCCGAACGTCTTTGGCTTCTAACCACAAGAGTCTTTGCAGTGAAATTCGCCGACCGGGTACTCTCAAATACTTGGTGGCCCGTAGCTGTTCACGCTGACGATGCGCAAAAAGACGTATGGGAGAAGGTGTTGGCGCTCTGGTTCAACTCGACGCTTGGCATCATTTCATTAATCGCTGCGCGTGTTGATACCAGAGGGGCGTGGGTCGAGTTGAAAAAGCCGATTATGGAGGACATTGCTGTTCCTGATCTTCGCAAACTAGGCAAGAAAGTCCTTAGAGAACTCACCAGCGCACGATGAAGTCGCCGGGCTTCAGGTCCAAGCCCTTCCTTCAGTAGATAATGACTCTGTTCACATCAAGATCGATGCCGCAATTGCCTCTGCGTTTGAAATCGAGGATGATTTCGCGCGGCTTCGACAGATGCTTGCAAGAGAACCGATTGTTTCTATGCGTCTGCCGAATGAAAGTCGGGCGGAGTAGTCTCTACCCTCCCTCCAATATCCATAAACAGCCGCGTGCTGTCGTGTGTTCGAATTCTCCGGGCGGGCGAGGGATCAGCTTTTCTCGCTGGTTCTAACTTGCGCCGATGAGGCGACTCCCTCTCTCCCACGGCACTTTTCCACAAGCCCCTCTTTACTCGCACGATAAAATAGTTATATGTGCGAATTAGGAAATGATCGCATTCGGCCCATGCAGCCGCTCTTTGCGGAGCCTTCGCTTCTGCTGATCCCGTCCGCTCTTCCAATTCGCATATCCATACCCTGTTTACCGTTCTTATACTTAACTCCCGTTGGAATCACATCCTTGTACAAATCCCGAAAGGAACTCCCATGGAATCACATCCTTGCGAAAAAACTAGGGGGAGGGGGTGCCCGGCGCACTTCCTATGCCAAACCCCGATCCGTATCTGTCGCCCCGCCGATCGATGGGGCCCCCTTGGGGCGCCCAAAAGTCTACCCACAGGATGAGCTTTTGGACGGTGACGGGGCCCTCTTGGGGGCGCGAAAGTCATCCTGGCCGCGAACGTCATGGAAATCAGGAGCTTCGCGGCCCTAAAAAAGTCAGGAGCTTTCGCGCGTTGAAGAAGACCGTTGCCAGCATGTCGACGCCCGAGGCCACCGCTGCCGTATGTTTGTCGCTCCGGCCGAGAAGACCTTCGGCTCGGGCACCGATAGTGACCTGGCCGACCTGACGTCGGACCTTTGCGCCCACCATGCTCAGAAACTCCTCCGGCGCCACCGCGCCGGCCAAACCGCTGGCGCCGAACTCCTCGCCTCGATCACCGATTTTGCCGACGCAGCCTCCGTCAATCGCTTCCTCGGCAATCTCGCCAGGATGGTCGCCCTCAGGCGCATTCCCCGCCGCGACGCCATCGCCCTGGCCTATATCTCCCAGCTCATCCTGAATAGCCAGGCCGCTCATGATCGTGGAGAGCTTCAGAGTTTCCAATTGGAGCTATTGCGCCGGAAGGTCGATCCCCCAACCCGCGTCGTCTGGGATCTCCCTCGTCGCAAAAGAGACCCGGAGCTAAGCGGCGATTCCAAGCCGGCTGAAAATCTTGCTGGAACCAATGCAGGACAATGACTTTGCAAGGGCGGGCGCCGCGAGATGAGTATCAGTTCGATTTTCTACAGCGAGTGTTGTGATGTGAAGTTGTGCTGTGAAGTTGACGCAACGGACAACGCGGGAGATTCGCGTTGCAAGCGGAGGCCGATTCGGCGAAACTATGTAAGTTGATCCACGATCTTTGATTCAATCTTTGATCCGCAAATCAACGAAGCAAATCGGTTTCCGCCGGGTCCAGGTCTTCGCGCCGATTCGGAGGGTTCTGATTCGGGGTGTTCCTGACCGGGGTGTTCGCGACTAGGGAGAATGACCTCAATCGGCTGGACTCCGCACTAATCTGAATTGATTCGAGGAAAACCAGAGAATGACTGAGCAAATAGGTGAGCTGTTAGCCCCGTATCGATTGATGATGACGCCGGGGCCGTGTTCGATCGATCCCCGGGTCTATCGCGCCATGGCGACCCCGCTGGTCGGTCATATGGATCCGTGGTTCACGGAGATGATTGGGGAAGTGCAGGTGCTCCTGCGCCAGGCCTTTCAAACGCAAAATCGCGTAACCTTTCCGATCTCCGCTTCCGGCTCGGGAGGCATCGAAGCCGCGGTGGTCAATCCGCTCGAGCCGGGCGACGAGGCCATCGTTTGCGTGAACGGCAATTTCTCGGAGCGCATGGCGGTGATCGCCTCGCGCGTCGCGGGGACCACGATCCATCGCGTGGAATGTCCGTCTGGGACGAGTGGTGGATCCGGACGACGTGCGCAAGGCCGCCAAGGGGAAGAAGATCAAGTTCATCGGCGTTTGCCACGGCGAGACCTCCACCGGAGTGCTCAGCCCCATCGACGATTTCCGCAAAGTGGCCGACGAAGTCGGCGCCCTTCTCGTGGTTGACGCCGTGGCCACCCTCTGCGGCACGCCGCTGGACGTGGACCGCCAGCGCATCGATCTTTGCTTCAGCGGAACGCAGAAGGCCATCAGCGCGCCTCCAGGCATGGCTCCCATCACGGTCGGCCCGCGCATGGAGGAGGTTCTGCGCGCGCGCAAGACCCCGGTGCAAAGCTGGTACTTTGACCTGACCACGACCATGAACTTCTGGGGCAAAGACCGCACCTATCACCACACGCCTCCGATCTCCATCGTTTTCGCGCTCCGCGAGGCGCTGCGGATCGTTTTCGAGGAAGGGCTGGAGGCGGGCTGGGCGCGTCATCGGCAGAATCAGCAAGCGCTCATCGCGGGTCTGGAGGCGCTGGGAATCGAGCTATTCGTTCCCAACGCGAAGGACCGGCTGCCTACCGTCACCAGCGTCTTCGTGCCCAAGGGAGTGGAGGACGGGCGCGCGCGGCGGCAGTTGCTGGACGAATTCGGCATCGAAATCGCCGGCGGCATTGGCCCTCTCAAGGGCAAGATCTGGCGCGTGGGCTTGATGGGCTACGTGAGCCAGGCCAAACACATTCTCTTCTTCCTGGCGGCGCTTGAAAAAGTGCTGCTCGATCAGGGGCGCAGCGTTTCCCCGGGGGCGGGAGTGGGCGCCGCCATCCGCACCTACGCGAATGCCGAAACGGCCGCGGTGGGCCCTCGGAATTAAATCGGAGAATTAAATTGGCAATTCAGTTGAGCCCGCGCGGCGAGCATCCGTGACCGCTGCCGCTCCGCACTCCACGATTCCCAACAGCGGGCCGATGAGCAGCTTCGTCGGCCCGTTTGAAGTAGTGTCGCCGCTCACCGGGCAAACCTATCGCGTGCGCTTCTCGCATGTCTGGAATGGCATTGCCACGCGTCACAGCGACAGCGTGGATACGAAATTCCTCATCGACGGCCGCGCGGCCCTGGTCGGGCTGGCGCACACGGGCTTTGTGCAGTTTCGCGAGCGGGCGGGCCGCGACCTCACCGATCGCGAAGCCAGCCACCTGGCCGCCGAATATCTGAAAGAACGATTGGAAGAAGAAGACGAACGCCCGCTCTATGACGTTCCCCCGGAAAATCTGCTGCGCTTGATCGACAAGCTCGGAATTCACTGAAGCAATCGCCCGAGAAGAGCGATGGCGAGAAGAGCGAGGCCGAGAAGAGCGAAGGCCTGCCGCACTCGGAGTGCGGGGGATCCGGTTGGGATCCCCGTTTGCATCAAGGCCTTCGGCAATTCTCGTTGCCGCGTGGTCCTTACTTACTGCGTGGGAAGCATCATCTGCGTGTAGCCGATCGTGTTGATATCGCGCAGCATCGGCGTCAGTGGCGGCAGCTTTGACGGCGTCGTGAAATCCGAATCGAACGAGTAGTTACGTTTCGGCGGCTGATATACCGAGCCGTTGCAGCATTTCCAGATTGCGACTGCCTGATGATCGTAATACACACTGACCATGGAGCCCAGGTAATACGAATTTACAGACGTGGCGGAGTTGGCTGAAAAGGTGGTGCTTGTGTTGGTGTTCCAGTTTTCTACGTATCGCAATAGGTTATGCACTCCGCCGTCGGTTCCTTCGGCAACGTCGATGTCGCGAGATGGCGCCTGGAACGGCACACCCTCGCCGGCCATCATCGCGAATCGATAAGTTGTTTGGGTCGCCGTGCGCCCGCCCCAATTGTATGGAGAAATAAACGAATTGACGTCGTTCCAGCTATTGGAGAGGGCTGTAATCGCGTCGGCCATGATCGAAGTGCCCACATGCGTATCGGTAGTCGGCGTCGCGAACGTTGCGTCGGAATTCGGGTTATTGTTGAAGTCGCCCTGCACGTAGACCGGGTTCTCGGACACTATGGTCAGTCCGCAGTTCACGCCGTTGCAGGAGGCGGCAGTTCCGATGCTGATGCTGGACCCATCGACGATCTTCAGCGCCCGGCGGAAATAAATCGCCGGATTCTCGCGTAACTCCCATTCTCCCTTGGTTGCCGTGGGCACTGCAAAGGGCTTGGATGCTGTACTGGAGCAGTTGGGATTACTTGACAAAAATGTGCTTCCTATCGGACTTCCGGCCGACATATTCCACGCTGTCGGAGCACTGGAGCAGCCGGTCTGGCACAAGGGCCATAGATAGGTCGGTGCCGTACGAGGCGACGGCGGACTTAGTAAGTCGCCATATGTCCGTGGCAGGCTTGGTGGGTTCGAATCCACCCCGTTCGTGAAATCGCCCTCCAAATCTTCGCCCGCCTGAAGAGTTCCGTTCGGACATCCGTTGCTGTCGCTGGAGTTCACTACATCGTCGTAACCATAGCCGCCGGTGAACGCCGCGGAGGCGCCCACCGAGGCCGGCGGACTAGGATCGGTTTGCTCGTTGCGCCGATCGGAGAAGTAGATCGAGTAGCCCTCTCCATTTGAGTTGGTGAGGTTGGTCGCCCACGAACAATATGTGCTGAAGGGTGCGGCTGTGCCCGTCATGCACTTGGCCAAATTACCGATATCCAGCTCCACGTAGTACATGGTGCCGGCCAATGTGGGATTCGCGCACGAGCCTGAACATCCATTGAGATCCACGAGTTCGCCTTCGCGGCTGTCGAATAGTGCGTTCGGCCAGAAGTCCGATCCGTAAATTTTTGTAGCCGTGCTGGGAGGCGTGCCGCATGAAGTCGCAACACTTGTGGCGGTCGCGCCGAACCCGGTCCCCGCGGGTCCCGAGGGATTATCCCGCACGCGCGCCAACCGAATCACGGCATTCGTACTGGGATCGGTGCAAGTGACGACCGTGATTCCCGCCTTGACGGTTGGCCCCTGAGGCGTTATCTGGGTCCCTGACGAGATTGCCGCCGGAAGCGTAGGAGGCGCGGCCCACAACGTTCCCAGCGGGTGAATATCCTTCCCGCTGAATCCTAGATCGAGAATATAGTCGGTGACATCCGTCCAAGTGCTGCTCGAATTTTGGTAGTCGATTTTGATACAGCCGCTGGCCATGGGGTAATAGTGCTTCACCCAGTATCCATCGGTTGAGCTGTACGATGCTCCGGCCGCTCCCGAAGTGGGTAAGGGCCAGACGTACGTACCTATCGGGTTGGGGCTCTGGTTGGTCATCCACGTAGGCCCACCTTTATAGGGCGGCGCATTCGTACCGTTGTTGGTGTTACCCGCGGCGTCGCTGGCATCCCAGGCCAGCGTCGCCAAATCCACCGGCGTTGCCGGCCGAGTCGATGAGGCCGTGATATTGGTGGAAAGGCTGGGAAGCGCGGAAGAACTGGTGCTGCTGATGTCGCTGTCTGAGCACGTGCCTGACGGACCGTAGTCCGACAGCAGGATTCGCATGCCCACCTGGCTCCAATAGCGCTCGGCAAGTTTGGGAGAATTCGTCGTGTTTTCCCCCGCCACCGGCCGGCGAATCATATCGATCTCCTGGCCGCCGATCTGGGGCGTGGCAATGCTGATGTTGAATACTTTACCGCCGGTCTGCGCCACCGCCAGGTTACTCTTCCCATAAACGGAGGTGGCCATAGTGGCAAAGGCACTGTTATAGGCACCTAGGTGTCCTACGTAGTTAGAAGTGCCGCTGACGCTTTGCTTGGTCGTCTGCGACAGCAAATCGGCATAACCGGCGCCGCCGGTAGTGATCTCTATCGGTCCGTCAAAAACGCCAC
This sequence comes from uncultured Acidobacteriota bacterium, assembly GCA_963703785.1. GTDB lineage: Bacteria > Acidobacteriota > Terriglobia > Acidiferrales > UBA7541 > Palsa-189. The sequence continues at coordinate 50,634 of CAVPFR010000048.1, read as the reverse complement.
TGGTAGCGTATCCATTCTCGAGGTTCGATGTAATGATTTGCCCGCCGGCCGTGACCGCGCCGCCCAAAGTCAGGGTATTCCCCCCGAGTTCAGCGAGCCAGATATTGCCGTTGGAGTGTACGCGTCCGCCAAAATTGAAAGGGGGCTCGGCGAAATAATCGAGGTCAGTGTCCGAGAAGACTCCAAACTGGAACACCGGAATCGCCACCGTCTGCACGTCCCGCTGCAGGCGCACTTCGGATCCGCCATTGGTGCGTGCGGTGACTTGGATGGTGTACGGCGTCGTCAAACCTTGCATTCCTGCATAGGTGCCGTTGGGGATATTTGCCGCGCTAGCCTGGGGATTTCCGTTGCTTTGCTGGGGGAACTTAATGACGAAACCATTGGTGCCATCCGGATTCAGGTAGCTCACGCCGGGAACCAGGTTCGTGGGCGAGGTGGCAATAATGCCGGTCGTCGTTCCCGTGATCATCGCGGCGGTCGGGGCGTAGTTGCCATTGAACAGATTCTCGAGGGAGGCCGTGAGGGTCTCCATTCCCGCCTCGGCGCCGTAAAAGGCCAGTTGCCTGTCCTTATAGTTGCCGCCCAGGGTGCGATCGCCCATTACCATCCAGGCAAACCCGGCGATCATCGTGGAGAGCAATAGCAGAACCAACATCGTGGTGGCCAGGGCCATGCCGCCTTCGCTTCGGTGCTTCACGGGATATCTCCTTGTCATAGTCGAATCGGGGGCCCAGCAATCGGGCCTAATCAAATCAATTCGTCTCGGTTGAGGTGAACTCGTTATAAAAATCCAGCCCGCGGATGCTGACCACCGTTTCCAAATTGTTCCGCACGTAGGCATGCGTCACGCTGTATGGATCGTCGGAGCGGGCGTACAACAAGATGTAGGCATCGCGGATATAGGGAAGCTGCGTCAGGGTGGGGTTCTCCACCTCCGCGGTCACCGTCACGGGCGAGGACCCCGCGTTCAGGACGTCGTAAAAAATCTGCATGTGTTCCATTTCGTCGCCGACGGCCTTAGCCGTATTCAGGTTCACCTGGCGCATCAATTGCGGCCGCGACGAGTTGGAATTATCGATGTAATAGGTGACCATCCACACTCGCGTTGCCGTCGTCACCGGATAAGTTCCCGATCCCGCGGGAGATTGAATGTTTGTGATCGTGCCGTATCCCTTTCCGGAGGCGTTCAGCCCGAAGGCGTCATGCGGAGAAAAGGTGACCGTGTTGGCCGCTTGATTTACGTTGGAGACGGTCATGATGCAAACGTTTCCGGCCGTAGTGTTATCCACGCTGGCATCGCTCGCGGTCATCGATGCGCTGCCGGTCGAATTGTTGTTTTGCAGCATGATCAAGTCCCCGGCCGCGAGACCCGTATTCCCGTTATTTATGATCATGCAAGTGGAGTCGAAGTGGATGGTGTAGACAGCGCTCGTCCCGCTCCCCGTGGAGGTGATCGACCCCTGCGGGTTTGGTTGAGTGTTACCGGAGGCGCAACCGGCGGTCCCGCTCGAGCCGGTGATGGGATATTCATTGAGCCAGTGGCCGTTGGCATCTACCAGGGAAGTGTCCGCATAAAGGACGGTGACCATGTCCGTGGCTACGCCAGACGTGGTCGTGGTGGGTCCCGTCTGGTACCCGGCGGTAATGGCCGGCAAAACTGTCCACGAAGATGAGAAATTGCCGAAACTGGTTGCTGGCGAGGTGTAGGGACCGGGCCTGACCACAGCGGAGGTAGGACTGGCCCCTCCGGTATTGGGAATGGTGATTCCGGACTGCGGAATGCCATTGCCGGCTTGCTTTAGATCGTAGACCAGGTAGTTCATTCCCGCGCGCAGGTTTTCCTGCGTATCGGCCATTAACGAGACAGCCTGGGTGGCATGCGTGGCATCGGTAAGGGCGCCCATCACGGCAGCCACGGTGACCAGCATGATCGTTGTGGCCACTAAAGTTTCCAGCAGGGTGAATCCAGATTGGCGTTTCATGAGCAGCCTTCCTTAGGAAAAGTTCGAAATTGCCGACGTGAGCGTATAGGACATCGACGGCCAGCGTCCGGCGCGATACGAGATCGTTATCTGAATGGTGCGCAGATTGGATACACCGGTGACGGAAGAGACCGTGATCGTGCGCGTAAAGCCGAAATTGGTCAGCGGGATGCGTGCAGGCGTCGCAAAGGTGCCTGTGGTAGCGTTGGGAAGAAGGACCGAGTCCGTGTGCGCCGCGTCCGGACAAGCGCCGCTGACGTAATCGTCCGATGTGCCTAGAATTCCGTCCGTATTCGGATCGCACAGGGGTAGAGCGCCGGTGAGGAAAATGCCGTTGCTGCACACGCTCGAGCCCACATTGCAAATGGTGGACCAAGTTGCTTGTCCCTGGTCCCGCGCGGTAAATATGGATTCAATCGTCTCGGAGGCCTTCTGCTGGGCAATATATTCGTATTGCGAGACATTCATATAGGCCAATCCTTGGGCCAATATCCCGGCCAGTCCCAGGAGGCCGATCGACAAGACCAAAGTCGAGATCATCGTTTCGATCAGCGTAAAGCCGGCTTGATTCCGGCGAGGCATGCAAGCATTCATTACCGTTCTCCTCCGCGTCACTGCACCCATGAGGTTCCCGTGTATTGATAAACCTTAATTCTTCCGGTATTTCCCAGAATGGTGATCGCTCTGGCGGACGTCAGAACGTTGGGAAGACCAAGGAAAATCGTGCCGTTTATCGGATTGCCATTGCCGTCCGTGAACGTGCCGTCGCTCTGAAATTCCACTCCCGAAGTAGGAGTCCCGGAACTTCCGCCGAACTCGATTCCTCCTGACGCGGGTTTCCCGAAACCATCCGGGGTATCGATTTCGCCAGTGAGCGTCATGAATTGGGCCGCACCCGGCAACACCAAAGTCAGGTATGGAGTGGTCGACATGATGTTGCTGGGCTCCGCCACCTGATACAGCGTTGTTGTCTTGGTGCCGGAGAACTGCACCACCATGGTGCGGCGCTGTGAGATCGCCAGCTCGCGCGCCTGACGCAGGCTTTCCTTCAGCTGCTGCTGCGCCGAATTTGCTTGCGTCTGTTGTAAGAACGGCTGCATCTGGATGACCGACATAGCCATGACGATCAGGCTTAGCGCGATCACGAAGGTCAACTCCAGCGTTGAGAAACCAAGTTGCTTCGGCTGCGCACCCGCGCGGCGAGTAATGGATCCGCACAAATCTCGAGATCGGAAAGTCCGGCTGATAAGGCTCATCGTCGATTCTTCCTAACGGTTCCGTTTGGAGGACGCATTCACAGTGCCAATCTTTCATCGTTGCTAGTCGACTGAAATTGAAAGCTTTAACAAGAACTTCGAGGATGTGGCAGAAGCACTCGTCAGGGGCGACGTAACGTTTCTTCCCACAATAAGGTCTCGTGTCCATGGCCGCCAAGGGCACGCTCGCCATCGCCACGGATGAGTCGCAGTACCATGGTCTCTATGATTCTTTATTCAGCGGTGGGCGACAATAGGCCACCGGTACCAATGTGTTCATCCGGTATTGAAAAGATTTAGAAATCTATCCTCGAGACCATCAAATGCTTTGAGGGGCTTTAAAAGTCGGAATTTCCCGCAGCCTTCGAGGACTGCAAGGGCAAGCACGACTCGGCAGTCGCGCTTGCCACTTCAGAGGGGTTACTAGGAAGAGGTCAGAATCTGGCCCAGCTAAACGAATCCATCATGAAGGGCTGCACGGTAGCGACGATGCCGCCGATGTGAACGTTGGCTAGCTGCGTATCGTAGTAGATGACTGCTCCGTTCGTATCCGTTATGGTGGAACCGATAAGGCTTCCGTACCACGAGGTACCTCCCGGAATGCTGATAGGGGCGTTGGGAGCGTAAACTACGCCGGCGCACGCAGCGCCGCCATAAAGGCTGATCGAACCTGTTCCGCCGTACAGAATTTGGAAATTGGCGGGGACGGGTGCTCCGGCCGAATTTACGTTACTGAAGGCGCCGCTGGCGGTAAACGGGTTGGCGACGGTTGGGTCGATATTCATCGTCACAAGACCGCTCCCGCTCATCGACATCGCCGTGCCGTTGGTCATGCTGACGCCGCTGCTCGAGCCCAGTCCGTCGAAGACGTTCATGGTGACGGGATTCGAGTTATTCACGATCAAGGAATTGCCTCCCGAAAGATTGATGCTGTTGGTGTTAACGGTGAGGGAGCCCGTTGTCGCGCTTGTCGTCAGCGCGGCGCCGTTCGAAACACTGATGCTGTCTATGTTGTAAGTCCCCGGCGCGAGCGTAAGTTTTGCTCCGCCGTTGACGATAATGGGCGGCAATCCAGCCGCCGTCAGTGCGGACGACGGCGAGAACGTCAGATTCCCCGCCGCCGTCTGGCTACAACCCGCGGCGCTGATAACGGGTGGCTGGGCTGCGGGGGGGAGGGAGCTGAAAGCGACGCACAGGTAGTGCCGGATCCGACTGTAATGGCGGTGCCCGTGTTCCAGCTGGACGGCGCAGTTGGCATAGTAGGGTTGCTTAAAGTGATCGGTTGGGACAATTGAACCGGACCCGATCCACAGGAAGACGCCGTGGCGCATTCTGTCACCGAGGTTGCCAGGGTTTGGTCTATGGCAATTTCGGAAGCGGTGCCAGCTGTGCAAGAACCAAGCTTCTTGGAGTCGTCAACGCCGGTGCGTGGGGAAGAAAATGTTCCATCAATTGTCGCGCTGCCTTGCAGAGTTATGTTCCCGTTTGTGCCCACGTCGCCGCCGTAGTTGTTGAGGACCACGTTGCCACTGCTTAATGGCGCTGCTGAGTTATAGCTGTTAACGACAGCGTTGCCTGACATAGTGACTGAGCTGCATCCGTTGCCAGTGGCAAACGCCGCATAGGCCGGCAAGGACGACGCTCCGAAGGCAACCTGCTGCTCCACTACTCCGGTGACCTCTTCCGTAGCGGCACGAATTCCGCCGATGGAGCCATCGGCCTTGATGCTCCAAGTCTGCACAGTCGCCGGACCCGATGCCGTGGTCACCTGATTCATGGCAATCAAGGTGGCGGTAGCGGTGTAATTCACGGTTGTGCTGCCCGAAGCGACGCTGCCCTGAGCGGCGCTTTGGAAGGCAGTCTGAACCGAAGCCACTGGGTAGTTGCTGGCGCTGGAAGTAGTGGACAAAACCACGGGATTGCCGTTGCTGACAAGCGTCACCGGAGACACATTCGTGTTGTAGAGGGATGCCGTGTCTCCTGAGGCGGGCGAAGCGCCATTTGTGCAGGTCGTGTTCCCAGGAGCGCAAAACGTATTCACGATGTAATTGGCGGCGGCGTTCAGGCCGGCTTCCGCGCCGTAGCGCGCCTGGGTCATCTCCCGATAGTTCAAGCTGGACCAGGTTTCCAATTGGGAGACGAACATGATGGAGACGCCCAGCACGGACAAAATCAGTATGAAGATGAGGGCGAAGAATAGCGCGATTCCCTTTTGGTTCGATCGTTTAGGGGTATTCATCTCATCTCCTCAATGATTCAAAAGATTTGTAGTGATATTGGGGGGAATCGGCTGGACACGTTGCAGCGAGTGAGCTATCGAGCTATCCAATTCCCAGGCATCAAACACGTTCCGCGGGGAGACGTTCAGCAGGGCCTTCGTTTCCTGCTGAAATTGATGGGTTACCGGGTCCTCTTCCTGGGTCTGCACCGTCAGGGTAACGGCGACGTCGAGCACGTAAGTGTTGCCCGACTGGCCGGTCGAAGTTTGGTAGGAGAAGCACGGGGCGCTGCCAGGATTCGCCAGGAGATTGTTGAGCAAGACCACCCCGGCGCTCACCGCGGGCTTCGAGGCAGCCGTCAGCGGCGACAGGACTTCATTGCGGTACAGGTAGCCGGGCGCGGTCGCCGTGCCAGGAACGCAGGAGTATTCGACGTAGATCATGCTGCCGCTTCCATTGATATCCCCATAAAGTTTCAGCGTGTTGCAGGTGGAACCATTGGTATAGGCCGTGTATGTTGTCGGCGAAACGGTGCTGGAAGGACAGTTCGGGGTGACGTAAGTGAGAGCGGCGGGCGGGATGATGCCCGTGCCTAAAGACCCGGAAACGATCAGTTGAGCTCCGCTGATGTGTGAGTACGTGAAGCTTGCGGCTGTGATGCTGGTGGCGGAGGGAACCGCTGTGAGCTGGATCGTTTCATAGTTTGGGCTGGCGGATGTATCCGGCAGAACGTCCAAGTACATACCTGGGTACATACCGGTGGTGGAGCTGACGGTGACTGTCTCGGTGCTGCTGCTGGCACTCGCGGCCGCGGACAGAGTCACCGTGGCGGGAAGGGAGATAAGGCCCGCCTGACCCACTTCCTGCTGGAGCAGTTCGGTGGCGCTGCGGACGTTTCTATGCATTTCAGTACGGTTTGCGATGGTGTTCTGAACGGTGGTCAACTGCGACATCCCGGTCATAACAAATGCAATGACGATCAAAAGGACCGCCAGGCTGACCATCATTTCGAGCAGCGAAAAGCCGCTGTGCACGCCCGAATCAACTGTCGCCGCTTTCCGTGTTTTCTTGCGTTGCAACACTTCGGCTCCTTCAGAACGGATTGACCTTGAGCGCGGCCACGGTTGACTGCGGAACGGCTCCCACAGTGCCAACCGCGGCGTCAGTTTTGGTCGTGACGGTGATCAACTTTGAGTTGGTGGCACCGGCGGGCCCTGCCGCAATCGACCACACGCGAATGTAATACCAACCTGAAGGAGCCGCGGTCCCGACAGTCGTTAGGATATTCCCCGTGATATCCAGGTAGTCTATGTAGCCCGAAGAAGGGCTCGCGGGGTTGGAGCTGCCACCGATCACGAGACCAGTCCCTCCCGTCGAGGAGGTCGGAATGATGGCAGTATTGGACGTGGAATCGCTGAATGAAAGCGCCAGAAGCTGTTCCAATTTATCCTGGCAGTATTCGGAGGTACGAGCTGACAGATGTCCTTGGTTCTCACTGGTCGCGAGGGACACGGCCGCCAGGGCCATGACTCCCGCGGAAACAACAACCATCAGCGCCGTAGCAACCATGGTTTCGATAAGGGTGGAGCCGCCTTGCAGGCGGCGTTTCCGGATACGATTCATTTTTATTCCTGGCCTCATAGGTAATCCTCAGCGCTGCTGCCAATTCGGAGTTGACGTATTACTGGAGTACCAGCCTTGAATCGCTCCGGACGCGAGCACAGTGACTCCATAAACCGCGCCTCCGTCTGTCACGTATAGAGCACCAGTAGCGTCAGGTACGCCTCCCGAAGCTCCCGCGGAACCGCCAGGAGCAGGATCGGAAGGCACGCCGCGCGAATTGAACTCGATGCAGGCAGTATTGGCGACGGAGGTCGTATTAGTTGACTGGCCGGCATAACCCGTGTAGCAAAGGGGCGCTTGGCCAAGCGACGGTTCTGTGTTTGCGGGAGCGGAGATAACACTTCCGTAGCCGAAAGACACGTTAGGAGAAAGTTTTATAAGTGGTGTCGCGGCGACGGTACACGCGTTCGAGTCCCCATCGGTTTGCCAGCAGCCGACGCCGCCGTTGCCGCTCTTATTCCAGACTTCTAAGTGGTAAGTTCTGCCGTTGAGATCCGCGTAGACACGGGCGTGGGTGAAATTCGCAGCGGCCCGCAATTTGGCTTCTGCAACCATCGCCGCGATACTGCGGCTATCCCCACCCGTCCGAAGGCTCTGTTCGAAATTCGAGAAGACAGGCACGGCGAATCCAACGATGGTGATTGTGATAGCGACCACCACCATGGATTCGAGGAAAGTGAATCCTCTCGGTCCTGATCGTTTTGTTCCGTTACGATCGATTCGTTTCAAAGACATCCTTTGTGGGCTCATTCGTTTTACACGTACACTCGCACTCCGAGGTTACGGGCCAGCGGTAACGGTAGCGATGGTACGTTGGTGCTACAGTGCTTACTGTTAACTGTAGGCTAACACTAAACCAATGCGCAATTCGCTTGCCGTATGTAGCGCTAACAGAACAAGGTAGTTAGGCGATATTCAGAGGCGGACATCAGGGCGAGGTGTAACGATTTGTTACCAAAAGAGGACGGGTAAAAAGTGCCCGATGCCTCGGGCGAGGCATGCGGCCGACGACCTGGGCAATGGAACCGGTTCGGCGATTCAGAACGCTAAAGCGCGCTATTGCAAATGAGGCGGAGCCGCTGGAGCGTTGGCTGCAGCCGGACTGCTGGCGGGAGCAGCCGCGGCGGAGGGAGCGCCCGAAGGCGCAGGTCCGCCCGTTTCCTTGGGCGTGGTGAGATAGCCATTCACGCCGTTCTTGCTGACGTCCATGACCACCAGCTCATAGGGAGCGCGAACACCGCGGACGTAGAACTGCATGGGTTCATCGACGTTGCGGTCTTTCTTGTCGATGGACTTATCGTCGGCGATAACGGTCATGGTGAATTTGTAGTGCTTCGGATCCGTGCTGCGCAGCAGGATTTGGACCGGCCCTACGTGCTGGGGATTCTTGCCCTTGGTCAGCTTGAAATCATAGATATTGCGATCGTTCATGTGCTTGAGGACTTCCAGTTCTTCGCCATTGCGCGCAATTAAGACGCCATGGTTATTCAAATCGCCGACCGCAGTGGTGAGGTTCTTCTTGGTGTCGTCCAAATCCTTCTTGGTGGCGGCTATATCGGTCTTGGCCCCGGTTAGATCGGTAGAGACCTGGCCGATCTTGGTGTTGTTTTCCTGCTGCACCTGGCCGATCTGGGCCACCAGTTTGGCGTCGCTGTCCTGCTGATCCTGCTGGATCTGCTGGGCCATGGTGCGCGCGCGCGCCAATTCGGCCTGGGTGAGGCCAAGCTTTTGGGAGGTGACGTCGAGTTGGGCGCGTAGCAAAGCGACGCGGGAGTTCGTCTGTTCGAGCTCCTTACTCAGCACATCGGCGTGCGAATCGCTTTGAGCCAAGGCATTTTGGAGCTGCGCACGCGAGCTATAGCCTTCGTAGACGAGCGCTCCAACGCCCAGGAACAACACAATGATGACCAGAGGAATCCACATCGGCGTCGGAGCCGGCTCATAAAGATAGCCCTCATTCGAGGGGGGAACGTTCGGAGGAACATTCGGCGTAATGCTCATTACCTTCTCTCCTTCTTTCCTAAGAGACTTCCCTAAAAGTTCGGGCCCAAGAAAGCCGGTGCTGGGAAAAATCGCGCCCTAAAATCCCGCCTGGCACAGTTAACGATGCCAAACACTTGACCTAAAAAGTCCAATCACATTGATTATGGCCGAGACGCATAAGGTTGTCCACGTCCATGCCAGGCTCAAAGCATCGTCTCTTTGATGCAGCTTTTATGGCTTGCGGCGAGGCCACCGGGCTTCGATACTTGTGGTCAATCCGCCGCGAGGAGTGAATTCTCCCCGAACCGAGCACCAAACCGGCCTTGTGGCGGCCACGATGTCGCGCAGGATGCGGTTGACGGCGTTCTCGTAGAAGATCCCCAGATTGCGATAGGCGAGCAGGTAGTGCTTCAACGCCTTTAGCTCGAGGCATTTGAGTCGAGGCTCGTATTCAATGATGATCGTTCCGTAGTCGGGCAATCCGGTCTTGGGACAGACGGAGGTATATTCCGGGAACCGGGTCTGAATGGTGTAGCCGGGAAACTGATTCGGCCAGGTCTCAAGATCGGGCAGGCGCGCGTCGACGCCAGCCTTGGCGTGCTTGTCGGTGTAACCAGGCATAGGTCCTCTCAATGTATCGGTATCGCAAAGTGGCCAAAGCTGGCCTTCTCGAGGTTCTCAAAGAGCGTCGGAGCAGGCTCAAACGCCCCGAAACGGCCGCTAGGCTCGCGTAACTGAATAGGACACAAGTTCCTTCTATTCATGTTGATATGTTACAATAGCGCCGTTGATTGCACGCGCCCCGAAACACCGCCAGGCGGTTGCGCAACCTCAGAAGGTTAAATATAACCGCAGTGCTACTTGGTACGTCTAAAAAAGCACGCGACACGTCCCGGCGCAATTGGGGCGGGACCGTGGTTCGCGTCCGCGCCAACACTGGGCCGTGCAGATCTAGAGAAACTTAATCTATGTGGATTGTCAGGGTCGCTCTCAATCGACCGTATACGTTCATCGTAGTGTCCGTTTTGATCCTGATTCTGAGCGGGGTGGCCATCGTGCAAACCCCAGTGGACATTTTTCCCTCCATAGATATTCCCGTAATCGGCATCGTCTTGAGCTACACGGGACTTGCCCCGCAAGACATGCAGGACCGCCTCGCGAGCGTGATGCAGAGGAACATGACGAACACGGTCGAGGACGTGGATCATTACGAAGCGCAGTCCTATCATGGCATCTCGGTGGTCAAGGTCTTCCTTCAGCCTAAAGCGAACCTCTATGGCGATATCGCCGAAGTAAGCTCGGTATCGACCTCGGCCATTCGCGGCATGCCTACGGGCACCACCCCGCCTTTCCTGCTTCCTTACGATGCTGCAGACGTTCCCATTTTGCAGATCGGACTGAGCAGTAAGAGCCTCTCCGAACAGCAATTGACCGACGTGGCCCAGAACTTTTTGCGGCCGCGGCTGACGACCATCCCCGGCATCGAACTTCCTGGGCCCTATGGGGGCAGGCAACGCATGGTCGCCGTTGACCTGGACCCGCAGAAACTGCTGCAGCGGGGTATTTCCGGGGCCGACGTGGTCACTGCGGTAAACGCACAAAATGTGGTTCAGCCGCAGGGCACGGCGAAGATCGGCGACCGCGAATACGACATCGAGTTGAACGGCGCGGCCAAAACGGTGGATGAACTGAACGACGTTCCCGTCAAAGTGGTGAACGGCGCGATGGTTTATTTGCGCGACGTCGCTTACGTGCACGACGGCGCCGGCTTTCAAATCAACATCTCGCGGCGCGACGGGCAACGCGGCGTGCTGCAGGTGGTGCTGAAGCACGGGGCGGCTTCGACGCTGGACGTGGTCCGCGAAGTGCGCGCCGCGCTCCCCAAAATCGCCGCCACGCTGCCGGAGGGCGTGAATATTTCGCTGACCGGGGATCAATCGATCTTCGTGCGCGCGGCGATTACGGGCGTGCTGCGGGAAGCGGTGATCGCGGCGTTGTTGACGGCGGCATTGATCCTGCTGTTTCTGGGAAGCTGGCGCAGCACTCTGGTCGTCGCGGTTTCGATTCCACTCTCGATATTGACCTCGCTGGTGGTGCTGAGCTTGCTCGGCCAAACACTCAACATCATGACGCTGGGAGGACTGGCGCTGGCGGTGGGCATCCTGGTGGACGACGCCACGGTGGAAATCGAGAACATCAACCGCCTGCTGCCGGAAGGCATGCCGCTGCGGGATACGATTCTCACCGGCGCGCAGCAGATCGCGGTGCCTGCGTTCGTGGCCACGCTGAGCATCTGCATCGTGTTCGTTCCCATTTTTTTCCTGAAGGGCGTACCGGGCTTTCTGTTCCGTCCGCTGGCGGAGGCGGTGGTTTTCGCCATGCTGGCGTCGTACTTTCTCTCCCGAACGCTGGTGCCGACTTTGGTGATGTACACGTTCCGTTCGGAGAGGCGCAAGCAAGAGGCGGCAGAAAGCAAAGGAGGAGAACACGCCGGCTTCTTCCGGCGATTCCATCTTGCTTTCGAGGAAGTTTTTGAGGGAGCACGGGAGCGCTACGTCAAGGCGCTGGAATGGTGCCTGCAGCACCGGCTGGCGTTTACGCTTGGGTTTCTGGGATTCTGCGGGGCCAGCATGCTGCTGATACCGATTCTGGGCTCGGACCTTTTTCCGAGCGTCGATGCGGGGCAAATCCGGCTGCACGTGCGCGCGCCGATCGGAACGCGCATCGAGGAGACGGCAGCCCTCTGCGATCGCATCGAGACGTCGATTCGCAGTCAGATCTCGAACGGAGACTTGGACGGGATCGTCGATAACATCGGCTTCCCGCCCAGCGGCATCAACCTTACGCTCAGCAACAGCGGCGTGATCGGCACATCGGACGGCGAGATTCTGATCGCCCTCAAGCCCGAGCACCGCATCAAACCCGCCGATTACGTGCGGGAGATGCGGCGCACTCTTCCGCGGGAGTTTCCGGGGACGGAGTTTTACTTTCAGCCCGCCGATATCGTCAGCCAGGTGCTCAATTTCGGATTGCCGGCGCCGATCGATATCCAACTGGCCGGATCCGACGTGAAGGAAAATTTCGCATTGTCGCGGGAGCTGCTGCCGCGGCTGAAAGCGATCCCCGGAGCGGTCGACGTGCACATCCAGCAAGCCTACGACCAGCCAACTCTGGATATCGACGTGGACCGCGTGAAGGCGCAGCAAGTGGGCATGACGGAATTGACGGTCTCCAATAATGCGCTGGTCTCGCTGGCCAACAGCTTTCAAACGGCGCCCAACTTCTGGGTGAGCCCGCAGGGAGTTACCTATCAAATCGCCACGCAGACTCCGCAATACCGAGTCGATTCCTTGCCGGACCTTCGTGAATTGCCGGTGATCACGGCCAACGGAGCAGGCACCCAGGAGCAACTGATCGAAAACCTGGCGAGCATCAAACGTGAATCCGGGCTGGCGGTGGCCTCGCAATATGACATCGTCCCTGCGGTGGATACGTTTGTGACCGTGCAGGACCGCGATCTGGGTGGCGTATCGGCGGACGTGGTAAAGGTGGTACGACAATACGAAGGCAGGCTTCCGCGGGGCACATCGGTATCCATTCGCGGGCAGATCAACACGATGCAATCGTCGTTCTCGGGCCTCTTCGTGGGATTGATCTTCTCGGTGATTTTAGTGTACTTGCTGATGGTGGTGAACTTCCAATCCTGGGTCGACCCCTTCATCATCATTACGGCCTTGCCGGGTGCGCTGAGCGGAATCGCATGGATGCTGTTTTTTACGGGGACCACATTGAATGTGCCGTCGCTGATGGGAACAATCATGTGCATCGGCGTGGCCACTTCGAACAGCATTCTGCTGGTCACCTTCGCCGCGGCCCAGATGCGCGAAGGGCGGAACTCCTTCCAAGCGGCGGTGAGCGCCGGGTTTACGCGGCTTCGGCCCGTGATCATGACCGCGTTGGCCATGATGGTGGGCATGATTCCGATGTCGTTGGGAATCGGCGAGGGCGCGGAGCAAAACGCACCGCTGGGGCGGGCGGTTATTGGGGGCTTGCTGATCGCCACTATATCGACGCTCTTTTTCGTGCCCGTGGTTTACAGTTACGTGCGCCGGAAGGGTTACCAGGAGCTTTTTGCGGAATAGTTAGTGCATGGAACGCATAAAATCATGAGCGCAATCGTTTCAGAGGCGAGGAAAGGGACCCGGACATGAATCCGCAGGCCACGGAGACGGAGAGCACGGCCGAAACTACGGGGGGTTCGCGCCTTCCGCCAACGGCTCCGCGACGGCGGCATGGATCGCGCGCTTGGGCGTATACGGTTCCAGCAATCATTCTGGTGCTTTTCGGCGGATTGGCGTATTGGAGAGTGCAATCGCGAAATCGCGTGAGCGCCGAACTCATCCCCGCCGCTGCCGCAACCGAGCAGATTCCAGTAGCTGTGGTGCATCCGGCGCGCTCCATGGCCAGCCGGGAGTTGACCATTCCTGGGGACGTGCAAGCGTACGTGGAGACGCCGATTTATGCCCGCACCGACGGTTACCTCAAGGAATGGAACGTGGATATCGGCGGGCATGTGAAGCGGGGGCAACTGCTTGCCACCATCGATACCCCGGAACTGGATCAACAGCTTCGGCAGGCCGAAGCCGCGCAACTACAAGCCCAGGCCAATCTGGATCTGGCCAAGACCACGGCGGACCGCTGGCACCTCCTGCTGAAATCCGACGGCGTTTCGCAGCAGGAAGTGGACAGCAACGACGCAGCTTACAAGGCGCGCCAGGCCGACTTTGCGGCCGCGGTGGCCAATGTGGACCGGCTGAGATCGCTGCAATCGTTTCAGCAGGTGATGGCGCCCTTCGACGGCGTGATCACGACTCGAGATATCGATATCGGAGCGCTGATCACCAACGGGACCGCCAAGGAGCTGTTCAAAGAGGCGCAAGTGGAAGTGATGAGGGTGTATACGAACGTGCCCGAAGGTTACAGCAACGACATCCACATCGGCATGCCCGCGGAATTGCGTATCGGGGAGTTTCCGGATCGTGTGTTCACGGGAAAGGTGGCCCATACGTCGGGAGCCATCGATACGGCTTCGCGCACCCTGCTCACGGAAGTGCAGGTTCCCAATCCCAAGAGCGAATTGAAACCCGGAGCTTATGCGGAGGTCACGTTCCGAATTTCGAGTGCGGAGCCGCCGCTCGTGATTCCGTCGAACACGTTGATCTTCCGCTCGGCCGGCCCGCAGGTGGCCGTGGTGGATTCCTCGCACACCGCACGGCTGCGTAGCGTCACGATTGGCCGCGACTTCGGAACCAGTTTGGAAATTCTTTCCGGCCTGCAGCCGCAGGATTTGGTTGTCCTCAACCCGCCGGACTCTCTTTCCGATGGCCAACCGGTTTCCATTCAGCAGACCGACAATTCCGGGCCTGGCGCGCCGCCAAAGCCTGCCACAGCGACGCCGAATGCCAGCGGCAAGACAAGCTGATGACCTCATCTGAGTCGGCCCGTCCTTTTGCACCGAAGCTCCTGGCGCTCACGCTAGGCTGTGCGCTGGCGCTCACGGGCTGCCTGGTCGGTCCCAATTATCATCGTCCGAGCGTGGACGCACCCACAGCGTGGAAGGAACAGCCTCCCGATGGATGGAAAACGGCCACGCCGCATGACGAAATCGCGAAGGGCAATTGGTGGGCCGTTTTTGGCGATCCGGATTTAGACAAGCTGGAGACGCAAGCGGTGGCGGCGAACCTGAATCTGCAGGCGGCGGCGCAAAGGGTTCTGGAAGCTCGGGCGCAAGCGCTGGCCACCAAATCCAACCTCTATCCCAACGTTTCAGCGGGATTTTCGCCGAGCCGCGCGCGGAACAGCGGAACGAGAATCGTAAATGGCGGCCAGACGTCTGTGTACGACGCCAATATTTTCAGCCTGCCCGTGCAAGCGACCTACGAGGCAGACCTGTGGGGACAGATTCGACGCTCGATTGAATCGGCAAACGCCCTGACGCAGATGAGCGTGGCCGACTACGAAACCGTGTTGCTGCAACTCAAGACCGATGTGGCATCTTTCTACGTCATGACGCACTACATCGATCAGGAGCTGATCATCCTGCGGAACAACATCGAATTGCAGCAGCGCGCCGTGGACCTGGCAAACGTCCGCCACCAGGGCGGCGTGGCCAGCGGGCTGGACGTTTCCGCCGCCGAGGCGCTGCTGGATACGACGCAAGGGACTTACGTGGGCCTGGGGGTTCAACGGGCGCAGTTCGAGCATGCACTGGCGGTTTTGCTGGGCAAGCCTCCGGCTGAATTCAGCCTGGCCGAGAAGCCTTTGCAGACAATGCCTCCCGCGCTGCCACAAGGGGTGCCTTCGGAACTGCTGGAGCGCCGTCCCGATATCGCCTCCGCCGAAAGGCTGATGGCGTCCAATAACGCGCAGATCGGGGTCAATCGCGCGGCCTACTATCCCAACGTAACCTTGAGTTTTGCCGCCGGGGGGCTCAGTTCGTTTCTAGGCCAGATCCTGGATGCGCCCAGCCTGGTGTGGTCGGCTGCCGCGAACGTGACGCAACCGATCTACACCGGAGGGCGCCTATCGGCGAATATGATATTCGCGCAAGCAACCTACAACGAGTCCGTGGATCGTTATCGGCAGACCGTGCTTTCCGCGTTCCAGGAAGTGGAAGACGATCTATCCGGCTTGCGCGTGCTGGAACAACAAGCGGCGGCTTACGATAAAGCCGTGCGCGCGGCCCAGGAGACGGCAGACATTTCCACTTCGCGCTACCGGGAAGGCTTGGCCAATTATCTGGAAGTGATCACGGCGGACGAAGAACTATTGAGCAATCAGCGGCTTGCCGACGCGGTTCAGGAGCAGCGCTTGCTCACGACGATTCAACTGATTCAGGCGGTGGGCGGGGGCTGGCAAGAGTCGACGATCTATACGCCGGGGGCGCCTCTACCCGGGCAAACTTCGGCAGCGGCACCGCAAACGACGCCGCGGGTCCGGTAGTCGCCCGGTAACCATCCAGGCAACGATCTAACCATTCGGACCGCAAAGCTCGCCATCCGCTGCATTCTTGTACACATTCGCTGGACAAAAACCGCAGAATTTGTTACTTGGGGTAGGGGGAGTATTGCAGCCGTTACTCCAAAAGGGGGGCGTCCCATGCTGCGGCCCTGCATGGAGTGATGCGAAATTCCACACCCTGAAAACACAAGCCGTATGCGCAATCCTTGCTTGTGCGCAATCGTTGGGAGATTTGGGCGGGAACGGTCACAGGCGGGAGAGTGACCAACATCGTTACGGCTTGAAAACGAACTCAATATAGCTGACCAGATTGGAGCGAATCATGAGCACTGTTGCACCCGTTGCTGGCACGCAAGCGAATGGTGAGCTGGTTCAGATTCTGTCGCCGGAGGCATTGATTCGCCAGCGCATTGAGGAGGAACGCCAGCGTCTGCAAAAAGAGGCCGGGATCGAGCGCCGCGAAGTTCACCACTTCCACAAGCCGATCGAGCTGCCCTTCACGTCTCTGCAGCGGGACCAAACCACCATCCTCTTTGGCGGGCTCACATGGAAACACGAGCGGCTGGTACACGCAGCGCTGGAAAGCCTGGGCTACAAGTGTGAATCCGTTCCGGTGCCCAACAAGAAGGCCTTTCAGCTCGGCAAGGAGTACGGAAACAACGGGCAGTGCAATCCAACCTACTTTACGGTGGGCAATCTGGTGCAGTTTGTTCAGGACCTGGAAGGCAAGGGCCTGACGAAGGACGAGATCTGCGACCGGTACGTGTTCTTTACCGCCGGCGCGTGCGGCCCCTGCCGCTTCGGCATGTATGAATCGGAGTACCGGCTGGCGCTGCGGAACGCGGGATTCGACAAGTTCCGAGTGCTTCTTTTCCAGCAAGGCGGCGGGCTGAACCAAGCCGAGGCCGAAGCGGGGCTGGAAATGAACCTGGACTTCTTCCTGGCCATCCTGAATGCGCTGAATATGGGCGATATCCTCAATGACGTGGCCTATCAGATCCGGCCTTACGAGGTGAATGCCGGCGAGACCGATCGCGTGTTGGAAGAGTCCATGGAGCTTCTGCATGAGGTGATGCGGCGCCAAAAGCCCTGGACGCTGCGAGGACGCGCGGCCCAGCTACTCAAGGGAACGCGGTTCGAGGGATCTGGGGAGTTTGTGGGCAAGTTCCTGCACCAGCTTTTCGGCAAGGAGATGATCCTCGCGCTGCGCGAAGTGCGCGACCGCTTCGCGGCGATTCCCATCGATCGCACTCGGGTGAAGCCCATCGTAAAGATCACCGGCGAATTCTGGGCGCAGACCACCGAGGGCGATGGCAACTTCAACATGTTCCGCTTCCTGGAAAAGGAAGGCGCGCAGGTGGTGGTGGAACCGATCGGAACCTGGATCTGCTACCTGATGCATCAGGTGGTGCAGAAATTCCACGACGAAAAAGGACTCCAGGATGGCGCCGCGCCGCCTCCCTCTTGGCGGCTGGACAAGCATCTCCGAATCAACCTGAACATGTACAAGAAGATCATGCAGCTCAAGATCGCGGAGCATATTTTCAAGCGGGAGTACAACCGCATCATCGACGCGCTGGGCGGCATTGGACATCACTTGGTGGATCAGTATGAATTGCAGCGCCTGGGCCATCCTTATTACAACTCGCGAGCATCGGGCGGCGAAGGTCACCTGGAAGTTGCCAAGAATATCTACTACTCGCATAAAGGCCTGGCCCACATGGTGCTGGCGCTGAAGCCCTTCGGGTGCATGCCGTCAACGCAGTCGGATGGGGCACAGTCTGCCGTGATGTCCCACTACAAGGACATGATTTTCCTGCCCATCGAGACTTCGGGCGAGGGCGACGTGAACGCTCACAGCCGCGTGCAGATGGCGCTGGGCGAGGCCAAGGCCAAGACCAAGCTCGAATTCAAGGCCGCGCTGGAAGCCAGCGGCAGGACGCTCGAGGAGATTCGCGGCTACGTGGAGGAGCATCCGGAGTTGAAGTCGCCGATGTACAAAGTGCCCAAAACGGACGGCGTGATAGGCGCGGCGGCAAATTTCGTGCGGCACGTGGCGCAATTAATGAAGGCGGAGAACAAACCAGCGGCGCGCGAAAGCGCGGCCGCCTAGGTCTTCAGGCCCGGGGGAGAATAAATAATGGGTTGCTCGAGTGGAAGTTGCGGGACAGGAAGCGCCGGCGATACGAACGGCGGAGCCTTCGTTCCACTGGCAAATCTCTCCAAACCCGCGTTCGTGCCTCCGCCACCGTTGGTGAAGCCGATCGCGCCGCGCCTGGACCAAGGCGTGCGGCTGATGGTCGGCCTCGATGTGGGCTCGACGACGGTCAAAGCCGTGGTCGTGAATCCGCAAAACGATGAGATCCTCTGGCGGGACTACCAGCGGCACGATACGAAGCAACCCGAGAAGGTCCTGGAATTCCTGAAGCGCATGGAGGCGGAAGTCGGAATTGTCCACGGCCTCACGCGCATCTTCGTCACGGGCAGCGGCGGCGGTGGGATTGCGCCGCTGATCGGCGCCAAATTCGTGCAGGAAGTGAACGCGGTGGCGCTGGCCGTGGAGAAGCTCTATCCGGAGTGCGGTTCGGTGATCGAACTGGGCGGTCAGGACGCCAAGATCATCATTTTCAAGGAAGACCCCGTCAGCAAGCGCAAGAAGAAAATTCCTTCCATGAACGACAAGTGCGCCGGCGGCACGGGCGCCGTGATCGATAAGATCAACGCCAAGCTGCGCATTCCTTCGGAACAGCTCTGCCAGATGGGTTACGAAGGCTTGAAGCTACATCCCGTGGCCGGAAAGTGCGGCGTCTTCGCGGAGACAGACATCAACGGTTTGCAGAAGAGCGGCGTGCCCGGCGACGAGCTGATGGCTTCTCTCTTCGAGGCCATCGTGCAGCAGAACCTGGCCGTGCTCACGCGCGGCAATACGCTGCGGCCCCAGGTGTTGCTGCTGGGCGGGCCGAACACGTACATCCGCGGCATGAAAGAGTGCTGGAAGACGAACATTCCCAAGATCTGGGAAGAGCGCAAGTTTCCGCTGCCGGAAGGCGTCGATCCCGCTTCGCTGATCCTGGTTCCGGAGAACGCGCAGTATTTCGCGGCGCTAGGCTCGGTGGAGTTCGGCAAGGATGAAGACGAAGCGGTGGGCCTCTATCGCGGCGTGGAAAATCTGGAATGGTACATGAACGTCGGCCGCCTGGAGGAGAAGCAGAAAAAGGGCGGCAGCGGGCTGAGCAAGACCGAACAAGAGCTTCTGGACTTCAAAGAGCGCTATAAGCCGAAGAAGTTCGTCCCCGCGAAGTTCCATCCCGGGCAGGTGGTGGAAGGCTTCATGGGCATCGACGGCGGCTCGACCTCGACCAAGGCCGTCCTGCTCGATAAAGACAAGCGCATCCTGGTGAAGTGCTACCAGCTTTCCAAGGGCAACCCCATCGAAGACACCATGGACATGTTCCAGAACCTGCGGCAGCAGGTGGAGGAACAGGGCGCGACGCTAAAGATTCTGGGCATGGGCACGACGGGCTATGCCAAAGATATTCTCAGGGACGTGCTCAATGCCGATGCGGCCATTGTAGAGACGGTGGCGCACACCGAGGCGTCGCTGCACTTTTATCCCAATGCCGATGTGATCTGCGACGTGGGCGGGCAGGACATCAAGCTGATCATCCTGCAGAACGGGCGCGTAAAAGACTTCAAGCTGAATACGCAATGTTCGGCGGGAAACGGATATTTCCTGCAATCGACGTGCACCGGGTTCGGCTACGAAGTGACGCAATTCGCGGACCTGGCGTTCGCCGCCAAGGCCATGCCCGTGTTCGGCTACGGCTGCGCCGTGTTCATGCAGTCGGACATCGTGGATTTTCAGCGGCAGGGCTGGAAGGCGGAAGAGATTCTGGCGGGGCTGGCGAACGTGCTGCCGAAGAATATCTGGCTATACGTTTCGCAGATTCCCAACCTGGCCTCGCTCGGGCGCACGTTCGTGCTGCAAGGCGGCACGCAGCACAATCTCGCGGCGGTGAAGGCCCAGGTGGATTTCATCGAATCGCGCTTCCGCGATAAGGGCGTGAAGCCGAATGTGATCGTGCACGAACACTGCGGCGAATCCGGTGCCATCGGCGCGGCCATCGAGGCCAACCGGCTGTGGAGGATGGGGCGGCAAACCAGCTTTATCGGCCTGGACGCGGTGGAGAAGATCAGCTACATCACGCACCGCAGCGAAGACACGCGTTGCTACTTCTGCAAGAACAAGTGCCTGCGCACGTTTATCGACGTGAAGCTGATGCCGGGCGTGCCCATCGAAAATATCGGATTCAAGAGTTCCAAGATTCCCATCGCCGATGGCACCAAGCGGCTGATCGTGAACAACAGTTGCGATCGCGGGCTGGTGGAAGACGTGAACGCCATGCGCGAGATCAAGAAGGGCATGGACTCCGTCAAGGATGCCAATCCCAATATGGCGGAAGTGGCGGCCAAGATGGTGTTCAAGTCGTTCAAGCCGCCGGTGGTTTCGGACGCGCCGCCGCGTTACGCGTTGACCGCCGGACAGAAGACCCGCGTGGCGGCCATGAAGCGCCGCGCCAGCCTGCGCATCGGCATTCCGCGCGTGCTGAACCAGTACACCTCCAACCCCATGTTCAGCGCCTACTTCGAGGCGCTGGGGGTTCCGGCGGAGAACCTGATCTACTCCGACTTTACCTCCGAGGAACTTTACAAAGCGGGCGCCAAGCGCGGCTCCATCGATCCCTGTTTCCCGTCCAAAGTAGGCATCCCGCACGTGCACAACCTGCTTTACGAGCACCACAAGAAGAAGCCGCTGGATTTGATCTTTTTCCCCATGATCGACGATCTGCCGTCGGATTTGGTGAACGCCCAGGCCCATCGCGCCTGCCCCACCGTTACGGCCACGCCGGCAGCGACCAAGGCGGCGTTCACAAAGGAAAGCGACCTTTTCAAGGAGATGGGCGTGGTCTTTTTGAACCCGCTCATCAATTGCGGCACGCCGATCCTTTTCGAGCGCCAGATGCTCGATACCTTCCGCGAGATCCTGGGGCTTTCGGCGGAGGAGAATCATCGCGCCACCGAAGAAGCCATGAAGGCCATGGCGCATTTCACCGAGGGCGTCCTGCGCAAGCAGGGACGCGAAATCCTGCGCAAGCTCGAAGCCGAGGACGGCATCGGCATCGTGCTGCTGGCGCGGCCCTATCACAACGATCCCGGGCTGAACCACGACATCCTGGAGGAGTTCCAGAAGCTCGGCTATCCCGTTCTCACCCAGGCAGCGCTGCCGATCGACGACGAAATCATCTGGAAGCTCTTCGGCGACGAAGTGCGCGCCGGCGTGGTCCAGCACCCTATGGACATCGCCGATACGT
The DNA here is from genome assembly GCA_963703785.1 of uncultured Acidobacteriota bacterium. Lineage (GTDB taxonomy): Bacteria > Acidobacteriota > Terriglobia > Acidiferrales > UBA7541 > Palsa-189. The sequence goes on along the minus strand of CAVPFR010000048.1, from coordinate 29,176 downwards.
GGAAGAATTCCTACAGCGAGAACACCAGCCAGAAGGTGTGGGCGGCCAAGTACACGGCGCGGCATCCCAATCTGGTGGCGCTGGAGCTTTCCAGCTTCAAGTGCGGCCACGATGCGCCGATCTACACCGTGGTGGAAGAGACGGTGACCAAGTCCGGCACGCCGTACTTCTCCTTCAAGGACATCGACGAAAATAAGCCCAGCGGGTCGATCCGCATCCGCGTGGAGACGATCAGCTACTTCCTGAAGCGCTACCGCGAAGACATGATCGCCAGGAAGCGCAAGGAATCCGAGATCGACGTCAAGCTGGCGGAATTTGAGGCCCGGCTGCGGGTGGAATTAGGTGTGCCAGAGGCGGCCAGCAGCGAACCAGCCGGCCTGGGAAGCCAACGCGAAGAACTGCAGGCGGTCTAGTCGAGTCTTTTTATCTCGGTCGAGTAAGAGATGGCTCTCGCGATTCAATCCGACAAGGTGATGTTTGAGATTTACCGCGAACCGGAAGCCGCCGGTCTATACCGCGTTGTGTATTTCACCGAGCTCGATGAACACAATCGCGAAATCGAGATCAACGACGCCATGCGCGGCGAGCACGTCTTCGACGGCTATTTGCGCAACCACAACAAGCAGGAAGGGAAGCGCATCGTGACGGAGATCCTGGAGCGGCTGAACGCCGGCCAAAGGCTCAGCCTCTCCGATATGGAGCGCGAACTGAAGCCGTTCATGGCCTGAGCGCTCGCGCCCTTTGAAACGGAGTGGCGGAGAAAGTCCAGACCAACTTGTGCAATCTTCCACGACTCGCATGAAAGCCAGCACTCGCGCCCGCCGCAGACTTCGCTTCATCGGCACCCGGCTCAAGGAATGGCGCATGATCGCCTGGGGCCTGCTCTCGACCGAGCATCCCGTGCTCGCGCACATGATTCCCATCCGGCGGTGCAATCTTTCCTGCACCTATTGCAACGAATTCGACGATGTCTCGAAACCGGTGCCACTGGAGGAGATGCTGCGGCGAATCGACCGGCTGGCCGAACTGGGCACGACCATCATCACCCAGAGCGGCGGCGAGCCTCTGCTGCATCCCGACCTCGACCGCATCATCGCCCGAGTGCGCAGCCACGGAATCCTGGCCGGGATGATCACCAATGGCTACCTGCTTACGCGAGAACGCATCGAGAAGCTGAATCGCGCGGGCCTCGAGCACTTGCAGATCAGCATCGACAACGCCCTGCCGGACGAGACTTCCAAGAAGAGCCTCAAGGTTCTGGACCAGAAGCTCGTGCTGCTCGCCGAACACGCCGAATTCCAGGTGAACATCAATTCGGTGCTGGGTTGCGGGATTAGGTTCCCGGAGGACGCGCTGAAGGTGGCGCGCCGCGCGCTGGAGCTTGGCTTTACCAGCACGATCGGGGTTCTGCACGACGGCAACGGCCAGCTCAAGCCGCTGAGCGACACGGAACAGAAGATCTTCGAGGAAGTGATGGAACTGGGAAAGCGCTCGTATTCGCGATTCAACCAGTTCCAGCACAATATCGCGCGCGGCAAAACCAACGAGTGGCGCTGCCGTTCCGGCGCGCGCTACCTCTATATCTGCGAAGACGGGCTGGTGCACTGGTGCTCGCAGCAGCGCGGTTATCCCGGCATTCCGCTGATGGAATATTCGATGGACGATTTCCGCCGGGAGTTTAATACCGCCAAACCCTGCGCGCCGCACTGCACGGTCTCCTGCTCCCAGCAGGTGTCCCTGCTGGACAACTGGCGCGCGCCGCAGACGCTTCGTCCCACGCCCGCTGCGATGCCCCGGAACCTCGTGCAACTGGGCGGAGCGAACGCCTCCGACCACGACTAGAGCCTTCCCGCATATCCTGGCAAGCTGCTGAGCTGCCGGGCCTTAGCCTTAATCCAATTTGTTCCCGCCGATGACGACGAAAGAGTGATTTACGCATACGCAGCGGCTTCGCCTTCCTTGCTTGTAAAGAGCGGCCCGCAAGCGCATTCTGATAATCAACCTGCGCCGATCCATGGGAAAACTTTCGCCCTAGGGCGGAGGTGTGGGAGCGGCAACGGCGCTGAAGGGTGCGCGCCTCAAAATATCCATGACCGCCAAAAACCTGGCACAATTCCCTCGCCCCAATCCAGCGGATGCCGTTCCGCAGGGCGCGCCGCGCCGTTCCGGCCCGGCCCCGCTCACGGCGGCGGCAAAGCCGAAGGATTCCGAAGCTTTGGCGGCGCACTTTCTGCGTTCGCTGCATGTCTTGCTGCGGGCCGTGCAGCTCTATCATCCGCGCCATCCTCGCTTGATCGAAGGTCTCAAAACCACAGGGCAGGCCCTCGACGACCTCCTGGGCGGCTCGCCGGTGATCGGCTTCACGGTGGAGGGGGATGGACTGGCGCTGATGAGCCAGGGCCCCCGGCCTGCGCACGCCATCGCCGACCGCCGCGGCGAGCTGAAAGCGCTGGCCGATACATTCCGCCGCGCCAGCATCCGCTCACTTACATTTGTGCCGCGCACTCGGCTGGACGAACTGCTGCAGTTCGCGCGCGCCGTCGATGAAGCCTGTCGCGCCGGGCAAAGTCCTAGGCGCACGGATTGGCCTACACGGCTGCGGGAACATCGCATCAGCGAAATTCGCGTCAACGAGGCGCCCACCAGCCCGGGCGATCCGCTGAATTTTGGCAGCTTGCTCGAAGCGCTGCTCGGCACCGGAGGCCAGAACAGCGTGACCGCCGATGCGGTGGTCCGCGCCGCCCCCGAACAGTTCCGCACGGCGCTGCGCGCTTTGTGGGCTTCGGCCGGGCGGCTGGAGCACGTGCGCGCGGAAGCGCCGCAGGAAGCCGCGTTTGCGATCCGGGCGGAGTTCGCGACAGCCGATGAACTGCTTCGCGCCCTGCTGTTGCGGGCAACCGCGCTCGAATCGCCTCGCGAGGGCGATTCGCTGGGCGCCTACCTGGCGCGTGCGGCTGACGCGCTGAGCGTCGACTGGGCGCGCGGGGAGTATTCCGCGGCACGACTGCGGCCCGCGGAAGTGCGCTTGTTGCTTGCGCAGCTGCGCGGCGAGCGCGCCGGCAGCGGCGAAAGTCCCGAGGAGAGCGATTTAGCGCTGGAGGCGCTGGTGGAGCGCTTCTGGAGAGCTTTGCCGGCGCGTGAAAGAGCGCGCCTGCTTTCCAGCCAGGACGGGTGGTGCCTGCCGGTCGCCGTGCTGCGCGATTATCTGCAAGGACTGATTGCCGCCGCGGAAAACCGGCGAGCGGAAGCTTCGCGCCGCGAAGCACGCCGGGCGTTGGCCGATTATGCGCGGGGCCTGGAGTCGGAAGAAGAAAAGGCGCGGCGCGCCGTGGCCGCCGGGCTGCTGGAGTTGAAAGACGTGCTGGAGCGCATCTGGCCGTGCCCGCAACTTGCCGGCTTGAGCAAGCGCGCGATCGGAGCGCTGCAACGGGAAGTTTCTCCGGGCATCGCCAATCTGCTCGAGGAACTGACCGGCGCATTCTCGAAGATGGCCCTGGCGCGGGGCGAGTGCGCAGAGCTCGAAGCAATACTGAAGGAGATCGATAATCCCCCTGCCGAATCGGACGATGTGCGCCTTGCATCTCTCGCGAGAAAGATCGTGGCTTCGGAAGAGTGGCTGCTGCTCGTGGATCTGGCCCTGGCCAACCGGGCGCTTGATCCGGCGCTGCCTCGCCTTTTGCGGCGCGATCCGGAGAGGCTGCTGGAACGCTTGCGCCTTCTTTTGACCTCTTCGGCGGGATCGAACTCCCTGCCGGCCATGGCGCGCCTGGTTCGCGCCACGGGCGAGCCTGTGCTGGGCGCGCTCGAAACACATCTGTTGGAGCCGCGCCGCCTGCGTGTGGCCGCGGCGATCAAGCTCCTGTCCGCCGCGGACCCCGCGCGGCTGATCGCCGCGTTGCCGCGGTCGTTTTCGAGCTGGGATTGGAGTCTGCAAGATCTGGCGGTAACGGAACTGGCGCGCCAATCCGTCCCGGCCTTTCGCCTGCAAGTGGCACAAACATTTCTCGGAATCCTCCGCGAAGCACATCTGCTGGTCATGCCGGGAATGATCGATCAGATCGGGCTTTACGGCGATGCGGCAGCCATCGCGCGGCTCATGGAAATCGCTACCGGCGAGGTCGAGAGGCTGAGCGACGTCTTCATCCGCATCAAAGCGATCGAAGCGCTGGGCAGGATGAAGGCGGCAAGCGCCGCGCCGCTGCTGCGCAACCTGGTACGCAATCGCTCCGGGCTCACCTACGTGGAGCCGGCCGGGCTGCGTTCCGCCGCCGAAGAAGCTCTGGCGCTGATCGAGGACCGCGTGGGATCGCTGAGCCTGCGCACCGGCCCGAGAACTCCGACCGGTTCGACGACTCCCTTTGCGCAGCCTCGTCGCTATCTCCGCATCGTTTTGGACGATCCCCTGGAGGCGAAGTTGGAGGGCCCGCGCGCGCAGGCGGCCCGGGTGCGATCGATTGCCTTGGGCGGAGCGCTGCTGGAGAGTTCCGCGCCTTTTAGCGTTGGCGAATCCCTGCGCATCGAGATTCACGCCGGATTCGACAAGATCCGCGCCACGGCCGTCGTGCGCAGCGTCAGCGGCAAAGGCTGCGGAGTCGAGTTTGTGCATATGAGCCAGGAAGACCGCGAAAAGTTGCGCCGCCGCATCAACAAGCTGATCGATTAGCCTCGCCCGACTGCCACTCTAATCTTATTTTTGCCGCATAGTCCGCCAGCCCAATTCGCGATAAAGTAACAGGCCATGATCGGATGGATCGTAGCCGCGGCAATCGCGGTTGTCGGCGGCATCGCACTTTTCGCGGCGATGAAATCGCGCCGGCAGGACGGCGCGCCCGCCGAGGAACTTCGCAAAGAGATGCAATCCCTATTGGCGGCGCAGGCGCAGGCGACTTCGGCGCAGATCGGCCAAATGGCGCAATCGCTGACGGCGCAGCTGGGGCAAGTGACGCAGCAGGTGCAGAGCGGCATGGCGTCCGTGGGAACGATGGCCAGCAGCGCGCAGAAGGCGGTCTCCGAGCGGCTGGAAGCTTCCACGAAAATGCTTTCCACGCTGCACCAGCAGATCGGCGAAATGCAGCAGGCCGGCGTGGAGCTTTCCAGCGCAGCCAAGCAGATCGAGACCGTGCTGGGCGGCGCAAAGACGCGCGGCACGCTGGGTGAAATCGCGCTAGACCGCATTCTGGCCGATACGCTGCCGCGCGCGAGCTACGAGACGCAGTTCCGGTTCTCCACGGGTGAGATCGTCGACGCCATCGTGCGCCTGAACGGCAAGATTCTGCCCATCGATTCCAAGTTTCCGCTGGACGGCTATCGCCGGCTGCTCGAACTCGGCGAGGAGTCGCGCAAGGAGTTCGCCCAGGCCGTGCGCGGCCATGCCGACGCGATCGCCAAGAAATATATCCTTCCGGGCGAAGATACGCTGGATATCGCGCTGATGTTTGTGCCCTCGGAAGGCGTTTACTACGAATTGCTGCGTTCGGTGGACGGGAAAGGCGTGCCGGTGGACGAATATTGCCGCACGCGGTGCGTGGTGCCGGTTTCGCCCAGCACGCTTTTCGCGCATTTGAAGATTATTTTCCTCGGGCTGCAAGGGATGCAGATCGAGGAGAACGCCAAGCGGCTGCTGGCGAACATCTCTGGCCTGAGCAAACAGATGGAGAATTTCAGCGAGGTTTACGACAAGCTTGGCACGCATCTGCGCAATGCGCAGCAGAGTTATGCTGATGCCGACCGGAAGCTGGATCGCGCGCGGGCGTCGCTGGAGGAGTTAGCGCAAGGCGCGCCGGTGGAGAAAGTGCTGGAATCGGCGGGCTAGTAGCCACCCTCGACGGCTGGCTAGCCGGGAGGCCAATGGAAGTCGCGGCCACCCATCAGATGAAAGTGCAGGTGCCAAACCGTTTGGCCCGCGCCGCGGCCATTATTCACAACCACCCGATAGCCTGCCGCCAGCTTGCGTTCCGCGGCGAGCTTCGCGGCAACGAGCAGCGCACGCCCGAGCAGCGGGCCGTCTTGCTCCACGGCGTCGCCCAGCTTCTCGAGGTGCCTGCGCGAGCAGATGAGGATATGCGTGGGCGCTTGCGGCGCGATATCTTCAAAGGCGAAGAGTTCGGCGTCTTCGTAGACGAGCTTCGCCGGCACTTCGTGTTTGCTGATCTTGCAAAAGATGCAGTCGGTCATCTTCGTCACCCATGTAGCGTGGCGCTGCGCCCGTGGGGCCGCACGCCTCTCGAATCTTGCTAACGCCTGCTATTGCAGGCCATCCAGCCTGACTACAAACGTATTGCGGAACCCGCGCTCGCGCTCGAGCTGCGCGGCAAGGCGCTGCGCCGCTTCTTCGCTGGCCAGCCGCCCTACGCGCACGCGATACAGGCGTCCCGCGGGCGCCTCGTAATTCTGCACGAAGACGGGGTAGCGGCGGCTCAGATCGTCGCGCAGACGGTCGGCATTGCCGCGCTGCTGAAAGGCGCCCACTTGAACGGAAAAATCGCCCGCCAGCGGCGCGGGGCTGGAGACGAGCTCTAGGCGCACCGGCGCGACGCCCGTTCCCACCATATCGATGGCGTGAGCGGCGGCCAGGGACAAGTCGATGAGCCGGCCGCGGACGAAGGGGCCGCGGTCGATGATGCGCACCTCGGTATGTTTGCCGTTATTCAGATTCGTCACGCGCACGACACTCCCGAACGGCAGGGTGCGGTGCGCGGCCACGAATTTGTTCATATCGAAAATTTCGCCGCTCGACGATTGCCGCCCGTGAAAGGGGATGCCATACCAGGAGGCCACGCCCTGTTCGACGTAGGTTCCGGGAGGGACGGGGCGCTCCGCCGGCCCAGCCTGCGAATTCGGCGCCGGAGGCGCCGGAAAGCGCGTGTTCACAGGACGCTTGGGCGCACAGCCCGCCGCCGCCAAAATCATAAAAATTGGAAGAAAAAAATGCCAGCGCTGTGGGAGTAAAGACCAAACGCGATTCAGCCGGTCAGCGCGAATCCGCTTTGGGTTCAACTTTGGATTCGAGATCCGCGGCGATCTGAGCGAGCTTATCCGACATGCGCCGGAGGGATTTGGCGGTCTTCAAGCGGGCGGCCGGGGTGATCTTTTTCGCCGCCACCTCGCGCAAGCGTTCGATTTCGTGGTCCAGTTTGCGGCCGAAATCCTCGAAGGTAGCCACGCTGATCCTCGCTCCCAAGAGAAGACCCCCTACGCAGGGCCTTCGGGCCTCACATCACATTTTTGGGTATTATAGACAGTGCCCTCACCGGCTCGCAAGGAGACCATTTGGAACTTCCGGCTCGTTGGCGCTATAGGATCAACCGCTGGCGCGGTCAAATCAGCTCGACGTTTCATTCGCAGCAGTCGGCGGGGCGCCCTCGGCTGTGCCCGGCCTGCGGAAACCTGGTGGGCTCAACGGCAAAACGCTGCCATCAATGCGGCGCGAGCCTGACCTTCTCCATGGCTGCGGCCAGCCGTTCGCTGGGCAAGCTCCTGCCACAGACTGCTCCGGTGAGCTACGGAATCCTCGGCCTTTGCTGCGTTCTCTACGGAGTCAGCCTGCTCGCGACGATCAACCGGACCGGCTTTGAGGCACCCTCGGGCGGCCTGGGAGCGCTCTTTGGGTTGGGCGGTATCAGCGGCGCGGTATTGATGCGCATGGGCCTTTCCGGCCCGTTCAATTTGGAGCAACCCTGGCGGTTCATCACCGCCATTTTCCTGCATGGCAGCCTGCTGCACATCGGCTTCAATATGTGGGTGCTGATGGACCTGGGACCGACGATCGAGGAGATGTACGGCTCGGCTCGCTTTCTCTTCGTCTTCATTGCCACGGGCGTTTGCGGCTACGTGTTGAGCTCGGTTACAGGACACTTTAGCGTAGGCGCCTCGGGTTCGCTGCTTGGCCTGATCGGCCTCTTGCTGGCGCTCACCATGGGAAGCCACAACATCGGCATGCGCATGCTGCGCAGCCAATTACTCTATTGGCTTGTCTATATCGCGGTGCTGGGGCTGCTCATGCCCGGAATCGATAACTACGCGCACATCGGCGGGTTCGTGTCCGGGTTCGTACTCGGCAAGATCATGTCGGATCGCCAGCCTGCCGACCCGATGGAGCGCCGCCGGGCTTGGGCACTGGGATGGACCGCCGGGCTGGCCGTTGTGGCCAGCTTCGCCTTCATGCTGTTCAACTATTTCCACTCCGCCATCGGCGTGGGCTGACCGGAACGCTCCGCACTCATCGCTCGATAAGACTCGATAAGATAAGACAACTGCAGATCGCTCGGTCGTCCGCCTAGCGTACTCCCTCGTGATGACAGCGCCGCGTGATACCAGCGCGGCCACGCGCGCTCTAGGCCGCCGGGCTCTCCTGGCTCAATTGGCGCGCGACCACCACGCTGTAATGAAATCCTGAAAAAACCGTGAACCCGGCCACGAGATAGACCAGAACGCGCCGCGCCAGTATGAACAACGGCCAATGAAACACGGCCGCGGCCAGCACCGCGAAAACCAGGAAGATTTGCAGCGTGGTGGTCAATTTTCCGTAGAACGTGGGCGGAAACGCACGGTAGCCCGCGGTGAGCAGAATCACGACGGCCGTGGTGAGAATCAGGATATCGCGGCCGAGCACCAAGATGGTAAGCCACCAGCGGAGTTGCCCATTGAATGCCAGAACAACGAAAGAAGAGGAGAGCAACAGCTTATCGGCGATGGGATCGAGATAGGCGCCCAGACTCGTTTTTTGGTTCAGAGAACGCGCCAGCAGCCCATCAAAGGTGTCGGTGAGTCCCGAAAAAATCAAGATGCCGAGAGCCCAGCCATAGCGCCGGTAAAAAACCAAAATGATGAAAAGAGGCAGGAAACCGAGACGCAGGAAGGTGAGCTGGTTCGGCACCGTGAAAATGCGATTGGCCATAATCGGGAGTTCGGAAGCGGTCAGGCGAACAGTTCGAGATATTCCTTCAGCGAGCGGCCCACCTTGCGCTCGAATATATCAGAAAAGGAAGGGATCGAACCGCTGCGTTCGTCGAGCGAAATCCTTTCCACTCGCTGCATGGGGAAAAACAGCGTGGGCAGGCCGACGCGATCCCCTTCGGGATGCAGAACCTGGTGCACAAAATCGTCAAAGGAGTTCAGGTCGATGCCGCGGAGCGTGACGCCCGCGGTATTCAGGGACACCAGCTCTCCCCAAACCTTCTCTCGCGGGGTGTGCAAGCTGACGATCACCACCGAGTGCAGGTCCAAGACGTCCCTCTCCTTTTCAATCTAAAGCGCGATGGCCTTCAGGTCGATGGCTTTCACATCCGGGGCCACGCGCAGCCGCGCTTCCGTCACCTTCTGCACGGCCTCGGGCGTCACGCCTTCGGCAACTTCACGCAGCACCAGCCCATCGGGCGTGACCTCGATGACGGCCAGTTCGGTGACGATCAGATCGACAACGGCCACGCCCGTGAGCGGCAGAGTGCATTTGCGCAGAATCTTGGGCTGGCCGTCCTTGGTGGCATGCTCCATGGCCACGATCACGCGCCGCGCGCCGGCAACCAGATCCATCGCGCCACCCATGCCTTTCAGCATCTTGCCGGGAATGGCCCAATTGGCGAGATTGCCCTCTTCATCCACCTGCAAAGCGCCCAGGACCGTGAGATCCACGTGCCCGCCGCGAATCATGGCGAATGAATCGGCGCTCGAGAAATAACTGCTGCCGGGAATCTCGGATACGGTCTCCTTGCCCGCGTTCACCAGATCGGCATCTTCCTGGCCTTCGAGCGGAAAAGGCCCGACGCCCAGCATGCCGTTTTCGGACTGGAAGATCACTTCCATGCGCGGGGGTATGTAGTTGGCCACCAGCGTAGGCGTGCCAATCCCCAAATTCACGCAGTAGCCGTCGCGCAGCTCCTGCGCCACGCGCTGCGCGATCAATTCCCGCTTGTCTACTTCGCTGGCCGGCATCTTCGCTCCTATTGGACTCCTATTTTGGCGGCTTCGCTGTAGAACGCTCAAGCTCGCCGGCGCACGGTGCGCTTCTCAATGCGCTTCTCATAGTGCGCGCCCGGCAGGATGGCGTCCACGTAAACGGCCGGCGTGTGCACCTGTTCCGGGGGATCTCGCCGAGCTCCACGAGGTGCTCCACTTCGGCGATCACATAGTCCGCCGCCGTGGCCATTACAGGGTTATAGTTTCGCGCCGTTTTTCGAAACATCAAATTGCCCCAGCGGTCGCCCTTCCAGGCCTTGATGAAGGCAAAATCGGCGCGCAGCGCCTTTTCGAGCACATACGTGCGGCCGCCAAATTCGCGCGTCTCTTTTCCCTCGGCGACCTTTGTGCCGTAGCCCGTGGGCGTGTAGAAAGCCGGGATTCCGGCGCCGCCGGCGCGAATTCTTTCCGCCAGGGTGCCCTGGGGATTGAGCTCGAGTTCGACCTTGCCGCCCAGCACCAGTTGCTCGAAAACCTTATTTTCGCCCACGTAGGAGGCGACCATCTTGCGAATTTGGCCGGTCTCCAGCAAAAACCCAATGCCGAAATCCGAACTGCCGGCGTTATTGGAAATTACCGTGAGATTTTTTGTGCCCGCCCGCCGTAGGGCGGCGATCAGGTTTTCCGGGATGCCGCAGAGGCCGAAGCCGCCCATCAGGATGGTGGCGCCGTCCGGAATCCGTCGCACGGCCTCGTCCGCGTTGGCTACTCTTTTGTCCATTGGTCGGTATCCGTTTTCACTCTAACGCAAATTGTGCAGCAGCTTATATACGTCGTTGGCGGCGGAAAACTCCTCTTCCAATTCGCGCTGGCGCAAATGAGCGCGCAGATGCTCGATGGCCTGCGAGAGCCGGTCGAGAGCCACGTCGAGATTATCCGTATTCGTGAGCACGATATCGCGCCACACGGAGTAGGGGCTGCCGGCCAAGCGCAGGGCGTCGCGCAATCCGCGCCCCGCCAGCGTGAGCGGCAAGCCCGTCTGGTCGGTGGCCTCGCGCGTGACGCCGGCGAGCGCGATGGACACCAATTGCGGCAGGTGCGATACAAACGCCGCGGCGCGGTCGTGCCTGGCTGCGTCGATCCAGATCGGCCGCGCGCCGATGGCCTCAATCAGGCGCACAAAATTAGCGATGCGCGCGTCGGACTGCTGGATTCGCGCGATCTCCTCGCTCGACGCATCGTCTCCGCTGCCCGCCACCAGCGCGTACTTGGCGCCCTGAAAAAGAGAGGCATCGGCGCCGTCGATTCCGGAGACTTCGCTGCCGGCCATGGGATGGCCGCCCAGAAAACGAATGGCCTGGGAAAAATGTTTTTCGGCGGCCGCGCAGATGGCCCGCTTGGTGCTGCATGCATCGGTGACCAGCGCATGTTCGGCCACGTGTCGCGCGAGTTCGGCCAGACGCTCGATGGCCAGCCCCACGGGGAGAGCGATGTAAACGAGGTCCGCGCCGGCCAGCGCCTCGTGCAGCTCCGCACAGGCTTCATCGACCACACCCAACTCCAGGGCGCGTTCGAGCACGGCGGGTTTGTCCCACCCGACGAATCGGACGCGTTCCTGTGCGCCCAGTAACGCCCGTCGCGCGGCCAGGGCAAACGATCCGCCTATTAAACCCGTGCCCAAGACCGCAACGCGCGAGAAGAGCGGAGCCATCACGCGGCGATGCTGCGTCCGACCGCCGGGGCGATCAAGCGCAACTGTTCCATCAACTGCTCGAATTGCTGGAAGTGAAGAGACTGTGCGCCATCGGAAAGGGCGTGTTCGGGGTCGTTGTGGACTTCGAGGAGCAGGCCGTCGGCGCCCGCGGCAACAGCGGCGCGGGCCATGGGCGGAACTTTATCGCGGCGGCCGGTTCCGTGCGAAGGATCGGCCAGTATCGGCAAATGGGAAAGCTTCTGCACTACAGGAATGGCGGCGATATCCAGAGTGTTGCGCGTGTAGGTCTCGAAGGTGCGGATGCCGCGCTCGCAGAGGATCACGTTGTAGTTCCCGCCGGACATGATGTACTCGGCGCTGAGCAGCCACTCCTCGATGGTCGCGGACATGCCGCGCTTCAGCAGTACGGGCTTGCTTACCGCGCCCAGCGCGCGCAGCAGGTGATAGTTCTGCATATTGCGCGCGCCGACTTGCAGAATATCGACGTACGGCAGCATCAGGGCGATCTGCGAGGGGTCCATCACCTCGCTGACCACTACGAGATTGTGCCGGTCGCCCGCCGCGCGCAGCAGGCGCAGTCCCTCTTCGCCCATGCCCTGAAAGGAGTACGGCGAGCTGCGCGGCTTGAAAGCGCCTCCGCGCAAAATACGCGCGCCCGCTTTCGCCACGGTCGCGGCGATCGATTCAATCTGCTCCGCGGATTCCACGGCGCACGGTCCTGCCGCGACGATCACTTCCGTGCCGCCAATGGAAACGCCGCGGGGCAATTTGACGACGGTGCCTTCGGGGCGAAATGCTCGGCTGGCCAGCTTATAGGGCTGCGTGATGCGCACGACTTCGCGCACCCCGGGAAGCAATTCGATATCCCGCGTATCGAAATCGGGGCGCACCCCGACGGCGCCCAGCACCGTCTGCGAAACGCCGGTGGAGCGATGGATATCGAAGCCGAGCCCGACAAGGTGGTCGATTACGTTCTGGACCTGCTCCTCGCCCGCTTCGGGCTGCATCACCACAACCATGGAAGCTCCTCGAACTCCTTTACGCGCGCGACTAACTGAGGCCGTGACTGTTTCCGGCGCTATTTGCGGCGATCGGCATCGGCCTCGTCGTGCATCGCGGTACGCTCCACCGACCGCGCTTCGTCCAGAATGCGCTCAAATAATCGCCGGATGGCCGCTTCGCTCAGCGGGCCGCGATTGGCTTGTTCCACGGCCGCCAGGACCTGCCGCTCGCGATCGGGCTGATAAAGCGGCGAACCATCTTGCTTCTTGATGTGGCCGATTTCGAGCACGCACTGGGAGCGCTCGTTCAGCAGCTCGACCAGCTTGCGGTCGATCTCGTCGATTTTGCGACGCCAATCCTCGACGCTCATGCGCTCGGCTCCCGCCGGCTCATTCCCGCCTTGCCCGCGTGCTTCAGCAAACGCACGCGCGCGGCCAGCGCGGCGCACGCCGCTTCGACGCTGGCGGCTTGCTCGATCTCCTGCACCAGCGCGGACCCGACTACCGCCGCGTCGGCAAGGCCGCCGAGAACCGACACTTGGCCGGGCAGCGAGATGCCGAAGCCCACCGCGACGGGCAGCCGCGTCGCGCGCCGGACGCGGCGAATCAGCGCCGGCAAATCCTCGGGCAGCGACTCGCGCGCGCCGGTGACGCCGGTGCGCGAGATGACGTAAAGAAAGCCGCTGGTGACTTCGGCGATGCGCGCCAGGCGCTCGTCGGTGGACGTGGGCGCGGCCAGAAAAATCGTGTCCAGGCCGTGCTCCCGCACGATGCGGCGATAATCGCCGGCTTCCTCGGGCGTGAGATCGGTGATCAAGACGCCGTCGGCGCCCGCGTCGGCGGCGCGGCTCGCGAAGCGCTCCACGCCCATCTGCAGTACGGGATTGTAATAGCTGAAAAGCACCAGCGGCACATCGCTTTTGCGCCGGATCGAGGCGACCAGATCGAGCACGCCGGCGAGCGTAGCGCCGGCCCGCAGGGCGCGTTCGCTGGAGCGCTGGATGGCCGGGCCGTCGGCGACCGGATCGCTAAAGGGCACGCCCAGCTCGATCACGTCGGCGCCCGCGTCAGCGAGCGCGAGCACAAACGATTCCGTCGCCGCAAGCGAGGGATCGCCCGCGCGTGAGAAACCCGACCAGGCCCATCTCGCCGCGGCGGCCCAAGTTCCGCGAATCGGCGCGCGATGCGCGTGGTCGCCGGAGTTTTCGGCAGAGCTGTGGAGTTCGCGGCCATCACAAGTAACGCCCGATGATTTCCATGTCTTTATCGCCGCGGCCGGAGAGATTGAAGATGACGAGTTCGTCGCTACGCATGCGCGGCGCGCGCGCGATCAGCGCGGCCAGCGCGTGAGCGCTTTCGAGCGCGGGAATGATGCCCTCGAGGCGCGCCAGGGTGCGGGCAGCGTCGATCGCCGCGTCATCGCTCGCGGCCGTATATTCGGCGCGATGCTGCTCGGCCAGTAGCGCATGCTCCGGGCCCACCGCGGGATAATCCAGGCCCGCGGAAACCGAATGCGTCGTGGCGATCTGCCCGTCTTCCGTCTGCAAAACGTAGGTGTACGTGCCTTGCAGCACTCCCGGTTTCGCGCCGCGTAAATCCCATCGCTTCGGCGAGCCGCGCGGCGTGTTCGCCGAGCGTGTGCCCGCGACCGCCCGCTTCCACGCCCAACATTTTCACGCCGGCGTCTCCCAGAAACGCGTAGAAGAGGCCGATGGCGTTGGAGCCGCCGCCCACGCAGGCGACCAGCAGATCCGGCAGCCGGCCCTTCGTCTTCCAGAATCTGCCGCGCGCGCCTCTTCGCCAATCACTTTATGAAAATCGCGCACCATCGCGGGATAGGGATGCGCCCCGAGCACCGAGCCGAGAAGATAGTGCGTGGTGCGCACATTGGTCACCCAATCGCGCATGGCTTCGTTGATGGCATCCTTTAGCGTGCGGCTGCCGGAATTCACGCCCACGACTTCCGCGCCCATCCAGCGCATGCGCGACACGTTGAGCCGCTGCCGCTCCATGTCTTCCGTGCCCATGTACACCACGCACTCCATGCCGAAGCGCGCGGCCACGGCCGCCGTGGCCACGCCGTGCTGCCCCGCGCCGGTCTCCGCGATGATGCGGCGCTTACCCATACGTTTCGCGAGCAGCGCCTGACCCAGGCAGTTGTTGATCTTGTGCGCGCCGGTGTGCAGCAGGTCTTCGCGCTTGATGTAAATGCGCGGGCCGCCGAGGTGTTCGCTGAGGCGGCCGGCGAACTGCAAAGGCGTGGGGCGTCCGCGAAAGTTCGCAACAATTCATCGAGTTCGCGCGCGAAGCTGGCATCCGCACGCGCGGCGGCGTAGGCACGCTCGAGTTCCTCGAGAGGCGCGACCAGCGTTTCCGGAACGTAGCGCCCGCCATACGCGCCGAATCGGCCGCGCGCATCCGGCCAGGTTTGCACCGCCGTGGTGGTCATGATTTTTTCTTTCTCGCTTTGGACATGGACTCCCCATCCGCGATGCGGCTGGCGGCCTCTGCTTCGCGCATCAGTTCGCGCATCGCGCGGGGATCTTTTTTCCCCGGCCGCGACTCCACGCCGCTGGCCACATCGATCCCGAACGGCTGCACTTCCGAAATTGCCCGCGCGACGTTCTCCGGCCGCAAACCGCCGGCCAGAATCACGCGCCCATAGCGCTTGGCTTCGCGAGCGAGCCGCCAATCCGCCGTTTGCCCCGTACCGCCACGGAGGCCGCTGCGATAGCCGTCGAGCAGAAACGCGGAAGCGGCTTTGTATTTCGCCAGAGTCCGCAATTGGAATTGCGGGCCCGCCGCAAACGCCTTGATCACGCCAAACCGCTCGCTCAGTTCGGCGGCCTCGCCGGGCAGCTCATCGCCGTGAAGCTGCACGCCATCGAGGCGCAACGCGCCGGCCAGCGCCGCGATTACCTCCGTGGGCCAGTTCACGAAGACGCCCACCGTGGCCACGAATGGCGGCAGCTTGCGCACGATCTCCCAGGCCGCCGCCGGGCTGATCGAGCGAGGGCTGGGCGGATAAAAATTAAATCCCAGGGCATGCGCCCCTAAATCCACGGCCAGCCGGGCATCGGGCCAGTTGGTTACACCGCAAATCTTAACGTGAACGATCGCCGCTCCCCGCGCCCGGAATCATCCGCCACGCTCGGAAATTGCGCCGGAGGTCGTTTCGGCGGCCGCTTCGATCAGGAGCCGGAGGGCCGCGCCGGGGTCGGCCTGGCGCATGAAACTTTCGCCGATCAGAAAGGCGTCGAATCCGGCGGCGCGCAATTTCGCGCAACTCCTCGGCGGAACGCAGCCCCGATTCGCTGACCGCGATGCGGTCATCGGGAATCATCGCGGCGAGGTCCAGCGAAGTCTCCACGCGCACTTCGAGCGTGTGCAGGTCGCGGTTGTTCACGCCCACGATGCGCGCGCCGGAGGCCAGCACGCGCTCGAGTTCGGCGGCCGTGTGCACTTCGACCAGCGGCTCCATGCCCAGTTCGCGCCCGAGCGCCAACAACTCTCCGACGGAAGCGTCGTCCAGCACCGCCGCAATCAGCAGGAACGAATCCGCGCCGGCCGCGCGCGCCTCCCACACCTGCCAGCCCTCCACGATGAAATCCTTGCGTAGCACCGGAATCCCCACCGCCGCGCGTGCGTCGCGCAAATGCGCGAGCGCGCCCTGGAAATTTTCCTCCTCGGTGAGCACCGAAAGCGCCGCCGCACCAGCCTCCTCGAACGCACGAGCCAACGCCACGGCATCAAATTCCTGCCGCAGCAGGCCCGCCGAAGGCGAAGCTTTCTTGATTTCGGCAATCACGTTCAGTTGATTGCGCGCGAGCGCCCCGGCAAAATCGCGCGGCGCATTCGCCTTGCCCGCCGCGATGCGCAACACGGCTTCGGGCATAATGCGCTGCCGGCGCGCCACTTCGGCGCGGCGCTTCTCGACGATGCGGCTCAGGACAGTTCCCGGCTTGGTTTCGGCAATCGACACGCAGCTCCGCTCCGGCGCTTTCGGCGCATCAAGGGTAAACCAAGAATGCTATGCCGCGCGTTGCGCGATGTCAATTTGCCCAGCCGCGCGAGACTGGAACGCTTCAGCGCATCCCGCCAACGAATTTACGGGCGAGTTCAACTGTAGCCCTGTTGAAAACCCCCTTGTAAAAAGGCAATCGCCGCAATAAATATATCTTGACACGACATACTTAACGATTGTAATTTAGGGGCAGCCAAAGACCACTGGATACCGCCTCCGCGGGCAAGACCCTTCTTCCCACTCGATCTCCCACGGAGGCGGTTTCTTTTTACGACCCCTTTTTCCGCCGCGCTACAATTGCATCGTCGTGCCAAAAGTAAAGCGCATCGAAAAGCGCAATCAGGGAGTCGTCTTGCGCGATTTTCTCGCTCCGCGGAAGCTCGGGAAGGCCGGGTGAGCGCCGCGGATCGCGGCTGCTCGCCGGAAGAGCACCTCGCGCGGGTCGAGCAAACCGTCATCGCCTGCCGCAAATGCCCGCGCCTGGTCCAGTACCGGGAGGAGGTGGCGCGCACAAAGCGCCGAGCCTTTCGCGAATGGGCATACTGGGGCCGGCCGGTGCCGGGCTTCGGCGACGCGCGGGCCAAGCTGCTGATTGTGGGCCTGGCGCCCGCCGCTCACGGCGCGAATCGCACCGGGCGCATGTTCACCGGCGACCGCTCCGGCGACTTTCTCTACGCGCAGCTTTACGCCGCCGGATTCGCCAGCCAACCCACTTCGGTGCGCGCGGGCGACGGACTCGAGCTTCGCGACGCTTTTATTTCCGCCGCGGCGCGTTGCGCCCCGCCCGATAATCGTCCGCTGCCCGTGGAGCTGAGCAATTGCGCCGGTTATCTCGAAGACGAAACCGCAATCCTGCAGCCGCGTGCGGTGCTCGCGCTGGGCGCGATCGCGTTTCACGCCTACTTGCGCCTGCTGGTGCGGCGGGGAAAGCTGAAATCCCGCGCGAAGCATGTTCTTCCCATGGCGCCGAATTCCCGCTTCCCGGCGACTTGCCCCATCTTTTCGCCAGCTATCATCCAAGCCAGCAGAATACGCAAACCGGCCGCCTGACGCCGGCCATGTTTGCGGCGGTGCTGCGCCGCATCCGGCTGGTGCTAAAGCAGGAATAAAAAGCGCGCATCGATCTGCTAGTATTCCTTCATGGCCGAGAAAATGATGGAAAAAATCAGCATAGGCCTGGTGCAGCGGAAATGCTCAACCGATCCCACGGCAAACCTCGAAGGCACCATCGAGGCCATCCGCGAAGCGGCGCGGCGCGGTGCGCAGATTGTTTGCCTGGAGGAGCTTTTCCGTTCGCAATATTTTTGCCGTGAGGAGAATGCCGATCTCTTCGATCTGGCCGAGCCGATCCCCGGCCCCAGCACTGAAGCGCTGAGCAAGCTCGCGCGCCGGCTAGAGGTGGTCATCGTGGCGTCGCTTTTCGAGCGCCGCGCCGCCGGGCTGTATCACAACACAGCGGCGGTGCTCGACGCCGACGGCGCTTTGCTGGGCCTCTACCGCAAGATGCACATCCCCGACGATCCGCTCTACTACGAGAAGTTCTATTTCACGCCGGGCGATCTGGGCTTCCCCAATTTCGATACGCGCTACGGCCGCATTGGCGTGCTGGTCTGCTGGGACCAGTGGTATCCCGAGGGCGCGCGGCTTTCCACCCTGCGCGGCGCGAATATTCTCTTTTATCCCACGGCCATCGGCTGGCATCCCAGCGAAAAGGCGGAGTTCGGCGCAGCGCAGCTCGACGCCTGGCGCACCATCCAGCGCTCGCACGCCATTGCCAACGGGATTTTCGTTGCCGCGGCGAACCGCGTGGGCTTCGAGGGCCCGCCCGACAAAGGCCTGGAATTCTGGGGATCTTCGTTTGTCTCCGATCCCTTCGGGCAATTGATCGCGGAAGCTTCCACCGACAAGGAAGAGATCCTCATCGCCGAATGCGATCCGCGACGGATGGAGGAAGTCCGCCGCAATTGGCCCTTCCTTCGCGACCGCCGCACCGACGCCTATGCGCCGATCCTCGAACGATGGCTCGGGTAAAATCCCGCCGCAAACTTCTCTGAACCCGCGTTCTCCGAACGCGGACGCGCCGAAGAACGTCGGGCGACGGCGCCGAAGGCGGGAATTCGCCCGCCAGGCCGTTCCCACGGGAACGGCCACGCCTCGAGAGATTGCGCATCGCATGCCCGCCGAGTGGGAGCCGCACGAAGCCACCTGGCTCGCCTGGCCTCACGAACGCACCGACTGGCCGGGCAAATTCGCGCCCATTCCCTGGGTCTATGCCGACATCGTGCGACACCTGGCGCGCGTGGAACGCGTGCGCATTCTGGTGCAGGACCGCGGCGAAGAGCGCGCGGCGCGCCGCATTTTGCAAAAAAGCGGCGCGGAGCTGAGCGCGGTGGAGTTTTTCATCGCCCCCACCAATCGCGGGTGGACCCGCGATTTCGGGGCGATATTTGTTAGAAATTGCGGCGCCGCTGGGGCCGCGTCGTCTGCCGGCGTGACCGCCACAAAGTGGCGGTTCAACGCCTGGGCCAAGTACGACGATTGGCGCAAGGACAACGCGGCCATGAGCCGCATTCTGCCCAAGCTGAAGCTACCCGTTTGCGAGCCGCAATACCGCGGCCGCGCCGTGGTGCTGGAAGGCGGGAGCATCGACGTCAACGGCCTGGGAACGCTGCTCACCACCGAAGAATGCCTGCTGAGCGAAGTGCAGGCGCGGAATCCGGGTTTCGCGCGCGGGGACTGGGAAGCGATTTTCAGGGAATATCTCGGCGCGACCAACGTTGTGTGGCTCGGACGCGGCATTGCCGGAGACGACACGCATGGCCACGTGGACGACCTGGCGCGCTTCGTGATCCGACGACCGTAGTCACGGTCGTGGAGTCAGACCGCGCCGACGCCAATTACGAGCCGTTGCAGGAGAATCTCGCCCGATTGCGCGAAACAAAGGACCAAGCGGGGCGGCCGCTGCGGGTGGAAACCCTGCCCATGCCTCAGCCGGTCTATTTCGATGGGCAGCGGCTGCCCGCGAGCTACGCCAACTTCTATATCGCCAACGAACTCGTGTTGGTGCCCACGTTCAGCGATCCGAACGATCGCGCCGCGCTCAATATTCTCGCCGCGCTTTTTCCCGGCCGCGAGGTGATCGGCATCGCCGCGCGCGATCTCGTGCTCGGCCTCGGCACGCTCCACTGCATGACCCAGCAGCAGCCAGCATAATCACGCTATCTCTGGTGGGACTTGGCGTAGTCGATGGCGAATTGCTTCAGCGTCGGGCTGTTCATGCCCAGGTCCGTGGCTTCCTTTTCCGCGCGCGGCTCGTCCCAATGATCCACCACCATACGCTTGATGAACCACATGGTGGCGGCGCGCCCGCCTCCGGCGCAGTGGATGAATGCGGGCTCGGTGCCACTGGTGGTGATGGCCTCGAGAAACTTATCCGCCGCGGCGGTACTGGGGTTCATGGCGTTGAAGGGGATGCTGTAGTAGCGCAGGCCTTCGGCCTTGGCGGCCGCGCCTTCGCCTTCGATATTGGCGCCATTCTCGGTGGGTTCGCGCAGATTGATGATCGAGACAAAGCCCATTTTCTTGATCTGCGGCACCACCTCGGGCTTGATCGCGCCGGAACATGCGACCACAGTCGACAGCCGGTGGAAGTTCGTAATGCCGTCGATATTGTCTTTGGTGACTTCCTGCGCCCGCACAGGCGCCGCCGCTATACACGAAGCCGCGAGCAAACCCGCAGCGATCAACCAATGTGACTTCATGCCGCCCTCCTCAGCTCAATTGAACCTAGCCCTTTGCCCCCGATCATAACACCGTGGCGCCAGAGATCGGGAGTTGCATTGGCGGCGATGGGCCATGAGAATGTGGCAATGCCGAGGGCTTTTTTACAGGAGCCGGATAGCTTATGAATACCGGCGATCGGCAACGGCCTTTCACGAATCTTCTTTTATGACTCTGGGGGTGGACCGATGAGCACCGAGACGCGCACGACCGGGATTTGCCGCAACTTCATCAAGGGCCGATGGCTCGAGTCGCGTTCCGGCCGCACGTTCGAGCGGCGTAACCCGGCGAATAGGGACGAGATCGTCAGCATCACCACTCTCTCCACGCGCGAGGAGACGCGCGAAGCCATCGCCGCGGCCGCGGCGGCGTTCCCCGCGTGGCGCGATACTCCGCCGCCTGTTCGCGGGCAAGCGCTTGCGCGGGCGGCCACGCTGATGGAGCAGCAGAAAGAGGAACTAGCGCGCACGCTGACCCGCGAGGAGGGCAAGACGCTCAAGGATTCGCTGGGCGAAGTGCAGAAAGCCATCAACATCCTGGAGTTTATGTCCGGAGAAGCACGCCGCCTGAGCGGCGAGACCTTGCCCAGCGAACTGCCCCGGAACTTCGCCTACACGCTGAAGCAGCCTCTCGGCGTGGTGGGCGCCATCACACCGTGGAATTTTCCGGTTTCCATCCCGGTGTGGAAGGTGGCGCCCGCTCTGGTAGCGGGAAATACCGTGGTCCTGAAGCCAGCCGAACTGACTCCGCTGACCGCAATGCACGTCGTGAGGATTTTCAGCGAAGCGGGCCTGCCCGCCGGCGTGCTGAACCTGGTTCTCGGAGACGGCGAAGAGGTTGGCGACGAGCTGGTGCGGCATCGCCGCCGTGCGCGCCGTTTCGTTCACGGGATCGAATGAAGTGGGCGCGCGCATCTACGAGGCCGGCGCGCGGACGATGAAGAAATGCCAATGCGAGATGGGCGGCAAGAACCCGGTCGTGGTGCTCGGCGACGCGGATCTTGGCTTGGCCGTTGAATCCGTGGCGCTCGGCGCATTCGCGTCATCCGGGCAGCGATGCACGGCCACCAGCCGGGTGATCGTGGAAGAGAGCGTGGCCGACCGGTTCGTCGCCCGGCTGGTAGCCCGGGCGCAGGAGTTCCGCGCGGGCGACGGGCTCGACCCGAACTCCGATCTGGGGCCGCTGGTGGACGAACGGCAGTTCCATAGCGTGCTGCACTATGTGGAGATCGGAAAGAAGGAAGCGCGGCTGCTTGCGGGCGGAACGCGCCTCGAGCGGCGGGGGCCGCGAGCGCGGGTACTTCGTGGCCCCGACCGTTTTCGATCATGTGAAACCGGACAGTATCATCGCCCAGGAAGAGATTTTCGGGCCGGTGCTCTCCGTGATTCGCGTGCCGGATTTTGCCGAAGCGTTGCGAGTGGCCAATTCCGTGAAATACGGGCTTGCCGAGCGCGATCTACACCAATGACGCTGCCAAGATGTTCGAGTTCATCGACCGCATCGAGACGGGCATCACCCACGTCAACTCACCCACCGTGGGCGGCGAAGCCCATGTTCCCTTCGGCGGGATCAAGGGCACGGGCGTGGGCGTTCGCGAGATGGGCCGGGTAGCCATCGACTTCTACACGGAGCTGAAGGCGGTGTACATCGATTACTCCGGCGGTAAGCGCGAATCGAACGTCTACTGAAAGCGGTTTCCGTCGTGTAGAGAGGGCAGCGGCCGGGTTGGCAAGTGCCGCGGCGCGAGGGTCAAAGGACGTAAAAAGAGGGCGGCGAGATTGTCTCGCCGCCCTCTTCGCGTTGATGATGGTTAGAAACGACTCAGACTTAGCTGCCCGCGTTTGCGGTGGTAGCCGGCGAATTCTTGGGCATGCTGATGTATCCCGTGATCTTGTTCTTGCCCACTGAATTGACCACGAACTCATCGGCCTGGTGCGATCCGTGTGGATAGAAGATTACCGGCTCGTCAATCGTGCGGTCCTTCTTCTCGGTGCGAATGTCGTCCACGGTCAGCGCGACCGTAAACTTGTTCTTCTTGATATCGACCCCGCGAAGCTCCACGGTGACGCGCCGACCTTCTGCGGCTTGTTCTTGCCGTCGATGGTGAACTCCACGTAGTCCCGCTCGCCCTGGCGGCGGAGCACGTCGACCTCCTCGTGGTTACGAGCAATCAACGTGCCCAGTTCGCTGCGCGCCATGTTGAGGTCGTTCTTGGTCTGATCGAGATCGGTCTTCACGGTGTTGACCTTGCCGTCGACGTTCGTGAGGTCGTCGGTGCTGGCCTTGGTGGCCAGCTGCGTCTTCACGTCCGTATCCATCTGCGCCAACTTCTGCGCGTCTTCCTCTCTATTCTTAGCCTCGTCGTCGTGGGCCTTCTTCAGGTCGCCCTGAGTTACCCGCAGCCTCTTCTCGACAACACCAAGATCGCTCTGCAAGCTGGCGCTCGTGGCGTTCGCCTGTTCCAGTTTCTGTTCCAGCGCGGCCACCTGCTGCGTGCTGCTCTGCTCGGCGGCCTTCATTTGCCCGCTGACGGTTTGCTGCGCTTGTTGCAACTCAGTCGAGTTGTGCCAAGCCAGTCCCAACCCTGCAATTGAAACGATCGCCAGAACCACGATCGCCGCCGTTACCCACCCGGGTGTCCCGTGATTTTCTTCTACCACTTGGTCCGAATTGTCGATCATATTCCTCTCCCCCGATCCGTCTATCCTCACCCTGGGCTTGATGCCCGTCTTGAGAGAAGCACGTGAAGCACCACGAGAAGCGGGACGCGCGAATGCGGCTATCGAAAAAGATCAAAAGGGTTTGCAGACGTTCGGCCGCAACGGGTGGCGAAGGAGAACCAGTACTAATACCAGAAATCTTTACGCGATTTCGTAGTTTTCACTTTGTATTCGTCGGCCCTAGGTTCAGCTATTTACCCTATAGAACAGTCATCATCCTGTACTTCAGAGCAGACCCCGCTTCCGCAGGCGGTCCTCGAGGCCGCTGCGGCTTTCAAACCGAATGGCGTCCAGGCCGAGCTCCCGCGCCACATCCACAAACTCTTGGATATCGTCCACATACAACGCTTCGGAGGCGGAAATACGCTAACCGTTCGAGGGCTGCTGGTAGATGGCGGCGGAAGGTTTGCTGGCGCCCACGCTGCAGGAATAGATGCGTACCGGGAAATGGCGGCCGAACGTGAAGCGCTCTTCGAGCGCCTCCACGTGGAGAGGATCGGTATTGGAGAGCAGCGCCAGCCGGCAGCGTCCACTGAGCTTGGCGAATAGTTCGTCGCTCAAGATCGTTTGCGGATCGAGCACGAGGTTCCAGGCCTCTCGGAACTGAGCGTAGGTAAGTGAAAGCTTCAGCCGGCGCATGAGATGCTCGTGCCATTCCCGCGGGGAGAGTCGCCCTTCCTGCCAGTCAGGCCAGAGTTCATCCTCGCAGATATTCTTCCAGACGTCCTCGGGAGAAAGGCGCTGAGCGGACCCGTCGTTATCCCGTATCTCCGCGGCAATGGGAGCGAACGCACGGTTCAGGTTCAGGGCGACAATGACGCGGCCGATGTCGAAGATCACAGCTTTGGGCCGAGCCTGGTGCTCGCCCGCGCGTGCGTTCAGGTCCGTGGGCATTTCGGATGCCTTTGGAGACTATTGCTCCGTGGAGGGGCCAAGCGGCAGAGCTTCCGGTTTTGATATTCGGCGGGAACGCATGGCACCGATGAATGCGGGCAAGAGAGAGAGGATCACGACGAAGGCGATCACCCAATGGATGCGCTGGCCAATGTTCGGCACAAACGAGCCCAGAAAATAGCCCGCCAGGACCAACCCCCCGCCCCAGAGGCTGCCACCCAGAATATCGAAAGCCAGATAACGCCCGTAGCGCATTCTGGCGGCGCCGGCTACCGGCGGGCAGAACGTGCGCACGATAGGCATGAAGCGAGCGAGAACGACGGTCTTGCCGCCATACTTCTCATAGAAGGCTTGGGCTCGCTCCAGGTGACGCCGCTTGAAAAACGCGGATTCCTGGCGACTATAGAGCGCCTGCCCGGCGCGCCTCCCGATCCAATATCCCAGCTGATCGCCGGCAATAGCGCAGAGCGTAACCAGAGGGGCCAGAGTAGCGACGCTCAAAGTTCCCGCGGCGCTAAACACGCCCGCCGTAACCAGAAGCGAATCGCCCGGCAGGAAGAAACCGACGAACAGCCCGGTCTCGACAAAAACAATCGTGCACACCAGCAGCGTGCCGCCCCACTGAATCAGGCCCTGGACGTCATAGAGGTTGTGCAGAAGAGTTCTGATTAATTCGAGCATGGCGGCGGTGGGTTCCCGCCGCGCGAAAGTCTACAGAGCGGAGCCAGGAGGTCCCACCCAATACGGTAGCAGAAAACTAGAGGATTTTGGGCGCATTCCAGCCAGCACAAATTGAGCGTGGCCATAAAGGTAAGCAGGCGCGCGCCGGGGATCATTCGTTCACCCCGTTGACAGCATCAGGCCTCGAGGAGTTCCGGGCCGGCAGGCGAGTGATCGCTCGATCTCGCATAGGCGCATCATCCCCGGCGCGGGAGTTCGCGGCAATCCAACAAAAGTACCGGCGCGCAGGGACTCAAGATCGAGCGTGTGCCGCATCCACCAACAGTACCTTTCTCATAGCACGATGAGGCCTTCGTACCATTGGCCGCGACGTGCCCCGAACCCACAATCTCCCCTGTCAACAAACTTCAGAACTGCGAGGGGGAAGAGATGCAAAGCGCATACGCAGTTTGGATCGGGCAGGC
The DNA here is from genome assembly GCA_963703785.1 of uncultured Acidobacteriota bacterium. Classification (GTDB taxonomy): domain Bacteria; phylum Acidobacteriota; class Terriglobia; order Acidiferrales; family UBA7541; genus Palsa-189. The sequence goes on along the minus strand of CAVPFR010000048.1, from coordinate 4,004 downwards.
GGTTGTGCTCCAGGTAGCGGCAGCGGATTTGCGGGTTCCCTTGCGTGGCATCATCCTCGGGGAGACCGATGAGGCAATCCAGTTTCGCGTCGAACAGACTTGGGACATCGACATTTACAAGAGCATGATCCTGGCGGTGGAGCAGGATCGATGGGCTCGCGTTCTTATTAATTAACGAGGCGCGCCCATGCAAGCATCCGGCGTGGAAGTACTCGAGCAGATCGATCGCAAGGTGAATGAGAGCCGGGCCGCCATGCTGCTCGGCCTCTCCACCGAAGATTTGCGGCGTCTCTCCGCGAAAACAGGATTGGGGCACCGAGACGCCCAAAGCGGCGTTCACCTATTCAGCTACGCGGAACTTTATCGGCTCTGCCGCTTAGCGGCCGAAGAAGCCGGCTAAAACTCCGCGGCACAACGCGCACTCTTGTTGGTTTAACGATTTTCCTCCGGCCCAGCACAACCCCCAAGGGCCCCGGGTCTGGCTCCCCCTGCCGGATTCGGGGCCTTCCTTTTTTTGGCGGACCACGTTTTTGCCGGCGTGGCGGCGAGAGAGTTGACACTGTCTCGCCGGTCCCACAAACTGAACCGGCCAAATCGTTATGGCCGCCTTACAAAACACCGGCCGCGACGCCGCCAAGCGCGGTTCCGCGAATAAAGCACAGTTCCATGCCGTCGCCGCGGGATTTCTCGGCTGGACGCTCGATGCGTTCGATTTCTTCGTCGTCGTCTTCCTGTTCGATTCGCTCGCCGCGCAATTCCACGTAACCAAGGCGGCCATCGTGGCCACGCTCTCCTGGACGCTGCTGATGCGTCCGGTGGGCGCGCTGATCTTTGGCCTGCTTACCGATCGCTACGGCCGCCGCATTCCCCTGATCGCCAACGTCATTTTCTTCTCGGTGATCGAGCTTCTTTGCGGCTTTGCGCCCAACTACTCCGTCTTCCTGCTGCTGCGCATACTGTACGGCATCGGCATGGGCGGCGAGTGGGGCGTGGGCACGTCGCTGGTGATGGAAGCGACCTCCAGCCGGTGGCGCGGCATGCTCAGCGGCATTCTGCAAAATGGATATGCCATCGGCTACATCCTGGCCGCGCTGGCCTACCGCTTTGCCTTTCCGGCGTGGGGCTGGCGGCCGATGTTCTGGCTCGGCGGCATACCCGCTTTTCTGGCGTTGTATATTTCCGCCAAAGTTCCAGAGTCCGAGGCTTGGCGGCGGCATCGCAAGTCGTCCACGGGAGCCCTCCTGCGAGCCGTGGGCGAGCAATGGAAGCTCTGCGCCTACCTTCTCTTGCTCATGACGTTCATGATGTTCCTCTCGCACGGCACGCAGGACCTCTATCCCGACTTTCTGCAATCACAGCACCACGTCGGCGGGGCCGTGGTCTCTTACATCGTCATCCTCGGCAATATCGGCGCGCTGCTGGGCGGAATTATTTTTGGCGAGTTCTCGAACGCCAAAGGACGCCGCCTCAGCCTTATCTCGGCCTTGCTTTTGTCGCTGGCCGTGATTCCGCTGTGGGCCTTTGGCAGCTCCTTGAGGGCGCTGGCCCTGGGCGCGTTTCTCATGCAAGTGGGCGTGCAGGGCGCCTGGGGCATTATCCCCGCCCACTTGAGCGAGCTTTCCGCCGACGCCACGCGAGGGCTCGTTCCCGGGCTGGCCTACCAGATGGGGATCGTGCTCGCCGCGCGGACGCCCGTCGTCGAATACGGCCTGCGCGATCGCGTCGGCTACGGCTGGGCGCTGGCCGGGTTTGAAATCTTCACCATCGTGATATTGGGCGTTATCGTGGCGTTCGGACCCGAACGCCGCGGCCGCAGCTTCATCGAGCCCGCTCCGGTGGAGCCCGCGCCGATGGAATCGACGCCAGTCAGCGCCTAAGCAATTAGATCGCTCGTCCCTAGCCGGTTTGGCATGGAAAGTGCGCCCGGCACCCCCTCCCCCCCTATCTTTTCGCAAGGATGTGATTCCATGGGAGTTCCTTTCGGGATTTGTACAAGGATGTGATTCCAAAAGGGTTATCGGTGACGATAAAATAAGGCCGGAGACCCATGCGAAGCGCGAATGGAACAGAGGAGCAGATGAGAGCAAAGCCGCAACGCGGAGCGGTTGCACGGGCGGATTTGAAGGTCATCCCCTAATCACGCATATAACTATTTTACCGCGCGAGTAAAGAGGCCCCTGTGGAAAATCGTGGGCGCGTCAGTGATGAAATTAACGGGAGCAGAAGGCATCCTGGTCTGTAACTAGGTGTTTAGATTTCCTTTAGACTCGTAGAGTTCGGTCGCCGCTGTATCGAGTTCATCGTAGGCGTAACCCTTCAAATCGCAGTAGTGACGGAGGTCGGCAAGAATCTCCATAATTGCCCGATTTTCTGAGGTACGGCTCGGTCTTTCAGCGTTTGCCGCCAAGCTTAAGAGGGTGCGCGCGGCGATTTTCATTCTCGCGCGTATCTCGTCTGCGACGGCATCCGACTCGGGAATCAATCCGGCTCGAGCGTCACGTACAAGATGACCCCGAGCCCGATTCTGTTCTGTTTCGCAAGTTAGCATTGTTGCCCCCTATGTTGCGATCCAAGCAGTTGCCATGCCAATCAAATCAATTCGCATGCCTGCGGTATCGCGTAACTAAGACCCCGCTGGCGGACCGACGCGTGACCGCTGCCGCGCAAGATCACGACGCAGACGGAAATCCGTCGTTCTATCCAGCCGGTGCGGTTGAGTATGCGGCTCTGTCGCTATACGTTTGTCAGCCAGGCGACGTGAACGATCACTCTTTCCTTCTTTTTGAATTCGAGCCTACCCGACAGTGGGTTTCGGAAGATTTCGTGAAAGGGCGATTCTCGGAAATTCTTAACGACAAAAGAGGAAGAAGCGATCCCTTAGCGCCGTGGCGACTTCGTATTCCTTGGGAGTGAAGGATAGAGTTCCTGTTGTGTCGTTCAAGCCCTTTACTTCGACGGCCAAAAATTCTTCACCGGAACCAGCCCGCAGGCGGAAATCATACCCGCATCCCAGACGTGTTGTATTCTCCACGGCATAGCTTCTGAATTCTGACAAACTAGGCTGGACTGATTCGAAATAGTGTTCGGCAGCTAGGCCGGTAATCAGCCGCTGCGCGAATTGTGATACTCCGGTGGTGGGCTTTTCTTTAAATTCAAGCTCGCTCAAGGTGCTTTCGTCATACCCGAAAAACGACTGTATCAAGCCTGTGAATGCTTCGAGATCTAGCTTTTTGTACTCTCGAAAAATCTTCAAGCAGTAGTCACGCGTTTGGCGCTTATGCCAGCCCTTGCGGCGGTTCGGAAATAGTGGATCGAATTCATCACGGTAGTTCTTTATCGAGGCGGGTTTTGAGCCTAATGCGTAACCAATGACATTGAACGCCTCCGTAAGCTGTCCAAGCCAAGGCGTTTGAGGCCAAGCGAATCGTATTTCGAAAATAAAGGCCGACTAGTATCAATTTCTCGCGCCTGCCGATTCGTTGCGCGTCAAGTTCCATTGTCTGGCGGTTATCTGGGACGACGCCGGAACCGTTCGCTCTGGGCGCGTTCCGGTAGAACGAACGCGGCGGATGATTTCGCTGCGTTGGGCGGGCGCGAAGGTATCCATTACAGAGCCTAAATGTAAAACAAATATGCGAGCGACGCTACCGTTTTGGGAATCGAGATTCGGAATGGGGACGCCGTTAGCGGGCACGCCTCACATCCAAGAGGGATTCCCCGCAAAGACTCCGGGGCGCAAAAGACGCGCTTCGACTCCGCGTCCCTACGGAAATCGCAGAGCCGATTTCCGGAGGAAAGAACTTCGGGACGCTTCGCTCAGAATGACAAATGGCAGCGCGGGGCGCTGAGGCTCGGTCGCCGCTCAGGCACGAAAAGCCCCAGGGCGACTCACAAATGACGTTGAGATACGCGCCCTGGACTACAAGGCGGCCTACAGGCCAAGTTTTTACAGGGCGACGCTCGGCGCTGGGGAGGGGTGGGGCGGCCGACGCGTTCGCTTCGAA
>CAVPFR010000047.1:0-151042 GCA_963703785.1 uncultured Acidobacteriota bacterium | reverse complement strand
CTAACTCCGGCACGCACCACGGTCTTGCCATTACCCCGGACGTCCCATGCCACGCCCACGCGCGGGTCGAAATCCCGGTAATCGCCATTGTACATCCGCGAAAGTGGCAGGCCCGGGCCGACCTGTTCGATCGCCGGATTGCTTCCGGTGACATTAGGATTGAAAGTGGAAAGATTGTTGTTTATCTCATGCGGTGGTCCCGCGTACCCGTAACGCAAACCCAGGTTCAACGTGACTCTGGGTGTTAAGCGCCAATCGTCCTGAACGAACCCTCCATACCAGTGGGCCCGATCGTTCTGTGTATTCGCTTGCGTGGAACCCAGCAGAATCGTCCAACTGTTCGGGAAGCCCTGGAGGTAATTTGCCAAGCTCAAAAAAGTAACATTGCCCTGGGCCAGGCTGAATGAGGTTCCGTCAAAAACGATGTCCAGATACTCAAAGCCGAATTTGAACGAGTGCTTGCCGCGTAAGTAGGAGACGCTCTCCACAAGATCCACGTCGCCTTCCGGTCCGCGGGTACCCGTGCGATTGCCAATCCCCACTGCATATTGAAGCGGTAATCGTGAGAAGTGGGAACCCATAATAGTCCGGATTCGTCACGCCCGTAGGCAAACCGTAGCCCGCCGGATAGGGACTCCCCGCAGGCATGTTGATGTCCCCGGGGAAGGTTGTGTTCTTCACGTAGACGTAGCCCAGCCTGAAGTCGTTCACCCAAGTGGAACTCGGCGTAAAAGTCCAGTCCCCGCTGTACTGATAGGCGTTTTGGGGGACCGTAGCCAGCCATTGAGGGGCCGATTGCTGCGCAATGGTATTAGTTGTTTGGGTTGCACCGGATCTGTAATACAAGCCGTTTAAATGGTTGCGGGAGCCGATATTGTAATCGATTTTGAGAAGCCCATTGTTGAGCGGCCCGCTACTGATCAAATTAGGGGAAAAATTGATCGACGTGCTGGGGTTGTTCGGGAAAACGTTCTCGACCGTGGATGAGGCGGGTGAGACTGCACAGGTCGTGGTGTTCAGCCCCGCCAATTGCGCGCTGAGGGCATTGATGGGAGTCCCAGCAGCCTTCAAGGCCAGACACGTGTCCACAAAACTGTTTCCGACCCCCGCGCCCGCGATGGACGTCGGCATGGTGAGCTGGTTTACATCGCCGACCGTGAGGCGTAGACCCTCGAAACTGGCAAACCAGAAGAGTTTGTCCTTGATGATGCGTCCGCCCGCCGTCGCGCCGAACTGCTCCATGGTCGCGGGGTCACCCCGCCAGGATTGTTTCCGGGAGGGAGAAGTAGTTTGGTGAATCCGTGGCGGCGGCATCGCGTCCGAAGGCATAGGCAGTGCCATGAATGCTGTTGGTGCCCGATTTGACGCCGACGTTGACCTCCGAGCCATCCCTGAAGCCATATTCCGCCTTCGGATTCTGCTGGGCACTGAACTCCTGTATGGCGTCGATCGGTACGAGTGGACTCGTATCCCCGACCGGTACGAGGTATTCAAGACATTTGCGCCCGTGCTTTCCGCTATTCCGGCGATACCTTCCAACCGCAACATGTCGTTTTGCGTCCGCCGTCCGTTGGTGCTCTGTCCGGCGCCAGTGCCGCTTCCCACCGGGGTAACCACTCCCGGACGCAGTTGGATCAATCGTTGGAAATTGCGCCCGTTCAGGGGCAGCGCATTAATCGACTGGTTGCTTACAGTTCCGCCCAAGGTCGCATCGGTCGTATCAATCGACGGAATTTCTCCGGTGACCGTGATCGTCTGCGTTTGCTCGCCCGGCTGCACTACCAGGTCGACGCGGAGGTTTTGCCCGACCTCCACCAACACGCCGCTATGCTCGACGGTCCGAAAACCTTTGGCCTCGGCTCGTACGGTATAGGTGCCCGGGGTCAGGTTGGTGGCCACGTATTCTCCGGCGCTGTCCGTCATCAAGGTTCGCGAGATGCCTCGCGCAACATCAATTACGGTTACTGCCGCGCCTGCAACCAAGCCGCCGGTCTGGTCCTGCACTGCGCCCTGAATTGTTCCTTGGGTCGTTTGCGAAAACGCCGGAAGACAAATAAACGACAGTAACGCAGTCGCCAAAAACAATTGCGCCAGCCTCTTCGCGTACGTAGACACACACCTAGTTGACGTTGCTCTTACAGCAGACATCGTTCCACCCCTCTCTTTGCAGTAAGCCAGCCGTTTTGAAATTGCGGGCGCCGATACTGGTGTGTGGAATATACCTATCGACCTTAAGAAAAGCTGAAGAAGAACTTCAGAGTAGAAGAAACTCCGCGGCCCATTGAGGAAGAAATCGACCCGGCGAGGCTAACGCATGACGCTTACACTCATAGCGCCCCAACAGCCACAACCTGGATCGTGGCTCAAAAAATAGAATGGATATCGTTGAATCCCAAGGTAAGCGCCCTTGCGGCATCTGGGCTCTGGCAAGGGTGAACGCCGGCGAAGCCTTTAATCTGCTTTCTTGAGTTACTGTTTCGTCGGTGTAGTCGGTGTAGTGGGCGTAGCCGGCTTGGCGAACTGTGCCGCGTCAATCGACACGTTCGGCTGTACCTCGCTCAGCTCGGTGGTCGATTGCCCGTCCACCCAGGTCACCGTCCACTTGAACGGCAGCTTGACCCCGGATAAGGAGCGATAATCGCTGTAGTCCTCTTGAGTGGGAACTAGGCCAACAGCCGTGTTGGCATAGCGCACCAGTCTTACCAACAACCCCGAGTCCTTGTCGAAATACAATTTGAGGGGAGTTTGCCCGCTCCCGAATCCCTCAACGACTCGGACCTGGCGGTCGTCGATAGTAGTCGTGCCCACTGCCCATTGACTGCGGCTTTCTTTCACCCGCACAGCAAACATCAGCATGCCGTCGATTTTTGCTCCATCGAGATCTCCCCCGGTCAATTGGGTCAACGGCAGAGGAGTATCGGGCTCGGCGATCCAACCGTCCCGCCCATCGTAGCTCATGATCTTGTTTCCGTCGGGCAGATGCACGATCGTGACACGTTGATCCGGGGCCTTTGCAAACACTTCCACCGGGACTTTCTCCCGATCTGTGTCGTAGCCTCCATAAGTGCCCCGGGCGGAAAAGCTGGCCAGCTTGGCGAGTTGCTGCGCTCCCCCGAGCGCCTGAATATACTTGTCGAAGACCTCATCGGCGGTAAAGCGCTCCGCACCCCCCGCCGTAGCCTCAAATTGATTCGGATCGTCCGGCAGCGGAGTACTGTATTGCTGCGCCAGACTCGGCGTGACTTCGGGCTTCTCGCCGCCGCGATGGCACGTATAGCAAGTCACCTTGCGCATTCCTGCAAAATTGGCCTGATTGATCGATCTTACGATCAGGATCATCTTGCGCGCGGTCTGCTTCAGCGGTGTATCGTCGGCAAATCTTGCCACGTCTCCGGCGCTTTCTAACCCATGGCAACTTGTGCAATTGAAGCTCAGGGAGGCCGCAAAGAAACCCATTGTGTTCATGAATTCGTCCGCCGGAATTCCCTTGAGCACCTGGACGTTTTTGAACGCCTCTTCGGCCATCAGCGGCTTTGTCTGTGCGTTGGCCGAGACAATCGCCGCCACGCAGATTAGCGCCTGTAGCGTGCTAAGAACGATCCGTTTTATCATCGCGCTCCGTGTCATGTACCGTTAGGAATGAAGGATGGTAACCTGCGGCTAGTTTCGGATGGCAGCGAACGACTTCGCAACCAAGCAGACTAAAAGTCATCGTCGGACAAAAAAGAGCAAAGGCACAGTCGTTTCAAAGAGGCTCGTCTTCGCCAGTTACTTTCCCGGCGGGGTCGCGGCAGGCACCCTCATCTCCTCTTTGTATTTCTCTTCGTCTGAAGGGACACAAAGGTCCTCTCGGAGTTCCAGCTTCGGGTCGAGTTTCCAGGTTTTCGTCTCGCCCACCCACGGTTGCGTATACGACTTTGGATCTGTAATCGTCATGTTGAGTTCGATGTTGTCGTGGTCTATGCGGCGGTAACGCTCTTCCACGCGCATATCCTCGCTATGCGGGTGGCCGTCGTCATCGATCCAGGTTCGATCGTTAAACCCGACCGTCTCAACCACTAACGTGTCGCCCTCCCATTTCCCAACCGAAACTCCGTACCAGGTCGGGTCAGGGTCCTTGGGAATCTCTCGACCGTCTGTCCAGATCGTGCGATGGACGTAAAAGTAGTCGAAGAATTCAATGATTCTGCCGGGAAGCTGAACGATCTCCGTCGGGTAGGCGTCGTAGAACATGACGCGTGGGAATCCGATGGGATCGCATTGCATTGCAGGGTCATTTCCGAGCGGAACAATCCGTTCCGCGCGCCCGATTCCCGGCTTATTCGCGGCATACTTCGCCTGCGCCCAAGGGGTCATTGGAGGAACATTGTTCCTGCTCAGCGTCGAGCCAGATTTGCCGTGGCGCCACCAAGCTCCGGAGAGGTCGTGGGGGTCAAATGCCTGAGCCTTTGTAGCCGCTCCTGCCTGACGGTCCTGGGCGCCCACTGACGGAGTGAAGGCAAGCGTGGAAGAGATTGCGAGCGCCAAAGCAAGAAAGCCTAAACGCATTCTGGAAGCCCCTTTCGGAATAAGCACTTCTGGCGGATGTCGCAGATTCTACTGCTCCGGCGCGCTCAGGTTGGTTACTTTGCCGTCTGGGGTTACGAGTTTCGACAGATAGCCGCGGGTCGCCCCTACTTTTAGAAGGGTATACCGTAACTGTAATCTCATCCCCGGGTTTGAGCGTGTGCTTGTCCCAGCCCCAGCGCGCCTGGACGATGGGAGAATTGGTCTCCACACCCCAATGCGCGAGGTTGCCATTTTCGTCCTTTACGTCATACATAATGTAGATATGGGGGTTTTGGTACTGATACTCGGTCACCACGCCCTTCATCGTCACTTGTTTCGTAAGATCGTACGACACGCGCGACCCGTGATGCGCTAGTATCGGCGCGCCCAATGCTAGAAAGCCCGCAAACACGATCAGCGACTTTATTAGACTGCCTTTCATTGTCCCTCCAAGATTAGTCCGTTGTAAGCTCCAGCCCGTTCATTAACCCTCATAAGTATCCGTTTTTTTCGGGCTCCGCTACGCTGTGGAACCTGTCGCGGCCTTTACCTCGCGCCAATTAATTGACTCGATCCCACACCATGCCTGGACCAGGGTTCGGGTTCGGCGGCGCCTTGGGATTCGGATTCGCATTCCACACGTACCACATTAAGGTCTTTCCGTCGTCGGAAACGATATACAGCACACGCTCGTCGTCCATTCCCTTGGTTTGTCTTTGCCTATAGATCATGTTTCGACCTACAAGCCAGGTGGAAATCGTCTGTTCCTCGCCGTTCGGACCCTCGGGATCTTTGTATATCTGTTTGCCGTCCAGTTTATAGAAAAACGTGTGATCCTTCGGGGCCACTCCGGTTAGCGGCAGCCCGTCATACGGCGCTGGATAGGCGTCATACATCGTCTGTCGAATTCCGCCATCTTCCACTGTGTATACGGCCGTCCAGCCATCGGGGCGGTTACGAGCGCCGGGTCCCGACTTCGCCTTGTTAATTTTCCAGGTACCGACGATGGGCAGCCCTGTAGGGTCTACTTGGGCCGAAAGAGACGTACCGCAAAGCAAAACCAACGTTGCCAGCGCCACAATGAAAGCGCCTCGCCGCAGATTGCCCGACATTCGTTCCTCCATTCCCTCTACTCAATCTTACAAACCCTTCCTATAGGTCAGTAAGGATTGCGATGATACATGCCTGACCCTGAACCGTCGATCTGAAAATCAGTTCGTCGGTTTGTCCGGAAGTCCGGCGGGGTGCTCGATGACGTTATCATAGGCTCGTCCAGTATCGCACACGTTCTCCTCAAGAGAATCGCTCTTTGAGTCGAGCTTGAACGACTTCTTCCAACCTGTCCACGGCTTGTCGCCCCACGCCTTCTGGTCGTAATACGTCATCTCCAGTTCCAAATGCGTGGAGTCCGTGAGATGGTACCTCTCGACCAGGTGAAACGCGTCGCTCGAATAGTGCCCCACGTTCTCGCTGATCCAACGATGGCCTTCCACGCCGTTATATCCGATTGTGTCGACCACCAGCGTATTTCCATCCCATTTGCCAGTAGAATCCCCGTAGTAGCTGGGCAGCAGATCCTTCGGATGGTCGCGATTGAGCCAGATTGTTCGCCATTCGCGGTGGTACTCGAACATCTGATAGATCCGATCCGGCAGCATGATGAACATCACCGGGTATTCGTTTATATAGTTGAACGCCACAGGCGTGCCCTGCAGTTGGCAGTATTCGCCTGGGTAGTGCCCCTCGGGAACGTTCGCTGGGACGCCGTTCGCGTCCACCGACTTAGCTCCATTCGCTAGCGATCCAGCCGAGGATGCGCCCTTGATCACCGCATTCAATCCGGCATGCGAAATGTTCGGCATCATTAAGTGCTGCTTGGCCCAGTCCGTCAAAGGCGGCTCGGGGGTAGTGTTGTTATCCGCCATAAATCCGTCCGGTGCCAATCCAGGACCCGTTCAGGTCGTGCGGGTCGAATTTGCCCGTTGAACTATCGCCACTTTGTTGTGCAAATAACGCAGTTGAAAATGCCAGAAGCCCAACCAAAACCCCCACCTTGCTCCAATTTTTCATTCCGCTCCTTTGTGGCCTAGGGCCTTTCTGTAAGGCTTGCAAAGCCCCCGCCGTTCTACCTAGGTGCTTCACTTGCACTTTCAATCCAATACCGTACGCAAACTTACCGGAGGAATGCTCGTATTAGCGCGCAACGCAAAGGCTGGGACCTCACTTCTTTCCCGTAATCGGATTCAAGATTACGCTGTCGTAATCCTGCCAATGCGCTGGATCGCAAATATTTTCCTCTTGAGAATCGCCCTTCGAATCGAGCTTGAACGATTTTTTCCATCCGGTCCAAACCTTATCGCCCCACGCCTTCGGGTCGGAGTACGTCATCTCCAATTCCATATGCGTCGCGTCGGTCAGACGGTAGCGCTCCACCAGGTGAAATGCGTCACTCATATAGTGGCCGACGTTCTCGCTGATCCATAACCGCCCGTTGAAATCGATCGTATCGACGACCAGCGTGTCTCCCTCCCATTTCCCAATGGAATCGCCGAAATAGCTGGGAAAGATATTCTCATGGCCCCGATTGAGCCAGATTACCCTGCGTTCCATCTGTTTCTCAAACAACTGATAGATACGATCGGGCAGGATAATAAATTGAAATGGATAATAATGTGTGCCGTTATATTGCACCGGCGCGCCCAGCGGTTCGCAGTGCTCCCCTGGGTAGTGGCCCTCCGGAATGTTCGCCGGTACTCCATTTGCGTCTGTAATCCCGCTCTTACTGGAAGTGGTCGAGGACTCGCCCTTCGCCGTCAAATTCAATCCCGTATGCGAAATGCTCTCCATCAGCAAATGCTCTTTTGCCCACGGTGTTAAAGGCGGTTCAGGCACCGGATTGTCGTCGCCAAAAAACTTCTGGGTGCCAATCCACGATCCACTCAGGTCATGCGCGTCAAACTTGGCACTCCCTCCCGCTGCCTTTGCGGAACTGGAAGCACTTTTATTTTGTTGCGCAAGAACTGCCGTCGAAAATCCTAAAAGGGCAACCGCAACACCGGCCAGAACCCGATTTTTCATTACCATCCTCCCGCCTCCGGACGGCCAGGGCCCATCTATCCCTTACTTCCCCTGCGACTCTTGTTCCTTTATTTTCTGCAACTCCTCGATCTCATTATTTTCGGTACAGTAGTACTCTTCCAGAACATCATGAGAGAGCGACCATTTGCGAGGCGCAGACGTCCAAGGCTTCGTCAGCACCTTGGGATCCTCAATCACAAATTGGTAGATCAGGTAATTCTTCGAAGGGCGGCTGATCCGCTCGACCACATGCTCCTGATCGCTATGGAACCACCCGTTCAGGTCATTCCAAGTCCTCTCATCCAGAGAGATCGTGTCGATGACCAGCGTATCCCCATCCCAGCGAGCCACCGAATCGCCATTGAAAAGCGGATCGGGATTCTTCGTATGTGCGCGCCCGTCAATGGCTACAACCCGAAAGTTATTGTTTAGCTCGACTAGTTCAACCAACTGTCCCGAAGTTGAAACAAGCTGGATCGGATAAGCGGTGGCGAGCATACCTGGAACACCGCGTGGCAAGCAATTCACAGATGGCCGCTCCAGCTGCTCCTCGGTTGAAGTCATCTTCTCGATTTTGGCGGCCGCCCAAGCTTGAAAAGACGGCTTCTCCTCTGGCGTCACTTTAGGATCGAATTGTCGTCGTGCATCCTGGTCGACGGGGTCCTCGCCGGCGAGCCTCGCCGCGTTGAGTGCTTGTCCCGCGCTGTTTGGAAACCAAACTCCGGAAAAGTCGGGATGCCCGTCCGGTGTGCGCGGCCCCGGTCCGCCTGGAGGCAGCTTGTGAATCCTTTCCGGAACGCTCTGCTTTTGGGCGAAAGCCGGCACGTGAATCATGGATAAAGCCGCGATAAAACCGACCCCCTTAGCACACAAGCCAAGCCGCCGCGTCATCTTTGATCGCCCCATCCTGATCTCCCTTTCAGGCTCGGCGGCCAAAATCCATCAACCTTGATCGTCGCAGAGAATCTCCGCTTAATTATCGGCCTTGCCGCGTTTGTTGCCTTCGACGTATTGCCCCACGACGAAGACCCGGCCATCCGGCAACGTCAGTGTTTCCGCGGCAGCTCTGTATAGGGTGCCGCTCTTAGCGGGACATGCTCTTGTGCTGATCGTTTTCCCTACGTTATCCAGGAAATCTTGCCGATCGAGTCCGCCCCTTTTCATCGAAACCACCGAGAGGGTCTCGAAGCGCCACGACGTCACCTTGCCATCCGCATCCTTAACGTCCATGTGGAAATACGCATGCGGGTTTTGCCAATCGACGCCCGTGAGAGTGCCCGTCATATCCGTGCACTTCGTCCCGTCGAACTCAACAGCAAAGCCGTGGTGGGCGGCTGCGGGGATTGCTCCCAAGAGCAGAGCGAAGACTGCTCCCATCACATTCGCATTACGCCGCATGAATATCTCCTCGGATGATCATCTATTGTAGGCACGCCGAGTTCGGCAGACGAACATACACCCATACCCGCCAGTGCTGTAATACGATAGCCGTTATCTCGCTGTCAAGTTCAACGCCCTCTGCCGAGTCCAACCAAGTCTCGCTTCAAAGCGCGTATCCGATTCCGAATGCCTTCCGAATGCCTTGATGCGCTCCGGTCATCTCCGCTTGACCCTGCTTCTTGGCCTTGATAAATTTCTCCGACTTGATAGATGTCGTTTCTTCGTTTTTTGCTTTGAGAGTAGCTGTAGAGAACACAATTCCATGATCGGACGCGCGCTGGAAAGCGCTAACCGCGATCGAGAGGCTAAATGGGGCTGGGGTCGAAACGAATGGTGCTGGGTGCAGCCGGCACGGTATGTTTCTGCATGTTGTGCGCTGTCTTCGCGATAGGCCGCGCGCCGGCCCGCCCTACTCCGGGCCAAACACCTGCGGGAGACAAACCAATTCTGGCCGAGCAAGCTTTCAAGAATGTCCAGATCCTCAAAGGGATTCCTGTCGATACTTTCATGCAAACGATGGGATTCTTCGCCGCTTCCACCAGCTTCAACTGCACCGACTGCCACACCGAGGAGAGTGGTGGCGATTGGGCAAAATTTGCCGACGACACGCCCCTCAAGCAGAAAGCCCGCATGATGATGCTCATGGTAACCGCCCTCAACAAGAATTATTTTGCCGGCCAGCGCATGGTCACTTGCTGGACATGCCACCAGGGCGCCCCGAAACCCCGCACCATTCCGCTTTTCTCGGTTCAGTACAGCGAAGTCTGGGACGCGGAGCCGGATGAAGTTGTCGAAACTTCCGGACCGGCCGCGGTCGATCAGATTCTGGCCAAATATATTCAGGCCCTCGGCGGGACCCAGAACGTCTCGAATCTGAAGAGTTTTGCCGGAAAAGGGACCTACGAAGGTTTCGATACGGGTTATGAAAAAGTTCCCGTGGACATTTTTGCCAAGGCCCCGGACATGCGCGCCACGGTCGTGCACATGCGCGATGGCGATGGCACCACCACTTTCGACGGGCACTCCGCCTGGCTCGCGGCGCCGGAAAGACCTCTGCCCCTGATTGAGATCACGGGAGGCAGCCTGGATGGCGCCAAGATAGAAGCGACGTTCTCTTTCCCGGCCCAAATCAAGCAAACACTTATCGACTGGCGGGTCGGTTCGGCCACGGTCAACGATAAAGAGACCCAGGTGTTGCAGGGTAGGCTTACCAACAAGGGGCTGCCCGTAAAGTTGTACTTCGATCCTTCCTCGGATCTGCTGGTGCGGTTAATCTACTATGCGAATACACCCGTCGGCACCGTTCCCACCCAGGTCGATTACTCCAATTATCGCGACGTCTCGGGCGTCAAGATGCCCTATCACTGGACGGTCACCTGGACAGATGGCCGCTCCACCATTGACTTGAGCGAACTGCACGCGAACGTCCCGATTGATGGAGCCAAGTTCGCAAAGCCTGCCCCAGCGACCACCAAGACTGCAAGCCGGTAAATCGCCTCGCTTGTCTGCAGGGCCGCTCGTGGCGCGGCTCAACCGCCGCCACGAGTGGCAAATTTTCACAGGGATTAAGGGATCCGAACGCCCGTGCCTCGCGCTAAGGTTTCTGTGCGGCCGTTGGTGTGGGCTTAGCGAACTTGGCTCCATCAATCGCGACGTTCGCTTGTACGGATGTCAGGTCCGTGGTGGACCGCCCGTCCGTCCACGTCGTTACCAAGTGGAATGGCATCTTGACTCCCGAAACGTCGCGATAATCCGAGTAGTCAATTTGCGTGGGAATCAAACCCAGCACGGTATCGGTATAGCGAACCAGCCGAATCAATAAGCCCGATTTCTTGTCGAAGTAGAACTTCACGGGAGTATTGTTAGCGCTCGTTCCCTGGACAACGTCTACCTGATTGTCGTCGATCCGCGATGGCGGAAACCCCACTTGCCAGTTTTTCAGCAGCTTTTTGATTTGCACGGGAAACCCCAGAGCCGCATCCAACTCAGCGCCTTCCCGCTCCCCATTCGTCAACTCCAGCACAGGCAACGGCAAGAATGTTCCCGCCGACGTGTTCCAGGCATTCCGGCCATCGAAGACCCTGATATTGTCTCCTGCACCCTCATGTAGTGAACCGAGATGTACGAACATGGCGCGTTGATTCGGGGCTTTAGCATAAATATCCACCGGCACTTGGTCGTCGGACGTGTCGAAGCCCTCGTACGTTCCGTGAGCGACAAAACTGCCGATCGTAGCTAGCCGCGCGGCCCCACCGAGCGCCTGGATGTATTTGTCAAAGAGCTGATCGGCGGAAAGCGGGTTGGGAATGGGAGTTGGAGGAATTTCAATTTCGTCCGGGTCGTCTGGAAGAGGAGTGCTGTACTGGTCGGCCAGGCTCGGTGTCACCTTTGGACGGGTGTCTCCACGATGGCACGAATAGCACGTCACTTCGCGCTTTCCCCCGAAATTAGCCTTGTTGAAGGCGTCCACCATGAGAATCATTCGCCGCGTCATCTGCTTTCTGGGGTTGTCTAACGCGAAAGCCGCCGAACTGCTGGTGTCGTGGCATTCGGAGCAATTAAGGCTCAAGGCCGCGGCGATGAACCCCATCGTGCCCATGAACTGATCGACTGTAAGTCCCTTGAGAACCTGGATGTTCTTGAATACGTCGTCCGCCATCGGCGGTTTTTCTGCTTGCCCCGCCTGCGCGCTCGCGGAAACAACAGTCAATAAACAAATCAGTGCCACTTGCGTGGCGGCAAGGACCTTCCGCCTCGATGCCCTATTCACGTTCTCTCCAATTGATTTGCCAATTGAACTGTTATCGGACTGATGCATTCGAGACGTACTCCTTCCCTCGGGTGAAAATGTCGGCTGCTGCGGTTCGGTATCCTATCATGGAATCGGCGCATGACTTTCGCCGCATTCGGCCTCAAAACGAAGTGGCCGAGAACCGGCCGAGCCACGTTGTCAAGACACTTGACTTGTCTCTAACGCGTTGGGCCCGGCGGCACCGGAGCCCCATGGACGTCCCGTTCAGATTTCGTCTTGACATTACCGCCGCCTTAGCTTAAAAGTGCGTTCTAGCACGTTTCAATTGGGACCAGACTGTCTACTCTCAGAGGAGCAATCGTTCATGCGACATAGGCTCAGGGGTGCTGTGGTAGTTGTTGCTCTATTCTTCGCAAGCGTTCCCGCATTCGCTCATCATGGCTACGCTACGGAATTCGATATCACGAAGTGCGAAAATTTGAAAGGTACTCTCTCGGGCGTCGAATGGGAGAACCCGCACGCTTTTTTTCATATAGATGTGAAGGACTCCGACGGCAAGGTAAATACGTGGAGGCTCGAAACCATCTCCCCGAATAGCCTCAAGCGGTCGGGCACCACCAGAGAAGATGTGCTAAGCAATGTTGGTAAGCCCGCTGTTGCAAGGATTTGCCCCACCAAGGCTGGTGGTACCCCGTACAAGGGCACTGCCGAATTCTTCAAGCTAGGCGATGGCCTGCTGCGCATCGTCGGTCAGAACATTGAAAATCTGACCCCCGAAGATCTGCATTTCGATAACTAGCTTAGGAACAGCTTGGCGCCTCGACCATCGCGGCCTGTGTGGGGTTGTGGGCGCGCACCTCAAAGGAGAATTTGGAAATGACGGGATTAGAGATGGAGAGGCGTTTCCGACGTTGCGTAACGATGGCTGGATCGGTTCTGGCGGTTTTATGGTTCCTCATCACGCCGGCTTTTGCGCAGGCGCCTCCCCCAGGATCGGTAGGAAAAGTAACTGAGCATACATCGGCCGGCTCCGAGAACTGGCATCGGCTGCCACCGGGCGGACCTGCTCCCAAGACCAAGGACGGCCATCCGGACCTGTCTGGCGTCTTTTTTCCAAACGCCGCGGGAAGACAGGTTCAGAGGGCTTACCCGATCGATCCGGACGCGCGTCGGCAATATGACCCCAAAGTGACGCCGGAGGGGAAGCCGGACCTTAAGCCCGGGGCACAGGAAAAGTACAAGCAAGTCCGCACGTACGGTGAGTGCACCCTTCCGAACACTCCAGGCACGTTGTTGCAGGAAAATAGCCTGACGTGGCCTATCCAGTTCGTGCAAACCCCAGACCGCATCGTGATGATGATCGAATATCCGATGGACTTTCGCGTCATTCATACCGACGGCCGCCCCCATCCCAAGGATCCCGATCCCACATTCAATGGCAATTCGGTTGCGCACTGGGAAAAAGATACGCTGGTCATCGATACGGTCGCCCTCGACACTCGCGTCCCGAATTTCGGAGGGTGGTTTCATAGCGACGACGAACATGTAGTCGAGCGCATCACCCGACCCTCGAAGAACTACATTGTCTACCAAACCACCATCGACGATCCCATGGTTCTCGCTAAGCCTTGGACCTCCGCACCCCGCGAATGGTCTCTCTCGGTCGTGCCCGATGACGATCTGGACGAATTCTTCTGCACCACCAACGAAGAGCCGGTGGAATGGCAAAAAGAGGGCCATCCGCAAAATAACTTTTAAGCCTAGGCTCGTTCCGTTCTACCCGCGCGGCTTAGCCTCCTAAGGGCTAAGCCGCGCGAACCATTTTTGGCCGCTTCACCGCAGGTAACTCCTGTTTCTGTCCCTGGTCCGGTCTCTTCTTCACAAAAAAACGGCTCCAGCTTCACCGTTCTCAGAGGATCGCAGCGAAGGCCTGCCCATGCAGTGATACGAATGATTGTGTAAATGGCGAACGGGTGTCGCGATGCGAGACGAGTTACTTGGCAGCTTCCGAGGGCGTTACTTCGCTCACTTCTTTCATCGACGGCAACTGCCCTGCCCCCCAGCCGCCGCCCAGTGCCTCGATCAATTGCACGCTCGCTGTCATCTGGTCTCTACGCAGATTCACCGCCGCCTGCTGGTTCGTCAGCAATGTCGTTTGCGCCGTGATGACGTTGAGATAGGGATCGATCCCCGCCTGATAGCGCTGCATGGCCTGCTGCAAATTTCTCTGCGCCGACGTGACCGCCGTATCCTGCTGCTTGATCTCCTGCGACAGGATTCGCAAAGCCGCCAGATTGTCTTCCACCTGCTGAAAGGCCGTCAAAACCGTTTGCCGGTAATTCGCCACGCTGCGATCGTATGACGCCCGAAATTGCTGCACGGTCGCACGCCGCAACCCGGCATCGAATAGCGTCTCAGCCAAGGCTGGTCCGGCGGACCAGAACCGGCTGGGCCATGTGAACCACGTTGCCGGCGATACGTTCGAGAAACCGGCCGTCGCGCTCAGCGTCACCGTGGGATAGTAAGCCACTGTTGCCAGGCCGATCTGTGCGTTGCCCTGCGCCATCAGCCGTTCCGCCGAAGCCACGTCAGGCCGCCGCTCCAGCACTTCGGAAGGCACCCCGAACGGAATCGCCGGCGGACTCGCCCGCAGCGGCGCCTCCGGCAACGAAAACGTGGACGCCGGCTGTCCCACCAGCAGCGCCATGGCGTGCTCGAATTGCGCCCGGGCAATGCCCAGGTTCGTGTCTTGCGCTTGCGTGGACTCGAGTTGTGTCTCCGCTTGCGCTACCGCCTCATCCGCGGCAATCCCCGCGTTGAACTGGATCTGCGTCAGCTCCAGCGAATCCTGATACGCCGCCACGGTTTGGTCGAACAACTCTTTCAACGCGTCCTGAGCGCGGATCTCAAAATAATTCACCGCTACTTCCGCCTGCGCTGTCAGCTGCACATTTTCCAGGTCCGCCGCGCTCGCCTGGGCCGCCGCGGCATTCTCCAGGAACGTATTGCGGACGCGCCCCCAGAAATCCGGCACCCAGGAAGCGTCGAACGGAAGCGAATAATCCGTGAACGACCGCAGCGCGAAACCCGAACCCGACGACGACGAGCCGCTCGACACTCCGCCAAATTGTCCCAGAGACGGACGTGAATTCGTGATCGCCGGATTGGCCGACAACGTCGGATAGTATTGCGCGCGCGCTTGTCGCACCAGGGCTCGCGCTTCGAGGTAGCTTGCCGCCGCCGCGGCGATATTTTGGTTAGAGACGCTCACCTGCTCTTCCAGGCTGTTCAGCACGGGGTCCCCGAAAATCTCCCACCACTTGCCGCGCAGCGTCCCGTCGCTCGGCTGCGCTTGCTTCCATCCGTCGGTGTCCTTCAAGTTCTCAGGCGTCAGCTCCTTGTATGCGGGAGGCGTCGTCACCGGGGGCTTCGCGTACTTTGGCCCCACCGTGCAACCCGAGAGAAACATCGAGTAGACCCCTAGGACGCCGATCCCCAAACGCACCGCGGCCTTTGCGCGCATCGCTTCCTTCTCGGTTTTAGGATTCAGGCCTGCTCTTGCGCTTGCCCTAAATTTCCAGCCGCACGCGCTCTCAGTCATGCGAAGCGAGGCCTTCCACTGCATGCGCTGTCTGCGGCGCGCGGCCTCGGCTGGAACGGAAGAAGCTGGTGCGATCCAGCACCTTCTCCTGGAACTCTTCCAGATAGAGGTAAATGGCCGGCGTGATATACAGCGTGATGAATTGCGAGACGATCAATCCGCCCACGACCACCAATCCCAAAGGACGCCGCGACGCCCCGTCCGCCCCTACTCCCAGGGCGATGGGCAAAGCCCCCATCAGCGCGGCCAGCGTCGTCATCATGATGGGCCGGAATCGCTCCATGCTTGCGTCGTGGATCGCTTGCGTGTCCTCGATCCCCTGCTCCACTCGTTGCTGCGCGAAATCGACGATCAGAATTCCGTTCTTCTTCACGATGCCCATCAGCATGAACATCCCGATGAACGCGTAAAGCGAGGCTTCCGCCATTGAAGAGCCACAGCGTCAATAAGCCTCCCACCAGCGCCACCGGCAGCGAGGAAAGCACGGTGAACGGGTGCAGATAGTTCTCATAGAGGATCGCCAGAATCACGTACATGACGAATACGGCCAGCGCCATCAGTATCGTGAGGCTGGTCACCGTGTCGCGGAAGGTCAGCGCTTGGCCTTGCAAACTCCCGCGCACGTCGACCGGCAGGATTTGCTTGGCCGCGCCTTCCAGGAACTCCGTGGCTTTGCCCGATGGCATAGCCGGGCTTGAGGTTGAAAAATATTGTGACGCTGGTGAACTGGTTGATGTGGTTCACGGCTTGCGGCCCGAGCATCGACGTCCACTGTGTCACCGCTCGCAGCGGCACCATGCGCTGGCCGTCGTCGCTCTTGATGTACAGCAGATTCAAATCCTGCGGATCGTCGCGGTCGATATCCGCCACTTCCAGGATCACCTGGTATTGATCGTTGGGCCGCTTGATCAGATAGGTGTAATTCTGCGAATACGCGTTATGCAGCAGCGTGAGGATGCGCGCTTCAGACACGCCGTACAATTTGGCTTGATCCCGCAGAATATTCACTTGCAGATTGGGCGTGTGATTGAAGAGATCGGAGTTCGACAAACAAAAATCCCGGATACTGCCGCATCCTGCCTATCAATTGCTCCGCCGACGAATACACCTGGTCGGGATTGATTCCGGAGAGTGAATAAGCGAATTGCCCCTGCAGGTCCGCCGTCGCGCCCGTGCTGATCTCCAGCACCGGGTTAGGCTGCAAAAATGTCAGCAGTCCCGGCACCTTCGAGTTGATCGCCCCCATGAGCTGGGCTGAAACAGCTAGGATCGGCGGCCGCTTGTCGGGGTCTTTCAGAATCGCCAGCAGCAGGCCCTGGTTCGAGGGGAAAAAAGCGCTATTTGCGGACATGGTGAATGTCATATCCACAGCCGGATTGTCATGCAGCGCGTCTTCTGACTGCAACTGATACTGGCGCATCTGCTCCGGCGACGAGCCCTCTTGCGCCACGAATACCCCGCGGACAAACGAGCTGTCGCCGATGGGCAAGAACGCCTTTGGCACGATGTAAAAAAGGTATCCCGTCCCGGCCAGGCAAATCAGCCAAATCAATGCCGATACCCAGCGTTGCCGAAGGAAAAACCACAGCGTCTCGCCATACACCTTCAGAACGCGCCGCTCGATGCCTCCCACCACGCGCTCCATCCATGTCCTCTTCGCGCCTTGGCCCCGCCGGCCCAGCAGCCTGGAGCACATCAGCGGCGTAAGCGTCAGCGAAACGATCCCACTGGCGAAAATGGCCACGATGATCGTGATCGCGAATTCGCGGAAGATGCGTCCCACCAGGCCCGTCATGAACACCAGCGGAAGAAATACGGCAGCCAGTGAAATCGTCATGGCCAGGATCGTGAAGCTGATCTCTTTTGGCCGAATTCAGCGTGGCCTCCAGCGCGTCCTGTCCCGCCCTCCATTAGCCGCACCGTATTTTCCAGAAACACGATGGCGTCATCCACCAGGAACCCGATCGCCAGCGTGAGTGCCATCAGCGAGAGGTTATCCAGGCTGTACCCAAGTATGTTCATCACCAGGAAGGTCAGCAGCAGCGATAACGGCAGCGCTACTGCCGGAATCAGCGTATCCGTGGCACGCGCCCGAGAATAGGAAAATAACCATCACCACCAATACAAACGCGATCTCCCAGCGTCTCCTTTACGTCTTGCACGCTGTTCACGATCGTCTAACGAGCGGTCATAAATCGGTATTAGCGCCACGGAACTAGGCAGCGTCGCCCGGACGCTCGGCACCGCATTGCGTACTTCCTTCGCCACTTCCACGGCGTTGGAACCGGCTCGCCGATAAACCGACACCACCACTGTCGCCGACGGCACGTGCTGGCCGCGCAGCCAGAATCTCATGTTGATACGTTCGTCCTGCACGCTGTCGGTCGCCTTGGCGATGTCTTTCAGATAGACAGGCGCTCCCTTGTTCTGGCTGACAATTAGGTTTTCGTAATCTTCGGCCTTGCTCAACTGCCCTTGCGGCTGCACTAGGAACGTTCGATGCGCGCCGTCGAATTGTCCCGCGCCCGTGTAGGCCGCTGCCGTTTTTGATGGCGTTGTTCAGATCGTCGATAGTGATATCGCGGCTGGCCATGGCCGAAGGATCAGCTTTGATCCTCACGGCCGATTGCGTCCCGGAAAACAGCCACCTGGCTTACGCCCGGCAGAATGCTGAGGCGCTCGCCCACCTGCGTATTGGCGTAATCGTAGAGCTGACCCTCGGTCACCGTGTCGCTCGTAAGACCGACGTAGATAATCGGCTGATCGTTCGGATTTGTCTTCGTGAACGTCGGTGGGGCCGGCAAGTCCACCGGCAATTTCGCTGTGGCCTGGCTGATCGCCGCCTGTACATCCGTCGCGGCGGCGTCGACGCTCTTGGAAAGATTGAATTGCAGGACGAAGCTGGTGTGCCCCTTCGCCGCTGTTGGAGGTTACCTCCTCCAGGCCCGGAATCTGCATGAACTGGCGTTCCAGCGGCGTGGCCACGTTATTTGCCATCGTCTCCGGCGTGGCCCCCGGATAACCCACGGAAACCTGAATCACGGGATAATCCACCGCCGGTAAATCGTTCACCGGCAG
Organism: uncultured Acidobacteriota bacterium; assembly: GCA_963703785.1. Lineage (GTDB taxonomy): Bacteria > Acidobacteriota > Terriglobia > Acidiferrales > UBA7541 > Palsa-189. The sequence goes on along the minus strand of CAVPFR010000047.1, from coordinate 132,545 downwards.
ATTGAGGTAAGCCATCGCTCCGAAGAGGATCGCGGAGGCCGTCAGCACCACCGTCATCACTGGACGACGCACAAACAATTCAGAAAAATTCACGCTATCGCCCTCTCAGCTCTTGCTCTTACCGGAACTGCTGGAATCGGAAGATTTCGTCGGGGGAGCGGGATCGGAAGTTTTCGCTGCCGGGTCGGAAGCTTTCGTCGACGGGTCGGACCCTTTCGTCGTACGATCGGTAGATGTTGCGCCAGGAGCGGCGCCGCCGGGAGGCGCGCCCGCGTCTTGCACGTGCACCTTGGCTCCCGGCATGAGCGTTAGCTGGCCCGTCACCACCACGCGCTCGCCGTCGGCCACGCCCTTGGTCACCACCACGTCGTCTCCCTGACGTTGCCCCTGCGTGATGAGACGCAGTTCCACCGTATCGCCCGGCTTCACCACGTACACATAAGGACCCTGCTGGCTGATCTGCGCGGCCTGGCTCGGAACAAGCACCGCGCCCTTGCTCGTCGCCAGCACTAAAGTCACGTTTACGAATTGTCCCGGCCAAAAATGGTGGTCGGCATTGGCGATTGTGGCCCGCAAGTTCACGGTTCCGGTCGCATTCTGCACTGCATTATCCAGGAACGTCAGCTTCCCCTCGCGCGCCTGCTTCGGATCGTCGGACGGAATGCGCACCAGGGTTTTCAGCGACCCCCTGGCCAGCTCTCGCTGCACTTCGGGAAGATCGCCCTCGGTCACGGTGAAGTCCGCATAGATCGGGTTAATACGCTGGATCAAAAGCAGCCCCGTCGTGTTCGTCTGCACCACGTTGCCCACGTCCACCAGGCGTGCGCCTGCGCGCCCGTCGATCGGCGAACGAATGTAGCAATACTCCATGTTCAGCTTGGCATTTTCCACGGAGGCTTCCGCGGCCTGCACCTGCGCCTCATCCACCGCCACGGTGTTCTTCTTTGTCTCCAGGTCAATCTGGGAAACCGCGCGCGTATTCGCGATACTTGCGTACATTTTCAGCTGCGTATTCGCCAAGTCCAGCGCCGCCTTGCTTTCCGCGAGCTGCGCCTGAGCCGAGTCGAGTTGCGCCTTATAGGGCCTCGGATCGATAGTGAACAGCAGTTGGTCCTTCTTGAGTTCGGCGCCATCCTCGAAATCCCGCTGGATGATGCGCCCTGATATCTGCGGCGTCACGGTTACCGACTCAAAAGCCCCGCTCCGCCCGATCTCTTCTAGATATACCGGCACGTCGTGTGCCGTGGCCCGCGCCACCGTCACCAGCGGCGCAAACTGCGGCGGCGGCCCCGCGGCCTGCGTGCCCTTTTTGCCGCACCCCGCTAGCGCCAGCAAAACCACCAGCGCCGGGATCATCCCAACCGCTCTCGTCCATTTCATCTAAGGCTCTGCTCCCAGCGTAAATCCGGCATAGCTCTCCCGGACAGACTGCCCACGGAATCATGATTTGCGTCATCCCAGGCGGAAAAACGCGTATAAAAGGTCACTCGCACCATCTCAATTCGATCTGTCATTGTACAGCGGATGCGCCCCTCTGTCGCTTTCCTTGCTGTTAACTCGCTACCAACGAGCTTGAGCTCCCTGATTGGCGCGCTAGGTCCTTCCCTATTATTTGCGCCGCTCAGCGTCCCCATTTGAGCCGGCCATTGAGACGCCCTTCAGCAGAACGATTGGATGACCGCCCCGCCCCGATTGGCACACGATTGGCACACGCCTGCACAGGGCCCCACCGTAAGCTATCATTCTCCGATGGCCCCGAAGTTCCGGAAAATCAGCCGTTCGCCCCTGAAAGTAAAGACGGCTAACCTGCCGGCCAAAAAACTGGCGCAGCACGCTCCCCAAACTCCGCTTCTGCCCGCCTCCGACTTGCGCTGCGTCCCCGATTTGCCTCACTCGCGGCCAAGCGCTGTCCATCGCATCTTCCTTCTTTCGCCTGCCAACGTAAGCGGCGTTCGCGCCAAGCTGATTTTCCGCGAGGACGCGACCTTCCCGCTTGCCCTTCGCCTCCGCGATGGTGGCTTGTCCCTCGGAGAGAGTTTTTCTTTCATCAGCGGTCTTTATTTTCGCGGCAAGCTCGCCTACGCGCGGGCATTCGCTCAGCCTCCGCCCCATGCACAGGGCGCGCGCGGCGCGATGGTGATCACGGCCTGCGGCGGCTTGCTCCCGCGGAGACGCTGGTAACGAGAGAAGATCTGTGCAAAATCTCTTCTGCTTCAGTCTCTGTATCCGAAGCCCGCTACCGTATTCCTCTCGAGCGTGACGCCCGCCTGCTCGCCGATGAGATCGGCCAGCGCTGCGAGGTCGTCCTGCTGGGCAGCGTCGCTACGCCCAAATACGTCGATCCTTTGCTGAAGATATTTGGAGAGCGGCTTCTCTTCCCTGCCGAATTTGTCGGCCGCGGAGATATGAGCCGCGGCGGCCTTATGCTTCGTTGCGTTCTGAGCGGCGTGCAGCTCAACTACGTTCCCGTCGCTACGGCCAATCGCCATGGCGCCCGTCCACCCAAGCTCCCACCGCTGAACAAAGTTTCTCGCCTGGCTTGATTCCCCGTGCCGGATCGCCTAAGAATCGTGCGTCGGCTATGCCAACTCAAATCATCTAAAAGAATGGAGCTAGTGGAAGGACGCGCATGGGAACCGCAGCCTCAACCGCGACTACCCCTGTAACTCACCACCAGGAAATGTCTCCCTGGCAGCGTTGGCTGCACCATCCTGAAACTCTCGGGGCGCACCGCGCCGTTTTCCAGGTTCACTTATGGTTGGGTATGGTCGCCGCCATGTACGTCACGGCCGTGAGCCTATCCGGCAGCATGATTGTGTTTCGCGATCGACTCGAGTCCTCGGCAGCTCCCAATTCGACGAGGTTCCGAGTCATCGAGTGGGTTGTAAATTTCCACGAGAATCTGTTGTCGGGAGATGTGGGACGCCGGCTGAACGGCGTCGGGGCAATTGCGTTTCTTCTGATCTGCGTTACGGGCGCCGTCCTGTGGTGGCCGGGAATCGCGCATTGGCGGCGTAGCCTCACCATAAATTGGCGATCGAGTCTTGCCCGGGTGAATTGGGATCTGCATAACACACTGGGGGCTTGGGCTTTCCTCTTTCTCGCCATTTGGGGACTCTCGGGAATCTATTTCGCGTTCCCCGAGTTGTCTTATCCCTTGGTCGACGCCGACCCCTCGAATACATCCAAGTTCTTTCGCTCCGCCAATACAGCCCTCTTCTGGTTCACGAATCTGCATTTCGGCCGGTTCGGCTGGGCGACCGAAACCTTATGGACGCTCATAGGCCTGGTCCCTGTCGTGCTCGTTTTCACCGGCATCTTCATGTGCTGCCATCGAATCTTCATACGCAAAGGCGCTCCCCTGCCGAGGTAAGTAGCTGCGGCAAATCCGAACGCGTTCTTCAAAGCAACTTCAGCGCCGAGCGGTTCTCCCGCTCCACCTGCTTCATCGTACAGTCCCGCGGCGCTTTCTCCAGCCGCCAACGCGCAAATTTCGTCCCGTGCCGAAACCTTCCCCCGTGAAATGATCGAACTCCACCTCGGCCACAAGTTTCGGCGCGAGCGGCTGCCATTCCATTGACCGCTTGGTGCTCCAACGGCTCGGCCCGCCCGGCGCTTTGCCCGTAAATCCCGGCGGCTTGACGAGCCTTTCGAGTCGCTTCGTCAGCGCCGCGCGTTGCTCCCGATGAATCGACGACGTGAATCCGACGTGATCGAGAAGCCCCTCCTCGTTGTACAAACCCAGCAGCAGCGAACCCACCAGCCGCTCTTTCTCCAGATAACGAAATCCGCCCACCACGCAATCCGCCGTGCGCCGCTTCTTGATTTTCTGCATCCCGGTGCGCTCGCCCGTTTGGTAAGGCAGATCGTCGCGCTTGGCCACGATTCCGTCGAGCCCCACGCCCATATGAAACCATTTGCGCGCCACGGACACGTCGTCCGTTTTCGGCGAGAGCCGTATCGTTCCGCTTTCGTCGTCCGCAAAATACTCCTTCGCGAATCGCTCCAGACGCTTCCGCCTTTCCCCTAACGGCCGCTCTACCAGCGACCGTCCGCGCTCGTCCACCAGAAGATCGAAAACGATGAAGACGCAGGGGGTCTCACGGCTCAGTTTCGCGATTCGGCTCGCCGCCGGATGAATGCGCATCAGCAAATGATCGAACGAAAGGCTCCCATCCGCCGGAATCACGATTTCGCCGTCCAGGACGAATCTTTTCGCCCCAAGCCGCAAAAGCGCCTCCGTCAATTCCGGAAAGTAGCGCGTCAGCGGCTTCTGCGATTTCGATTCCAGGTCCACGCGCGACCCATCGCGAAAAGCCAGGCAGCGGAACCCATCCCACTTTGGCTCGTAATGCCATTTGGGCCCGACCGGCAACTCCGATTCCGGCATCGCTTCCATCGGCCGATACGTTCTCGAAAGCGGCAGGCTCATAAGAATCGCTCCAACTGCACCCGGCCGCGTTCCCCCAGCAAAGGCCGCCACAGATCGCCCAGCTTCCTCAATCGCTCGGGCACGTTCTTCATCGTGAAATCCTCGATTCGCACTCCGCGCTCCACCTCCTCCCAGCTCACCGGCGTCGATACCGTGGCAGCCGCTTTCGGCCGCGCCGAATACACCGAAGCCAGCGTGCGGTTCCACGCATTCTGGTTGTAGTCCACCAGCACCCGTCCCGCCGGGCGTTTCGCCACCCGATATTCGGCGGTTACCGTGCGAGGATGCCTTCGCTCCAGCTCCTTTGAGAAGGCCTTCGCGAATCTCCACACGTCCTTCTGCTTCGGCCCGCGCACGATCGGGACATACACGTGAACCCCGCGCGATCCCGTCGTCTTCGCATAACTCTTGATCTTCAGCTCGGCCAGCGCATCGCGCACCAGCAGCGCCGTCTGTAACACGCGATCGAACGATGTGTCCGGCGTCGGATCGAGATCGAAATGCAAATAGTCCGGCCGATAAACGTCGTCACAGCGCGCGTACCATGGGTTCAAATCGATGCACCCGAGATTCACGGTCCACAGCAGCGAAGCCTGGTCCCGCACCACTGGAAAGCCAATTACATTGCCCGAGGCATGCTCGATCGAGCAAATGGAGATGAAATCCGGCCGCGGCTCCGGCGCGCGCTTCATGAAGAAGAACGGCCCGTGAATCCCATTCGGATAGCGCTTCATCACCATGGCTCGGTCTTTCAGGTGCGGCAAAAGCCATAGCGACACGTCGAGGTAATATTGCAGAAGATCGCGTTTGGACAGCCCCAGCTCAGGCCAGAAAATCTTACCCAGGTTCGTGAGGTGGACTGTCCCACCCTCGGCCTCGAATTGTGTCTCGGAAACCTCGCCCGGAATCTCGAGCCGCTGGACTTTCGCAGCCCTCGCGGACAACACCTCGGCATGTCCGCGGCCTCGCGCAGCCCGGGCGCGTCCAGGCCTCGGCCCGCCCGTTTGAATCTTTCGTTTGCGGGATCTGCTCGAGCGGATCATGGAATCGCACCCTCTGCTATCGCTTCTTCTGCTTTCCGTTGCGCGTCGCCGCCTGCATGCCGCGTCTGACGATCTCCATCGTCTCTAGCGCTCCTAAGGGGCAGCCACACTACTGTGATTCGGCGCGCCCCTTCGCGGACTCCCAAGGCTCCGCCCGCACGCTTGTCCTCACCCGCAAGGTTGCCCTGAAAAGTTGTGCTGGCTAAAGAAAGACCACAGGAAGAATCGATCGACAAATCGGCGAAGTGCGAGTGTGCCTACACCTTTGAAAGCTTAGTTCGTCCCATTTCTCAACTGCGCCAGCCAATTCTCCAAAATCTGCTGGTGCGCCGGTTCCATGGAGGTGAATCGAACTCCCATCCCCGTCGTTCGCGTATCCACCACCTGCCCCAGCGCAACGAATATGGTTCCGCGATGAGTGATTCTCATCCGTATTCGTGTTCCGCGCGGAAAGGCAACGCCTGCCTCGATAAAGCAACCGAACGTGCTCAAATTCCCCGTGCGCGCGATAAGCTGCCTCTCCGAGTCGAGATCCACCACCTCGACCCGCGCGACAAAGGTGTGACGCGTGGCGCGATGCTGTTCGGCCTTCATTACCGTTCGTAAGCCTAAATTATGAACCTCTCTCCCGATTCGTTGGACCCAGATGGCAAGGATGTGTCTTTTCTTTACATGGCGCCTTTCCTAAGCCCGAGTCTGCTTGCTGGCCTCGACGGCATACATCATGTCGGCTGCAAGCCTTTCCCCATGGCCTCGATTTTCACCGCACGCTTTTACTTCGTCCGTACAGCAATCCTTTATGTGCTGTAAAGCACTGGGCTGATTGGTGCTGCCGCCCGACAACCATATCCTCGCCTTTGCGAAGTACAGGAAGTACAGGTGAAAGGAGGCTTCATGCCGGAAAGCTCACTTAAGGAACTCTACCTGAAGGAATTGCGCGACATTTATGACGCCGAGAAGCAGATCACCAAGGCCCTCCCCAAGATGGCCAAGGCCGCTTCTTCCAGCCAGTTACGCCAAGGCTTTGAAATGCACCTCGACCAAACCAAGAACCACATCACACGTCTCGAGCAGATCTTTGAAGGGCTTGACGAAAGCCCCAAGGGCGAAAGCTGCAATGGAATGGAAGGCCTTCTCGAGGAAGGCAGCGAGGTCATGGAAGAGGACCTCGACCCCGAAACCCTCGACGCCGGCCTCATCTCTGCGGCCCAGCGCGTCGAGCATTACGAAATAGCCGCTTACGGCTCGCTGCGCACCTGGGCCAAGATTCTTGGCGACAAGCAAGCCGTTTCTTTGCTCCAAGAGACTTTGGACGAAGAAAAGGAGACCGATCAGAAGCTCACGCAACTGGCGGAAAAGGTCAACGTCAAAGCCGCTGCTGCCGGTGGTCGTTAGCCGGCGGTTCTGAGGCTCAACTTTCGCGGGACTCCGCTCGTCCTCGCCGCCCGATGGGAGTAGGCTCGGACGAGCGAATCTCCGCGTTGCGCACGATTCTCCTGCCAAGCCCCGCCGGCACCAGGCTGTTCAGGCGTTGTGCGAGCGGCTCCAGCGATTCTCGCAGCTCGCTCGCGCCTTTCGTTTCCTCTTTAATTCGGCCCGCGTCGAAATCCGACGTCACTTCGAGGCAGAGGTTTATAGCCCGCCGGACTCTCTCGCCAATCAGCCAGGTGTCGGCGCTCTCCTCGTCTCCCTGCATCTGCCGTTCGCGCGCCTGCTGCACCGATCCCGCGATGGCCTGCATGTACTCGACCGTGTCCCGGAACTCCTTCAGCAGTCGCGGCTCAATGCCCTGCAAGCGCAGATTCTTTTCCAGCTTTTGCAGCTCCACGCCAGCCTTCTTCACTTGCAGGCTCACGCCCCAGAAGCTTTCGTTGGGCGTGGTCAGCTCCACCACAATTCCGTGCGCTACGCCTTCCCGCGAATTCGGCGTCGCCAGTACGCGCGCCTCCATCGTCTCCGCCGAGAGAAAATTCGTCAGCGCCACCCGCGTTCCGATCTCCGGATAATTCGCCATCTCCACCAGGCCGCCGTGCGCGTTCACCTGCCTGGCCACAGCCTCTTCCTTCATCGGGACGCCGTCCGGCCCTTTCCAGCTGGCTTCCAGTGGAACACTCACCGGAAAACGCGTCTCTTTCCTGCGCTCTAATTTGCTTCCGTCTGCTGCGGTTGGACGTCTTGCCATTGAGGGGACCCTCTTTCTACGCATATTCCTGGCACACCTGTCGGCCCGATTTGCCAAAAAGGGCCGCCGGTACACCCTAGGGAACAGCTTAGGGAACGGGGCCAGCCAATACTACTGTCCTAAAGGACAGTGTCCCTCTAAAACAACATGCCGCGAGTCACGCGCTCCTTGCGCGCGCGGCAGCCTGAAGCAGTTGCCGTACCTCTTCGTCCGTGGTTTGCCCGAACTCCTGATACCACTCGCCCACGGCACGAAAATCCTCGGGCGTGCTCGCGCATACAATCTCATCCACTTCCGGCGCCAGTTCCGCGCATGACGAAAGCGCCGCCACCGGCACCGCCGCCACGATCTTGGCCGGCTGCCTCTTTCGTAGCGCCTTCACCGCCGCCCGCATCGTCGATCCCGTCGCCAACCCGTCGTCCACCAGGATCACCGTTCGGCCTCGGAACTCCGGCTCCGGCCGATCGTCGCGATACTCCCTCTCTCGCCGGAGTAGTTCGCGCTCTTCGCGCTCGGCTACCTCGTTGATGACGTAGGGCGGGATGCCCATTTGCTCGACCACCTCGGGCTCCAGGACCAAAACCCCGCCGCTGGCGATCGCTCCCATGGCCAACTCCTCGTGCCCGGGCACTCCCAGCTTTCGCACCACAAATACGTCCAGCGGAGCATGAAGCGCCCGCGCTACCTCAAAGCCCACCGGCACGCCGCCCCGTGGCAGCGCCAGCACGATCGCGTCATCGCGGTTCGCGTACTCGGCCAATCTCTGTGCCAGTAACCGTCCCGCTTCTTTCCGGTCTCTAAACGGATAATCCATCGCCTCTTCCATCTCCGCCAACCGCTCTCGTCCCGTCTTTTCTCGGCCTCCGCGCTCTTCTGCCCTTATTGGATTTCCCAACCGCTAATCTCGATCTAGCGTTCTCATCTGAGGGAACGCCGTAGACTTTTCATCCGGAGCGAACAATCTAGGGTTGTCATCCTGAAGGAACGACCTGACCGAAGCGCGCTTTGTGCGCCCCGGTCGCTTCTGCGGAGGATCTCTCTTGGCTTTGGAGGGTGACCCACTCTTCGCTCAGTTTGCAAAGGGTGGGAGACGTCATTCGCGGCTCAATCCCGATCACGCTGCTGGCGTTCCCCAGCACGCGCCGGTTTTGCGCGTGATTGGGTCGTCACACCAGGGTCCCCCAGCACACGCCGGTTTTGCGTGTGGTGGGGCGTTCACACCGTCTTCGTCAGCCCGCCATCCAAATCAATCAGCGCGCCTTGCAATAGCCGGTTCTCAGGAGAAAGAATAAACGCCGCCAGATTGGCGATCTCCTCCGGCTCTCCGATTTTCACGATGTTCGCGCGCCGCACCATCTCCCGCTGCGCCGCCTGCATATCTCCTCCCGTTTCCGCGGCCACGGACTTGATCCACCCTTGCAGCCGGTCCGTCCGAATATAACCGGGATTGATCGCGTTCACCTGCACGCCATCGCGAACCCCAACGTCCGCCAGCGCCTTGGTGAACGAAAGAAATGCGCCATTCACCGCGCCGCCCAATGTGAACTCCGCTCCCGGCGTCCGGCCTCCCGTGCCAATGATGTTCAGCACCGCGCCGCCGCGCTCCTTCAGGTATGGCCACGCGGCCCGCAGCAGCCGCACGGCGCCAAAAAATTTCAGTGCGAAGCCGTCCATCCAATCCGTGTCTGAAAGCTCCACGAATTCGCCGCGCCTCGTCGCGCCCGCATTGTTCACCACGATGTCGACCCCGCCATGCGACTCCACCGCCAGCCGCCACAGCGCATCCACCTTCTCCGGATCGCGCAGATCGCCCGCAAATGTGGTCACTTCGCCGCCGGCTTTGCCGATTTCGCCCGCCGTGGCAGCCAGCGTCGCCGCATCGCGAGCCGCGATCACCACATGCGCGTCCTCACGCGCCAGTCGCATCGCGATGGCCCGCCCGATCCCGCGGCTGCCGCCGGTCACAATCGCGCACTTCCCCGCTAGCTTGCCGTCTCCCAAAGTTCTTCCCCTAGTGGCTCGCGATATCCTTCTGACAAAAGCACTCAACCGCTGTCATTCTGAGCGAAATTTTGCCGTCCTCTTCGCGGCGCCAGAATCTGCCTTTCTTTTCCTTTCAGCTTCTGGGTTCCCCATGTTCGCGAGGCGCGACGACGGGTCCGAAGGTTTGTAGCCCAGGGCGCCTGCGGCAGTCGCGGGCGAGCCCTGGGCTTTTTTCGCCAATCGCGTCGCACCCGCGCCGCCATTTACCGCCCGCTGTCATTCTGAGTGGAGTGGCCGCCCTTTTCCTCGGACCGCTTTTCGGTCCGCGCGGCCACGCAGTCGAAGCGCGCTTCTTGCGCCCCGGAGAGTTTGCGGGGAACCTCTCTTCCGTCCTTGGCCGGAAACTGAACCCTCGTAAAACCGGACTCGCCTTGCCGCCACCTTACCCCCACACTCTCCGCGCCGTCTCCACCACCAGCCCCAGCTTCGCCCACTGGTCTTCTTCCGTCAGTAAATTCCCTTCCATCGTCGAAGCGAACCCGCACTGCGGGCTGATGGCCAGATTCTCCAACGGCACGAATCGCGCCGCCTCTTCGATTCGCCTTGCCAGCACGTCCGCCTTTTCCAGTTGCGGCCGCTTCGTGCTGATCAGTCCCAGCACCACGATCTTTCCCTTGGGCACGAACCGCAGCGGCTCGAATGTCCCGGAGCGCTCGTCGTCATATTCCAGCAGGAAGCGGTCCACGTTCATCGTTCCGAAGAGCTTTTCCGCGATCGCGTCGTAACCGCCTTCGGCATACCAATGGCTGCGGTTATTTCCCCGGCAGAGATGAATCGCCAGCGTGGCGCCCTCGTGCCGCGCCGCGTGGAAGCAGGCGTTGTCCGCGCGGATCGATTCGTCCAGCAACTCGTCCGGCTCGATTTTCATCTCCTTGCGAATCCATTGTCGCCATTTTTCGTCCATGAAGTAGCTATAACGCGGCGCGTCGATCTGGATATATTTCACGCCTTCGCCCGCCAGCTTGGCCAGGTCCGATTTCATGATCGCCACGATATCCCACAGCAGCTCCGAGGGCGTGTGATAGACCTTGTCCGTCACCCCGCGCTTATACGAAATAGCTGGAAACTGCGTCGCGCTCGGCAGCGTCATCTTGATCGCGCCGGGGCTGTGCGTCTTCAGATAAGGCAGTTCGTGCCCCGTCAACGGCCGTGCCTGCCGCAGCTTCTTTGTCACCACGCCCGCAACCCGGCTCACCGCCGCGTCCTTGGCTTCGGACGCATCCCACACGCGCGTCACGGCATCCCCGAGATCGAATCCCTCCACCGCGTCAGTGAAATCGCTCATGAAATTGCGCCGCCGCAATTCGCCGTCGGTGAAAATCTCGAAGCCCAACTCTTTCTGCTTCGCCAGAACTCGCGTAATGTGGCGATCTTCGAGTTCGCGAAGCCGCTGCGGATCGTTTCCGTCGCGCCGAGCTTCCAGCAACTCCGCCGGCCTCAAGAAGCTCCCCACATGGTCCGCTCGATATTGCCCCGCCATCTCTCACCTCAACCGGCTGTCATCCCGAGCGAGTCCGTGCACGCGGACGACGAGGGATCTGCTTTTCTCTTATCCTCGTCGCCGCTTTTCTTCCAGCAGCCCCCTCGCCCGCCGCGCCGCTTCCGCAACCAGAAAGCCCATCTTCGGATGCTCCGGCTCGAAATCCACGGGCAGCCCATTCTGCCGCAGCGCCTCCGACGTGATCGGTCCGATCGATCCCACCACGATGCGGCCGAACGCGCTGCGCAGAGTCTCCTCCAACTGCGCCTCCGCCGCGATGCGCAAAAGATGCTGCACCTGCACCGAAGTCGTGAACAACGCCACATCGATTCCGCCGTTCACGATGGCCTGCACGCTGTCTCGCAGCGGACCCGTGTCCGCCGGAAGCGCCCACTCGTACACCGGAACGCGGGTTACGCTCGCCCCGCGCTCGCTCAATCCCGCCAGCAGCTCCGGATTGGCGGCGCCGTACTCCTGAACCGCCACGCGCTTTCCTTTCAGCGGAAACGAATCTGCGCGCGCGTCCAGCGCGGCCAGCAACTCACGCCAAGTGTTGGGCTCCGGCACGGCGATGGTTACGGGAACCCCCATCTCCGCAAGCGCCGCCGCTGGCTTCGGCCCTCGCGCCACGGTGGCCACGCGCCGCAGCGCCTCTATGAATTGCTGCCTCCCGCCCGCAAAATCGTTCCCATGTGCCTCCACCAACCGAACCAGAGTTCGCGTTCCCACTCCCGTGAGGAAGACGACCATATCGTACCCGCCCTCGCTCAAATGGCGAGCGAACCCCAGTGCCTCGGGATTGTCTTTCAGCGTCACCTCTTGCATCGACGGCGCCACGATGGGCTCGCCGCCATAGTTGGCTATGAGCTTGGCCATCTCCTGCGCCCGCCGGCTTTCCAGGCACAAAACCCGCAGCCCCGCCAGTCCGCTTCTCTGTTCATCAGCCATCGCGCCGCCATTGTAACCAAAACTCCCCGCGCCCGGCTCGTTGTCTAGCTTTGCCCGCCTCGGATTGCTCCGCCCGGCGAAACCGTGTATCTAAGTTGATGTACTGCCGGTGCTTGGAATCGCAGGCCGGACCCAAACTTCAGGAGAATCGTCGATGCGATGGGGGTCTCTAGTGGCCTGGGGCGCGGTTGCGTTCGCTATCGCCGGGCTATTCTCGTTTCTTTCACGCGTCGACTTGAACGCTGTCCGGCCGCCGGGCCATGCCGAAGAATATATTCGCATCGAGGTTCACGCGTGTCATCATCCGACGACGATCCGCCCGCGAAAATATTCCTTTCCCGCCGCCCGATTACCAAACCAGTATGAGTACCGTCGCGGGAAGATACCTCTACGCGGCCGACTGTGCGAGTTGCCACGGACAAAACGGAACCGATCTCACACCGGCGGGTCGCGGAATGTCCCCCCGCGCAGTGGCGCTCAACTCCGCCACTCTTCGGGCATACTCCGATCGCGAACTCTTTTCGATTATCGGAGAAGGCGTCCGTTTCACGGGAATGCCCGGCTTTGCCGGGGCCGAAACGAACGATCAGATTTGGAATCTCGTGGACTTCCTTCGCTCGCTCCCCTGAAAACAGCATCCATTCGCGCAGCCCCGGCCGAAAACCCAACGGCGGTAACCTGGACCGTCGAGGCATTCCGCCCTGTGGTTGCTCAAATTCGTAACTGACTCGTTGCACTGCGGTTAAAGCCCCAACCACGACTGCGGCTAGCCCCACTTGGCTACCCGGTCTCCGAAGCTCCCCTACATGATGCTGGACTGTTCCCTAGGCTAGCGCCCCGATTCCGATATATCCACCGCCAGCTAAGTTTGAAAAGCGTCGACACGCGACGCTTATTCTTCAGTGGCGATCTGTCGGCTGTGAGGAGGTCCAAGAAGTTTGCCGTTCGCAGCCGGCCCAATGACACGGTGCCAAATCCACTCTCTTTTTGTAAGGCCTTATGAAAACGCTACTTTTATCCATTTTCGTTTCTTTGCTTCTGCTGGCGACTTCGTCCAGCCAAGCCCAAGTTCAAGGACAGGCTCCGGACAACGCCCCGCCTGTTTTCCGCTTGAGTCCAGCTGAGCAGCCCGTCAAAGCGTTTAGTTATCCACATGGCTCAACCACCGTTGACATCGATTTCCTGGGCACCTACCTGATGCCCAAAGCTCATGGGAGTGCCAAAGTCGAATCCGCTCGCGGCGGCTTCAGCTTGCAAGTTCGCATGGAGAGTTTAGGCCGAGCTTCCGAAATCGATCCGGCTTACCTTACCTATGTGTTGTGGGCCATGCCCACGCGTGGGGGCAATCCGCAAAACCTTGGTGAGCTGGTGTTAAAGGGGGATACGAGTGCGCTCAACACCTTCACGGCGCTCAACAGCTTCGCGCTCATCGTTACCGCGGAACCCTATTTCGCCGTGAAGCAGCCCAGCATGCTAATTGTGCTGGAAAACATTCTGCGCACTCCTTACGAAAACCCGGATGTGTTGAGAGCGGACCTGCTTCCGCTGCGCATGGATTCTAAGACGCCGCTGGAGATTTATGAGGCCCGCAACGCTGTGCGCATCGCTCGCCTCTCCGGGGCGGAGCGCTATTCGGCAGAGACCTTTCATCGGGCCTTGCAGCTTCTGCAGCAGGCCGAAAGTCTATTTGCTCACAAGAGTGACAAGCAGAATCCTGAACTGAGGGAAAAGGCTCGCGAGGCCATCGAAACAGCCGAACAGGCGCGGATGGTGGCTGCGGAGCAACTTCACCAGCCGGATCCCCTGCGCCCGGACGCCGAACCCTGACCGATTGCCTAAGGCTGTGTAGTTGAAGTGCTTAGCGTGGCCAGTAAGGGCTTCTGCTCAACGCAAGATCGGAGATATGAGATATGAGATTGAGGGTGGCGTTCAGTCCCACCAAAAGCCGGGAGGCGCTTGAAAGATACGGCGGAACGTGACGCGGCAAACGCGCCCATCCACGCGGTACTCGAAGACGATATCGTGCGAATTGACGAAGTGGCCGAGCCCGCGGCGCTTGGAATGGGAGAGCACCAGCCAGTTGCCCTGGACGACCTCGTAGGTGCCACGCTCGCCCCAAATCTCATAGCTGCCATCGCGGTTGAGGACCAGAGGCGGGCTCTGGCAGGGTGAGGATTGACCGTGGAATTCCAGCCGCACGCACTGGTAGTTGCCGTCGAGAGGCTGCGCTTTTGCCGGGGTGACCAGGGCAAAAGCGGCCATCAGAAGAGACGCGATCGGCAGAGCCGGGTAGATCCGAACGAATCGCATATTGCCTTCCATCAGCCTGGCGCATCAGGGTTTGCGACGCCAAGCTCAATGAAAGAGAGCAACCTGCATTCCAAGTTGGATGAGCTTTGGTTTAACGGAAACGAGAGCGATGGTACTGGTACATCGCATTATAAGCTGCTTAGAATCAATAGCTTATATTCAGGCTGGCGAACGAGCGAGCGAGAGGGGGTTTTGCGATGGTGCAGAACGTTTCCTCAGGAGTTATTTGTTTCCCTTACCGTGAGTCTTCAGGAGCCCGGCGACGGGGCGGGCAGTTCGGGAACGGCGGCGCCATCTTTGCGGGGATCGGAGGCGCCCATAATTGACGCCGGTACCGAAGTCACGCATGACTGCCTGACCGCCGCCGAAGCGGTTGGAAAAGCCGTTGTGCATCTGGAGGAGATGACCTTTGGCTTTCAGTTCAGCGATTGTGGCGCCCGGAAAGCGGTTTTCCAGGTCCAGATCACAACCCTCGAACGAGAGTTTCGTAAAGCGCGGCGCTTCCATGGCCGCCTGGATATTCTGGTTAAAGTCGGCGATATGCGAGACGTACTGGGCGTGGGCCTGAGACTGGTTCCATCCGCCCATGATGCCGAAGGCGATACGGGACATCGTCTTTTTCCATGAACGCGGGAATGATGGTGTGCAAGGGCCGCTTGTGCGCGGCGAGAGCATTGGGCGAATTGCGGTCCAGGGTGAAGAGCGCGCCGCGATTGTGAAGGACAAACCCAGCGCCTTCGGGGCGATGCCCGAGCCGAAATCCTCATAGTTGCTCTGAATCAGGGAGACCATGTTGCCGTCGCGGTCGACGACGCTACAGGTAGATCGTCTCGCTGCCCGGCCGGAGGGTACCTGGCCCGACATTGCAATTGGCCTTCTCGGGATCGATCTGCTTGGCGCGCTTGCGCCGCGAAATCCTTGGAGAGCAACTGATCGACGGGCAGCTTGGAGAATTTCGGGTCGCCGATCGTTGCGGAGCATATCGGCGTAGGCGAGCTTCTTCGCCTCGATCATGGCGTGCAGCGTGGCGGAGGAGTTCTGACGCCGTACTTCGGGAGCGGAAAAGTCTCCATGATGTTGAGCATTTCGAGAGCGGCAATGCCCTGGCCGTTGGGCGGCAGCTCGTAGACTTTCCAGCCGCGATAGGTGGTGGAGATCGGATCGACCCATTCCGGCGGAATAGTCGGCGAAGTCTTCTTCGGTGAACGTTCCGCCGTGCGCTCGGGAGGTCTCCACGATGGCCTTGGCCGACTCGCCCTTATAGAAGGCGTCGCGGCCGCCATGAGCGATCAACTGGAGAGAGCGTGCGAGATCGGTATTGCGGAAGACTTCCCGACGGCGGGGGCGCGGTTATCGGGAAGATAGGTCTGGTGCCGCAGCCTCGGTTTCCAGCGAAGAAACTCGGCGTCGGCGCGCCAAAGTTCCGCGATCCATTCGGTGACCGGAAAGCCGTCGTCAGCGGCCTTGATGGCAGGCGCGAGAACGTCCGACATCTTCTTTTTGCCAAAGCGGTCCAGAAGCTTCTGCCAGCCATCGACGGCGCCGGGCACGGTGGCACTTAGATGCCGTTCGCAGGCATCGATTGAAAGCCCTTGTCGTTGAGGAAATCGATGGTCAAGCCGGAGGGCGCCCAGCCGCTGGCGTTCAGTCCGTAGAGCTTTCCGCTCTTTGCGTCATAGACGATGGCGAAGAGATCGCCGCCGATGCCGTTGACATCGGCGCGACGAGACCCATCATGGCGTTGGCGGCGACGGCGGCATCCACGGCGTCACCGCCGCGCTCGAGTATTTGCACGCCGGCTTGAGAGGCGAGAGGCGATTCCGCAGCGACAATGCCGTAGCGGGAGATCACCATGGACCGGCCCTGGTTGCGGTCCTGCCAGTGACTGCGGTCCTGCGCGCCCAGGATGGAGGCGGTTAACACTAGGGCCGTCCAGAGCGTGGCGAAAGGCATTCGGAGACGCTGGTTAGTTTTGCGCATGGCACTGCTGCCTCCTGTTCAGTCTAGCCCCGATTGAGCGCCCGGTGGCATCCCGGGAACGGAGAGATCCTTCGCTCCGGTTCGTCGCTCAGGACCGCCATCCTGACGGGATAGCGGGTTTGGCATGATAAGTGCGCCCTGGGACCCCTCCCCCCCACTTTTTATGCAAGAGTGTCATTCCAGGGCAGTTATGTTTGACATTTTGCAAGAATATCATTCTAAGCGGCTTAGCGGATGACTGTCTTGGGGGGCGATATTCGCTGAACACACAGATTCTACGGGAGTTGGTCCGATCATGAGGTTCGCACCCTCGGCCCGGATCGTCGTTGTCTGTAAAGAGTATCATTCTAAAGGAGTTAGCTCTAAATCCTTCCGTTGCGCTTGCAAGAGTATCATTCTAGGCCGCTTACTCTCCGCGCGAATCGTCTTGCGTTATAGCGGTGCGCGAGGCACCCCTGAAAATTCGCACGTTTGAAAACGAAGGGTGCGGCACCTCCCTTCTACATATCCTGGTCGGGCCTCGTGATCAGCTTCAAGCCGCGACTCTGCCGACACCTCGCCTGTTCGGGAGGCTCACTCCGAAAATCCCCACGCGTGAAACCGACGCATGGGGCACCCACGCACGCGAGCTCATCTAGCCCGGACGTATATCTATTTTACCGCTTAGGTCAATGCGAAAAAATGACGGGAGCGTGAGCGAAAGCTCCGGAGAGATGCCTTGCGCACGATCACCATACATTCCGATGATCCCGCCCTTCCGGAAGGTGGGGACTGGAACTTCCCAGGTTCCGAGAATCCCGTTTTCGGGTCGCGGCGCCTGCCGAGGATCAATTGATCACCGCCGTCATCGATGTGTCCGCGATTCCCTCGACTTCTCTCGTAAGGCCGCCGGGATACAATATTTCTGGTCTTATGGCCAAGCGTGAAGTTGAAATGGTTAGGGAGGCAAAGATGAGAAGATTTTCGCCGGTTGCTTTTGCATTCGCTCTCTTGATCGCCCTCTGCGGCCCGTTGTTTGCGCAGTCGAATCAAGAGTTACCCATACCCAACGGTCCCGTTGCCCAAGACATTCCCGGAGCAAAAGAGCGGCCCGACCCAAAGATTGTGTATAAAGTCGTCTTCGACATCGCCAAAGCCGCTCCAAAAGTCAATGAGGTGAATCCCGGCCTGACTGGAGTGGTTCGTTACCTGAATACGCTGGCCGCCAATGGCGTGCCTGCGAATCACAGAAAAATTGCCGTCGTTTTCCATCAAGACGGAACCGATATCGTCATGAATAACGACGCCTTCAAGGCGCGTTACGACGGCAACGACAATCCCGATATCGCCCTGATTCACGAAATGAAAAAAGCGGGAGTCGATTTCCGCGTTTGCGGCCAGGCGGTCTTGGCGCACAAAATCGATCCCAAGACCATCAATCCCGATATTGAGCTCGACCTCTGGGCCTTGACCACCCTCATCAACTTGCAGGCACGCGGCTATATTCATATCGCCGGCAATTAAAATGTGGGATTTTTAGATCCTCACCGCCATTCGCGAAAGGCGCGACGACCACCCCGACACGCGCTACTTTTTTATCGCGCGAGGCTTCGCTGGCGCTGAGAGGCGTGTGTTTGGGGGCCTGGGGCTGGGTTCGGGATGACAGCAAGCGGTATAGGCGTGGATCGCACGCGTAAAAGCGAGGCGTGGGGCACCGACGAGAAAAAGCAGATCCCTCGGCCAACGTTCGGCCTCGGGATGACAGCGAGCAGGCAAATCGAGATAGGAAGGACCGCAACCAGAGCGAGGCGGGTTAGTGTTGGTGGGAGAGTTTGCGGCGGAGGTCGGGCCAGAATTCCTTGGCTTCGAAGCCGAAGGCGTCGATGGCGATCTGGGTTTCCCAGGTGCTCAAGCCGTTCGCCAGGGTGCGGCTGGAGGCGGGTTCATAGAGGTTCGATAGCGCGGCGGCGGTGGCGTTGCCGGCAAATTCGGAGTAGTTGAACTGGGGCTTACCGGAGTCACCGCGAGCGATGAAAATCCGGGAGCCCGCATAGGCGAAACGGCGAAGAAAGCCGCCGCGATTGCGCTGAAAGTAGCGCGGGTCCTGGCGGAGAAGCGAAGGGAAAACGGCTTCGGTCATGACGATGCCAATGGCCTGATTGGCGAAGCCGACGGCGTAAGTCTTTCCGTAGCCCGTGAAGCCCTGGCCGGACCAGGGGTTTTGACCTTGCGCGTGATTGACGGCGGCAACAGCGCCGGCGATCACAAATTCGTAGGGATCGAAGGCGACCTGAAAGCTGAGTTTGAATTTGCCGCCCGTGGTGAGGACTGCCTGGTTGGCAGCGCCGGCTTCGACTGTGGCGTAGTTGGGAATAAAGCCGAAGAGCCTCCCCGTCTTGTGGGAATTACTGCCGGCGACAAACGGCGAAGCGAAGGGGCGTGCAGTGAAGGGCGGCAGAAAGCCGAAGATCGCGAGATCAAAATTGCCGCTGGAGGTTTCGAGTGGAGCAGCCGATTCGATCATGGCAGCTTGGGCGGCGGGCGCTTGATCAGGCGTTTGAGCGGGGGCGGGCGCTTGAGCGGCGGCGGGAAGGAGTCCCAGCAGGGTCCAGGCGATGGCAAGGCCAACGGCTGTGAGTGCGGCCTTCACGTTGGTCTTCTTTTTTTTGGCCCGTTGAGATGCCATCACTTATCTTCTCTTCACCGTTAGGGCACCGTTCTGGCCCTTCTCCGCTCGAGACCCGTACGAACTGGTGGGATAGAGTCGCATCGGAGAGCGGAGTTCGCGACCGGTACGGAAGTACGGGTGTAGCGAAAGGAGCACGCAGACGATAGAGGCGGAAAATCGGTGTGGGTCAGTTTGAATTTTGACTTGTGTCACGATCAAGAAAATTCAAAGACCCACAAAGGCAAAAGCAGATCCCTCACCCCCATTCGCGAAAACGCGACTGGGTTCGGGATGACAGCGTTGGATTAGTTGGGGCGCTTGGGTGGCGACACCTGACGAAAATCCCAACGCGTAAAACCGACGCGAGGGGCACCCACAACGGCAACTGCAGATCCTCAGGTGCCTGGAGTGGATTCCCACCGGAGTCCCTAAACAGGACCTCACCCCCATTCGCGAAATGCGCGCCTACCACCCCAAAACGCGCAGAACCGACGTGTTTTGGGGGCCCCGGCACTGGGTTCGGGATGACAGCGTTGGATTAGTTGGGGCGCTTGGGTGGCGGCACGCGACGCGAATCCCCACGCGTAAAACCGACGCAATGGGGCACCCACAGAAGCAACTGCAGATTCCTCGGCCATCCGCCGCGGTGGACGGCCTCGGGATGACAGCGTTGGATTAGTGCGATGCAGTCGCGGCGCTGGCAGCGGGCGCTCACAAGAAAAAGCAGATCCTCCGGTGTCTGGAGTCCGCTGGACTCCACCGGAGTCCCTAAACCGGACCTCACCGCCATTCGCCGAAAGGCGCGACTACCACCCCAACACACGCTACTTTTTTATCGCGCGCGAGGCCTCGCTCGCGCGGAGAGGCGCGTGTGGGGCCCCGGCACTGGTTCGGGATGACAGCGTCCCTCGCGGCGAAGAGGATGACTTACTTTTCGGTTTTGGGCTTGTTGCCGGTGACGGAGTCCTCGTCGGCGGGATTGCCGAGGAGCTTCATGTACTCGATGGCTTGCGAGGGGACACAAAGATGCTCTTCGGTGAACGGAATGGCCGCGAGTTTGGGGTCTTCTTGGCCGCGGGCCCAGCGGAGGGCGCCTTTGGCAATGAGGAAAGATTGCGTGTAGTAGGCGGGGTCTTCGATCGTTTCGGTGAAGGTGAGATGGTTATGGTCGGGGCGGTCGTAGCGTTCGATCACATGCGCACCGGCGCTATGCGGATAACCGCGGCGATCGGCCCAGGTATTTTCGTCCATGCCGTAAGTATCGATCACCAAGGTGTGGTCGCCCTCCCAATGGCCGACCGAGTAGCCGAAGGTCATGGTGGAGGGCCCGCCCTTCTGTCCGATATTTTTGGGGGGCTGGCGGCCGTCCATCCAAATTTCGCGCCACATCCTGAAACCGACGAGCATGATGAGGCGATTGGGCATGGTAGCGAAGCCGATCTGTCCGATCTGGTTATTGGCGGCGCGGGGCATCCCGAAGGGGTCGCAGGTCTTCCAGGGGTCGTTGGAGGTGGCGCTAAACGGGTCGGGAATATTGAGCTTCAACTTGGCCTGACCGGCAGGGGTCAGGGGTGGAACGCGGTTGCTGAGGGCGGCTTCTTCGGGGCCGAGCCAGATTCCATTGAAGTCGTGCACAGGCGCGGGGCCGCCGGGGCCGTCATCGGCGCGACGGGCGTTCTGAGTCTCGGGAATCGCGCCACCCTGAGGGGCGGGCCGCGCGGTTTGCGCCGCAGCGACGGACGAGCAGGCCAGCAGGGCCAGCACAGCAATCATGGGGCGCGCGAATCGCTCTGGCATGTTGACGCTCCTTATTCGAGGGCTTCCAGGGCTTCCGGGTACGCCGGGGTGCTACTCCTTATTGTTGGTCTTGCGCCCGTCGGGACGGCAGGCGGCGGACTCATTTCCGCCGTTGCCGAAGTCCTTATCGCAGACGGACGGCCGGTCGCCAATCAGCTCGCCGGTGCCGAATTCGCGGCCGTCGGGGAGCACGACCTTGCCTATGCGGCCGAGCGGCTGGCCATTTCTGGCGGCGTATAGATAGACGGTGACCATGTCGCCGGGCTGAATGGCGTTCTTGGTCCAGCCGGTGGTGTTGATGGCGGAGGCGGCGTTCGCTTCGGCAACCCAATGCCTGACGTTGCCTTTATCGTCTTTGGCGTCGAATAGAAGCAATGTGTGGGGATTGCCCCAATTGACCTTGGTTACCGAGACGTTCTTCAGGATGACAGGCTTGCTATCGTCGTATGCGGCGCTGCCGTGATGCGCGAAGATCGGGGCGCAGACGGCGAAAAGAGCTACGGTCAGGGCCAAGAATGTTACCGGCTTAGTTTTCATGCGAGCCTCCCTATGACGCAATTAATTACGCCGTAGATACCACAGTCCTTCAAAACAGGCAATCGCTGAGCGTCGATAAACGAAAAGCCCAGGGCCTCCGACAAGCAGCATCGGAGCGCCCTGGGCTACAAACCGAAAGGCGAAAAGACCTCAGGTCTCCCGACACAGACCGTCGGGCGACCTGAGCTACAAGCTCGCTTCTCGTTGGGCGGTGCCCGGAGGTACAAGGAACCCCTGGGCTACAAGGAGCCGTCGTGATGGCAACGACCGGGGGGAATAAAAGGGCGCAACGGCGATTCCGGCGCAGCCGTCTATGAGAGCAGGGCTAGGAGCGGTCATGTACTTCATGAAACGGGCTTCTGTGGCGATGGTGTGCGCTTTGGCGCTGGCCGGAGGCGGGAGCATTTTTGGCGGGGGCTCCGCTTTGGCCGCAGCCATCCCACAGCCGCAGCAGCCAGCGCAGAACGCGGCGAAGCAGGTGATCGGGGCGATCCAGGCGATAAACGGCAGCACGATTACGCTCAAGCCCGACACGGGAGCGGACGTGAGCGTCATGGTGCAGGGCGCGGTGCGCGTGCTGCGGGTGGCTCCGGGACAAACCGACCTGAAAACCGCCACGCCGATCCAGTTGAGCGACTTGCAGGTGGGGGATCGGATTCTGGTTCGCGGGACGCCGTCGGCGGA
This sequence comes from uncultured Acidobacteriota bacterium, assembly GCA_963703785.1. Classification (GTDB taxonomy): domain Bacteria; phylum Acidobacteriota; class Terriglobia; order Acidiferrales; family UBA7541; genus Palsa-189. The sequence continues at coordinate 110,462 of CAVPFR010000047.1, read as the reverse complement.
CGGGCAATCGCTCACGGCGACGGCGATCGTGGCGATGAAGCGTTCGGACGTGGAGGCGAAGCAACAGCAAGAACGCGAGGATTGGCAGAAGCGCGGCATCGGCGGGTTGGTAAGCGCAGTGGATGCGGGCGCGGGCACAATCACGATTTCCGTGACAGCGGCGGGAGGAACGAGAACCGTATCCTTGCACACCGCGCCGTCTACGGTTTTTCGGCGCTACGCTCCGGATTCGGTGGAATTCGACGATGCCAAGCCCAGTTCGCTCGGGGAGATCAAGGCGGGCGACCAGCTTCGCGCGCGGGGCGCGCGGAATGCCGATGGAACGGAGTTTACCGCGGAAGAGATCGTTTCCGGGGCGTTCCGGAATATTGCCGGCACCATCAGCAACGTAGATGCCGCCACGAACGCGCTCACGGTGATGGATTTGGCGACGAAGAAGCCGGTAGTGGTGAAGATCAGCGCGCAATCGCAACTATTGAAGCTGCCGCCCCAGATGGCTCAGGGCATGGCGATGCAGCTGAAGGGCGGCGGCAGAGGCGGGGCCGGCGGGAACAATGCGGCGGCTCCGGATTCCGGGCGGGGCGGTGGGGCGCAGGCGGGCGAAGGCGCCGGGAATGCCCGGGGCGCGGGACGGGGTGCGGCGGGTGCGGCGGATTTGCAACAAGTGATGAACCGAATACCCAAGGCGACGCTTGCGGACATGCAGAAAGGCGACGCGGTCATGATCGTCTCAACGGAAGGGACCACTTCGGGCGGCGTGACGGCCATTACCCTGCTGAGCGGAGTGGAGCCGATTTTGCAGGCGCCGAGCGGCCAATCGATGACGCTGCCTCCGTGGAATCTGGGCGCTGGCGGTGAAGATGCAGGCGAAGGCGCTCCGTAGATTTGCCATTCGATTCCTTCGTGCCAGCGGTTACAGATCAAATTCTGGAGAAACAATGAAAAGCTACCGGCGTCTACCGTTGATTGTGGCAACCGCTGTGATTGTGTTCTTCGGCCTTACGGCCGCGCAGGGCCTGCTGGCACAAGGCGGCACAGGCTCGCTGCGAGGCCAGTTGGTCGATCCATCGCGCGGCGCGGTGGTGAACGTTCCCGTACAGGTGACGACGCCCGGGGGACAAACTTTAACGGCAACCACGAATGAGGTGGGGGTGTATGAGCTGAAGGATTTGGCGCCGGGCGCGTACACCGTGGAGGTCATGGCGAACGGGTTTGCTCCCTACAAGAAGGAAGGCGTTCAGATCGCCGCCGGCCAGATACAGCAACTCAACATCACACTGGCGCTCCAAAGCGAACAAGAGCAAGTGACAGTGTCTGGAGAAGCCTTATCCCTGGATACGACGGCTTCGGCAAACGCGAGCGCGGTGGTGCTGACGGAGAAAGAACTGGAGGCGCTGCCGGACGATCCCGATGAGCTGCAGCAAGATTTGGAGGCGTTGGCAGGGCCATCCGCGGGTCCCAACGGCGGCCAGATGTACATCGACGGCTTCACGGCGGGGCAATTGCCGCCGAAATCATCGATTCGCGAAATTCGCATCAACCAGAATCCGTTCGCGGCGGAGTACGACAAGGTGGGTTACGGGCGGATCGAGATTTTGACGAAGCCCGGAACCACCCAATGGCACGGCCAGATATCCCTCAATAAGAACGACGCCGCATTTAACGCGCAAAGCCCGTTCGCGACGACGAGCGCCGGTTACGAATCCACGCAAATCGAGGCGAATATCGGCGGGCCACTGAGCAAGAAGGCTTCTTTCTTTTTCAATACAGATTACCGGGACATTCACGACCAATCGCTGGTGAGCGCCTTCACCTTGCCTTTCAACTGCAGCAGCCAAAGCCTGGGATTCACCGAAGCGCTGTGCAGCCAATCTCTTTCCAGTCCGCGGACGCGCTTCAACGGCGGCCCGCGCATCGATTACCAACTGGCGAAGAACAACACGCTATCGGGACGCTTTCAGTATTTCCGGAATAACGCGACGGACAGCGGAATCGGCGGGCTCACACTGCCGACAAACGCCTACGACGTTCTGACGACCGAGCAAACCCTGCAACTCACCGATACGCAGGTGATTGGCTCGAGGATGATCAACGAGACGCATTTTCAGTATCGCCGGGAAGGCGGCACAGAGAATCCCAACAGCACGCTGCCGGAGCTGGACGTACTGGGAGCGTTCACGGGAGGCGGAAACTCGCGGGGAACGACCGACGATCATGAAAATCTCTACGAGTTGCAAAACTACACTTCCTACGCCTTCGGCAAACATTTTGTGAAATTTGGCGCTCGCGTGCGCGCCATGCACGACGCGAACACCGCGACCGGAAGCCAGAGTACCGGGTTCAACGGCGTTTTCACATTTTCGTCATTGAACAACTATGCGACGACCGAGCAGGATCTCGCGAATGGACTCAGCCTGGCGGCGATTCGCGCTTTGGGGTTCGGCCCGACGCAATTTTCGCTCATCGTGGGAAATCCCTACTCCAGCGTGAGCCTAGTGGACGTATCTCCTTACGTGGAGGACGACTGGCGGATGCGGCCGAACATAACCGTCAGCTATGGCCTGCGCCTCGAGACGCAAGATCACATCAGCGATCATGCCGATTTGGCGCCCCGGCTGGGCGTCGCCTGGGGACTGGGAGGGACGAAGGCCGCGCCCAAGATCGTGCTGCGAGCGGGATGGGGAATTTTCTACGACCGCTTCGCTCCGAACCTGGTGCTCCAAGCGGGCCGCCAGAACGGCGTCAACGAACAGGAACTCATTATTTCGCAGCCTAATTTCTTCTGCCCGAATTCCCTGGCGGACTGCCCCGCTATCAACACGCTGCAAGGCACCAGCGTTCCGACGATCTATCAGATCGCACCAAATCTCCACGCGCCGATGCTGATGCAAACCGCTATCAGCGTCGAGCGGCAACTGACCAAGACCGCGAATATTTCGATTTCCTACCTGAATTCACGCGGCTGGCGGCAGCTGGTGACAGATAACGTCAATTCTCCGGTGCTACCGGGAACGGAGATTGCTACCCCCGCATGCGTGCCGCCCGCCGTTAGCAACTGCGGCGTCTACCCCAACGGAATAGCGGAAAACATCTATCAATACGAATCGCACGGCATCTTCCGGCAGAATCAGTTAGTGCTCAATACCACGATCCGCGCCGGCGCGAAACTCTCTCTAAACGCATATTACTCGCTGAATTACGCCGATAGCGATGCGGCAGGCGCCAATAGTTTTGCGTCGAATCCATACAATTTAATGGCAGACTACGGGCGGGCGGCGTTCGACATCCGGAGCAGGTTCTTTATGGGCGGGACGATCACGCTGCCGTACGGCATGCGGCTGAGTCCGTTTCTGGTAGCAAGCTCGGGATCGCCCTACAACATCACCTTGGGCCAGGACCTGATCGGCTCTTCGCTATTGAACCAACGGCCCGCGTTCGCAAGCCCATTATCGAACCCCGCGAACATCGTCAACACACAGTTTGGCGCCTTCGATAAAGTGCCGGTGCCGGGCGAAACGCTTGTGCCCATCAACTACCTCACGGGACCCAGCCAGTTTTCGCTCAACTTGCGGCTGGCGAAAACGATCAGCTTCGGGCGGCTTCCGGAAGGCAAAGCGGGACAAATAGGCGCCCGACAGGGCGGAGGAGGACAGCGGGGCGGACTCGGGCGGCCTCCCGGCCCCGGCGGCTTTGGCGGAGGCGGGGGTGGCGGCGCAGGACGCTACAGTGTGGTGCTGAGCGTCAACGCTCGGAACGTCCTTAACAACGTGAACTTTTCGACGCCGGTCGGAACTCTGACCTCGCCCCTATTCGGCGAATCGACTGGGTTATCGTCAGGGTTTGGAGGCGGGTTTGGCGGGGGCCAAACGAGCGGGGCGGGCGCAAGTGCTGGCCTGCCGGCGGCGGGCGGCGGCGCGGCTGCGGCGAACCGGCAGATTTACCTGCAGGCGACGTTTGGGTTCTAAGACGCCGCGGCGAACGGGAGCGCCGTGAGACCCGCGCCGGACGTCAGCGGTTCAAGTAATAGCCTTGGCGGGCTTGCACGACCAAATCCTTCTGTTTAGCCGCAAGGCAAGGCGCGATTCAATGCTTTGAAGCGCTTCGTTCCCGGCATCTCCCAGAAGACTCTCACCCAGTGTCTGCGCCAGTTTGAGCGGAGCGGCCTTGTCGCACGGCGGGTCCTTACCGATTCTCCTCTCGGCGTCGAATATTCCTTTACATCACTAGGGGACACGCTTGAGACTCCGGTCATGGCCTTGTTCAACTGGACGCGCCAATACTCTGCTGCCGTGCGAACCGCGCAAGAGGCCTATGACGCTGATCGACGTCGTAAAGAAAGCAGATTAGCTAAGAGACTGCTACAAGATCGCTGACCCGCAGTGACTAGGAATTTATTCCGCCCGGTTGAATGGCATTCTGGACAGAACCATCCAAAATATATGCCTCCAGATTGGTCCCGATAAACGCGCTCGTCGCTTCTTATTCTCGAATTGTCGGCAACTCGGAACTTATCGTCGGACACGGGTAAGTCCCAGGAATTCAGGTAATCGGAAAATGATCCACTACCCAAGGTCAGGCGGTGTGGATTGGGGCGAGAAAAGGGGCTACAATCCGCATTAACAGGTTCCGATTTACCTTTGCGGAACCGGTTTTGAAGATTCCCACATGAAATAGCGGATCGGAACGGCTGACGAAAAGTCATGCGCCGAATAACAAGAGGCACGCCAGGGCTTTGGTTCTCTCTTATCCTCTGTGTTTCCGGATGGCTGTGTGTTTCCGGATGGGGCGCTTTGGCAAAAGACAAGCCGCTCGCTTGGAAGAGCATCGATGAGGCGCTGCTGCGCGTCAACGACGCTCCACCAAAAGAGTGGGAGGTTTACCGGACAGGCAAGAAGAACGATCCATTAATCTTGCAACTGGGGAGCCGCTTCCTGTTGGTTGAGAGCCACGATCATCGCATCTTCGACCTGGATCCCGCGAAGGTCGAGCGCAAGAAGGACGAAGTTCTCTGGAGCCTTTCCGATCGGCCCGCCGAGGCGCTGGCTACTTCGGATTGGGTGGTGGACGATATCGGCGCCGCCTTTGCCATCCAGGTGAAGCTGGAGAAGGAAAACGCCAGGTTCGATTTGCAACTGCCACACCCACCGGACGTCGGCGACCTGCCGGCTCACCCACCTACGACACCCAACACGCGACGCCGGTATTAGCTGTACGTTAGTAGCGGAAGCGGCAGCGAAACTCGACATAACTCCGCCGTGGATCGATCCAGTGGCAAAGGGCCAGTGGAGCCCGCCAAACGTCAGGCTGTTGTCCTAGAGCGTGTGCATATACTGAACCAACGCAGCCACGTCATCGTCGTTCACGGTCCCTTCAAAGGGCGGCATGATGCCGCGACCGTGCAGGATGACGTTCCGCAACTCGTCGTCTGTTGCAGGCACGCCGCTGGGGAAAGTCTGTTTTCGAAACAGCCCGTCCAGACGCGGCGGATCCTTGAGTAAATGCAGGTTCGTTGCGTCGTGGCATGCCGCACAGTAGGTTTGATAAACGTACCGGCCTCGAAAAATTGCCTGGTTGGCCTGGACCGTCTGACGATCACTGCCCGAGCCGCCCGGGGAACAAGCAATGAGGCAGAGGACGGGAATTAATGTCAGACTCCAGAACAAAAGCTTCCAGTTTCTTTCTGTGTTAGCGCTTCTCCTTCGCATAAGCCAATACTCTAAGATGTAGCATTTTTCAGGGCTGCGAGCACTTCGGACGTCTTCCATTCGTTTCCGGGCCAAATCTGTTTGACGGTTCCATCGGGGGCGAGCAGTATGGTGCTCATGCTGTGAACGATTTGGTTATTCTGTATGGAATACTCCAGGCCAAAGGCGGACGCCAACTTCTGCAGGTCGGCGGGAGTGGTGGAGACGAAGTCCCACTGAGCAAAGCCGGATGCGTCGTCTTTGAGATAGGCCAGTCCGTACTTGCGCAAGACCGGCGCGGTATCGTAGTTGGGATCGAGGCTCACGCTTAGCAGATGGGTCTTCCGGTAAATAGGCGGAGTTTGAGCGAGATCGCTGTGGATTGCCGCGAACTCGCTGCTGATCAGGGGACAGAACGTGGGGAATGGGCAGCGGGTGTAAATAAATGTAAGCAACACCGCCTTACCCTTGAAGTCGGCGAGGTGCAGCGTCTTGCCTTCCTGATTGATCAGTGGAACATCCGGCACTTTCTCTCCCGGCAGGAGTTCGCGAGGTTTTGTAGCGGCGGCAACGGAACCCCGTGCGCTCCGATCGGTAATAACGACGTGCTGCAGCCAGTAATTGCTCCCGCCCTTTTGGACCACGACATCCGCCGTGATTCGATCGCCGGGCTGAACCTGCTGAAGTCCCTGCGGATCTTGCACCGGATAGGTCATGGTCATCGCCGGCATGAAACCGGGAATGTTGTCGTTGTCTATGGATAATTGACCGTCACTTTTAGCCAAGACCTGGCCCGTGAGCTTGTAGTGTTTGGCCGAATTCTGGCAGCCAAAAGCAAAGCCCAACAGACAGCACGTCCATATCCACGCTGCCCGCCGAGACGATTCTCGTTTGTTTCCTCTTCTCACTGGCTCTTCCTCCTTTCCCGTTTTTTATCATTTGACGTTTAGTTCTTTCCTTTTGTTCCTCGCTCCACGATCTAGTAATGGAAGCGGTAGCGCAGCTCAGCGTATACCTCGCGGGGGTTATTGAAATGCAAGCCGCCAAAGGTGAAGCTGTTATCGATGAGCAGATGACTATTGGTGACGTTCAGGCCATTGATGGAAGCCGAGAAGCGCTCTCCGAACGATTTACCGACCGCAAGATCCACGGTGGTATGACCCGGGAGATAGTCCGGCGGGGGGTCCCCGTTGGTGAAGCCCGAGCCGTAATAGATATTTCCGGACAAGTAAGCCCTCCAAGGAAGGGTCAGGTCGAAGCCTGTGTTCAGCGTATTTCGTTGATCGTGGTCGAGAGGAGCGTAACCGACTTGTACGTCGAAGTTCGTTAGACCACCCGTAATGGCACCCATAAATTCCGCGATCTGGTTGGAGTAAGCGAGGTGAACCTGCGCCCTTCGCCAGATGCGAGGGGAACGCAGCGTGAGCTCCCAGCCGCGGATTAGCGCGTCCTGAGTGGTGAGGGGAAGAAAGATGTTGGTGGTGATCACGTTGTCGTCAAAGTCGTAGTTCACATTCCCGTGATCCAAGAAATTGTGGCTCCGCGTGCGGAAATTATCCACGTCCAGCGTCCATCCCTTGTAGGGGATATCCACGCCGAACTGATACTCCGTGTCCCGCTCACCCATCAGGGGGATGAATTGCTGCGGGTTCACCAGATCGCCTGGCGTATTCACGAGACCAAGGAGCGGGCCGGTGACCGTAACCAGCGGCGGCGGTTGATAGAACTGGCCATAGAAACCACGGAACACCCAGTTGATGCGGGGGATTCGGAGTGCAATTCCGGCGCGGGGGCTGGTGGGGTTTTCCGTAACGCCGGCGCCGGAAAAGTGGGTTTGGCGAACGCCGCCGCTGAAGGTGAGCCAGGGCGTTAGCGCGAACTTGTCCTCGACGAAGACAGCTTCCACATTTCCGCTCACGATCTCTCGATCGGAGAGGGGCAGATTGGAGCCGTCGTTGAAGAGCACGCCGAAGAGTTGGTTATCGTGTTCCCAAAAGCCGTAAAAGCCCGCTTGCAAAGTATTTCGAGCCAGAGTGACGCCGACCGTAGTCTGCGCGCCTACGTAGTTCGAGGCATGATCGTCGGTGATGGCGTTGGGGAAATCGTCCGGAGAGCTATCGTAATTCGCGCTGTTGAAATGATAGAAGGGCGAAACGGTGAGCAGTCCGCCATGGCTGAAGGTGCGAATCCAGGAGAAGTTGAGATAACCGTCGGCTTCGTGCTGGGCGTCGTTTTGGATAACGCCGTTGGCCACATCGATTGGGGAAACGGGCATCTGGTAGTAATCGCGGCGTAGAGAACCTACCAGGCGCAATTGGTCTTTGGGGTCTGCATTGAAGATGAGCGAGCCGAATCCTCCGTAACCGTTATCCGCGTCGTGAACGATCTGGGCCACCGGCGTTTCGAGGCCGAGATCGCTTCGATTTCCGTTCACGCTGCCGTAGTAAGCCAGCCGCTGGTTGTGGCCGCCGCAATTGATCTGGTCGTTGGTTTGGTAGAAATTGCCGTAGCTGAGAATCAGATCGCATTCGCGATCGCGCTCAAAGCCGGTGCGAGGAACGGCATTGAAGACGCCATAGGTGCGGTCTCCGTAGTCGGCATCGTAACTGCCGCGCTGCACTTCGACGTAGTCGAGGTCCTTGGGGTCAATCTGCGGCCCCAGATTGCTGGCGATATTCGTATTGGGGACGGGCACGCCGTCGATGAGCCAACTGTACTGGTGTCCGCCGCGGATGTGGAGCATGTCGTGAACCATGTAAGCACCCGGCACGTAGTCCGTAATAAGCGACAGGTTGTTGGTTTGATCGGCGCCGGGCGTGACTTCAATATCCCGGCGGCTCACCGTGGTGGTGGGCGTTACACTCTGGGTGGACGCCTCAATGGCCTCCCCGGTGACAACGGTATTCTCCGTGACACCGGCCGGGCCCAATTCAAAATGAAGCACGGGGCTCGTTTCGGACTTGACCAGGAAGGTTTGCTCCTGTTGCTGGAAGCCCGCAACGGAGACCGCAACCGAGTAGTTGCCGATGGGAACGGCGTTGAATTCGAACTCCCCGTTGTCATTTGTTTTTTGAACCTGCATCCAGTCGGAATCCTGAGCTTTCAAGGTAACCATTGCGCCGGAAATGGGCAGATGCTGGGCATCGTGCACGATGCCCAGCACCCTGCCGAAAATTGTGGCATGAAGCGCAACCACTGCGAAAAGAGAGAAAGCCGCAACAACGATTCTGATAGTTCTCATAGGCCCCCTTGGCCAAGCCAGAGCGCGCCTCAAGCAGAGGCGGAAGGACGAGAATTGTGGGTTTGGCTTTGGCTACGCGCTTAGGGGCAGACGGGGCGGGGGCGAGTCAACGCGGGGTGATGCGTCCGGTGAGAGATGCGGCAGGAATGCGATTGCGGGTTCGCTCGCGGGGACGCGATGCAACGTGGCGGGAGCGAACAGTACGAAAACGATGGTGGCCGTATAATGGCCGACGCGTTGGTCCGGCAAACACTTCAGCGCACAGCCGGTGCCATGGGCGCCCATGTCGCAGGACATGGCGTGAGGTTGCGCCTCATGCATGGGGCACATGATTCCCTTGCAACAATCCGGGGCCGCAGAGGCGAGATTGGAGACGCCCGTCAGGACGGTCAGGGCCAGCGCCAAAATTCCCAGAACGGCGGTGAGCCTTCGCAGCATGCCCGGCTATGCTAACGCGTTTGCCGAAGCGGATGCAATCCCGGGCCGTGGATCCGTTTGAAATTTGGCCTCTGGTGTCGGGATCGAGAAAATTCAGACTGCGCCATTACGCCATCCCGTGGCGGCCGTGGCGATTTTGACGACGAAAGCTTGACAGACGCGCGCGTGAGCGGATATAGAAAACGCATGGCCCAATCCTTTCTGGTTTTCGATTTCGGCACGAATGAAGAACTTGCTCAACAGGCGCGGCACAAGGTGGACGGTTGGAAGCAGGGCTTTCGGCTGGACAAGAAGCTTTTGCTGAAATTCGACCGCGCCGAGACGCCGCAGACGGCAGAGACAGGGGATACGGAAGAAGAGCCCACCTCCAAAAAAGGCGCGAAGAAATCGGCTAAGGCCGCAAAAAGCGCCGACGCAAAAGACAAGGAGCCGCAAGAGAACATCCAGCTCATCATTCGCCTGGATTTCTCCGATCACGAACGGCTGTCGCACCAGCGATGGCTGGATCGGATTCCGACGGAAGCTCCTTTCAAGGACGCGCAATCGAAGGTTATTCGGCACAATGACGCGGAGTTCGCGGGTACGGCGGACCGGTTTGATTCCCTACCCTGAGCGTGGCTACCTTGAACCCGGCCGATACGACCCGGGCGCCCAAGTGAGCGACGATAGGGTTTCGTTCTAAGCAGATATCATGTAAGGGCCTGAACGCCTGCTATTGAGCTTCAGTTATAATTAAGTTTCGGCTTGGGCCTTTGCCGACAGAGGTGAAGCTGCATGGCTGTGCAAGCGCACCCGAAGACCGGCAGTATCCAATCCCATAAGCACCACGGACTCCAACCCCAAGACCTCATCCGGATGTACCGGTTGATGTACTGTTCGCGGCGGCTGGACGACCGCGAAATCCAACTCAAACGACAGCATAAGATCTACTTTCAAATCAGCGGAGCGGGACACGAAGCCGTGCTGGTGGCGGCGGGACAGGTTCTGCGGCCCGGTGAGGATTGGTTTTTCGCCTACTACCGCGATCGGGCGCTGAACTTGAGTCTTGGCTTGACGCCGAAGGAGATGCTTCTGCAGGCCGTCGGCGCGAAGTCCGACCCTTCCTCCGGCGGCCATCAAATGCCTTCGCATTGGAGCAAGCCGGAGCTGAACCTGGTTACGCGGTCCTCGACGGCCGGGATGCAATGGCTGCACGCGGTGGGTGCGGCTGAGGCTTCGGTTTATTTCGAGCATCATCCGGAAGCGCTGGATCAAGCGCAGCACGCCCCGCTGGGGAGCGGGGTGCGGCACAGCCGGGACGAAATCGTCTACGTCTCAGGCGGCGAGGGGATGACCAGCCAGGGAGAATTCTTCGAGGCGCTGAACGCCGCTTGCCTGAAGCGATTACCGGTGCTGTTCCTGGTGGAAGATAACGGATGGGCTATATCCGTGCCGGTGGAGGCGCAGACCGCGGGCGGCAGCATTTCGCGGCTGGTCCGCGATTACCCGAACCTGCACGTCGAGGAGTGCGACGGGACCGATCCTCTGGTTAGCTACGACGTTCTACAGCGGGCGGCCGAACATTGCCGGCTTCGGAAGGGCCCCGCTCTGGTGCATGCTCACGTGACGCGACCCTATTCGCATTCGCTCTCGGATGACGAGAAGCTTTACAAGACTGCCGAGGAGCGCGAGGAGGAGGCCCACCGCGATCCCATTCCCAAGTTCGGACTTTTTTTGGTGCGCGAGGGCATTCTCGACGAGAAAGAGCTGGAGCGGGTGGAAGCGGAGGTAGACCGCGAGATTCTGGAGGCCACCGATTTTGCGCTCGCGGCGGAGTTGCCCGGAGAACAATCCATCCTGAAGTGGATTTGTTCACCGGACGTGGACCCTACGTCCTCGCAATTCGAGTCAGAACCGAAAGGGGATGGCGAGGCGAAAACGATGGTGGAGATGGTCGCGGCGACGCTGGCCGATGAGATGGCGCACGATGCGCGAATCCTGGTGTTTGGGGAGGATGTGGCCGATTGCAGCCGCGAGGAGGACCTGGCAAAAGTAAAGGGCAAGGGCGGCGTTTTCAAGGCTACGGCGGGATTGCAACGGCGATTCGGTTCAGACCGCGTGTTCAATACGCCTCTGGCCGAAGCAGGAATTGTGGGGCGCGGGGTAGGCATGGCAATGCGAGGCCTGAAGCCGGTGGCGGAGATTCAATTCTTTGACTACATCTGGCCGGCCATGATGCAGATTCGCGACGAACTGGCGTTGACGCGCTGGCGGTCGGCGGGCGCGTTCAAGGCGCCCATGGTGATTCGCACGGCGACCGGCGGTTACCTGACCGGCGGAGGGCCTTATCACAGCCAATCCGGGGAGTCGATATTCACGCATTTGCCGGGCCTGCGGGTGGTGATGCCATCCACGGCGCTGGACCTATGCGGACTTTTGCGCACGGCGATCCGTTCCGATGACCCCGTGCTTTTCCTCGAGCACAAGCACCTCTATCGGCAGCCGTATAATCGCGCACCGTATCCGGGTGCAGATTTCACGATTCCCTTCGGCAAGGCACGCGTGGTTCGCGAAGGCAGCGACGTGAGCGTTATCACTTTTGGAGCGTTGGTACATCGGGCCGAACTGGCGGCGGCGGAACTGCAACGCGAAGGGATTGCTCTCGAGATTCTCGACCTGCGGTCGTTATCACCCTACGACTGGGAATCGATTGTGAGCACAGTGAAGAAAACGAATCGCGTAATCGTGGCCTACGAAGATATGCGGTCGTGGGGCTACGGAGCGGAAATTGCGGCGCGCATTGCCGACGAGCTTTTCGAGGAGTTGGACGCGCCGGTGCGCAGGGTTGCCGCGATGGATAGCTTCTGCGCGTATCAGCCGCATCTGGAAGAGAAGATCCTGCCCCAGAGCCGCGATATCGTCCTGGCGGCGCGCGAATTAACCGCTTTCTGACTTCCGTATCGTACCGCATCCTCTGCAGGCCGCATCCCTGTAGGCCGCATCCCCTGTAGCGCCCGTGCGCTATAACCCGCACATGTGGCGGGCCTTATACAAGGATTAAAGGCCACAATGCGAGCCACCTTTAGCTAACTTTTGCGGCTCGGCCCGCGTCCAATAAGCAGGAGCAGATAGGGGGAGGATGGGGCAAAAATCCAAGGCCGGATGTTTGAGGCCGAGTAGAGGAGGAATCAATGATTCGCAAGGCGCTCGGAACCATAATCGGGGGTGTCCTAGCGCTGGCGCTCGTGAGCTTCGTGCCGCAAGCACGAGCTGCGGGGCAGGATGAGGCAGTCAACCAGGTAACTCAGTTCACGTTCAATCAACCAGTACAGCTTCCCCATAACAAGGTCCTTCCGGCGGGAACCTATTGGTTCACGGCGCCGGACGCAAGTAGCGGCGGGCAAACCGTGCAGGTGCTGAATTCGGACCGCACACGGGTTGTGGGGACTTTCGAGACCATCGCGACTGATCGGCCCGACCTATACTGCCAAGAAAGTGGATGTGAAGACACACGGCTGACACTGGCAAGATTGCCGAACCAAGTGCCACTTCTGGTGAGCTGGACCTATCCCGGCGAGAGTCAGGGGCACAAGTTCGTGTATTCGCGTTACCAAGAGAGCCAACTAGCCGAAACGGGTAAGTTGATGACCGTGCAGATTCCTATCGGCGGCACGGTTTCGATTGGCTAAGAACTCAAAGAAGCAAAAACGAGTAGGACAGCCGGCGGCCGAGGCAAGCCGCCGGCTTTGTTTTTGCGACGCGGCTTTTGTTTTTGCGGTATTTTTGCGGCGCATCTTTCCTGCGAACAACACGTCCCCGCGGGGTTTACTGGCAGAGTAGAAGCAAAAGCGGCGTGGCGATGAATCGTGTAGAATTTGTCGCTACGTACCGTCAGACCCTATATGTCCGCGAACGCACGCTGCAGAAACAAAACTCGGCTGAAAGAGCGCTTGGGCCTGCGCGGGAGTAAGCGATGACTCGGCGCTGGCTGATCGTTGCGGTGCTTATCGCCACGGGTGTGGGAGTGTGGTGGGCGCGGCGAAAACCCGCCAACTATCCTGACGCGTATGTCGCCGATCGAAGCGCGACCCTCTGGAGCGCGACGGCGCAAGTGCGGCGCCAGGTGGGGAAATTAGGTTACGGGGAAAGAGTCAGCGTGATGGGACGCGCGGGTGAACTGACGGAAGTGCGCGCGGCAGACGGCACGCAGGGTTGGATCGATAACCGCTTATTAATGGCACCGGCCCTTTGGAAGCAAGTGGGCCAACTCCTTGCCGATGCCCGCAGCCTGCCCGTTCAAGCGAAGGGGCACACGCGGACGCTGAGCAATGTGCACATCGATCCAGGCCGGGATTCCGAACGCATTTTCCAATTCGGGCACAATGTTTCCGTGGCCGTTCTGGAACGGCGGGTGGCAGCCATGCCTGCATCGGATAAGGACGAAGACAAGAGCGGCGATGAAGGCGCAGCCGGCGGCGAAAAACCCGGGAAATCCGATATGGAAGACTGGCTGCTGGTTTTGTATCAGCCCGCCAATATGTCCTCCGGAACATCTTCCGGGCCATCTTCTGGAGGGGGGGGCGGAGTTGGGGCGGGAGCAGATTCGGGGCCGACCGTTCCGATCGCAGGATGGGTCCTCTCGCGATTTATCGAACTCGATCCCCCCAACCCGATCGGCGACTATACGAGCGCGGCAGCCAGACGGGTGGTGGGCTGGGAGCAGCTCAACACCGTTTCCGATGCGTCTGGCGCGAAGCCGCAGTACGTGGTAGCGGCGGCCAAGGGAGGCGAAGGGCAGCCGTGCGACTTCACTTCCATCCGCGTGTATACCTGGGGCACGCAGCGCCAGCAATATGAGACCTCGTACGTGGAAAACAATCTGTGCGGGCGGCTGCCAGTGCGGGTCACGCAAGGCCTGGACGGTCCGGAGTTTCGGTTCAACGACGCAAAGAGTACGGAGCACGCTTACCGGCTGATGCAGACGGTGGTGCGGCGAATCCCAGCACCGGGCTCTCCCGGAAATTCGAAAGGCCGTGCGATTGCGATTCCCCGCGCTGAATCTCGTGCCGGGTTCGAACAGTAAGGGCAATCCTCCACTTGTGCTGAACCGCAATTGTGCTAACTTGTGGCGCCGTACTTACCCAACTTGCATCGCGCCCAGCTCCATTCACGCCATCGCTCTTATCGCAGCATTATCCTAGTCCCCTTTTTTGCCATACTTTTTTCCGCGCTATGGGGCTGCTCGCGGGCTCAGTCCCAAGTTGCCGCCACGATACCGAAACCGGCGCCGCTCGAATTCATTCAGGAGTGGGGCATCCGCGGCACCGACCCGGGACAATTCGAGGACCCGACCGGTCCGGCCATGGATCCCGTCGGCCGCGTCTATTTGGCCGACCGCGCTACCGGCTTCGTGCAAAAGTTTGAAGCGGGCGGGGTGCCCCTGCTTTCGTTTGAAAACGCCGCGGCGCGGACGGCCGATGCGATTGCGGTGGATTCGGGAGGAGCGATTTACGTCGCGAATTCGCGGTCCGGCACGATGCAGTTATTCTTCCCCGAGGGCGAGCCGTTGCGAGCGATGCGGATCGCTCCGCAGCGCAAAACGGCAGGGGCGTTCATTTTCAGCATCGACCCCGACGGCAAGATCTATGTGCCCGATCCGGCGGGAGCAAAAGTGCAGGTGTTCAATAGCAAAGGACAGATCGAGAGAATTTGGAGAATTCCGCCGGGCGATTCGGAAAAGGCGGCGCAGCCCTTTGCCGCGGTTGCGGATAGCGACGCCGTCTATGTAGGCGATGCCGCCGATGGAAGGATTCTCAAATTCAGTCTTGGAGGCAAACAAGACGCGGTATTCCAGGAGCCGAATCCTGGCGAGGCTTCGCAACTGCTGAGCCTGGCGGTTGCCGGCAAGCAACTTTTCGCACTGCGAGGGTTTCCTCTGCGGCTGGAGGTGTGGAGCGAGGATGGCCGGCGCAAAGCGATCGATGCACTAGGAGACCGGCTTTCTGAGGTAAAATCCGCAGCTTACCTCGCTGGCGATGCAGCGGGTGACTTGGTTGTGCTGGACCCGGAGTCGCGCCGCGTGCTCCATTTTCGCGCGCATCTGGAACTTCCCTGAAAGGTGCGGCAATGCCTTTGATACTGACAGAGCAGGATGTTCGGGCGCTGCTGGAGATGCCGGCGGCGATCAGCGCGGTGGAGGAGTCTCTGGTGCGGCAAGCGACGGGAGACGGCTGGATACATCCCAGACGCCGGCTGGCGTTGCCAGAGCGGGTGCTGCTGAACTACATGTTCGCGGCGGACCAAAAAGGCGGCTGGATGGGCGCGAAGCTTTATTCCGTGTCGCGCGGCGTGGCCCGTTTTCTGATCTTGCTCTATCGCGTGGATACGGGCGAATTGGCGGCGCTGATCGAAGGCGATTACCTGGGCCAGGTGCGCACGGGAGCAGCCAGCGCGGTGGCAACGAAATACATGGCGCGGCCCGAGGCGCGGGTGCTGGGGATTATCGGCACGGGGACGCAGGCGCGCACACAGCTTGCCGCGGTGAGCGAAGTACGCCCCCTCGAAACGATTCGCGCGTTCGGCCGCGACCGTGGCCGGCTGGACAATTACTGCCGCGAAATGAGCGAGAGATTGCGCCGGCCGGTTACGCCGGCGAGCTCGGCGCAAGAGGCGGTGCACGGGGCCGACATCCTGATCACCGCAACCAATTCCATGAAACCCATCGTGTGCGGCGAATGGCTGGCGCCCGGAGTGCATATCAATGCCATCGGCGCGAACTTCGCGCAAAAGAGGGAGCTCGATAGCGACGCGGTGGAGCGGGCCGCGATCATCGCGGTCGATTCCATTCAGCAGGCTAATATCGAGTCCGGCGACCTCATCCAGGCGTTTGGCGACGATCAATCGCGCTGGCAGCAAGTGCGGGAGCTGGGCGAGATTGTGGCGGGAAAGCGGCCAGGACGAAAAACACCCGAGCAGATCACACTTTTCAAGTCCAACGGCATCGCCTCATGGGATTTGGCTGTCGGCGCGCACGTCTTTGAACGGGCCGTCAAGGAAGGCCGGGGCCGCACAATTAGCCTTACCGATGCCCAAGCTTCGGCACATTAGCGGGGGCGCACTAGCGCCCAAGTTCAGGCCCTGCGGTTGAGCCGCTTTACCAATGCCTGGTGTAATCTTTCGCGAACATCGGTGGGAAGCGGGAGGGGCTGAGCGCTGTAGTAAATCTCGATGGTCTTGCGGGTAGTGTCCACGATGAGACGACAGTCCTTGCAGCGTTCCAGGTGAATCTCAATATCGGCTAAAAGGTCCGGGCTGAGTTCGCCGTCCAAGTAGGCGGAGATTTCCTGAATCAATCCGCGGCAGTTCACGCTGGCTTGCTCCGTTCAAAAGATGGGCTGAGCTTTTCCCGCAGCTTCAAGCGGCCGCGCAACAGCCTGGATTTTACGGCCGGCACTGAAATGCCCAGCGCTTCGGCGGTCTCCTCGGTGGAAAGCTGCTCCATATCGCGAAGGATAAAGACGGTGCGAAAAATGGGGTCAAGCCCGGCGATGGCATTGTTGAGAATCGAGTTCAGCTCGGTGACTTCGTAACGCTTCTCCGGCGTCGGACCCCAATCCTGGATTTCGCGGGGCATGAGATCTTCGTCGGTTTGGATGGGCTCATCGAGCGAGGTGACATTGGGACGCCTGCGCCGCAGCCGCATCAAGGCTTCGTTTACGGCGATACGCACGAGCCAGGTGTAAAACCGCGAACCGCCCTGGAAGTCGGGGAGGTGCTGGAAGGATTTCATAAAGGCATCTTGCGCGGCATCCTCGGCATCTTCGCGGTTCTGCGTGATATTCATGGCCAGGCGGAAAATGCGACTCTCATAGCGGTTTACGAGCTCATCGAAGGCTTTCAGGTCGCCTTTCCTGGCTAAAGACACCAAGGCGCCTTCGTCATCGCGGACGATCGTGGAAGGCAGATGTTTGGGTTCGGGCGAACTCATCAGCATCAGCGGCCGAGTGCCCCGGAGGGCCGTCTGGCCGCACCCAAGCAGGTTAGCACAAATTGTTTCCGCTTCGGCCATGCCGCGCCGTCCGTTTAGATTCGCGTCTAGATTCGCGAGCAAATTCCGCGCTCCCATTGCAGGGCGACTCATCACTGGGTACCCGGGGGGGCACCCGATGTGCCGACCCAATGCGCCGACCCGATGCGTCGATGCAAATCGCGCCAAGTGCGCGTAGCCGTATGGGTCGCTGCTGATTGGACGCCGCAGTGGGGCCTGGGGATTCATCGATCCATTGATACTGGGGTCATACTGGGGCGCTTCATACCGGGGACCTTAATATCGGGGAGCTTCACACCGGGGGCGGGGGCGCTCGGAGCAAAATCGCCCCTAAAGTCGCGGGAACGGGGCCCGTTACTGAGATGCACACGTCCGCGCGGCAAATATTTTTCCGGAGATTCTCCGTGCTAAGCTGGCTTTTCCTTATAAAGGACGAGCGATGCGAACTCTGCCGGATTACCTCAGGCGCGGCATGAAACTGATCGTGGTCGGCTTCAATCCCGCGGATCGCTGGACCCGCGCGGGACACTACTACGCGGGCCGCGGCAATCCGTTTTGGCCACTGCTCTACGATTCCGGCATCCTGCCCGAATCGCTGCTATACACCGACGATAAGCGCGTGATCGAATTCGGCGTCGGGCTCACCGATCTGGTGAAGCGCGCGACGCGGGAAACGGACGAACTGGAACGGCAGGAGATCGCTGAAGGGCGCATTCTGCTGGCGCAAAAGATCGAGGAATTTGGGCCGCGCGTGGTGGCTTTCAACGGCAAGGAGACTTACGAGAAATTCGCGCAGCGGCCTTGCAAGCTGGGGTTGCAAACCGAAAAACTTTACGGCGCGCGGGTATTCGTCCTGCCTTCCACGGGGACCAAGTCCATGGAACGCGACATCCACTTGCGCTATTTCCGACAGCTCGCCAACGTGCTTCGCAGCTTGCCTGACTAACCCCAGTTGCACCTACAATACCGCTGAGGTTTTTGACGTCGTCTGAGATCGTCTTAGATCCGGGGACGGCTACGGCTCGACGTCGGAGAGTGGATCATTTCTGACACAACTTTCACTCCGCTGGTTCTGGAATCGCGCCGAGATCGCGTCTCCACGCTGACACTGAACCGTCCTGAGCGGCTGAATGCGCTCGATGCGGCCCTCGGCCGCGCATTGCTCGACGCGCTGGTGCGCGCGGGGAAAGACGATCAGGTTCGGGTGGTGGTGGTCACGGGCGCAGGGCGTGGGTTTTGCGCCGGCGGGGACGTCAACCTGCTGCGAAAGGCCCGGGAGAGCGAGGACGTCAGCGAGATCGAAGCTCTTTTGAAAACCGGCAAGCAGATTGTCCTGGCGATCACCAAGATGCCCAAGCCGGTGGTCGCGGCGGTGAACGGCCCGGCGGCGGGAGCCGGAGCAAATCTCGCGCTCTGCTGCACCGTGAGGATCGCTTCCGAACTGGCCAGCTTCACGCAAAGCTTCGCAAAATTGGGACTTTTTCCGGATTTCGGAGGGACCTATTTTTTGCCACGCCTGGCGGGACCCGCGGTGGCGACGGAATTGATGATCGGCGC
The DNA here is from genome assembly GCA_963703785.1 of uncultured Acidobacteriota bacterium. GTDB lineage: Bacteria > Acidobacteriota > Terriglobia > Acidiferrales > UBA7541 > Palsa-189. The sequence continues at coordinate 91,516 of CAVPFR010000047.1, read as the reverse complement.
GGAAACGGTGAGCGCAGCGGACGCCCTGCGGATGGGCCTGGTATCCCGCGTGGTGCCGCCCGATCGCCTGGAAGAGGATACCGCGTTGCTCGCCGATGGCTTGGCCGCGGCGCCGCCGATTGTGGTCCGAGGCGTGAAGCAGACTCTCTCGATCGAAGACTGCGAGGAGCTGGAGAAGGCTCTCGACGAAGAGATCCGCTGGCAGATTACCTGCTTTCGTTCGGAGGATTGCCGCGAAGGAATTCGCGCGTTCTTCGAAAAACGGCCGCCGCGCTTTCGGGGCGCCTGAGCGCTGTCCGTACTGCATTCGGCTGCTTCCGCCCCTCGCATTCTCCCGCACCCGCCGTTCCTACGGCCGAGAAGCCGATCCGGAAAATCGCGGGTCTGAGTTGTTATATAAGTAGAGGCGCAATGACCAAGAGCCTATGAGTGGCGATTCCGTACGCTTGATTTTGCCGCTCTCGCGCCTTGCAAGCGAAGCGTGCGAGGCGACTCATCTGTATCGCGAATTGCGAAAGCCGCTGCTGCGCTACCTGGCATGCCTGGGGCTTTCGGCCGATGAGTCGCAGGACGTGGTGCAAGATGCGTTCCTCAGTCTGCACAAGCATCTGGCAGCCGGGGGATCGCAGGAAAATATACGGAGCTGGATTTTTCGCGTCGCGCACAATCAGGCCAGGAATCGGCAAAGTCGCTACGAGAGGCGATTCGCGGCGCCGCTCGAAGAACGCATAGATTCGATCGCGGACGAATCAACGCCGGAGAGCGCCGTTCTGGAACAAGAAAAGTTCCTGCAGCTCAAGAAAGCGATTCGTCTCCTGACGGAGGCCGAGCGAGAATGTCTGCTGCTGCGCGCGGGAGGCTTGCGTTATCGCGAAATCAGCGAGGTCCTAGGCGTTCCCAGATCGACGGTGGCCGATACCGTGGAGCGGGCCATTAAGAAATTAGCGGAGAGATGCAATGTGTGAGTTTTCGCAAAGATTGGTTGCGTGGCTGGATGGCGAACTACCAGAGGGCGAAGCCGCAAAGATGGAGCGGCATCTGAGGGGGTGTATGCGATGCCGCGGGCAGCTTGATGCGTATCGGCAAGCGAGCGATGCGTTCGAGGCGTACAGCAACGCATGCGCCGATGCGGCGGTGTCTGCTAAGCCTGGCCGAATATCGATGCGGCCGGCGCGGGCCGTTTCCGCGGCTGCGGCGATTGCGGCCATGGTCGCCGCGTTTTTCCTGTTTACGGCGCGCATTGGGCATTCGCCGGTCCGCACTCCAGCGGAAATCGGCAGCACTACGGCCGCTTCGCAGCCCGCGCAGACAGCGCAGAAGGAGCCGGCGAGACAATTGGCGGCGGTTGCTCCGCTAAGGGCGACGCCGCACGTGGAAAAAAGCAAAGGAGCGGAGCGTATAAGCCATTTCGTTCCAGACCGACGCACCGAAGCTCCGCGGCCTCAAGAGAACACGAATTTATTGCCCGGCGCACCGGCGGTGGAGATTGCCATCCCTGCCGATGCAATTTTCCCTCCGGGCGCAGTTCCCGCGGGCGTGAGTTTCACAGCCGACGTCACGATGGCGAGCGATGGTTCGGCAGAACAAATTCGCCTGCGGCCGCAACTCACGGAATTTGAAATGGGAGGTAATCAGCGATGAACCGCATGTCGATTTGCGTTGTAGCTATTCTGGCTGTTTCGTCTTCTGCATTCGGGCAGGTCCAGCAGAGGGTAATGGGCACGCAAAATGCCGGGCCTGGGCCCGTGACCATCGGTGCGTTTGCTTTTGGAGGCGCGGGCATTCCCGTGCAGGGCCAGCCCTATTCGGCAACGATTACAAACGAATCCATCCAGACGCTGGCGGACGGCAATCGCATCGTTCAATCGACCTCGGGCACAATCGCGCGCGACTCTCAGGGCCGCACGCGCCAGGATATGAACCTGCCAAGTATTGGCAACCTTTCGGCCACCAACGCGCCTCATCTTGTGGTCATTCGAGATCCCGTGGCGCAGACCTCCTACACTTTGGACTTGACCGATAAGACGGCGCAAAAGATGCCTGCACCACCCATGGGTCCCTTTCCGCCGCCGGGCGGGCAGTCCCCCGCACCTGGCGGCCAAGCCCCGCCGCCCGAGAGCAACGTTTTCTACGTGCAATCGGGGACGGTAGCGGCTTCGGGGCAAATGCCAGACCTGCCGCCACCAATGCCACCTTTTCCGCCGATGGATGGGCCGAAGGTGTTGATGAGAGATGCGCAAGGGCAGGCCACGACGGAAGACCTAGGGTCGCAGACGATGGAAGGCGTGTTCGTAACGGGCGTGCGCACGACGCGCACCATACCTGCGGGCCAAATCGGCAACGAAAAGCCCATCAGCATCGTGACCGAGGTGTGGACTTCTCCTGACCTCAAGACCGTCGTTTACAGCAAGAGAAGCGATCCGCGCATGGGCGAGCAGACGTTTCGGCTGACGGGGATTGCGCGATCGGAACCGGATGCGTCTTTATTCGGCGTGCCGGCTGACTTTAAAATCGTAGAGGGTCCCAAACCGTTCATTTATCGGACTAATCAATAGGTACTTGCACCAGCCAATAGGTACGGCGCCAACCAATAGATTCGCGGGCGCTGCAAGCGCGAGTCTATTGCCGCCCCGCGGCGCCGGCTTCCGCCTTCCGAGGCTCGAGAGATTCTCCTCCAAACGGTCGTGCAAACGGCGAGACGATTCCCCTCGCATGCGTTAGCATGAACTGGCGAGCACACTGGAGGCCACCATGGACGGAGCCGAATTCGTCGCCAAGCTCAAGACGGAAAATGAATCGATTCTGGCGAAAATCGATGAGCCGCCGCTCTCCTGGGGCGTTCCAAGGAGCGAACTTGTTGCGGTCCTCATCAAGATGGCCCTAAAGAATGAAATCGAAGCGACGGAGATCGCGGCCGAGTGGGTATCCACGACGCCGGAGCTCAACGCCAAGCTGGCGCTGGCCCGGCACGCCGGCGATGAGGCCCGGCACTATCAGCTGATCGAGGAGAAAGCGCGCGCGAAGGGCGTTGCGCTGGACGGCTTCCGCCCGCTGGACCCTCCGAGCCCGGTGCTAAATTATCTGCGCACGCTCACGACGACGCCTGAGCGCATTGCCGCCGCGCTCGTTGCGCGAGAGGCCATGGGCGGACGCAGAAACGTGCAGTTTCTCGCCTTCCTGGATCGCGCCGGCCTCGGCGAATTGGCCGCGCTCTATCGCGACGTCATTAACCCAGACGAAGAACGGCATCACCTCTCCGGCTGCGCGGTACTGGCGGAGCTGGCCACAACGCCCGAAACACAGCAGGCGGCGCGGCGAGCCGCCTTAGGCCTGCTGGAAACGGGAGATCGGGTGCGGACCAACGCGCTCGAAAAAACGGGCGCCCCGGTCGTCCCTGGCTGCTAAGGGGCTGCTCAGGGGGCTGCTGAGGGCCAGCGGCGTTCGGCTCTGCTATCATCACCACTGATGACCATCAGCGAAAAAATCGTTTTGCAGCAAGGCGATCTGACGGAAATGGATGCAGACGCGATCGTCAATGCCGCCAATAACGACCTCAAGCTCGGCGGCGGCCTAGCCGGCGTGATTCGCCGCAAAGCGGGGGATGCCGTGCAGCGCGAATGCGACGAAATCGGCGCAATTCCCGTGGGCGGCGCGGCCCTCACGTCGGCGGGAAAGCTGAAGGCACGGCATATCATTCATGCGGCAAGCATGCAGCTTGGAGGCCTGACCACGGGGCATGGGTTGCGCGCATCCACGGCGCATTCCTTGCGGATCGCCTCTGAAAAGGGCCTGCGCACGATCGCTTTCCCCGCCGTTGGCGCGGGCATCGGAGGTTTTCCACTTGCAGAGTGCGCGACGATCATGCTGCACGAAGTCGCCGAGCACCTGAAGCGCCCCACCTCGCTCGAAAAGGTTTACTTCGTGCTTCTCGACACAACCGCGCTCTCGGCATTTGAAAAAGCCTTGCACGAAATGGACGAGCGCGGCGAGTTTGAACCGAGCAAGCGTTCGGGAGAAGACCGGTGAGCGGGCCTAGTTCCCCGCCGAGGAGATCGCAATCCCTGTCAGCGGACGCGCTCCTGCAAAAAGTGAAGAAGGAATTGGGGCAATACGAACATCCGCTCTTCGACTTCGACGCGCGGCCTTCCGCAGGCGGAGTCGAGGTGGTGATCCGCTTCAAGCCCGCGGACGTCGAAGTGCACACCTATTATTTTTTGCTGCAGCCGCGCGACATCGAGCATTCGCAATTCCCCTGGTCCTTCCAGCGGCAGCTTTACGATTGCCTGCACGACTACGTGGTGGAGATGTTCGTTCGCAATCCGCAGATGAAAGACGCTTGAGACTGAAAGACGTTTGAAAGAGGGGCCGGACCCGACACCAGTGAAAGCGCTATCAAAACAAGAGGGCGCGGGAAGCTCCGTATCTTCCCTATCTTCTTTGTCTTCTTTGTCTTCTTTATCTTCTTTATCAACGCCGCTGGGCCAACTGCTGGCCGAGCGCATCCGCGCGAGCGGGCCGATCTCCTTCGCCGAGTACATGCGCGAGTGCCTGTACCATCCGCAGTTTGGTTATTACAGCAAGGCGGAAGCGCGGCGCTTCGCGGATTATTACACCAGCGTGGACGTGCACCCGATTTTTGGGCGCCTCGTGGCGCGACAACTCTCGGAAATGTGGGGCCTGCTTGGACGACCTCGCGAGTTCTTTGCCGTGGAGGCGGGGGCGGGCGCGGGGCGCCTGGCGGCCCAAATCCTCGACTTCGCGGCGCGAGAGCTGCCCGATTTCTATGGCGCACTGCGCTATTTCGCCGTCGAGAAGTCCTCGGCGCGGCGAGAGCGGCAAAGAGGGACGCTCGCGCGGCACCTGGCAGATGGCAGGGCTACACTCGTTGCGGAACTGCCGAGCGACATCTCCGCCGGATGCATCTTCTCGAATGAGTTGCTGGACGCGTTTCCGGTACACCGGGTTTGCCTTAAACGCGGCACTTTACGCGAAATTTATGTCGGCTACGATGGCCAGAGGCTCAGGGAAGAGGTTGGTCCTCTGACATCTTCTGAAATCGAGACTTACTTTCAAGAGCAGCGGATCACGTTGCGGGAAGGCCAGCAGGCCGAAGTGAATCTGGAGGCCCGCGAATGGATACGAGCCGCCGGGCGCAGGCTTGGACGCGGGTTTGTCCTGACCGTGGATTACGGGCATGAAGCGGCCGAGCTCTACAACGAGCGCCATATGCGCGGCACGCTTTTGGCGTATTCAGCACATCGCGCGACGGAAGATTTCCTGGAGCGACCGGGGGAACAGGATCTGACCGCCCACGTGAATTTCACGGCGCTGGAGATGTGGGGCCGACGCGAGGGCCTGGCGCGCACGGGATGCGTGTCGCAAATGGCTTTTTTGGTGGCGCTGGGGCGCGGGAATGAGTTCGCGGACCTCTACGATGCGGGCGCCGGCGAGGTGGAGCGCATTCGCGCGCGCCTGATGCTGAAATCCTTAATCAACGCGGAAGGAATGGGCGAGAGGTTTCAGGTTTTCATCCAGCACAAAGGGGTGGCACAGCCGAATCTCACGGGGCTCGCCGGGCTTTAAGAGTTCAAGATTCTCAGACGCAAGGCGATCGGCCCTTACTCCGCTCGTCTCCGCTCGCTTACGCGCCTTCCTTGTAGGGCTGGGCCAGGTATTTCTTGGCCTCGTCTTGCGCGCCGCCGGTGTTGTCGTTGGTCTGCTGGGCCTTGCTGTATTCGTTGACGGCACGGGCGCGGTCTCCAGCAACGTCGTAAACCTTGCCCAGATAAATATGGCCCCAGACTTCGACCCACTTGAAACTGGGATCGATATTGCCGTCGAGCGCGTCGCGAAAACCATTGGCCGCGGCTGAATAATTCTTCTGATAAAAGAACGCTTCGGCCATGCGGAATTCCGCCAATGCGTTGTTCTTCTCCTGATCGAGCGCCTGCTGGTATTGCTGGATGGCGTCGTAATAGCGGCCCTGCTCGGCGAACGTCTCGCCGCGCGCGATGATGGCACGGACGCGAAGTTGCTGACTGGATTTCAAGATGTAGTTGTGAGGGTCGAGAACGATGCCGCCCGGTTTGGGCCTGCCGAAAACTTCGGTGCTAAAGCTGGAGTCGGTGCCGCTGACTTCGACGGTCCTGATTTCGGGATTGCCCTCGGTCTGGACCTGAAGTTCCACCGGCATGCGGAAGAAATCAAGATTCTGCTTGATCTTGCCATCAATGCGGAAACCGGTCTTGGTGCGAAAGACGGTGTACGTAATGTTGAATTCGGGGATTCCGGTGGAATTGATCCATTGCGCAAAGAACGCCTGAATGTTGGGCGGAGCGGTTTGATCGGCGTCGGGCGTCGCGGCGGTCGAGGACGGTGTATTGCCAAGCGCAAAGTTGGCAGGCTTGGCGGGCGCCTGGACGACGTGATCCTGCGCTAACTTTTCGAAATCCGCCAGCGAGGCGGCCTTGCCCGAATACTGCTTGTAGTAATCGTGCAAGAGCGCGGAGAAGGCGGAATCGCCAAGTTGCTCTCGAAGCATGTGAAAGACCATGGCGCCCTTGTTCACGACCACGGAAGTGTAATTTGGCGAAAATGGCTCGAGGCGTCCGGCTTCGCCGATGGGCGAGGTACTGTCGTACATCAAGGCGCCGACGGCGAAATCGTTGAGCGCCTTACTCATGCCGTCTCGGCCAGCGCTTTGCTCGACGTAGAGCGCTTCGGAATATCGCGAGAGCCCGTCGGTAAGCCAAACGTCCGAAGGAGAAGCGGCCATGACCTGATTTCCCCACCATTGGCCGGCCACAAGGTTCGCGAGTTGGCGCGTATTCACCGCCTGACCCCACTGGCGCTGGCTTAAGAGCAACACGCCGGGTGCAGAATAGCCGGGCAGCGTGCCATCGGGGATCTGCACAATCGTTAGATTGGGATTGGGCAGCGGACCAAACTGATCGGAAAAGGAGTTGACGATACGCGCGACGGCATTCCCATAATCGGACGCCGAGGTCCCCGCGTTGGGGGGAGGATAGACGGAAATGTTCAGTCCCTCAGCCTGCACGGGAGAAAGTTGCAGCGGGCCGGCAACAAAGGTTCCGGCAGCTTCCGGTTGATCGACGCGAAACGTGTAGGTGATTCGCGAATCGGAGAGTGCGGCGCTGGGCGAGGGAGGAGCAGGCGCCGGTGGCGGAGCCGCCTTGGTTGCAGGCGCCGGATAAGCTGCGTCCTGATTGCGACGCGCTAACCGGGGAGACCCACCGTCTGGATTGCGGTTACCAAGCACTGGCAGTGGCGCGGGTTCAGCCTGGGAGGAGGCAGGAACGGGAGCTTGACTTGTTCCCGTGCCAACGACGGCGAAGTTTTGCGGCACTTCGATGTGGAATACGCCCGTAAATCGATTGGCCGGAAAATCGGTGAGCGGGAACCAGCGGGCAGGCAATAAGAGATAGGCTCCATCCTTTGCTATGGATGCCAGTCGCACGCCGGCGATGGGGCTATTGTCTACGTTGGAGAGAACGCCGCCGTAGTCGAATGTCAGCTTTGTGCTTTGGCCCGCCGGGACAACATTCGGCAGGGAGATGCTTACATCCAGCCCGTCTTGGCCGCTGCGGTCAGCCGCGAGCATTTTCCCGGAGGAATCACGGACGTCGGCAATCGTCAGATTTGGGTGCAGCTGGCATTCCACCGTTCGGGACGATTGCTGGGCTTGAAATTCCACCACGACGCGGGCCGTAAGCATCTGGCTTTCAGGCACAAGCGAGGCGAAGACCTCATAAGAGACGGCGCGAAATCCCGCCCTGATCGGCGCTTGCGTTGCGGTTGGCTGCGGCCGCACGGGCGCTTCGATTTGCCCGAAAGCGGGGCCGATGGCCCAGATGAAACAGGCCGAGGCGGCGAGCAGGACGCGCAGCGTGGATAAGAAAATCCGAACCGCAATTCTATGTCTCATGACCTCGTCCAAGCAGGTCTAGCAGAGGAGCGCACCTCTTAGGATAGCAAAAAAGGGTTGTTGAGTTGCCATCGACGTGCGGTGATTTGCTGTATTCGAGCACTAATTTTGGATCATGCCTGCAATGATGCTTGCGGCGCGCTCTATGGCGCCGGGGGGCCCCAGCTTTTCGCGGACAAGGGCGAGTTCACCGCGCATCGTCTGGCGGGCTTCCGCCGAGGCGAGCAAGCGCTCGGTCTCGCGCGCAAGGCGTTCCGGCGTGAAAGCCTCCTGAATGAGCTCGGGAACGATCTCCTTGCCGGCCAGCAAGTTGACCATGGCGAAATGCCGGGTACGCGCCAGGCGCCGGACGACCCAAGCGGTAAAGGGCGCGACGCGATAGACGACTACCATAGGCGCGTCGAGCAAGGCAGCTTCGACGGTGGCCGTGCCACTGGAGACGATGGCCACATCGGCAGCGGCGAGCAGATCGTATGTGGCGTTTTCAACAATCGGTACCGTGGATTGAAGCGCGCCCATGTGTGCCTTCATTTGCGCATTAGTCAGTCCGGGGGCTGCCGCGATGACGAACTGCCGGGGACCTCTCGAATTCATGATGACGATGGCTTCCATCAACCGGGGCATGTGATGAGCCAATTCGCTTGGACGGCTGCCCGGAAGCACGGCGATGATGGGACGGCTAGGATCGAGGCCATGCCGTAAAGCGAAAGCCTCTCGCGTACTCTGGGCCCGAACGGCGTCGACAAGGGGATGGCCGATCCAATCGGCTTGGACGCCAGCCTTCCGAAAGAAAGCTTCCTCGAACGGAAAAATACACAAGCCACGGACGAAGCGGCGCCTCACCAGCCTTACCCGCCAGGGCCGCCAGGCCCAGAACTGCGGGCAAACGAAATATACGTTGCGTATTTGCCTGCGACGAAGCACGCGGGCAAGGCGCAGGTGAAACGCGGGGAAATCGGTGAGAATCGCGATGGTGGGACGTCGGCGTTCGATTTCCGAAATCAGGCGGCGCCAGGCTTGGCGAAGCGCCGGCAGCTTGCGCACAATTTCCACCACGCCGAGCACGCCGACTTCAGAGGCATCCACGACCGTTTCGACGCCGGCTTCGCGCATCTTAGGCCCGCCCATGCCAAACAGATCCACATCGGCATGCCGGCGGAGCGCCAAGGCCAGTTGCGCGGCGTACATATCGCCGGAGGCTTCTCCCGCGGAGATCAAAACAGGAATGCGAGCCATTCAGCGAGGCTCGCAAGTGCTGGCACTAGTCATCAGCGGGGAGAGGAGCGCCGGCAGGACCGGCCGGGCCCACGGGCAGGCGCAACTCCTGGTCTTTGTATTGGAGTTGATAGAGGCGGTAGTAAATGCCTCTTTGACCCAGCAGTTCCTGATGCGTGCCCTGCTCGCGCAAGCGTCCTTTGTGGAAGACGAGAATGCGATCGGCATTTTGGATGGTGCTCAAGCGGTGCGCAATGACAATAGAGGTGCGCCCGGTGAGAAGACGATCCAGGGCTTCGCGAATCATCATTTCAGTTTTTGTATCGACGCTGGAGGTGGCTTCGTCGAGGATCAAGAAGTGCGGATTATGCGCGAGTGCACGGGCAAAACTCACGAGTTGGCGCTGGCCGACGGAAAAAGTGGCGCCGCGCTCGGTAACCAGAGTGTCCAGGCCTTGGGGCAGGCTATCGAGAAACGGCCCCAGACCTACTTCGCGGAGCGCGGATTCAACGGCCTGGCGGGTTACGCCGGCGGTGCCCAAGCGGACGTTCGATTCCAGGGTGCCCGTAAACAGAAAGGGATCCTGCAGCACGATCCCAAACTGACGCCGGAGATCCTGGACGCTGAACTCGCGGATATCCGTTCCGTCGAGGAGAATCTGGCCGCGCTGGATATCGTAGAAGCGGAGGAGAAGTTGAATGGTAGTCGTTTTTCCGGCTCCGGTGTGTCCGACAATGGCCATGGTCTGGCCGGGGCGCACTCGAAAGGAGACGTCGCGCAGAATCCAGTCGTCTTCGGCCGGGTTTGCGCCTCCATTATAGGCAAACCATACATTGCGAAATTCGATTTCACCTCGCACCTCGGAGAGAGGAAGGCCGCCGGATAAGCCGGCAGGAAGAGGTTCATCGAGCAGCTTGAAAATGCGCTCGGAGGCAGCCATGGCGGACTGCAGGATATTGAATTTTTCGCTGAGATCCTGAATCGGCTGAAAGAATCGCTGCGACCATTGCATGAACGCGAACAGCACGCCCACAGACACGAGTCCAGCGAGCGACTTCAAGCCTCCGTACCAGAAGGAGACAATGATGGCGACCACACCGATGAATTCGACGGCAGGATAAAAAAGGGCGAAGGCCAGAATGGCGTCCTTGTACGCCTCCATGTGAATGCGGTTGAGCTCGGCGAACTGTGCGCGGGCTTTGCGCTCGCGATTGAACAGCTGGACCACGCTCATGCCGCTGATGTGCTCCTGTAAAAATGCGTTGATGCGCGCGATGGCGGTGCGAATGCGGCGGTTGGCATCGCGAACTTTGTCGCGGAAGACCCAAGTGCACACGAAAAGCAGGGGGATTACGGCAAAAGTAGCCAGGGCAAGCTTCCAGTTGATGTACAGCATGACGAAAACGAAGAGAACCAGGAGAAAAGCATCGTTCACCATGGCCGCGATGCCGGTGGCAAAGAGGTCATTCAGAGCGTCCACATCGGTGGTCACGCGAGTGACGAGGCGGCCGACGGGGCTGTGATCGTAGAAGCTAATCGGCAGGCGCTGGAGGTGCTCAAAGATCTCCTTGCGCAAGTCATACATGGTGTCCTGGCCGACCTTCTGCATGACGCGAACCTGGAAGTACATGAAGGCAAAGCCCAGTGCCAGCGTGGCCATGTATGCCAGCGAAACCCAGCCGAGTCCGCGAACGGCCACCGCTTGCGGAACCTGATGATGCACCGAGGGAACGATATAGCGGTCCACGGCTATCTCGAACAGCCAAGGACCCACCGCCGCCAGCGGCGCCACAGGCAACGTCAGCAAAGCGGCAATGGCTACCCACCCCCGGTAAGGATGCAGATAGCGGAAGAGCCGCTTCGCCAGGTGGGAGTCGTAAACTTTGCCTAAGGCTTCTTCTTCCCTGAAATCACTCATGCTCGTTCAAGCTCTTCTTCGAGCAATTGCTTCTGGTATAGCTCTTCGTAATAACCGCCCTGGGCCAGGAGTTCTTCGTGTGTGCCGCGTTCCACAATCCGGCCGTCGCGAAGGACAATGATCTGATCGGCGTGGCGAACCGTGGAAACGCGATGCGAGATCAACAGGGTGGTTCGATGTTTCATAACCTGCCTGAGCCCGCCGAGGATGCGCTCCTCGGTATCCGTATCGACGCTGGAGAGCGCGTCGTCAAGGATCAGGATGCGAGGGTCGCGCACCAGAGCGCGCGCGAGGGCGGTTCGCTGTTTCTGGCCTCCGGAGAGCGTAATTCCCCGCTCCCCGACCAAAGTCTCGTATCCCATAGGGAAGCCCGCAATTTCGGAAGCGATGCTGGCGGTGTCGGCAGCTTTGTAGACCGCTTCTTCGGCGCACTCCTCCATGCCGAAAGCGATGTTCTCCCGAAGGGGTTCGCTGAAGAGATACGTATCTTGGGGGACGAAACCGATAGACCGGCGCAATCTGGTGAGCGGCCATTCCCGAATCGGGCGGCCGTCGATGAATAAACTTCCGGCCGGCGCTTCCCAAAGCCTGGCAACCAGCGCCGCCAGAGTGCTCTTGCCGCTGCCGGTGGGACCCACAATGGCCAAAGTCGAACCGGCCGGGACGTGCAGGTTTATGTCGTGCAGAACGGGCGTACCGGCCGGTCTGCCATTTTCTTTCCCGGATGCTAGCCCGCGGCCAGTGGGATAGGTGAAATCGAGATGGCGGAATTCGATTTCGCCTCGCATGGGAGCTTCTGCTCCTTGGGGCGGGCCGGCACGGCGGAATCGTTGATGGAAGGCTTGGCGTCCAGGATGTAGTTAAGGCGGCCCATGGAAGCCGCGCCGCGCTGAAAGATATTGGTGACGAAGCCCAGCGCGACCATGGGGAAGATCAACTGAACCATGAAGGCGTAAAAGGCCACCAATTCGCCCAGGGAGATCTGCTCGTAAATTACCTGGCGGCCTCCGAACCACATGACCAGGACAAAGGACATGCCGACGAGGGCCGTCAGCGCGGGCATGAACAGGCTCCAGGTGACGATCAGCTTGAGATTGCGGGTGACGTAATCGCGATTGGGGGCGTCGAAGGCGCGCATCTCCGCGTCTTCCTGAGCGTAGGCTCGAATGACGCGCACGCCGGCCAGATTTTCCTGAGCCTTGGCGGAAAGCGTGGCCAGCGCGGCCTGAATGATCTCGTAGAGCGAATGGATGGTCCTGCCGAAATAGCGCACGGCGACGACAACGACGGGAACCGGGATGAGAACCCACAGGCTAAGCGATGGGGACAGGCGGAACATCAAAACTACCGCCAGCACCATCGTGACGATCGTCTGAGAGGTGTACATGATTCCCGGGCCCAGAACCATGCGCACGGCGTTCAGGTCATTGGTGGCGCGCGACATGAGCTCGCCGGTGCGATTGCGCACATAAAATTCGGGCTCCATAAGCAGGAGCCGATCGAGCAAGTCGTTGCGGAGATCGAATTCGATATCGCGGGAGAGGCCGATCAGAATCCAGCGGGTCCAAAAGGAGAAGACCCCTTTGAGAGCGACTATGGCCAGCGCTATGAGGCAATAGATGACCAGCGTGCGGGAACTCGAAGGCGCATAGTCCCGGATCAGCGCGTGCGCCAGGCGCGGGGTCATTTCGCTGAGGCGACCGAGAGGCTGTGCATTGCCGGAGAGTGAGTCCATGATCACGCCAAAAACCAGCGGCTGAAGCGTGCCGACGATGCCCATAGCCGCGAGGGTGATCATCCCGACGACGACTTGCCCCTTGGATCGGGCGATATAGGGGAGCAGCTTTTTCAGCTGCTTCCATCCAGAAATAGGCTTCGCGGCGGGCGGCTTTGGCGGGTCCACAGCCAGCACGGCCGCACCGGGGGAACCGCTCATTTGTGCTCCCGTGCGTTCGAGGCAGAGGCTGTCATAACTCCGATTGGTGCATCCATTTTCATCAAGCTTTCATCGGGCTTTCATCGGGCCGGGGCCGGGGAAAAACCCCGAAGTATCACTCCGTTGCATTGGTAGCGCGCTTCGTTCCTGGCCGGGTGGCGGCAAGAAGGCCGATTTCAACCACGCGGCCGGAATCGCGCTCGCAATAAACTTGCATGGCCTGAGGAACGTCCGCCCCGGCCCAGCCGAAATCAAATTCGAGCAGCTCAAAATCGGCGTCCCCGCGTACCACAGGCTCGCTGGAGTTTGGCTCGCCATAAATTTCGACGACGCGGTTGCGTGAATCGCCGAGTCGCAACCCCTTGCCTGTAATCCAATCATCAAGATTGAGGAATTCAAAGCGACGATTATCGCAGTTTCCATCGTGAGGCACGAGCAAAGAGACGGTCACCTGCTGAATGAGCGAGCGAGGATCGATAGCGAGGGCCAACGAATGGCCCGTACAGGTGTCGCGCCATTCTTTGCTGGCCGTGCTCGTTTTGCTGAGGACATATTTTTCCTTGTAGCGCTTGAAGGCGGCGGCCAGCGCATCGCGTCCAGGGCGGAGTCCGGCGAGCGTCGTCTCGTTGGCGCGTTTCGACGCATCCTCACGAGGCGGCGCGGTGTTGCGCTGCGCCGGGAATACGGGCGCGGTAAACGCAACGGCTAGAACAAGGCTAGTGCACCGCCAAGATTTCGTCCAACCGGGCCTCAAGGTTTTCTTCTCCTTCGGACCACAAATGGAAGCGCTCCAAGGGCAGGTCTTTTTCGACGTCGCGTACCCAACTCAGGACGAGCTGAATATTGGCACGCGTCTTCTCATAATACTCATGCAAGTGTTCCTCATGGGTCATCCAGGAGAGGAACTCGGCTTCGACCGGATCGGCGGGCGCACTACGCGCTCCGAGGCGCCCCAGTATGCCGGCGTGACCGGTAAAAAAATGCTCGAAGCCCAGGTCGGCGAGAAAATCGCCAGATTCTTTGGCTGCGCCCTCGTCATAATCGGGACAGGTGCAGGTGAGGAGCACCTGCTCGGGCCCCTTTTCCCAGACGCCCGTTTCCAGGCTGCGCTGCCAGATGTCCCAGTAAGCTTCCACCTCGTAGGAGCAGTCCTGGTCTTCGCGTTCCGCCGCCAAGGCAATTACGTCCGACGCCATTGTGCCGCGAACATCATGTTCCGCCAAGGGAGATTCCGAGGGGCTCACCGCGCGAATGACCAAATTCGTGAATTGGTGGGAGACCGAAGAAAGAGGGAACGTTCCGAGCAACCGCTGGAATTGGGCGAGCAGGGCTTGCGGCGAGCGCTCCCGCACCCAGAAGCTCGCGTAGGCGTGATTCGACATAGACGCCCATTATACCGGTTCACTCGCCGAACGTGGCTGAAGTCTCGGCGCAAAACCTGTCTGGATATGGTTGGGGGAGAACGCCCGTAGCTTACTCGTCCGGCTTGCGTGGGGACGCAGGGAGGTCGAGGTCCACCAAGCGCCGGCGCAAAGATTCGCCTACGCCGGAGAAAACATCGTTACAAGCATCGCGGAGGCGTTCCTCCGCGGAGCGGGCCACAGCCTGCAAGTGCTGTTCCGATTGCTGGCTAAGCTTGGAAGCAGTGGTCAGCAGCCAAGAGTTGGAGGCGGATTCGAGCCTTCTCTTATAGTCCTCGATGGCTTGTTCGTTGAAGGCGGCGGCATACTCGGCCAGTTTTTCCTGCTGGATCTGAGACTCCGCTCTCAACTCCTCACGCGCCGAGCCGATCTGCGCGGCTAAGTCCCTGCGCGCATTGCCTAGCTCATCCTGGGACCGCTGCTTCAAAGCCGCGCGGAATTCAGCGGAGAGATGCTCCCGTTCCGCTTCACTCCTGGAGCGAGCGTCGGCCGCTTGGGCCTCGAATTGGGTTTGGACCTGGGCGGAAACCTCGGCGGATCGGGAGCGGAATTCGGCTAGAGCAGTGTCTGAATCCTCGCGAGCTTGCTGGACGATAGAGGCCGCAGAAGCCGAGACCATCTCTTCCGCTTGCTTACGAAGCTTTTCCACCACTTCTCGGGCCGCCTCTTCCACCTGACCTTGGGTGTGCTGTACATAGCTGCGGCTGTAGTGGTCGAGTTCGGCGCCGAAAACGCCGGACATTTCGCGCGCCTTCTCGTTGAGATCGCCGAGGGCACTCTCCAGGCCTTTATCGATCACGGATTGCATCTGCGTTTGCACTTTCTTCTCGTACCACTCGGCGGTCTTGAAGAGCGATTCAAATGCACGGTGACTCGTATCGGTAGCTTTCGCATCAATATCAGCGATCCACTTGTCAGCTGCGGCTCGGCTCGATTCCTGCAAATCCTGCGAGAGAACGCCGCTCAACTCCTTGATACGCTCACCCGCCGAGAGGACAGCTTGCTCTGAAGCTTTGGCGAGATCTTCCTCGCGGCTATGCAACCATTCCTCGGCCGTAACGCTGGCGCCTTCCAAGCGAGCGAGGACTTGGGTGGCGTTCTCGACGCCGGCATTCAATCCGTCTTCGATCTGCGACGCCAAGCGCGCAACGGTCTGCTGGCCCGAGGCCTCGAGGGCGGGCTGCAAACGCTCCGACCAGGTGGCGATAGCGCTTTCGGCGCGACGGGCCATCTCCTGGCTTTGGGTATCGAGTAAGGCGGCGGCGCGTTCGGCGAAGGCCTGTTCGGCGGCCTGGGCCATGCCAGCAAGCCTGGCAGATTGCTCGTCAACTCGACGCGCCAATTGATTTTCGAGGGAGCGCAAATTTCGCAGCGACGCCTCGGCACGTTCGTTTCCCTCAATCAATGAAACGCGCAGGTCGTCCAGCTTCGTCTCCGCGCTGCCGGCGGCATCGGTGAAGGTTTTGTTTAATTCCCCCAGCCGCAACGAGAGATCCCTCTCCATCCGTTCCCAGTTCGACTGCGCGTCTTGCGCCAGACGC
This sequence comes from uncultured Acidobacteriota bacterium, assembly GCA_963703785.1. Lineage (GTDB taxonomy): Bacteria > Acidobacteriota > Terriglobia > Acidiferrales > UBA7541 > Palsa-189. The sequence continues at coordinate 75,540 of CAVPFR010000047.1, read as the reverse complement.
TCGAGAAGTTGTTGCTTGGCGGATTCGATGGAGCTTTCGATCTGCTGATTCCAGCGAGTGGCCGCTCCGGCCAGGTCCGCCTCTACGCGAGCGCTCCAATCGGATTGTGCAAAACTGAAAGCGGCAGCGGACTGTTCCCGCAAAAGGCGAAGACCGTTTTCAAATTCGGCCAGGTTGCCACGGGCCTGTTCGACTTGCGAGCGCACGTGCTGCTCCAGATCCTGGACGCTCGGTATTACGCCGCTTTCGACGGGCGCGGCGATTGCGGCGTTGTCAGGAGCGGGAGGCCGAATTTCGGCGGCCTGTTCTTGCAGTAGCTCCAAGCTGTCGTGAATGCGATTTTCAAGCCGCTGCTCAAAAGCAGCGTCGCGGACTTTTTCGAGTTCATCCAGGCGGGAGGCGAACTGTTGAGTGAGGCGTTCGACGCTTTGCGCCAAGCTGCGATTGCCTTCCTGGAGAAAAGCATCGAGCTGACCTTGCTTAGCTTCCTGAAATGCTTTTTGGGCGGCTGCACCCGCGGCTGCATGCGTCGCGCCCTCGGCAATGGTCCTAAGCTGCAATTCGAGAGATGCAATCAGAGGACGAGCCTCGAGAGAAACAGCCTCCGCAGCGCTCTTGCGCAGGGACGCTAACAGATCCTGTTTGGCGTCCTCGACAAGCTGGGCGATTTGAGGGGCAAGAGAGGACTTGAGAAAGGCTCCCTGGTCGGCGACAGGCAAAGGCAACGTGCGCACATTATCTTCTGGTGCGACGGCCACGGCCGCAGCTGGCCAAGAGGCCTGGGCCGGAACGGTTGCAGGCTTCGGGGGAGGGGCGGGCAAAGGCACCGCGGCGAGGCCTTCGGGAAACGGAAACCAATCCGACGGAGGAAAAGCGATGCCCCAGAAATTCCCTGAAACCTCCAGCTCGATGCCCACCTGGAACAATTCGCGCACGGTCCGAGGGCGCTGAATCCACATTACCTTGCCGCGGACTGTCCGGGGCGGGCGGCCCGGCTCCGGATGTGGAACCTCCAAGGTGACCCACATGCCTTTGAGAACGTAGTGTTTAGACTGATAGCGGGAACCGTGGCAATTGATAATCAGGGTGGAGGTGCGCTCTTGGAAAGGGCGCCCCAACGCATCGACTCCGGTGACCGTGAGCGGGACGGCTTGCACGATGCGCGTACTGCGGCGCTTGTGCGCTTCGGGTTCGTTTGTCGGCACGGACTCCGGCACGGGCTTCTCCCCAAACTGAAAGATAAGCCTAACACCCGCAACCTGAGCGGGTCGAGCGCTCCGGGGGAAGGCGTGCGAAGATGTTAATACCCAGGATGGCGAAGTCGTAAACGTGCGGAGTATCCGAAGGAAGTCAGAGGAGCCGTTCCCGTAAATCAGAGGTCGTGCCGCCGCTCCATAGCCTTAAGCATAGTGATTTCATCCGCATACTCGAGGTCCGAACCAACCGGGATCCCCACGCCAATGCGGGTAACACGGATGCCTAAGGGTTTGATCAACTTCGAAATGTAGACGGCGGTGGCTTCGCCTTCGGCGGTGGGATTGGTGGCGATGATGATCTCGGAAACCGTTCCGGCTTTGAGACGTTCAATGAGACTCTTCAATTTTAGTTGATCCGGGCCGACACCCTCCAAAGGCGAAAGAGCTCCGCCCAGCACGTGGTAAAGCCCATTGTATTGGCGGGTCCTCTCGACGGCGATGATGTTGTGGGGTTCCTCGACGACGCAGATCACGCTGTGATCGCGATTGGGGCTGGTGCAGTAAAAGCAAGGATTGGCATCGGTGATGTTGTTACAGAGACTACATTCGCGAATTTTCACCTTGGCGTCGCGAATAGCCTCGGCGAGCGCCAGCGCATCCTCAGGGGAGGAGCGAAGGACGTGAAAAGCGAGCCTTTGCGCAGTTTTTTGGCCTATTCCGGGCAGGCGTTTGAATTGATCGATGAGCCGAGTGATCGGTTCGGCAAAGTCAGGCATCGGGGAAGCCCGGCCGGCATCCGCAAAGTAGGAGGTAGTCTGGTATCACGTGGGGCAGTCAGAACAATCCAGGAATTTTTAGACCGGCGATTCCTGGAAGCCCGCCGGCGAGACCCTTCATCTGAGTGGCCAATTCCTCATCGACGCGGCGGCACGCTTCATTGACAGCAGCGCGAATCAGATCCTGCAACAGCTCCGAATCCTTGCTGGCGAAGACACCCTGCTCGATACGCACATCGGTGATTTGCTTTTGGCCATTCATTTTGACAACGACCATGCCACCGCCAGCAGACGCTTCGACGCTGACGTTATCCACCTGTTTCTGCAGATTCTCCTGCATCTGCCGAAACTGGGAAAGCAGCTGTTGCAGTGCCTTGACTTCCATGGGTCACCCTTCGTCCCGGCGTTTCACTTCGGAGATCCGCCCGCCGAACCGCTCAAGCATCGCGCGCACGATCGGGTCTTGCTCAAATCGAGCGCGCAACTCGGGACCACTCTCGCCGGTGCGAACTTTCGTAGCGGAGCCGCTCGACACCGAGGAGGCCTCCAGTTTAACACAGACACGCAACGGCTGACCGAGTACGCGACTGGCTATGGTGCGCAATTTCTCCACGTTGTCCCTGGCTTGCAATAAATCGGCGAGGGCGCGGTGCTCCGTGGGGAAATAGAGGCGAAGTTCGCCCGCCTCAACTTCCCAGCGCGAGGCGCTTTCGACCAATTGGCCAACGAACTGTGCTTTAGAGAAGATTTCCGATTTGATGGCATCGAGTTGTGCCGAATCGAGGCCGGCGATTGACGGCGACAAAGCCGTCTTCGTATCGGCTTCTCGCGCGGGAGCCGCGGCAGCCCCGCCGGCGGTGGCATCGACGGAAGTAATGGGCGTTGTCGGCACCGAAGCGGAACCTTTGGCGAGAGGCTTCGCATAGTTTGAGGAGGCGTTTGTGGCTGGCGACGGCGGCGCCGTTGCCGGCTTGGCAGGGATCGAACGAACTGCCGAGGCAGCTTCCGCAGCCGGGCGCGGCGCCGAGAGTTTGACGGAAGCGTTACCCGAAAGTTCGGCCAGAACTTCCTCCAACGGTGCGAGGCGGGCTGCGTTGACCAGGCGGAGCAGGCCCATTTCCAGGTGCAACCGAGGATCGGGCTTGCGGCGCAGATCCTCTTCCGTAAGCAACAAAATTTGGAAGAAGCGGGTCAGGTCTTCCTCGCTAAAAGCAGCCGCAGCATGGGCCAGCCTGGGGCGCTCCTCGGGAGGCGCCGCAATCAGATCCGAATCAGCTCCACAAACCTTGGCCACGAGAACATTGCGGAAATGAGAGATGGCCTCACGGCAAAACTGCTGCAGATTTTGGCCTTCGGCGAGGAGGCGATGAACCAAGCCAAGGGCGCGCTCCGTAGAACGGTTCTCGATGGCGGCGACAAGTTCGTCCAGGATTTCCGCCTGCACGACGCCCAGCAACTCCCGCATCTGCGACTCACCGATATTTGTGCCGCAATATGCGCGGGCTTGCTCGATCAGCGAAAGGGCGTCACGCAAGCTGCCGTCCGCCGTACGCGCCATCACGGCAATCGCTCCAGGCTCGACGTCCAGTCCTTCCTTGGACGCAATGGCCTTCAGAGCTTCGGCGATTTCCGCAAAAGAAAGAGCCCGAAAGTGGAAATGCTGCGAGCGAGAGCGAATGGTATCGACCAAATCCTCGGGCTGCGTGGTGGCCATAACGAAAACCACTTTGTCGGGAGGCTCTTCGAGGGTTTTTAGAAGCGCATTGGAGGCTTCGTCAGTGAGCATGTGCGCTTCATCGAGGATGACGATTTTGTGGCGTCCGCCCGCGGGCGCATAACGCACCATGTCGCGCAACTCGCGGACCTGATCGATGCCGCGATTGGAGGCGGCGTCGATCTCGAGAACATCCAGCGAACTGCCCGCGGCGATCTCACGACAGGAAGCGCACTCATTACAAGGCGAAGAGGTGGGACCCTGAACGCAATTAAGGGCTTTGGCCAAAATTCGCGCCGTGGTCGTTTTGCCCACTCCTCGGGCGCCGGAAAAGATATAGGCATGCGCCACGCGTCCACTTTCAATGGCATTCTGCAGGGTTCGCGTGACGTGCTGCTGCCCGACAATCTCAGCGAATGTTTGGGGGCGCCATTTTCGCGCAATCACCTGATAGTTCATAGATACGGATCGTCGACGGGTTTTTCGGCTGGGTGGCCCTTAGCGATGAGAGGAACTTCGGGTACTCCGCGGCACACGAAGAGGTCCCGCTACCGTTGCTCCCTTCCGGGCCTGGCGGGGTTCACGGGTTTTCGTTGCACAGAGCCCGAAGTTCCACGCATCGGCAGGAATTTTCCCCCGCCGACGGAGTCTAACATAGGGATGAGGTGGGTGGAAGGCAAGCGGGCCCAAAGGCCGCCACGGCTCTCGCCGTCTTAAAAGCCCAAGGTGGGCGATTTGCGCGCAGTACACATCATCAGGCCGCAGGGACTCCGTCGGGCGACCGCACTCTTCCTTCGCGCTTCAAGTAACGATAAAGACTGGTACGGCCGATCCCCAGCATTTGCGCCGCACGCACCCGATTGCCAGCGCATAATTCGAGCACACGATCGATATGCTCATTGCGAACCTCGTCCAATGGGAGCGGACGCCACGATTTCTCAAATCCAACGGCATGGACCGGCTTTTGGAAATGTTCAGGCAGATCATGCACGTCGATAAAGTCGTTCAAGGCAACCAGGGATGCGCTGGAGATCACATTTTCAAGTTCTCTGACATTTCCCGGCCAACTATGTTGCAAAAGGATGATCTGAGCCCGGCGGGTGAGACCTTGGATCTGCTTGCCGTAGGCGGCGTTGTATTTCTTGATGAAAAACGTGATCAGCGTCGGAATATCTTCCAAACGCTGAGTGAGGCTGGGAATCCGAATCTGGATCGTGTTCAGCCGATAGAAGAGGTCCTCCCGAAATCTTCCGGCGGCCACTTCGGCGCGAAGGTCGCGGTTCGTTGCGGCGATAAGGCGCACATCGACCCGGCGAACTTCGGGCGAGCCTACGCGCTGTATTTCCCGGTTTTGAATCACGCGCAGGAGCTTTGATTGCATGGCCAGAGAAGTCTCGCCGACTTCGTCGAGGAATACCGTGCCGCCGTTAGCATATTCAAAAAGGCCGACGCGAGTTTCTGTGGCGCCGGTGAAGGAACCGCGAACATGCCCAAATAACTGGCTTTCGAGCAGCGTATCGACGATGGCTGAGCAGTTGCAGATGGCGAACCGCTGATTTGCCACGGGACTCATCTGGTGAATGGCGTGAGCTACGAGTTCCTTTCCCGAACCCGTCGGGCCGACCAGGAGAACATTGATGTAATGCGGCGCAATCTTCCGCGCCATCTCGAACACATCCACCATGGCCGGACTTCGGCTGACAATGCCGTGGAATTCGAGATCGGTGACCAAGCGCTGCTCGAGTGTGTGAATTCTTCGGCGGCGATCGAACTGCTCGACAAGATCGCCGAGAGTTTTCTTCAAGTGCTCCCGATCGATGGGCTTAGGCAGATAATCATAGGCTCCATGCTTGATGGCTTCGATGGCGGATTCGATGGAGTAGAAGCCGGTCATCAGGAGAACGTAGGCGCCGGGATCCTCTCGCAGGGCACGCTCGAGAAATTTCAGCCCGGACATGCCAGGCATCTTCAAGTCGGAGAGAACGATGCGGCACTTGCCGGTGCCCACGTATTTGAGCGCCTCTTCAGGGTCGGACGTTGGCAAACAGCGATAGCCAAAGGAAGCCAGCATCTCGCTAAGCATCTCCAGCATGGAAGGGTCGTCATCAACAACGCAAATATCGATCAGATCTCGAGAGAGACTGCTCGGTGATTTCGGACTGGGTGGCTACATTCATGAAGACACCAGGGCAAACGCCGTGCCAGAACAGATGGCCGCCGAAGCGAAGGCCGCTGGTTCGAAACTCACGAATGAGGAGGCCAACCTAAAGGTTTGAAAGGTTATGCGATTAGGTGCTGTGCGGGGAGGGATGTTCGCGCATAAATCAGCTGCACGGCGAGGCAACCGGTTGCCAGGCCGAGTACCTATATAGAACGGGAGCCGTGCTCAACCGTGCCAAAGCGGAACTCGCCTTGGTTCCGGCTCAGTTTATCCTCTCGGCCTTTCTTGCGGCGAGCAAGGAGTCAAATGAATCGATTTCCGTGAGGAGCCGTTCTTCACTGGCAATCAATTCCTCGAGGATCTCCGAAGGCGTGTCTGGCGTTTCCAGGCAGGCGATCAAGTCCGCTTTTTGGGCCAATTCGGCGAACTGGGACTCTTCAAAACCGCCAAGCAGCTCAAGTACCTGAGAAAGCTCCTCGCGCGTGGAAATACGGTCAGACTTTGGAGCGCAACCTGGCAGTTTCATGATTTCACCTCTTCGCGCACATCTATAAGATGCTTGGGTAAGTGCTTTGGCTCACACTCTCGACTTCGACGAGGCAAAAAATTCGCTAGGTGTAAGTACTTGAATCCAGAGGCCTCGCTGGATTCGATGATCTCAACCCGGTAAGCCTCGGGATGGGACTTGCCGAGGGAACCTGAGTACAGGGTCCGCAGAAATAGGAGCGACCGGCTACTAACCGAGCAGCGCAGAGCCAGAACTTTGCTCCCGCTCTCGGTGCAGTCTAGGGTTGAATGTTCAACGAAGAAGCGCCCTTGACTATCCCAACCGGAAACTTCGACTGGCAGACTGATCGATTCGAGTCTTGAACTGCACATCCGATTTTTCTCCCAGTGTGGGTAATGCACTTGGGTAGCCACAAGAAGAAACTAAACTTAAGGCTTTGTTATCAATGGGTTGATAAGAAGAATGGGAGAGGATCTGCATTTTCGTTTCCGCACAAATGTACGGATTCGATGCATTTTGTGAAGTTTTCGCCCTGAGAATCATGAAGTTCAAACGGGCTTCTCTGGCTTGATCTGGCGAAACAATCGCGCAAGAGAGATCAGGCGCTAGGGACGGGGAATTCTAAGCCCGTCGGATCCTCAGCCTCTGGGAGCCGATTCCTCGCCAGAGAGTGGGCGGGCACTGGGAATAGTGGCTCCGGGGCTTGGACTCGAACCAAGATTCTAGGCTCCAAAGGCCCATGTGCTACCAATTGCACCACCCCGGAGTTGTTGATAATGAAGGTCAAAGACAGTTTGCCGGCCAAAATGCCGAGGGAAAGTCATCCGAACCGCACCCGCCATCTAGTCGAACGACCGCCCAGATCGCTTTGTCTTGTGACGCGCAACATGATACTACGGGAACGCACGCCCTTCCGCAAAAACCGCGAGAGAGAACGAGCGCGGGAAATCATCCAAGCGGCTACCGTCTGACTTGTTTCATTAGAGACACGTAAGTTCGGATTCTGAACAGTTCCAAGTGTGCCAAGGGTCTTGTGGATTCCCGCCGGCAGCTTAGTTCCACGATTTTCAAGCACCATACCATTTGAATCGATTCAGCCTTTGGCCAGCGTTTGGCGAATGGCGTGCGTGGTTGTGCGGCGGTGTGCTGGGCGGCGGGGAGCCGAACGGCACGATCCAACACCATTTGCGAGCGTCAGGCTGGGCGAACGAGGCCCGACTTCTGGCCACCGAAGGCGGGGACCATGCGACGAGGGATTTTAGTGGCCGCGCTACTGAGCGGCAATTTTGCGAGCCTGTGCTGCGCGCAGGCGCCGCCCGAGAAACTATCCTCGATGAGCATCGAGGATCTGCTCAACATCGAGGTTACTTCGGTTTCCAAGACGCAGCAGAAGGTCTCGCAGACGCCATCGGCGATCTACGTCATCACGCAGGAAGACATCGAGAGTTCCGGAGCGACGAATATTCCGGACCTGCTTCGGATGGTACCGGGCATGGATGTCGCGCAGATCAATGCCAACACATGGGCCATCAGCGCCCGCGGGTTCAATGGGCGCTTTAGCAACGAACTCCTCGTGATGGTGGATGGGCGAACTGTGTATACGCCCACGTTCGGCGGCGTGCTTTGGGACGTGTTGGATTTGCCACTCGAGGATATTGAAAGGATCGAAGTCATCCGCGGGTCGGCCGGCTCAATTTGGGGAGCGAACGCCGTCAATGGCGTCGTCAATATCATTACGAAAGAAGCGAGCGAAACCAAAGGGATCATGGTCGTGGCCGGCGGCGGCAATCTCTCCCCGGGATTCGGAACAGTGCAATACGGCGGCGCCGCGGGGCAGGCGACCAACTTTCGCGTCTACTCGAAGTTCGTCAACCAGAGTCAACTTCCGGATTTCACCGGAACAAACGGAAACGATGGCTGGCACACACTCCGCGGTGGTTTCCGGGTCGACAGCAATATCTCCCGTAAGGACTCTCTTACGGTTCAAGGCGACATCTACACCGGGCGCGAAGGACAGGAAGAGATATTCCTCCCGTCCGCAACGTCCCCGAGCACCGTGCAAATCCCGGTGGCCGTGAATCTTTCCGGCGGATTTCTACAGGCGATGTGGAACCACACCTATTCCGCACGATCCGGCACGAGCCTGCAGATCTACTACGATCGATATGAACGTGACGACATACTGGGGGAGAGACGCGGCACCTTCGATATCGATTTTACGCACCATCTGGGCTGGGGCGCGCGGCAGAACGTGGTGTGGGGCTTGGGCTACCGCTATTCGGAGTCCGTAACCCTAGGCAGCCTCGCATTCTCGTTGGATCCGGCGAATCTGAAGACTCGGCTGTTCAGTTCTTTTGTCCAGGATGAAATCGCGCTGGTGCGCGACCGCCTATATCTCACTGCGGGCACAAAGCTCGAGCACAACTACTACACCGGCTTCGGCCTTATGCCAAGCATCCGGGTGGCATGGCTGCCCGGCGCTGATCACACTTTGTGGGCGGCTGTTTCGAGAGATCTGCGCACCCCATCCTCCCGCGATGCATCGATCCGGCTAAACTTCGCGGGGTTTATCGAGCCTGACGGTACGCCTGTGCTTTTTGGGGTGCTGGGCAACCCGAACATCAAAGACGAGACGTCGCTGAGTTATGAGATCGGTTATCGAGCCACATTGAGCGAGCGTGCTTCCGTTGACCTTACCGCGTATTACGACCATGCGGGCAACCAGCAGACAACCGAGCCCGCCGCCTCGGTTTTCGAGGCGTCGCCGGCGCCGCCCCACCTGTTGATACCCCTGATGTATGAGAGTCTCATGGTTGGGGAGTCGTACGGTCTGGAAGCTTTCGCCAAGTGGAAACCGTCGATTCGGCTGACCCTCAGTCCCGGGTACGCATTCGAGCAAATTCACATGCATGTGGACCCCGGAAGCCAGGACACAACTTCCGTCGCTGCCGCGGAAGGAAGCACTCCGGTCAACTCCGCTCAGTTTCGCTCGCACCTGTCTCTTCCTCGCGGACTTGCGTGGGATATAGCTGCTTATTTTGTCGGACGCATCGCGGATCCGGTTGTGCCGTCTTACACCAGATTGGATACGGGGCTCACCTGGCAAGCGGGCGAGAAGCTCTCGTTCAGCATCTTTGGCCAGAATCTGTTGAAGAATGAACGGCTCGAATACGTGGACACCAGCGGAAGCACGGCATCGACCCTGGCGAAGCGGGGCGGTTACGCCAAAGTGAAATGGGTATTTTGAAGCGCACTCAGCTCCACGTGAGGTTGACGTTCCACGCGCGAACGGCAGGCTTCTTTGTAGCCGCCTCCCTCGCGGGGCTATTCGTTTGCAGCGTCGCCTCCGCGCAATCCGATCTCAGCGAATACCAAGTTAAAGCGGCGTTTTTATTCAGCTTCACGAAATTCGTGGAATGGCCGGATGGCTCATTCGAGGGCCCTCAAGCACCCATTGTGGTCGGGATCATTGGCGACGATCCCTTTGGCGACGATCTGGGGCGCATTATCGCGGGGCAAAAAGTCCAGGGGCGCAGCCTAGTGATACGCAGGGAACGCTGGGGGGACGATCTGCGGCGGTGCCACGTTCTCTTTGTTAGCGCTTCCGAACACGAGCACAGCTCGCGGATTCTGGGCAGCGTTCAGTCAGCCGGCGTATTGACGGTGAGCGACATGGAAGGATTTGCCGAAGCCGGAGGCGTGATTGAGTTCGTGATAGAGGAGAACCGAGTTCGTTTTATCGTGAATTTGGATGCCGCGACACAAAGCAAGCTGCACTTGAGCGCAAAACTGCTCGCTTTAGCGCGTGTGATCGGCCATAGCCAGGCAGCGAGGTGAGGGATGCTCGCTTTTCGTAATTTGTCAATTCGTCGCAAGCTCACCCTGATCGTCATGGTCACCACCTGCACCGCCATTCTGCTGGCTTGCGGGGCCTTTCTTGCTTTCGATATTCATACGCTCCGGCAAACCAGGCTGCGCGATCTGGAAACGCTGGCGGAAGTGCTAGGCTCGAATAGCACTGCCGCTCTGACGTTCAACGACCCAACAACGGCCCGCGAGGTTTTGCAATCGTTAGCCGCCAAGTCGCACGTCATGGCGGCGAGCCTCTATCGCAGCGATGGAGCGATTTTCGCCTCGTATGTTCGGAATCCGGCGGTAGCGTTTTCTTTTCCATCGCCTGAACCCAGCGGCGCGCGTTTTGAAGCAGATCGTCTGGTGGCTTTTCGCACGATTCTGCTCGACGGGCACCCCTTGGGCACGGTCTATCTGGCTTCCGATCTGGGCGAGTTTAACGAACTTTTGCGCCTGTACTCTGCCTTGGTTGGATTGATCGTGGTGAGCCTGTCGCTTGGCGCGTTCTTTTTGGCCGCGAAAATGCAGCGGGCTATTTCCGATCCCATTCTGCTGCTGGCGCGAACCGCGAGAGAGGTTACTACGGCCGGGGATTACTCGGTGCGCGCCTCGCTCGGCTCGGGCGATGAAATTAGCGTCCTGATCGATGGGTTCAACAAGATGCTGGCGGAGATTCAGCGCCGCGACGGGGAACTGCAGCAGGCCCGGGAGGAACTCGAGCTTCGGGTGGAGCAGCGAACCTCCGAATTGCGGCAGGAAATTTCCGTGCGCAAGGGAACCGAAACGGCGTTGCGGGAAAGCGAAGAACGCACGCGCCTACTGCTCGATTCCACGGCAGAAGGTATCTACGGCGTTGATTTGAAAGGGCAGTGCACATTTTGCAACCGCGCCGCACTGCACCTGCTGGGTTATTCCGATATCAGCGAACTGCAGGGACGAAACATTCACGATTTGGTGCACCACACCCGTACGGACGGTTCGCGTTACCCGTCATCGGAGTGTCCCACGTACGAGACGCTTGAAACCGGTAAGGCCAGTCACAGCGATATGGAAACTCTCTGGCGCGCGGATGGAACCAGTTTTCCGGCTGAACATTGGGTGTATCCGATCCAACGCAACCACCAAGTCGTTGGCGCGGTGATTAGCATTATCGATATCACAGTTCGCCGCGCCGCCCAGCAGGCGACATTGATGGCCAAGGAAGCCGCGGAGTCCGCCAACCGCGCCAAGAGCGAATTCCTGGCCAATATGAGTCACGAAATTCGCACCCCCATGAACGGAATCATCGGCATGACGGAACTGGCGCTGGATACCCCTCTCAATCAGGAGCAAAAGGAATATCTCCAATTGGTGCGATCTTCCGCGGACAGCTTGCTTCGTGTGATCAACGACGTGCTGGACTTCTCGAAGATCGAAGCGGGGCGGCTGGATCTGGACCAAACCGATTTTGACCTGCCGGAACTGGTCAACCATACGCTCAAGACGCTGGCCGTGCGGGCCCATAAAAAGGCACTGGAACTTTCCTCACGGATTGCTCCCGACGTGCAGCAGATGTTTTCCGGCGATCCGGACCGAGTGCGCCAAATACTCGTGAACCTGGTGGGAAATTCGATCAAGTTCACGCAGCGGGGAAGCGTGATTGTGGATGTCCGCCTGGACATCGCGAGCGCGCCAGCCGATCCCAATCGCCTGCACTTCTTCGTGCGCGATACGGGAATTGGCATACCAACCGAGAAGCAGCATCTCATCTTCGATCCTTTCTCGCAGGCCGATGGGTCAACGACCAGACGTTATGGCGGTACGGGGTTGGGGTTAACAATCACCAAGCGCCTGGTGGAAATGATGGGCGGAAAAGTGTGGCTAGAAAGCCAGCCAGGCGTGGGGAGTACGTTTCATTTCACTCTAAAACTGGCCCCGCCAGAAAAGCACAGACCGGAGCGGACGCTACGGCGCACGGAGTTGGAGAGCCTACATGTTCTGATCGTGGATGACAATGAAACCAACCGCATGATCCTCGACGAAATGCTAAAGAATTGGCGCATGGTGCCGACGTTGGCGGACGGCGGAGAAGCCGCACTGATGGCCATGCGTTGGGCACGAGATCAAGGCAACAGCTTTCCGCTGGTTCTTCTGGATGGGCATATGCCGGGAATGGATGGTTTCGAAGTTGCCCGGAAGATCAAGGCCGATCCCGCGCTGGCAGGGGCGACGATTATGATGCTGACCTCGGACCGCCAGGTCGGCGATGCGGCCCGGTGCCGCGAACTCGGAATCAAAATCTACTTGGTGAAACCCATTGGGCAATCCGATTTGCTCGACGGAATCCTGAATGCCTTAGGAGCGCAGCTCTCGGAATCAACTCCGTCGGAAGCCAGCCCGAGCCAGGCGAAGGCGGTGCGCCCGCTGCGGCTTTTGCTGGTGGAAGACAACGCCGTCAATTGCGAGTTGGCCCTGCGGCTTTTGCATAAGCGCGGCCATGTGGTCGCAGTAGCCACGAACGGACGCGAAGCCCTTGAATTGCTCGAAGCGCGGGGATTTACGGCTTTTGATGCGGTCCTCATGGATGTACAGATGCCGGAGATGGACGGCATGGAGGCTACCGCAGCGATCCGGGCACAGGAAAAAACGCTGGGAACGCATCTACCGATTATCGGAGTAACCGCCCACGCGATGAAAGGCGATCGCGAGCGCTGCCTAGAGGGAGGCATGGATGGATACGTGAGCAAACCGATTCGGCCGGACGTTCTTTTCTCCGAACTGGAGCGGTTCGTGGCGAGTTCCGCTCCACAGGAAATCATAGCGACTAAGGCTCCAAGTGCCGCTAGTGCGACTGCCGGAATGGTTTTAGACCGCAGCGCTCTGCTGGATCGTGTGGAAGGCGACATGGAGCTGCTGGGCGACATCATCGTCCTTTTCAAGGACGATTCCGTTCGGCAGATTGCCGCCATTCGAGAGGCCATCGGCAAAAAAGAAACGGAGCTCGTGAAACGTGCGGCCCATACGCTGAAGGGCACTTGCGGGAACCTGGGCGCTCCAGATGCAGCAGCGACAGCTGTGGCGCTGGAAAAACTGGCGACCGCCCAAGATTTCGCCGGCGCGGAAAGCAAGTTGCGGTCCTTGGAAGCGCAGATCGACCAAGTAGGCAAGCTACTCGATGAGTTCAGGTTGGAGTGTGTGCGATGAAAATTCTAATCGCGGATGACGACCCAGTTTCCTGCCACCTACTGGAAAAGCTGCTGAGCAAATGGGGTTACCACACGATCACCGCGCACAGCGGTACGGAAGCATGGGAAGTGCTGCAGGCAGAGCAGGCTCCTCGCCTGGCTTTGCTCGATTGGATGATGCCCGGAATCGATGGGCTGGAAATTTGCCACCGTGTGCGCGCGCGATCGTCTCAGCCTTACGTTTACATCATGCTCCTCACGGCAAACGACAGGGTGGGAAATCTGGTGGAAGGGCTGGAATCGGGAGCGGACGATTACCTGACAAAGCCCTTTCATCCCCAGGAGCTTAGGGCCCGCTTGCGCGTGGGCCTGCGAATGCTCGAACTGGAAGGCAGTTTGGTGGAAGCGCGGGAACACCTGCAGTTCAAAGCCAGTCATGACGCGCTTACATCGATTTGGAATCGAGGCGCAATTCTCGAACTGCTCGAACGCGAGTTAAGCCGTGCGCGACGAGAGGAAAGCTCGGTGGGCATTTTGTTGGCGGACGTGGATCATTTCAAAAACATCAACGACACCTGGGGACATCTGGTGGGGGACGAAGTGCTGCGGGCAGTCACGGGCCGGCTGAAAGCGGAGGTGCGATCTTACGATGCGGTGGGGCGTTATGGAGGAGAGGAGTTCCTGATCTTGCTGCCCGGATGCGACCGGACCAAGCTGGAGACAAAAGCCGAACAGCTAAGGAGAACAGCCGAGCGAAGTCCTATCGAGACCTCCGCCGGACCTGTGCCGGTGACGATCAGCATCGGCGGCATCGCCAGCGCCGACTGTCCGCAATGCGAGTTCAAAAAGCTTCTCCGCGCAACGGATACGGCCCTCTATCGCGCGAAGCTCGCGGGACGAAATCGGGCGGAGTTGGCGGGAGCATCCGACACCGAGGCTCCACTCACATCCCTGGGCTCGCCACCCACCTTCGCGGAGACCTTGGAATCGAGTGCAGGTAAGTAGCGGGCGCCCACAAAGGTATATAAGCGCACGCATTCGGCACTTGAAAACCGACGCTCTCGCCTGCGTTCCCTCTGTGCTATTTGCCAGCAGAAGTGAGTGGCCGCAGCGTATCGCTCAACAGGTCGGGCTGTGCGGTATTTCTTACCAGATGCGGATAGCGCTCGCCTCCGTGATATTGCAGGTTATAGGTAATCACAAAACCCCCGTTGTCGGCCGTAATGGTGATGGATTTGTTGGTGCCTTTTGCTTCGGCAATGGCTTCATGGAGCGTTCCGGCTGAGAAACCGCGGCCATTGATGGAGATGACGCGCATGCCTGGAGCAAGTCCCGATTCGGCGCCCGGCATCCCGGGTATTACTTCCGCTAATCGGCCGCTTTCCTCCCCCTTTCCCGTCCCAACGATCATTCCCAAAGAGAAGCTGAGATCGACGGCATCGTCAACGGTGTCGCGAACGCGGACCACGGCGTTCTCCTGATCGTTGTAAACGAGCTGCCAGCCGCCGTGTTCGATCCCTCCGAGAGGCGGGTGAGGATTGATTTCGTAGACCCTCGTATTGAAAAAGCCGCGCCAGTCGTAAGGCGCCGTCGCATCGAGGGCCGCGATGATGTCGTCGAGCGTGTAGGGCGACAACCGGGGACCTGAATCGGGAGGTCCATAAAACCGCCGGCAGAAATCGTCGAGAGATTTCTGGCCGTGCGATTCCTGCCGGATCAAAATGTCCGCATCAAGCCAAAGGAGCCAGCCTTCGTCATAGAAATCGACGCTGCGCCTCCAAGACTCCCAGTTACGGCCGGCATCGTAAAGCAGCGGCGCGGCGACGGCCGTGTCTTCCAGAGTGCGCCAGGAGCGTCCGGGCCAATTGTCGAGATAAGCGGCGACCCGGGCGACCGCCTCGCGGTAATCGTCTTGCGTTCGTAATCCGGACCGAGCCGCCAAAAATTCGCCGATGTATTGGGTGAGCCCTTCATAGATCCACAAAAGATCGTCTTTCATTGGCTGCTGGTAATCCGTGGTTACCAGACCCGCCGGCCGGCGATACTTGCCGTTCCAGGAATGCGTGTACTCATGCGAAAGCAGAGAGTTCGAGTTCTCCTCTAAATCACTGTTGATAAACGTGCGCTCGGCAACGCGCTCATCGCTCGACTGGTGATGCTCGAGGCCATTCGGATAGAAATAGTTCGTGAGCGAGACGAGGAAATCGTAGTGATCGTAATGGCGCGCGCCGAAAAGCGCTCCCGCCTCTCGCACCAGCCGGCCATAAGCGGCAATCTGTTCGTCGGAGAGGGCCAGGGCGGCAGCGCTGTCCGCAGCGAGATTCAAGTGGTGCGGGGGCTGGACATCGGGAGCGAGAGGTATGGAACGGAAATTCTGCCCCGCCAGAACCGGCGAGTCTATCAGGGTCGGCAGGGGAACAGGCGCGAACAAAATCTCACCCGGGTTTTGCTGTAGCACGGACAAGGCCGTCGCAAATTTCCAGCCCTGGGGAAGGCGGAGGCTGGCCTGATAAGTGAGCGAATCCGCTGGAACTCCGGCGGGATAAAGCGTAACAAGATTCCATTCCAGCACAGCTAAGACTTGATCCGCGGAGGGGCCGGCGGAAAAGCCCTCGCCGCTGGCCGGAGAAAGCCAGTCGTAATCGGCTTCGAGCGTGGTCACGCCGCCGGGCACTTCAACATGGAACATGAACATATCCACGTCATCGCGCCGCCACGGAATCGTCTTCCCGTTGGCAGTCAGCCTCAAGCCAACTAAATCGGCAACGGGGCCATCCGGCGCATGCTCACCGGGTATCCACTTGGGATAGAGCAGAGCCATGGGTCCGGGCCTTACAGGAAGTACCAAGTGCGCATGGAAAATGCGCCGGGGCGCATCGCGCAAGTCGGCGGAAAGGCGAATCGTGGCCATGTTCTGGGCCGTGTTCTGCGCGAAGGCGGAGGTTAATAATGCAAGCGAGAACAGCATCAATCGGAGACTTTTCCGCGCAATTCTTACCATCATGCATCCTCGTCAATGTCGGGCACGTGAACGCAGCTCCGGAAAAAGGCTATTATCACACTTCTTCGCAGGCGGTGCGCCTGCCGGAACCGGCAGCCTTATGGGGGACGTGGATTGAACTAGAAAGAATCGGCGAAACGGCGCGAGTCACTTGGGATCTGGCGCCGGATCGTTGTTTTGGCTGAGCGTAACCTGCTCGCCATTTTCCAACGAATCGGGCGGATTGATCACGATGGAATCGCGTTGATCAATGCCTTGGAAAACCTCGACGGTATTGCCAAAGTCCCGTCCGATGCTCAACTTCTTGAGCGTAAGTCGGTTATCCGAGCCAACCACGGCAGCCATGGTGCCTTCCGGCCTGAAGAGTAGTGCGTTGATGGGCAGCGAGAGACGGCTTCCGGTGAGCTGTACGTCGAAATGCACCTCCGCATACTCGCCTTGAAGAAGGGTTCCGGACGGGTTCGGGACGTCCACTTCAGTGAGGAGGGTGCGGCTGTTCGGATCGACGGCATTGGCCGTACGAACCACTTGACCGCAGAATTTGCGATTGGGGAATTCGCTCAACTCCAGGCACCCCTTGAGGCCGATGCGAATGGAGGGAACGTAGCTCTGCGGAACAGAAACATACACGCGGAGCGGATCGGTTTGCGCCAGGTCAAACATCTCCCGCGCGTTTCCGCCATTTCCCGCATTGATGAGCGTCCCGATGTCCACGTTCCGCTGCGTGATGACTCCCGAGAACGGAGCGTACACATGCTTGAACGATTCCAAATCCTCAAGACGCTTGAGGTTGGCCTCCGCAGAGGAAACCATGGCCTGCTTGGCTGAATAGTCGCCAGTATAGTTATCTACTTCCTGCTTCGACACGGCGTCGCTTTTGAGCAGACCCTCATAACGCTCGGCGGTGACGCCGGCGAGCTTTACATTAGCCTGCGCCGTGGCTAGATCGGCCCGCGCCTGGGAAAGCTGTGCATCCACTTCCGGCGTGTCAATATCGGCCAAGAGATCGCCTTCTTTGACGTGGCTCCCAATGTCCTTGTACCACTTCTTCAAATAGCCATTGGTACGCGCATAGATGGGTGATTCCACGTACGATTGGATATTGCCAGGGAGAATAAGGCCCGGATCAGATTCAACGGGCGTGGCGTGAATGACGGCAACGTGGGGCACGCTCAAGCGCTCGGTCTGCTGCGCGAGAACGCCCCTTTCACTTCGCCTTTGCAGGATGTTGTAAAACCCGACGATCAGGAAAACAAGGAACAGCACGACAAACCACCCGAGCAAGCGGCTTCTGCTGCTTGTCGGAGGATGGCTGTTCGGCTCTTCTAAGCCTTTGGGCGATTCGGTCACCGTGGCATTCTCCTCGAAATAGCGCGCTTAAAGACTGGCGGCTCCGGCGGCGCTCACCGGTGTGCCTGGCTTGTGATGGCGATGAATCAATGAAAATACGCAAGGCACAAAGAACAAAGTGGCAAAAGTGGCGACAATCAGGCCGCCGATCACCGCGCGGCCGAGGGGAGCATTTTGCTCACCGCCTTCGCCGATGCCTAAAGACAGCGGCACCATACCGATGATCATAGCTGCCGCCGTCATTAACACGGGGCGAATACGGATATAACCAGCCTCCAGAGCGGCCTGAGTGGAAGTAAGCCCTTCCTGTAGCCGCTCGCGCGCGAAGGAGACCAGCAAAATGCTGTTCGCAGTGGCGACGCCCATGCACATCACCATGCCCGTGAGCGATGGAACATTGAGGGTTGTATGCGTGACCAGCAGCATCCACAGGATGCCGGCCAGAGCGCCGGGAAGCGCGGTGATGATAATGAAGGGGTCCAGCCAAGACTGGAAGTTGACGACAATCAGCAAATAAACCAGGACAATAGCTCCGGCAACGCCGATTCCCAGTCCCGCAAAAGACGAGTTCATGGTGGCCACCTGTCCGGCGCGCACCATTTGCGTTCCGCGAGGCAGTTTGTCCTGATAATTGTGCAGGACCTTCTGAATATCGGAGTCGACACCGCCTAGATCGCGCCCCTCCACAGAAGCATAGATGTCGATCATGGGCTGATTGTTATAGTGCGTGATCAAGGCGGGTTCTATATTGACGTTCACCTGAGCCAGGTTGCCGAGCAGTTCCGGCGATTTCGTGGCTTGAGACGAGATGGGGATATTGTTCAGGGCCTGTATGGAATCGACCTTGTACTGCGGAACTTGCACGGCCACGTTGTACTCGAAACCGTTCTGAGGATTCACCCAAAAGGACGGATTGATTTGGAAGCTCGAACTCAGCGTAAGCAGCATGCTATTGGCTACGTCGCTTTGGCTGAGGCCCACGTTGAGGGCGCGGGATCGGTCGACATTCAGAAAGAGCGTGGGATAGGAAAACAACTGTTGCACGTGAACGTCTACGGCTCCGGGAATATGCTGAATGCGATTGGTGATTTCCTGCGCAATCTGATAGTCGCGCCGCTGGTCTGGGCCGATGAGCTGGATATCAATGGGTGCGGGAACGCCGAAATTCAGAATTTGGCTGACAATGTCCGCGGGTTGGAAGAAGAATTGAGTGCCGGGAAACTCTTCAGCCAGTCTCTGGCGTAACTCATCCACGTAGTAGTTCGTGGCCATCCTGTGTTCCCGTTTCAGTCCGATCAGAATCTCGGCATCTGATTCGCCAATAACTCCCGAGTTGCTATAAGTAGTGTTGATTGTGCTGTTGAAGAGCCCAATATTATCCAACACGTTGGCGAGGTCCTGGGGTGGGATCACGCGGCGGATGAGATTATCGACCTGATCGGCTTCGCGAGCAGTCTCCTCCACGCGCTGCCCGGCGCGGGCACGCATGTGCAGGCGGATCAAACCGGCATCGACCGAAGGGAAGAAGTCACGTCCGAGAACCAGCGCGATAGGCGCGGAGGCCACGCAGAACAGCAAGAACAAACCCATGAACATCCAAGCATGCTCCAGGGAATATTCGAGCATAGTGCGGTAACGCTCACGCATGCGCTCGAAACCATGGGCAAACCCGCGCTGGGCCCGGGAGAAAATATCGTTGCCGGTCGCGTGCTCTTCGCCATGATGGCCTTTTAGCAGATACATCGCCATCGTGGGCACGAGCGTTCTCGAGAGAAGGTAGGAAGCCAGCATGGCGAAAACGACGGCTTCCGCGAGCGGCACAAATAGGAATTTCGCCGCACCCGTCAAGAAAAACATGGGCACAAAGACGATACAAATCGATAACGTAGAGACCAGGGCCGGCACGGCAATCTGCTGGGCGCCATCCAGAATGGCGTGGACGGTCTCCTTCCCTTGCGCCAAGTTGCGATTGATATTCTCGATCTCGACGGTCGCATCATCGACCAAAATACCCACAGCCAGCGCCAGTCCGCCCAGCGTCATGATGTTAATCGTTTCATGGAGGGCGCTCAGGACACAGACAGAGACCAGGATGGATAGCGGGATGGAAGTGGCGATGATCAGGGTACTGCGCCAATTCCCGAGGAACAGCAGAATCATCAATCCGGTGAGACACGCGGCTACGATTCCTTCGCGGATCACGCCCTGAATCGCGGCGCGAACAAAGATGGATTGGTCGAATAGAGGGGTCATCACCAACTGCGGCGGCAGAAGCGCAGCAATCTGCGGCAACTTGGCATATACCTGGGAAACAATGTCGAGCGTGGAGGCGGTCCCGGTCTTATATACGGTCACCAGCACTCCGCGCTGGCCATCCATGCGCACGATATTGATCTGCGGGGAGAAACCGTCGCTTACGTGGGCGACGTCGCGCACGTAAATCGTGGAGCCGTTGACAACCTTGATAGGAAGATCGTTTAGTGCGGCGATCGTATTGGTCGAGCCATTGAGCTCAACGTTGTACTCGGTGGGACCGAGCTTGACGCTTCCCGAAGGCAACGCCAGATTCTGATTGCTGACGGCGTTGATGACATCCACGGGCGAGAGTCCCTTGGCCTGCAGGGCGGAAATATCCACATTTACGGAAACTTGCCGCTGCTTTCCACCGTAGGGCCAGGGGATCGAAGTGCCCGGCACGGTGGCCATCTGATTGCGTACTACGTTGGTAGCGTCGTCAAACAATTCTTGCTCAGAAAAGCCCTCGCCCTTCATGCCGATCTGCACGATCGGGACAGCCGAAGCCGTGTAAGTGATAATCAGGGGTGGCGAGGTCCCCGAAGGTAACGAGCGGATGATCGCCTGGGAAATGGCGGTCACTTCGGTCAGCGCCCTGGGCACATTCGTGCCAGGCTGAAAGAAAATCTTGACCACCGACCGGCCGTCCACCGTCTGCGACTCGATATGCTCAATGCTGTTGACTGTGGTGGTCAGGATGCGCTCGTAATTGGAAACGATCCGGTCCTCCATCTGCTGCGGAGATAGGCCGGCATAATTCCAACCTACGCTGATGACCGGAATATCGATGTTCGGGAAGATATCGACCGGGGTGTGCTGCAGCACAAACGGGGTGATGAGGATAATGACGAGCGCAAATACGATAAAGGTATAAGGCCGGTTTAACGCTACTCTTACTATCCACATGGTCTATCTGATGTTCCAGGTAGGCAAATTTGGTTCAGCAGTGTCCTTTTAATCGATGGCGATCAGCCAGAACTTACATGTTAGCTTGCGAACAGGCTATCGAGCAAACCGGACTCCCTGATCCTAGACTGTTCGCAACGCCTAAGGGCAGTACGTGTATAATACCGGCCCACATAGGGTTAGGGCAAAGAACAAGCCGTGCGCTGGAATCGCTGAGGGTCTATCTACCGTCGCAGGTCTAATGCGGAGGCTTTATGGCTGAATATGCTACTGCGCGTTCCATCGAGACGGGATTGAAAAGCCAGGTACCCGATCCGCAGGCTCGGTTTCGCGACGCAGTGTGGGCTTATACGATCTTGCGTCTTTCGTTTGGCGCAAACATCATGCTCCACGGGGTGGCTCGCTTGATCGCCGGACACGCCGCATTCCTGGCTTACCTGACCCACTATTTTGCCACCACTCCCGCTGTTCCCGCTTCCTTGCTGCCTACTTTTGCCAGGATTTTGCCTTTGGTGGAGACCGGACTGGGGCTGTTGCTGGTCTTGGGATTAGGGACGCGATTTGCATTAATTGCCGGCGCCCTGGCTATGACGGGGTTAGTTATTGGGACAAATCTGGCGCAAGATTGGACGGTTGCTGGACTCCAATTGATCTACGCTTTCATTTATTACTACTTGCTGGTTCATCGAGACAAGAACCTGGTATCGCTGGATAGAGTTTTGAGCCCATGAGCGGCGCGTTGCCGAACTACTCGTGCCGAACGAGCAGAACCAAGTAAATCACAATCACGAGGACAAGACACAAAGTGAAATACGTCTACTTCTTTGGCGCAGGCAAAGCCGAAGGCAACGGCGAGATGAAAGAGATCCTGGGCGGCAAGGGGGCGGGGCTCGCCGAGATGACGCGCATCGACCTTCCAGTACCGGCCGGCTTTACCATCAGCGCGGAATGCTGCGATTACTATCTCCAGCACAAACATAAGCATCCTCCGCAACTTCGTTCCGAGGTGGACAAAAATCTTGCGCGGCTCGAGCGTTTGGTTGGTAAGAAGCTCGGAGACGGAGTCGACCCGCTACTCGTAAGCGTGCGTTCCGGTTCTGCCCGATCGATGCCCGGCATGATGGAAACGATTCTCAATTTGGGGCTGAATGATCGGACGGTGGACGGGCTGGCTCAGCGGACCAACAATGCTCGCTTCGCTTGGGATGCCTATCGGCGCTTTGTGCAGATGTATGCAACCGTAGTCAGCGGCTTGCCCAAAGAGGAACTCGAAGGTCGCCTGCGCGCGATGAAGGAACGGCTGAACATCAACGACGATACGCAAGTGCCCGCCGAGGACTGGCGGTCACTGGTCGCCAGCTATAAGGATTTCTTCAAGCAGAAGAGCGGGCGTCCTTTTCCCGAAGATCCCGTGGAGCAACTCTGGGGCGCCATCGGCGCCGTATTTGAATCGTGGATGGCGGAAAAGGCGGTCATCTATCGCCGCGTGGAACGTATCACCGGCCTGCTGGGAACTGCCGTAAATGTGGTGCAAATGGTTTTTGGCAATACGGGCGAAAACTCGGGCACCGGAGTTTGCTTCACACGAGATCCATCGACGGGCGAAAAAACTTTTTATGGTGATTTCCTCTCTAACGCTCAAGGCGAGGACGTCGTAGCGGGAATCCGCACGCCGGTTCATCTGAGCGAACTCGACCGGCGGATGCCGAAGATCTATAAGCAGCTCGAGCGCGTTCGTCAGGTTCTGGAGAAGCATTATCGGGATATGCAGGATATGGAATTTACCGTCGAGGACGGAAAGCTCTATATGCTGCAAACGCGTACAGGCAAGCGAGCGCCCGCGGCCGCCTTTCGCATCGCCGCAGACATGGTGCAAGAAGGCCTGATCAAGCGCGAACAGGCGATCCAGCGTATTCAGGCACAGGATATCGAGCGGCTGTTTTATCCGGTGATCGCCTCCTCTGTGCCCCGGCAGGAGCTGCTGCAACAGAAAATTTGCACGGGCATCAACGCCGTGCCCGGCGCCGCTGTCGGCCGCGCTGTCTTCCTGGCGGCTGAAGCCGAGGAATGGGCCAAAAAGGGCGAAAGAGTCGTGCTGGTGCGCCGAGAGACAAGTCCCGAAGACGTGGGCGGCATGGCTGTGGCGCAAGGCGTGCTGACAGCCACCGGAGGTAAGACCAGCCATGCCGCGGTTGTGGCGCGCGGCTGGGGAAAGTGTTGCATTGTCGGCTGCGAAAAATTGTTCATCGACTCTGTCTCAAAGCAGATGTCGTCGAACGGCCGGGTTATTCGCCAAGGCGATTGGATCACGCTGGACGGCAATGACGGTACGGTTTATGCAGGCCAAGTCCAGCTCGCCACGCCCGAAATGCCCAAGCACTACTACACCATCCTCAAGTGGGCCGATGAGATGCGCGGCATGGGGGTTCGCGCCAATGCGGACACCGCGCAGGATGCCCGTAAAGCGCGGGAGATGGGGGCGGAGGGAATCGGACTGTGCCGCACCGAACATATGTTCTTCAAGGATTTTGAACATCCTGAACGCAGCGCCGACCGGCAGCTCGCTATTCAGGAGATGATCATTGCCGACAGCCACGAGGCCCGCCAGCGAGCGCTTGATCGCCTCCGGCCATTTCAGCGCGGCGATTTCATGGGCATCTTCAGGGCCATGGATGGCCATCCAGTGACGATCCGGCTGATCGATCCGCCCCTTCATGAATTCGTTCCTCACGATGAGGATAAGCAGAAGGAGTTGGCGCATAAAATCGGCTTGTCGCCTCAGGTGGTGGCTCGCCGCGTGGAACAGCTCAGCGAATCGAACCCTATGCTCGGCCATCGTGGCTGCCGCTTGCTCATTACTTACCCGGAAATTCTGGATATGCAGGTGGGCGCCATTATCGAAGCGGCTGTGGAATGCAGGAAGGAAGGATGCAAAGTTAGTCCGGAGATCATGCACGCGCTGACGCTGGATAAGAAGGAGCTCAAAATCCTGGTGGATGAGACGCGGCGGATTGCGGACAATTTGATTAAAAAGGCCGGCATTAAACTGGACTATCTCGTCGGCACGATGATCGAATTGCCACGGGCTGCGCTGCTTGCGGATCAACTGGCCGAGGAGGCCGAGTTTTTTAGTTTCGGCACAAACGACCTTACTCAAACGGTGATGGGCCTATCGCGCGACGATGCCGGGCGCTTTCTCCCCGAATACATGGATGAAGAAAAGGCGGCCATTTTCTCCAGCGACCCTTTTCAAACTTTGGATGTGGCAGGCGTGGGCATGTTGGTAGATTGGGCCATCAAGAGAGGCCGGGCCACACGCCCCAAACTCAAGGTCGGTATTTGCGGCGAGCATGGGGGAGACACGGAAAGCGTCAAGTTCTGCTATCGCGTGGGGATGAACTACGTCAGCGCTTCGCCGTTTCGCGTACCTATAGCGCGGCTTGCCGCGGCTCAAGCCACTATAGAAGAGAAGCGCAAGAAAAACGGCAAGCGGACAACCCGCTAGCTCTTCTGGGTTCCCACGGACGAAGCGGAGCTCCCGCGGGAGATGCCTTGCTCCCAAGTGGAAACGGATTGGGCCAATTCCCGCAGCACCTCGGCGTCGGTTCTGCCTGAGCTCTTCAACACATGAAACGAGTGGTCGGCCGTTTCGATTTCCCGCAGAGTTGCCCGACTGCCTAGATTCGCGCATAGGGGACGCATTAGGTTGAGTTCGGCCAATTTGTCCCTTGTGCCCTGAAGAAAGAGCATGGGCACCGCAATCCGGGCCAGGTGCTCGGCGCGCTTCGTCCCTGGCCGGCCGGGTGGATGCAGCGGAAACCCGAAGAACACCAAGCCCTTCACCTTCTGGAATTCCGGCGGTGCGCCGGCAGCCGCCTGCGAACTCATCCTTCCTCCCATCGATTTGCCGCCTGCGAGCACCGGCAAGCCAGCCGACATCTCGGTGGCCTTGATCACCGCAGCCCGAACGACCGCGGTCAACACTTCTGGCGGGTCAGGGACACGGCGCCGTTGCTCTACGTATGGGAACTGATACCGCAACGTCGCTATCCCAGCGGCTGCTAATTCCATGGCCAGATTCTCGAGAAACGGATGATTCATTCCGGCCCCCGCCCCATGTGCCAACACGAGCAGCAAGTTCGCTTGCGCGGGCCGCAACCAGAGTGCCGATACCTCCGGCAAATTCGGCGGCGCAACTTTTAAATGGCGTCGATCGGCAATTAAGTTCACCGGCGATTTCCTCAAGCGCTTCTAATTTCCACAGTAATTTTCTTTCTGATTCAGTGCAGATGATTGCACATCGTTACGATCTCATGATACTAACTCCCATCTTCTCAGAGGCACTTCGATGCGCCTTCGCGTGCTAGTATATTCGCGCCAGCCCTCAGTCCCCTGTGCAACTGGAAGAGTGGGTTATCAGTTGGAGTTTTTGGCAGCGCCCGGGAGGTGAATTCGACAGACCAAGTTCGCCTGAACGGTACCGTCTCCTCTCACTCCGACTCCTCTGCCCGTTTCAGAACTTGGTGGGTACGAAGCCTATGGGCAAACTGGCATGACGTTTCTTGATCTTTTACGGGCTCACTGGAACATCTGGGGCCTGGACGCCCCAAAATTCGCCTGGCTCGCCTCGATCGGTCTCCTTATAGTGCCCTTATGCGTGCTTCTATCTCTGTTTCGGAAGATACGCAGGCAGTCCGGAATTCTGTTCGATGCCGCCGATAGGATTGACAGGCTTCGTTCGCGAACGTTTCCTGGCGCCAGGAGTACCCCAAATGATCGTTCGACAAAGGGACTGGCGGCGGGCGCCTTTGCATCGCTCTCAAACATTTTGGGTGGCTTCCCCGCGTTCTCGCACGCGTGGAATGACTATGCATCGACGGTAGTCGTTCATCCCGCGAAAACGGGCGAGGAAGAATTTTGGGCCTGCCAAAGCGCCGAGAGCAGCTTCACGGAGTCGGCCCTTTGGGGAGCGCATCTCAATCGGCCCTTTTACAATTCCCTTCCCGGCGTGGTCACGAGCGTGGGGCTACTCTTCACGTTTCTGGCCATCCTGGTGGCTCTGCTGGATGTGCGCATTGATACGCAAACAAATCAGATCGAGGGTTTGCCGCTCCTGATCGAAGGCCTCTCGGGGAAATTCGTATCCTCCATTGCCGCGCTGCTTGCCGCAACCATTTTTCTGCTGGCGGAAAAACGGCTGGCTCATCGGCTTTCAAGAGGACGGCTGAGGTTGATCTCGAGCATCGATGCGCTGATGCCGCGGTTGTCTTCCCTACGCGTCTTGGCCGACTTGCAGCGTAATATTGGCGCGATGGCAGATTGGGCCGCTGCCGCCGGAAAATCGAGCTCCGAACAGATCGAGCTGAGCAAGATCCAAGTCAAAGCCTCCACCGCCGTCCTCCGGCAATTCATGGTGCAGATGAACGAGACCGCCGGATCGTCGATCACCCATATGGCCGTGACCCTCACGGGGGTCGTTCGCGATCTCTCGGAGAAGGTGAACGATCTGGGAACACACATGGCAGCCACGCTCCAGACGAGTGTGGAGCAGACAAACAGCGCCACATCCTCGGTCGTCGACAAGGTTGAGAAATGGTCTTCGCGGAGCGCTCGGCAGATGGAAGAGGTAATCGAGCAACTCCACAGCCGTGCCAATGACATGAAGGACATGGAGTATCAATTCTCGTCTTTGAATGCCGCGCTGAGCGAAATCACGGCGGATGTGAACGTGATGTCCGCGCGCTTGCAGGAGCTTACCGATTCGCTCGAAAAGCTAGGAGGCGCCCCGGATGCAAGGCGAGCATGAACATACGGGATTATCGAACTCGCTGAGCGATTTAATGACCTCGCTCGCGGTGATTTTTATCCTTCTGCTGGTCGCCATGCTCAACAATGCTTTGCAGCAGACAAAAGGAACCAAGAGCCAGGTGTTATCCAGGTTTCAGCAAACCCTTAAGGATTTTCAGACGCAAGGCGTGGAAGTACAAACGGATCCCAAGGACCCGCTGGGCCTGTTAGTCGTTGTCCCCGAGGGATTGCTTAAATTCGAGCAGGGAAAAGCGGATATCCCTCAGGCCGGTAAGGAATTTGTGGAGGAGTTCATTCCGAAATTTGTCGCCGCTGCCTGTTCCCCTGAGATCAAGCCGGGAATCGGCTCCATCGTGGTGGAAGGCCACACCAGTTCTGAGGGGGATGAAAAAGCTAATCTGAGGTTGAGCCAGGCCCGTTCGATCTCCGTGGTGCAGGAGAGTTTGGACGTGCTCGATAACAGCA
Source organism: uncultured Acidobacteriota bacterium (assembly GCA_963703785.1). Lineage (GTDB taxonomy): Bacteria > Acidobacteriota > Terriglobia > Acidiferrales > UBA7541 > Palsa-189. The sequence continues at coordinate 48,344 of CAVPFR010000047.1, read as the reverse complement.
GCGAGTCCAACTCCGTGGCAAACCACAAGTGCTTTCTGGATTTTGTTTCCGCCACGGGAAGGGGAAGCGCGGAGCCGATTGAGGTGGTGGGGAAAGAAGACAGATCGCTGAGCCGCCGGGTAGTCTTCAAGATCAGAGTGAAATCTCTCGAACAGAGAACTCTGGAAACGAAGGTGGGGCATTCGGATCTCTAATCTGTCTTTGGCGGACCGCCTGACAACATCCGCTGCGCGGCGAGGCTGTGCTACATTTGTTTGGCACTTTTTCATAATTTATTCGTGGAGTCACCCGACAAAATGATTATTTTTCGCAAGGAACGTCTGGAAACTGAATTGGCAGCCCTTCGAAATGAATGGCGGCAACAGATGGAACGATCGCTGAAAAGCGTCGCCGACGAATCCATTGCCCGCTTAACGCGAGAATCCGCCGTCATGGAAAAAGAAGCGGCCGCTCGCGTAGCGGGGCTGGGTCAAGTCCTGACGGAAGCGGCGGCGCAGACAGAAACGAAACTCAGCACCCTGCGCGGGGCGCTGGACCTGCAGGACGAAAAATCGCAGAGGACCCTCCTACAGCTCGAGGCCGCCGAGCAGCGCATCAAGGAGAATACCGCGCAACTTGCTCAGGCCACCGGTGAAGTCGATCTGAAGCTCGGTGGATTACGCCAATATCTCGATGAGCAAAATGACCGGCTGCACGATTCATTATCCAAGCTGCAGTCCGCCGAAGAGCGGTTGGGCGAGCAGCTTTCCAAACTCGACGCGCTGACGCGAGCGGCGGGTGAAAGCATTGAGTCCCGGGCTGCCGCCGCCGTCGAGACCACCAGCCAGGAGATGATGCGCCGCGCCGAGGATGCCATGTCCACATGGACGGAGCAATTGCACATGGTGCAACAAGCGGCCGGTCTCGAGATCGAGAAGTTTTCGTCTCAGCTCAAGTCCGAACTCGGCAGCCGTCTGGACGGGACTACCGAGACGCTTAAAAACATCGAGGCCGCCACGATCGCGGCCCAAGAGTCTCTGCGCAACTCACAGGATAGTCTCGCGCGTGTTTCCGAGCAGGCTATGGAAGCCGCCGCCGGCCGAATGCAAAGTTTCATGCAGGAACTCGCCGGCAATTCGGAACGGCAGATGGAAGAGTCCGGCCGCGCAGCCACGTCCAAATGGATTGCGGAACTGGAAGATAAAGCGACGGACGCGACGTACACGGCCTTCGGATCTCTCTTCAAGGTGTCGGAGTGGTGTGAGAAGAAGGCCCAAATACGCATGCAGGCTGTGCTGGAGAAAGGGCTGCACGCGGCTTCCGATAACGTCAGGGAAAAAGCCGAGGCCGCGCTTCACGACTTTTCCGCCAAAGCTGAGGCCGCCTCGGGACAAATCTCAGCCTTCATCGACGCCCAGCGCGAACAGATCCGCGCCGCATGGGAAGCCGACGGCGAACAGCTTGCTTCGCGACTTCGAGCTGTCTTTGCGGACGATGCGCAGAGCACGCTAAATAAAGTCAGCCAGGATTTGCTGGCTCAGGCGAATTCCGTCATCGACACCGTTCGGACGGAAGCGCAAAACCAAGAAAACAGGTTGCGAGAGACCATCACGCTCCTGGCCGATCAATCTATCGAAGCGCACGAGACGCGCCTCGAACAGCTTTGCCGTTCGTCCTTGCAAGAGACCATCGGCAAATTCAGCCAGGAATCCACGGAACATTTGGAGACGCTGGTACGCTCGGCGGAACAGCGTCTTCGTCACACCTGCACTGAGGTTTTTGCCGATGTGGGCGAGTCGCTTCGGCAAAGATTACTGGAGCTTACCTTTCCACGACCTGCGGCCAAAGCGGCAACGGACAGCGTCTAAAGACGCATTCGCGCGCCTAATTAGGCTTCCCCCGCCAGTTTCATCCGGCGAAAAGTCAGATTAATACGCGTGCCGCAAGGGGTCTTTGACTTCGGCACGCAATGTTGGTATTCCCGCTGAAATCCCGCCGGCATCACCAGGAGGCTTCCGGAGGTCAACAGGTAACTCTCCGCGTCGTCTTTAGTTCCGCTGAGCCGAACTCGGAAAACGCGCTGCGCGCCCAGGCTAAGCGATGCGATGGGATGCGTCGGATCCATCTCCGGCTCGTCATCGGAATGCCACGAAACGCTATCGTCCTCGTTTAAATATCGATTGAGCAGCACGCTATTGTAAGCGCCGCCATAGCGCGCCCGAATTCTTTCCCTAACGGCCGCGATTTCCGAAGTCCACCCTGCCGGCGCCAAAGTACGCCCTGAAAACCTATAGGGATATGGCCCAATCCACACCTCCTCTCGGGGGACCGGCCTCCCTCTGAATTTACCTCGCGTCCAGGGCAAGGACTGAACCGTGGCGAGCAAGGCGTGCGCCTCCGCTGGCGTGATGAATGATTTGACGTAAATTAGCTCCATTATCGGAAACCCAAGCCCGATTTTCCCACGGCGAGTATGCCAGTATTTGAACGGCGCAGAAATCCCATAACCGCTCGGTGCTCAGGACCCTTCGTAACCGCGTGGGACGGGACCGTGGAAACTTGACGGAGAGGTGTAATTAGCGTACTTTATTGGACATCATATAGGTTGGCTCGAACTCGAAATTGTTCCCAAATCCCCTAACGGAGCAGACATCTCGATGAGAGTTAAGCTTGCGGCGTTTGCGATCGTATTCTGTGCTTTGGTCTCGGCTGTTCCCGCGTTTGCGCACCACGGGTTCGCCGTCGAGTTCGATGGAAGTAAGTGCTTGAATCTCACGGGCACGCTTACGGGCATCGATTGGGAGAATCCGCACGCCTACTTTCATATGGACGTGAAGGACGCCCAGGGCAACGTGCAGGCCTGGAGTCTGGAAATGATCACGCCTAACGCTCTGAAGAGGAATGGCACCACCAGGCAGGATTTCACGAATAATATTGGGAAACCCATGTCCGCCAGGGCCTGCCCCACCAAGGCCGGAGGCACGCAGTACAGAGGTTCGGCGGAGTTCCTTGCGCTGCCGGACGGCCAGATTCGTATCGTTGGGCAGTTGGTTGAAAAGATCACGCCAGAGCAGTTTCACTTCTAACGAGGGCTGGATCGAAACCTGAACCGTGCCACAGGCGTCTATTATTGTGGGCCGAGAAGATACAGTTTCGATGCCATTCAAACGTCCCAGCTTTTTGATTGCCATTCCTGCTTTGCTGTGCGCAGCCGCCCCAGCGTTCGCCCACCATCAATTCGGGGTGGAGTTCGACGCAAACAAGTGCACGAATCTCAACCGGGGTTCGGCTGAATTTCTACAACTAGCTGATGGCGGAATACGTGTCGTTGGGCAAAATGTGGAACGTGGTTTGACCCCCGATAAACTGCACTTCTGAAGGATGGCCGGGATCCAATTCCCAAGCTCCTCAGGCGGCTTGGCTCGATGTCCCAAATGCGATTTACAAGCTGCACTCACGAGCTGACGCCGAAGAACTGTGAGCGTATGTCCGCGCACTTATAAGGGAGAGATCGGAAATGATAGAAATGAAGCAACGGTTCGGCTATCGCATGGGCACTTCTGGAGTCATGCTGGCTGCTTTGTGCCTGGCTCTGACGCCTGTTTTTGCCCAGAATTCGCTGCCCGGATTAGAAGATCCCACACAAGGGGGGAAAGCAGCGAAACCCCCTGGAAAGGTCATCGGGGGATTCGATAAAGTAGAAGCATTGCCTCCCGGCGGGCCCGCCCCGCGACTTTCGGACGGGCACGTGGACCTCTCCGGACGTTACTATCCCAACAGCGCCGGAAGAATGCTCGAGGGTGCTTATCCAGTGGATCGAAACGTATTCCGGCAATACGATCCCAAGGCGACGCCTGAAGACCATCCGGTCTTCAAGCCTGGGATGGAGGCAAAATACAAGAGCCCGGTCCCTTACGGAATTTGTGATCAGGCGGGCACTCCAAGCACGATAACCATACAGGAGAATCAGCATGGCCCGATCGTGCTGGTGGCGAAGCCTGGAATGGTGATCCTTCTTGCGGAATATCCTTTGGCCGTTCGGATGATAAACACGACCGGGCGTCCGCACGACAAAGATCCTGATCCTACTTTCAACGGCGATACATCCGCTCATTATGAGGGAGACACCCTGGTGGCGGAGGCGATCGATATCGACACTCGGATGAGAAATATCGCGGTGGGGTTCCCAGGTGAGGGCGGCGCATGGCTGCATAGCGAGAAGGAGCGCGTGATCGAACGCTTCACGCGTTCCTCGAAAAACTACCTCATCTATCAGGTCACCATCGACGATCCCGTAGTGCTGGTCAAGCCGTGGACTTCGGCGCCCCGTAAGTGGACGCTATCTCAAGATCCCAACGACGAGTGGCAGGAATATTTCTGCACACACAACGAGGAGCCGGAGGAATACAAGAAGCTTGGCTCTCCATCGGTAGAAGTAGGTGGCAGAGGAAGGTAGCACTACCAGTTCTCCCAGGGACCTAGGGAATTCTGCTGCACCGCGAGCCGTAAAGGCCGCGAAAGGAGCTAAGTATGAAATTCAGGTTAGTCGCGCTTTTGTTGGTTGCAGGCAGTCTGGCGGTTTGCCTCCCGATGTTTGCGCATCACGGAAATGTTGCCTACGACGAGAGTAAGGAAGTAACTCTAAAGGGCGCAACAGTGACGAAGTTTGCTTGGGCTAATCCTCACTCCATTATCACGTTCGACGTGAAAGACGATAAGGGCAAGGTCATGCATTGGGCTGGCGAACTAGGCAGTCCCTCGGCGCTTAGCCTCCTCGGTTGGACCAAGGCTTCCGTAGCGCCCGGCGACGTGATCACGATTTACATCCATCAATCCAAGACGGGCAACCCTGTCGGCCGTATTGCTCACATCGCGCTTCCGGACGGCACGCAGTTGCGGGATAGCTCGGGCGGCGGAGGCAGGGGAGATAACGCCGCGGCGGGTGGAACTAACTAGGCCGCGAGAGCCGAACTGCCTTCGCGAACGCGGCCGACCCGCGTTGGGCGGTAATTTTCCCTGTACATCTGCGTGAATTTGGTCCCGCCCAGGCGGCGAGGAACGCCTATTTCTGCGCCGAGTTCGAGGAAGTCGCCGACTGGGTGGCGGGCCACTCGTCGTACACTTCCGGCACAGAGAAGGTCATGATGCTATTGCCGGCTGCGGTAGCGATGATGACTTCTTTGTGCAGAGGATCGAGAACGATTCCGGTCTCGGTATTGCCGCCGCGGCCCACAGGCGCCGGGATTTTCAATGGCGGCTCGGTGCTCACGCCACTTTCGGGAATTTTCCAGATTTCGATATTGGACCCGTGAGGGTATGTAACCAATCGCAATCTGGGTGCATAAATCTCGAACTGATTGCCCATCGCCACTGGCCCTTGGATGATCGCCTTCGGCGGCGTATTGCCGCTGGCGGCTCGATCGAAAATCAGGACCCTGCCTCCCGCAATTCCGCCGCTGGGCACCAGCAAGAGATTGTGAATCGGGTCGACGCGCACACAGGTTCCACTGGCGCCGCTCAGTTTCAACTGGGTGTCCGGCCCGCCCAAAATCCTCTTCGGCGCGACATTCCCCTGGGCCATACGGTCGAACACCAGGATTGTTTCATCGCCATTGGCGATGAAGATTTCGTTGTGTTGCGGATCGACGCTTACCTTGCCCACCGCGGCTGTGACGCCCAGGCCCCGGATGCGCGTCTTGTCTCCCTGGATGAATCGGAGCGGCGCTTCTTCTCCGTTGGCTGCGCCGCGGAACGTCAGGATCGCTTGCGCCAGCGGGCTGGTGACCACGATCTCATCGTGAATCCCGTCGAACGCGATGTCGTGCATGGTCCTGCCCAGAAGTGACTTCTGCCCTTCGATCGACCTCAGATAGGGTGTGTTTTCCGTCGCCGACCTGGCGAAGACCGCGATCTGCGGATGGTTTACTCAATTCGGTACCAGGATTTCCTGGCGTATCGGATCGTATGTGACCGCCGCGGTCCTCCCGAAATTCACTCCTCGCTTGCTCTCTTCCGCGCTGCGAATGATCCGCAGCGGTGCTACGTCGCCATCGGCCGTCAGCGGATATACCGTAGCCGATGAGTTCCCCAGATTCGATGCCCATACTTCTTTGTTCTTCAGGTCCAGGGCCACTCCGGTGGGATTGCGCAGCCGCGTCGACGGCCCGTGGATCGCTCTCGCGGGCGCTACGTCTCCATCCGCCTTGGGCGCATTGCCAAACACCAAAATCGATTGGCCGATATCGTTGGCCACGTACAGATCGCCGTTTTCCGGATTGAACTTCATCGCCGCCGGCCAATCCAGTTGCGTCTGGTCGCCGGTAATTACGCGCAGAGGCTTGGCATCTCCGCTGGCATCCAAAGCATAGACTTTGATCGCGGGCGGAAACCATTTCCCGGTGCCCGCTACGTCAACGTCACTATGATGTCCCCAGGTATTGACGAAAACCAGCCGATCTTTCTCATCCACGGCAATGCCATGCGGCGAGTCCAAACCCGTGGCGTCGCCCTCAATCGCGCGCAGCGGCTTGTCTTCGCCAGAAGCATCTTTGCGGTAAGCCACTACCTGCGGCGGATATTCCACCGTAGCGAAAATCTCCTGCGTGGCTTCATCCGCGGCCAGGTTGTACACGCGATGGGGTGTGTGCAGCGCTGCCTTGGGCGGAACATCGCCACTGGCCTCGCGAGGGAATCGCACCATCTTGTCGCCGGTGTCGGACTCCACCGAGAAGATGTCTCCATTGGGATCGACGTAAAGCCCATTATTGAACTGAAGTAACGTCTTGTCCCCGCGAACGAAACGCTTCGGCTGGCTGATGTCGGTTGGTCCTGCGGGCGTTGGAGACAAACGATCGAACACCAGGTATTGCCACAAATTGTTGTCTTGCAGGATCACTTCATTGGAGTTGGGATCCACCGCCACAGCGCTATACGTCGGCGCTGTATCGCGAATTGTGCGCACCGGGATGCGTGCCCCGTGGGCCCTGGCCTCGGCAGCTTCTTTTTCCTCCTGCTCGGTATTGAGCGGTCCAAACGGGTTTCTGCGCTGCGGCGCCATTAAGAGCGGAGATGGATCTCTCCGCAATTCGGCAAACAGAGACTCTTCCTCTTGAGATGCGATATTGGCATTCGTATCGGCGTCTGCCGATTCGTCCAAAGAGCACCAATTCATGTTCTCGGGAAGTTGCTGGACGGAAACCAGGCGAGTCGTATCTTCAGAAGCGGACGGATCCTCAGCAGCGCCTACGGTGATACCCACTGTGAAGAGACCTGCGGTAATCACGGCTGCCGCAAGAATAACCCAGTCGGCTTTTCGGCCTAATTCTCTATCGATTCTCCCATTTGGGCGCATGGCTTCTACCTCTGTTCCGCCTAGGCTAGTTTCCAGATAACGTCCGGGAACTTAACGCGCTTGTACGCATGATTGTATGACCGCGGTTCCGAGGAGGTCAACGAGTTCCGGCGAAGGCCTTTAGGAACGATCTCCCGATCTAATCCCCGGAACCACCTAGGGGGAAGGCGCCCGCGGGACGTGTCCTGCTGCTTGTGCAGTCATGTCTCTCTTTCTTCTTTTTTTCTTCTTTTTTTCTTCTCTATCTTTGGCTCCATCTTCGGCCCGGCGTCGGAGGGAAAGGGATTGCGGAGGCCCTGCGAAAATGGGAGAATTTGGCACACGTTAAGGAGAAAGTCGAAGTTCTAACCGCGAAGAGAGGGAGACCAGAATGCGTAATTCAAAGGCGCTGGCGATCGCTGGTGTGGCATTGTCGCTGAGCTTCTCCTCGGTTGCCGCGGCGCAGAAAAAGCAACCCGCCCCAGGCTCGAAAGACAGCCTGTATAACGGGAACTACTTGAAGCCCGATCCGACTCCCGGAGGGCCGGCGCCGGTGCGCGACATCAGCGGCTCCTGGGCGGGGAATCTAACCCCTCAGCGGATGCAAATTCCGCCCCTGACGCCGGAGGGGCAGAAGCGCTTCAGCCTCAATAAGCCCGAAACCCAAGTCGGTACAGGCAACTCCAACGATCCGATGAACACGTGCGACCCCATAGGGATTCCACGCAATCTGGAATTCGAAACGCGCGGTATCGCGTTCGCGACGATGTCCACGGACAGAATTGCCGTCTTGCACCAATACCAGAGGATATGGCGCTACGTCTGGATGGACGGGAAGCACGAACTGCCCAAGAAAATCGACACCAACGATGGAGTGCCGTCGCGCTGGTACGGATATTCCGTGGGACATTGGGACGGGGATTACGCGCTCGTGATAAATACGACCGGAATCAACGACCAGACTTGGCTCGATAAGGCCGGATATCCGCACAGCGTCAATGCACTCGTCGAGGAGCGCTACACTCGCGTCGACCACAATCACATGCAGATGGTCGTGACCGTTGACGATCCCACAATCTTCACGAAGCCCTTTACACTCTCGAAGAACGAATACCGGTGGATTCCGGATCAAGAGGCGGAAGAACAGATCTGCGTGCCCTCGGAAATGCTCCAGTATATGAATCTCATCAGCAAACCTGCATTCGGAAAATCCGAGTAGGTTTGAATCCGATCACGTAAGGCGGAACTTCAGGCAGGCGAGACTCCAAACGAGGGCGAGCGGAGAAGGCGCTCCTCTCGGGAGCGCTGGTCCCTCCAACAACTAGTCACTCCCAACGCTTGTTGACAGGCAATTTACAAATTTTTCTTTGACGGAGCAAGCAAACGCATGTTATTAACTTCACATCGGTTGCGGCTAGTTGAGGCTGGGTTCCGTCCATGCGATATTCAAAACAACGAGGTGGTCCTATGAATCCTTCGGTCTATTGGGTGAACAGATCATCGGTGATTGTCAAGAAAGCAGCTGTGGTCCTCTGCGGTGTCATAGCGCTATTAGCGGCTTCGCTTCCTCTTTTCTCCCAAGCTGCCGTGGGAACGATCCTGGGAGGCGTTTTTGATTCGTCCGGCGGCGCGATCGCCGGTGCGCAAGTCACGATCATCGACGTGGCTCGCGGTACCACGCGAACGTTGACGACCGACGCAGCCGGCGAGTATACGGCTCCCAGCCTGCTTTCTGGCACCTACACGGTGCGGGCTGCGGCCAAGGGATTCCAGACTACAGAACACACCAACGTGCTGCTCGAGGTGGCCTCGGACGTTCGCGTCGATCTTACGCTGTCGCCCGGTGAGCAAACCCAGACCGTCACGGTCACTGCGGAAGCCGCGGCGATCGATACCACAAACGCCACCCTCGGCGGAACCGTCACCAATCAGGCGGTTGTCTCACTGCCGATGGAGACCCGCAACTTCCTGCAATTGCTCCAACTGCGCCCTGGTGTGGTTGACGTGCCGGGCGGCAATGGCACGGCCACAACCACTAACGGCCGGCGTGAGGGAGCGGACGTTGTATTGGTCGAGGGCGTTACTCAATTCGACTTGGGGACCAGCAACGTGCTCATCAACGGAGCCCAAAAGGGCGGTGCGGTCGACGAGTTGCCTCTGGATTCCGTGCAGGAATTCAGCACCCAGCAGAACCCCCCGGCGGAATACGGCTGGCGGGACGGCTCGGCCGTAAACCTTGCGGTCAAGTCGGGAACTAACGCGATCCACGGGTCGGCCTATGCGTTCGGCCGCGATGCGGCGGTGACAGACGCCAAACAGTTCAACGCTGCCGGGACTGAGGCGGTTGGCAACACGACCATAGAGCAGCCCGGATTCACGCTGGGCGGCCCCATACTCAAGAACAAGCTTTTTTTCTTCGTCTCGGGGGAGTTTATCCGTTCGACCAGTTTTAACCCGGCCTCAGTGAACGTGCCGTCGGATGTCGCCGGAGGACAGCTCAGCATGGTGGACGCGTGTAATGCGGTGGGAAGAGCGAACGTCAATCCGCTCAGCGCACAAATCGCGGGGCTGCCCGCTGGGAGTTGCATACCGCTGCCAGCTACCTCAACCTTTGAGAATCTGTTCCCCTTCAATCCAAGCCCTTTGGAAGCAACATCCCCCAATCCTGTGACCACATCACCCAGTAACAACGGGCTGGTGAAAGTGGATTACGACATTAATCAGCATCATCATTTGGACGGATTTTATTACATATCGCGCGAGACGCAAAGCGTGGGTAACAACTACAACGCTTTATGGAACACGTTGGGCGTCGGAAACACGAACGAGTATGCCGGCGCCTGGACCTGGACACCGAACTCCAGCTGGGTGAATGATCTGCGGGCAGGCGCGGCGCCCAACTCGGGAAATTCGATTGCGGCGGACACGGGCATAAACCCCGCAAGTCCATATTCTCTGGGGAGCGGGTACGGTATCAATACGGGCGCCAACGGATTCGGTTTGATGTGCATAAACATTACGGGCTTTTCCCCCAGCAGCATGACCGGCTTGGGAGACTGCGGGAAGAACGGCATACGGGGACCGCAATACCAGCTCGATTTCGTCGATAAAGTCTCCTACTTGCACGGCAACCACTCGTTCAAATTCGGCTATGAACAGGTCTTCGTGAAGTTCGATGATTCCTCAACGGCGAGCCAGAGTGGCTTTGTCAACTTTTTGAGTTTGCAGACCTTTCTGGCCGGCACTCCGAATTCCGGAAATATCATAATCGGCAATAACACCGATCAGTGGCGCGAGCAATGGCATGCCGCCTTCGCCCAGGATACGTGGCGAATCACTCCGAGAGTAACCCTGACTCCCGGCATACGCTGGGAATATATCGGGGCTCCGCACTCCATCATCGGCAAAATGGGCAATTTCGACCCCACCCAGACTGGAGGCGCGGTCCAAATAGGTCCGAGCCTGTCGAGCTCCGCATGCCAGACGAATAACGTCGCGTGTGAGTCGACGGTGTTCCACGCCCAAAAAACAGACTTTAGCCCTCGCGTCGGTGTGGCCTGGGACATATTTGGGAACGGCAAGACGGTGTTGCGGAGCGGCATTGGCGAATTCTCAAGCTTCCCAACCATAAATGCGCAAGCTGGGAATCAAGTTCCGTACGGATTCACACTGTGCAACTCCGGCACTAACGTCGGCCTCAACGGAGACATCACCTGCCCGGCCGCGAATATCGTCATTAATCGATACGGGACACCCAATAATTCGATCACTCCCGGCACGTTCTCGCTCACCCCGAACTGGACGCAAACGGGCACAATATTTCCGAGCAGCTCTCTGGACACCGCCACATCGGGCCCGACTTGCGGAACGAGCGCGAAAGGCGGCCTCACGCAGTGCTCGATGCTGGTGACAAATCCGAATTTGCAGAACCCGAGGTCGATTCAGTGGAACCTCGACATTCAGCGCGCCCTTACCAGCAACCTGACCTTGGACGTGGCCTACGTAGGAGTTCATGGCTTCCACGAAATCCACACGGCGGATCTGAATGAACCCGCATTGGGCGCGGGGTGGAATCCCAGCTCTCCAACCCAAACAATTTCTGCCGCCACCTGCTTGGGGAGCCTGGCCACTCCAACCGTACCAACCCAGTTAAGCTCGACGAGTTGTAAGGCCGATGCAACGGCTGAGCAGCTTGCGAGGCCCTTCAACGCTCAGTTCCCTTATTTCCAATATATTGCTCAAACCACGAATGGATTCCGTTCGAACTACGACGCATTGCAAATGACCTTTGATGGCCGGAATTACCACGGTCTGAACTTCCTCGCCTCATATACCTACGGCCACGCACTCGACGATTGGACAAAGAGCTCGCAGGCGACGGCGGCCCTGGCGAACCCGGCGAACCCGCAATATCAGTACGGGAACAGCGATATGGACGTGCGGCATCGGTTCCGCTTTTCGCCGACCTACGCGATACCTGGGATGAAGTCGCCCGGGCAGATGCTGGAAGGCTGGCAGATCAGCGCGATTTGGGCTGTTCAGACTGGCTTTGCCTGGGCCCCGAACGAAGCCACCGGGGATGATTTTGGCGGCACGGGTGAAAACGGCGATCGCGCCATTCCCAGCCCGAATAGCGGAAACTGGCAAAGCTGGAACTACACCGGCCCGCATTCCGCCTTCAGCAATGCGGGCGACACTCCGATTCCCTGTTACGGGTTCGCAGCCAACTGCATCCCGTGGAAGAGCGCCCCGGCATCAATCTGGCAAGCCTGTTCCGCGGCCGCGGTGGCCCCTTACGGAAATAAAATGTTGACCGGCAGCAACGTATCGTATGCAGATCTTGCCCTGGCAGCGCTCACCAATTCCAGCACTGGCGCTTGCTATATCCAGAACGGAGGCATTCTGACGCCTCCCGCCTACGGAACGCTGGGTGATGCCACCCGCGGCCTTTTCACGGGGCCAACCTTCCAGGACGTGGACCTGGCGCTGGAAAAGATGTGGCACTTCAAGGAGCGATATAGCGCGCAGTTGCGGATCGAGGTTTACAACGTCTTCAACCATGTAAACTCGGCCCAATTCATGGATGGTTCGTCGGACCCAAGCGGTGGCGGCGGAACCGTGGCCAGCAGCAATGCCTTCGGATTCTCCACGACCGGGCAGTTGTTGTCCATGATAGCGCCCAACCGGCAATTCCAGTTCGGTCTGAAACTGATGTTCTAACCACACAACGGATGGCCGAGCTCGGCTCGGCCATCCGTTGGCGTGCATGAACCAGATTCTGTCGTTTCAGTTGTGGGAACTGCAATAGCCGATAACTTAGGGGGGCGACTTCCCATCGCACCGGCTTCGCGGTTCCTCCTTCTCTTCTCTGGTGAAACGGTTCGGCGGGCAGATGGGCTGCATCACACCGATTCGCTTGCAGTTGACCTCCCAAAAGCGTTACCGTCTCCGAAGCGCGAAGGAGAGGACCTGCTGATTCCGGTTTGGCTCTCTCCGGATGTTCTCCGCACTTTGCTACGGAACTTTGCTACCGAACGGGGGTGACCAATGAAGAGTCCACGAAAACTCCAGAAAGCTGCCAATTCGCCCGACGAAAGCACTGCTGCGTTCTCCAGGCGAGATTTCATCACTGCCGCTGCTGCCACCGGGATTGCCATGGGAGTCGGGCAGCCGGCGATGGCTTCTGCTGAAGTTGTGGCGCCGTCGCCCGAAAACTCGCTGCCTAATACGAAACCGGAAATGTATACCGGCACTCCGTCCGGTGCTGTGCTCGCCCAACTAAAAGCTGCTGGCGTTCGCACGTTATTTCATACCAACACGAGCGGCTTCATGCCGTTTTGGGAAGCCATCTACACGGCGGGCGACGTGCAAGTCATCAACATGACTCACGAGGGGCAGGCCGTGGCTGCCGCTGCCGGCTACACCATGGCCAGCAAAAAGCTAGGCTTCTTTTTCGGTAGCCACGTCGGGGTTCCTAACTCCATGAGCAATCTGTATTGCGCTTGGAAGGACCGGGTGCCCCTGCTGATCACCTATTCGGGCGGCGGCCTGGCGTCGCAAGGAAAAGATAGTTTTGAGGACTGGGATGATCCGCTGGCTATAACCAAGGACTTTACCAACTGGACGGGCACCATCATCCCAGAGGACGTGACGGGCGTGCTTCGTCGAGCGATGAAATTCGCATTTGGGCCGCCCGCAGGGCCAGTCACTTTGAATTGGGGCGCGGGCGGGCAACAGATCGAGGCTCCCATTTACAAGATCGACCTCGCGAGCATGCGTTATAAACCGCGGGCGCAAGCCGATTTAATCCAGAAAGCCGCACAATGGCTGGTCGAAGCGGAAAACCCCGTGTTTGTTGTGGGCTCCGAGATTGGCGTGGAGGGAGCCTACGAGGAGATCGTGGCGTTGGCGGAGAAGCTCTCTGTGCCTGTGACAGAGACAATGCACAGCCTGTACGCGAATTTCCCCAACGATCATCCGCTGTTTCTCGGCGAGCTTCAGGCGCAGAGATTCCCTCGCAAGCGGGATTTGCTGATCAGCTTTGGCGACAGCTTCACGGCCGGCAATGAAGATGAACGAGGAATGATGGGTCCAGACAGACCCTTCGTCCATATTAGTCACGACCCCAATGCTCTCGGAAGGGGCTTTGTTCCGGACCTCAGCATTCTCTCGGAGCAGCGCACGGCCATCCGCGACATTTCCGACGCTCTCGACGGGATGCTGACAAAAGATCGCATGGCCAAGATTCGTGCGAGCAGGCTCGCGGAAGTATCCGCGCTGACGGCAGAGCTCAAGCAATCCAGGGAAACAGCGCTACGCGCCCGCTTTGACAACAGTCCGCTCATTTGGGAGCGCGTTGGGTACGAACTGGAAAGAGCGCTCGATAAGGACGCGATGATTGTTCCTGAACTGGGTACCGAATATTACAAACTATTAAGGGAAATGCGGCTGGGCGGAGCGAATAAGCAGAAGATCGGACGGACGAAAGGCAACGCTCTCGGATGGGGAATGGCCGCGGCCTTTGGCGTCAACGTAGCCTTACCGGAGCGGCAAGTTGTTGCCGTGCAGGGCGACGGCGGATTCCTCTTCAACCAGTCGGAGGCCTTGTGGAGCATCGCGCGTTATGAAGCGCCGATGCTCATCGTGATTATGAATAACCGTCTCTACAACGAGAGCCGGGACCGCAACATGCTCAACGGCGGCCCATTGTACGAAGCCGGCAAGGACTTCAATGGCTACCTCGGAGACCCCAACGTCGAATACGCAAAAATCGCCGAAGCCTACGGGCTGAAAGGCGAAAAGGTGAAGAACGCGAACGAACTGGCGCCCGCATTGCAACGGAGCCTGAAGAGCATGCGCGACGGTAAGGCCGTTGTGCTGGATATAGAGATTGCACCCGATGGACCGGCTTTAAGCCAACCAACCTGGTATCAGCATTACTCGCTGGCCGAGATCAGAAAGAAAAAGCTGAACGCGTAACGGCGTACCTCCCAGCCAAAGGCAAAATCGATTAGCGAAGCAAAGGAGCCGGTCGATGGAACGGAACAAGGCGACAGACTATCCGCAGGAGCTGCTGAATATATTCGACCGTTACGTTCATGGCGAGATCGGCCGCCGCGCCTTCCTGGATGCCGCCGCGAAGTATGCGGTCGGCGGGATGACCGCGATGGCTATCTGGGAGAGCCTCCGGCCGAACTACGCGTGGGCGGAACAGGTCCCGAAGGATGATCCTCGGCTCAAGGCGGAGTACCTGACTGTGCCTTCGCCGCTGGGCAATGGCAAGATTCGCGGCTATTTCGTGCGTCCCGCCAACGCCGGCAAAATACCGGCCGTGCTGGTGATCCATGAAAATCGTGGACTGAATCCCTACATTGAAGACGTCGCCCGGCGATTGGCGGTCGCCAACTTCATGGCCTTCGCTCCGGACGGTCTGACCACGGCCGGCGAATATCCCCGCAGCGACGAGGAAGGCGCGCTACTTTTCACCAAGGTGGACGAAAATAAAATGCTGCAGGATTTCCTGGCTTCGGCGGAATGGGTGAAATCCCGCCCGGACTCCACCGGCAAGCTGGGCGCCGTGGGCTTCTGCTTCGGCGGCCGGATGGTGAATACTCTCGCCACCAGGCTGCCCGATCTCGGCGCCGGCGTGCCGTTCTACGGCACGCAGCCTACTGCCGAAGATGCCGCCAAGATTCGCGCCCCTCTGCTTCTTCACTACGCGGCTCTGGACACCCGCATTACCAGCGGATGGCCCGCTTACGAACAGGCCCTCAAGGCCAACCACGTCACCTACAACGGATATATTTACGCCGGCACCAATCACGGCTTCCACAACGATACCACGCCCCGTTACGACGAGGCCGCCGCCAAGCTGGCCTGGCAGCGCACCCTCGATCTCTTCAATAAATATCTGCGGAGCTAACTGCGAACCCTCCGCTGGCCTCGTAACCAGCGCGAGCGGGCCGTTTCTCGGCGATCGGGTCGCGTAGTCTGGGTCGGATTCATTTTCCGGCGCAGCGAAACCCGTTGACGTAGCCATCGCCGTAGCTGTGGTATCCAGGATCGTACCAACTTCGGTAAGAGACGCGAACGTAGGCTTCGTCAAGGCCCACCGCGGCGCCGCGCAATATCCGCACGCGTCCCGTCCGCGGTCCCTTGGGATCTACGGTGTCATTCTTCTCGTAAGGGCCGTACCAATCGGCCACCCATTCCCAAACGTTGCCCAGCATATCGTACAGCCCGAAAGCATTGGCCTGTTTCTGGCCTACGTCATGCGTCTTGGCATCGCTATTGGCGCTATACCAGGCGATCTGCGCGAGCGGCGCATAGCGCTCGGCCGTGCTGCCCCCGCGTGCCGCATACTCCCACTCCGCTTCCGTTGGGAGCCTCATCTTCACCGCCTGGCAGTAAGCCTTGGCTTCGTCCCATGACACAGTCTCAACCGGCAGTCGATCGCCTTTGAAAGCGCTCGGATTCTTGCCCGTCACCTTCTGGTATGCCGCCTGCGTCACCAGGGTCTGGCCAATCCAAAAGCCATGGGTCAGCTTCACGGAGTGAGGCGTTTCGTTCTCGTTGCACTGCAGGTCGTTCGGCGAGCAGCCCATGCGGAAGGTAGCTGGCGGAATCCACACATAGGTTAAGCCGTCGGCAGGGTTGACTTTGGTTTTCGCCTGCGCGGCCGCTGAAGGCGCGTCGGCAGCGCACCAAATGGCAACGGCGGAGAGCGTCAATACGGGCAGCAACCAAAGCCAGCAGCTTCTTTCTTGACTGAAAAACGCAGAGCGCCTGGGGACTCTCATCCAACCTCCGAAGCTCGTGACGTGTGAGCGACGGCATTATGCCGTCTGGCGAACGGAGGCACAATTAAGAAGTGTGCGTTCGATGTTCGGTCCCTGTCGCAGCGCTACCTTCGATTGCCCCCATGCAAACCGAGGCAGCATAAAAAAAGAGTGTTAAACTGTCTGCGATCAGCGGTGGTGAGCGTAGCTCAGCTGGTAGAGCATCGGTCTGTGGCACCGAGGGTCGCGGGTTCAAATCCCGTCGCTCACCCCAAACCTCTTTAAGAAGTTGGCACCTGCCGGTATTCGGCCTCCTTCCCGAAAATATCCTAGCAATTGGAAGGTTCGCGAGTAAGCTCGGCCTTCAACTTTCAACTAGCCCCGTTAAATGGGGAGCTATGTTTGTCAATTATGCAGCGTCTGCGGAAAGATTTTGAAAAGAAGTCCCACCGATTAAATCGAACGTAAATAGCACAGAGTCAGCGAGGCCATGAAACGGACATTTCAATTAAGGTTCGAAACGCTGGATGATTGAGGCGCGATGACCCACAAGCTCTGGGTCCGGATCGGACCAAGTGTCGAGCCATTCCCGATAGCTAATCGCCCCAAAGGCCACTTCGGCTCCCTTAACCGCTGCGGCAAAACGGGCGATCTCTGAGCGGTGACGCCGCTTCGTAGCATCATCGATTGGTGATCTGTCATATTCTGCTGGCTCGGCGAACAGATACACAAGGTAAGGCCGCTTCGCTTTCCGGTGTCCTTCGGTCACCAAGCCGAAGGCATGCTTCACCAGTTGCGCCGCATCCAAGAAATCGAAGTGCTCGTCTCGGGAACGAATCTTATCTCTCATATGTTCGTAGGGGGCCATATGATCACCCCACACAGGGCGATTGTAAGCATCCGATAGCTCTACATCCTTTGGACCTCGGTATGGCTCGAACCTCTTTGACTCAATACCAATTATTGCTTCAGGTGTTTCAACAAACGCATCGAGCCAGGGATGTCTTCCGCCTGACCATGGAAATCGGGCGCAGTACTCTACTTCAACAACGGTAGCGCATGAGATGTTCTTTCCCAACATTGCAAAGGGTGGTAGACGGTCTGGTCGATCATGGAACCAGCCGAAGGTATTGACCGCAAGCGCCGCAGAACTTTCTGGGCTCGCAAGTTTCCCGCTACTTACCTCTTTGCCATCGGCTTTCGAGAGCCTTTCGAGTACGTAGGTCGCAGGTACGCCTGGCAAAAACGAGAAGCCGTCCTTAGGCTGGGTCATCGGATGCGGCCCGCCAATCTCTACAATTTCGATGCCTTTCACGTCGTGAAACTTGCCTTCTATTTCATCTCTTGTGCTGGGCTTCATCGACTATCCCCTTAGCGGTTATATTTTTTCAGTACGTAACACCTTAGAGGAATCTAGGGCGCATTACTGTCGGCATTAGGACATGTTGCACGGCCTTCTGCGATGCGAATGTGTCGTAGAGGACAGAAATCTATCTTCATCTCCCTTAACGTAGTGGTTAGTGCGGTGAGCGATATGGTGCTCTCAAATCAGAAACGTGTCGGCTTCGCGGCAATCGCGATTATTGCGACAATGTCTATCGTAATGCGTGCGCAAGTGCCGACTCCTGTTGCCAGCGGGACAAGGCATGCCTTCGCGCAGAAGCTTAGCTTGAAAGGAGTGCCCGTCTTCGCTCAGGTAACGTCGACGCTGTATCGAGGAGCGCAGCCAACAGAGGAAGGATTCCGTAACCTCGCAAAGATGGGCGTCAAAATCGTTGTAGACCAGCGCGGGTCAAGAAGCGAGCGGGAGCAAGTGACGAAGCTTGGGATGCAGTATGTCGCAATACCCTGGCACTGTCCTTTCCCTGAAGATACAATTTTCGCGCGTTTCCTCAAGCTGCTTCGTGACAACCCCGACACCAAGGTTTTCGTACACTGCCTTAGCGGTCAAGACCGCACTGGAATGCAGATCGCCGCTTATCGGATGGCCGAACAGGGCTGGAGCGCCGAGGAGGCCAAGCAGGAGATGCAGGCATTTGGGTTCTCCCGCATTCACAGCTGGAGGTGTCCCAACCTGTCATCCTACGAGGAACGATTTCCTCAGCGATTCACTGACAGTCCCACGTTCCAAGACCTCCGCGCTCCCGAGAACAACTCCAAACAATAACTTGGACGGTGCCGCGATGCTGCGACCTTGCTCGTTCAGGTCAACTCATCCAAATTTGTCTTCGGGTGAAAAGATATCCATGTTCTGGTTTTTCTAACATCGAGCGCCTGTATTTCCAAATCCATGTTCGTGGTCAATCTATGGTCATCTTGGAGGGGTCGTTTCGGTTCCAAGCGCTGCGAAATCAACGAATAGAGTTCTTCTGTGGAACCGAGGGTCGCGGGTTCAAATCCCGTCGCTCACCCCAACCCCTTCAAGAGGTTGACACCTGCGGTGTTCAGCCTCCTTCTTCTTGTCAATGCCGCTCCAGGGCGCGTACACTCTTGGCACCTTGGAGGGCTCCTGTGAGAACTAGGCTTGTGACGATCTCCCTCCTGATCGCGGGCTTCTTGGCTGCGTCTCTTCCTCTCCTCGCGCATCATGGAAACGCGTCTTACGATACGGGGAAAACGGTGACGGTGAAGGGAACGGTGACTGCGTTCATTTGGGCCAATCCGCACGTTTTCCTGAGAGTTGACGCGAAGGACGAGAGCGGCAACACGCAGCATTGGGTGATTGAAGCGGAAAATGTGGTCACTCAGGCGGGCAAAGGCTGGAACAATTCCACGTTCAAGCCTGGCGACGAGGTGTCCGTAGAGGCAACGCCGGCAAAAAACGGGCAGCCAATCGGACGGTTCAGAGGCCGCATCGTGATCAATGGGCAGGAGTTTAAGACCACCTGAACCGCCTATCACGAGAGGCTAAATCTGAGCCGGAGCAATCTCGAAATGCCCAGACGCGCGATTTGGACAATGTTGCCGCTGGCGCTGATTTTGACCTTCGCAGCCGCGCCACGATTGAGAAGCCAGACTGCTTCACCGAAGGCAGTCGACGACATCAAGATTGAGAAGTGGAACAGCGCACCTGTCGCCAAGGCGGAGTATGAAGGGGTGAAGTCGGCTCCTGCTCCCCGTCGCGACCTCTCCGGAATTTGGGACGCCACAGGTGAAGGCTATGACCATCCCCCGCGCGGAATCGGGACGTCTGGTGCGGATGAGCACCGGGCGGTGCCGGCGGGACGTGGCAACACGTCGGGAGGCCAGCCCGACGAGAGAAATATCGCCAATCCCCTGCCCTACACTCCTCTCGGTGAGGCCACGCTCGAATCGCACAAGCCCACCGGAATAGGAGTCCGATCGGTTCCCACTGCGCTGGGAAACGATCCGGTGGAAATCTGCGACCCGCCAGGATTTCCACGCCTGGAGCTTCATGAATTCAGGGCGTTCGAAATCACTCAGGCTACCGACCAAGTGGTTATTCTTTACGAATTTTTTCGGACTTGGCGCTCCGTTTGGACCGACGGCCGGGAGCTTCCCAAGAATCCCGAACCGAGATGGAACGGCTACTCGGTGGGCAAATGGGTGGACGATTACACCTTTGTGGTCGAAACCGTGGGGATGAGTGACAAGACTTGGCTGGACAATGCGGGCCGCCCGCACAGCGGAGAGCTAAAGGTCGAAGAACAGTTTCACCGCGTCGACCATGACCACATGGAGCTTACGCTGACCATAGAGGATCCCAAGATATATAAAGAGCCATGGCTTGCGCTAAACAAGTTCCCCCTGCGGTTGCAACCTCGCGGCTTCGATATTCGAGAGCAGTACTGCTCGCCATCCGATCTGGCCGAATACAATAAAGAGATCGGCGATCCGATTCTCACCGCCCCACATCAGTAGAGATATCCCAGCTTGAGTAGCTCAAAAATTCAAACTGACCCACTAACGTCTCCTAATAATGTTGACACCTGCGTTGCTAATGTGTTAATCGCTGCCTCAAAAGTGCTTTCTGGGTGGTCTTGGGGAACCTTTTGATTGATGACCCACACCTAAAACGAGGAAGGTCTATGAATCCTTTGGCCGGCAGCGTGAAGAGGTCGTCGAACTATGCAAAAAGAGCGGTAGAGTTGCTTTCATTGATCGTGGTGCTGCTGCTCGTCACTCCCCATCTCTTCTCCCAAGCTGCTGTGGGGACCATCCTGGGAGGCGTTTTTGATTCCTCCGGAGGCGCGATTGCCGGGGCGAAAGTGACGATCATCGACGTGGCGCGCGGTACCACGCGCGCGTTGACTTCAGACGGAGCCGGCGAGTATACCGCCCCCAGCCTGCTCTCTGGCACCTACACGGTGCGCGCCGAGGCTAAGGGATTCCAGACCGTGGAACACAGCAATGTGGTGCTCGAGGTGGCCCAAAACGTTCGTGTCGATCTTACGCTGTCGCCCGGCCAGCAAACCCAGACCGTCACGGTCACCGAAGAAGCCCCGGCGATCGACACCACCTCCTCCACCCTTGGCGACACCGTCACCAGCCAATCGATGGTGGCGCTGCCCCTCCTCAACCGTAACTTTCTCAATTTGGTCCAACTGAGCCCGGGAGTCGTGGATATGCCGGGAGGCGGCGCCGCGGGGACCGCCTGGAGCACCAATGGCCGGAAAGAGGGAGCTGACGTTATTGTGATTGAAGGCGTTAACCAATTTGATCTGGCGACGCCCAACATCCTCATCAACGGACAGAATAAGGGCGGCGGAAACACCGAATTGCCTCTGGATTCCGTACAGGAATTCAGCACCCTGCAGAACCCGCCGGCGGAATATGGCTGGAGAGACGGATCGGCCGTGAATCTTGGGATCAAGTCGGGAACCAATGCCATACACGGCACTGCTTATGCCTTCGGGCGCGATGCGGCGGTGACCGATGCGAGAGTATTTTCGTCCAACCAGCTAGGCACCGAATCGATTGGCAACTTGACGCTTGAACAGCCGGGCTTTACGTTGGGTGGGCCTGTACTTAAAAACAAGCTCTTCTGGTTCGTCGGCGCCGAATTTATCCGTCAGAACAGCTTTAGCACGGCTAGCCAGAACGAGCCGTTAGATGTGGCGCTGCCTGGCGGCACCGGAGCCGGTTGCGCTACAAATCTCAAGGGTGTCGCGGGCGCGAATTGCAACATCAGCATGGTTGATGCTTGCAATGACATCGGCGCCGCGAAGATTAATCCGCTGAGCGCACAAATCGCGGGGATCCTTCCCGGCACTTGCACGCCGCAACCGTCCACCTCGACATTTGAGAATCTGTTTCCGTACAACCCGACCACGACGGAGTCTCTGTTGCCTTACCCCGTCACCGATACACCCAGCAACAACGGGCTGGCAAAAGTGGATTACAGCATTAACGATCACCACCATTTGGACGGCTTCGTATTTATATCGAGACAGTCGACAAGTACCGACGGCGCTGTTCAACCCTTCTGGGGCACGAACGGGGTTGGCCATACCGAGGAGTTCGCCGGAGCTTGGACCTGGACTCCGAATTCGAGCTGGGTGAATGACCTCAGGGGAGGCGCCGCGCCGAATCTGGGCAATACGGTTGCGAAAGATCTGAGTAGCCTTCCGGTAAATCCCTACCCGGGCGGCTATAGTGTGAATACGGGTGTAACCAATCCGGCCTATGGCGATTTCATGTGCCTAACCATCACCGGCATTTACGGTAGCGGCTCAGCCGGCTTGGGGCAGTGCGGGAAGACAGGTGCACGCGGACCGCAATTCCAGCTCGATTTCGCCGATAAGGTCTCCCATATCTTCGGCAAACACTCCCTCAAATTCGGCTTCGAGCAAGTCTTCGTCCATTTCAATGATTCGTCACTTGCCAACACTAATGGCACGGTTACTTTCGCGACCCTGGAGAGTTTCCTGAGCGGTACTACAGCTGGGCCGAACAGCATCCTCGTTGGCGACAATACCGACCATTACCGTGAGCAGTGGCATGCTGCTTTCGTCGAGGATACCTGGCGCATTACCCGCAAGGTAACTTTGACGCCGGGCCTGCGCTGGGAGTACGTAGGGTCCCCACATTCGACGGTCAACCACTTGGGCACTTTCGATCCCAGTCAGCCCGGAGGCGTTGTACAAGTCGGTCCGGGCTTGCCTGAATCCACGCTGATTCACCCGGAGAAGACAAACTTCCAGCCCCGTATCGGTGCCGCCTGGGACATCTTTGGAAACGGCAAGACGGTCTTGCGCGCAGGGTTCGGCATGATGTCCAGCCTCATGGAGATGCTGGCAATCACCGGCGCGCAAGTTCCGTATGGAGCGACTTTCTGCAACGGGCCCACGGTCAGCAACCCTAACGGGACCACGACCTGCGCGGCTGGCAATATCGTCGTCAATCGATTCGGCACGCCGATAAACTCGGCGTTCTCGTACTCCTTGTCTCCTACTGCGGCCCAGCTCAATCCGAACTGGACCACAACCTGTACGAACCCGGCGCAGGCGGCAACATGCAGCGGTCCGGCAATCTTCGCGGTGTCCTCGGCGGCCACCGCCACGGCAGGCCCTGAGTGCACGACTAGCGCGCAATGCTCATTTTATGCGTCCAATCGGAACTTCAAGCTGCCGAAGTCTATTCAGTGGAATATGGACGTGCAGCGTGCCCTCACGAATGTTCTGACTTTGGACGTAGCCTACGTGGGCATTCACGGCTACGACGAAGGTAACATGGCTGATCTAAATGAACCTGCCGTGGGCACGGGGTGGGACACAACAGGGGCCAATTCAGCCAATTCAATTGGTACTTGCCTGGCAAGCGTAAACCCAAGCGCTTTCACCAGCACCTGCACGCCCGATACTTTCGCGATCAACGCCGCGCGGCCGTACGGCGCCCAGTTTCCCTATTTCAAATACATCCTTCAGACGACAAATCAATTTCACTCCAACTATGACGGATTATCCCTAAGTCTGAATGCCCGGAATTACCACGGCGCAAACTTTCTCGCTTCCTATACGTTTAGCCACGCCCTCGATGATTTCACCAATAGCGGGCAGGCGGCTTCGCAAGCGCTGGCAAACCCGGCCAACGTGAACTATCAGTACGGAAACAGCGACATGGATGTCCGTCATCGCTTCCGCTTTTCTCCCACCTATCAGATTCGAGGGCTCAAGACGCCGGGCCAGATGCTGGAAGGTTGGTCCATCAGCGCCATTTGGGCCTGGCAGAGCGGATTTCCCTGGGCTCCTGTCGAACAGTCTAACGACGATTGGGCCGGTAATGGCGAAAACAGCCAGACGGGCCTTGCGAGGCCGAACAACGGGGTCTGGCAAACCTGGAATTACAGCGGTCCTCGTTCCGCATTCAGCGGCACGGGTTTCACCCCCATTCCGTGTTACGGCCGGGCCACAAACTGCCTGGCCTTTGCTTCCGCCAGCGCGGCGATTCAGGCAGCCTGCCTGAGCGCTGCACAGGCTCCTTACAGCTCGGCCCAACAACAACAGCTCGCCGTTGCAGCGCTTTACAGTTTACATGGCGCTTGCTATATCCAGAACGGAGGGGTTTTGACGCCTCCCGCCTATGGGACGCTAGGTGATGCAACCCGGGGCCTTTTCTCAGGGAATAACTATCAGAATGTGGACATGTCGCTCGAAAAGTTGTGGCACTTCAAAGAGCGATATAGCGCCCAATTACGGATCGAAGCTTACAACGTCTTTAACCATGTAAACCCGCAACAATTCAGCAACGCAACGGGGACTCAGATAAATGCCGATCCCAGCGTGGGCGGCGGCGTTCCCGGAGTAACCGGTTTCGGCTTCCACACCATCGCCCAGGGGGCGGGAACTCAAACCGGCAATTCCAGTTCGGCTTGAGGTTCATGTTCTAGTAGGAGACCTGGAGGAGAAACGACCCATGAAGAAATCCAATAAGGGCGGGGTGGATCGTCGCAAGTTTCTAAAAGCGGCGGCCGTTGGTGGCGTAGCTACGTTGGTGGCCAGCTCCGGTACCGCGCATGCTCAACAATCGTTAGCGGCGTCTGCCAAAGTTCCCGCGGTGTCGCCACGGGATCCAGATCCTCCCGCCGAAGTCGAGGTTTTGACTCTGGACCGCACCGGTTCCGACTTCATGGTTGATGTAATCAAAACTCTCGGCTTCGAGTATGTTGCGGCCAACCCGGGCTCTAGCTATCGCGGCATACACGAATCGCTGATCAATTACGGCGGAAATAAAAACCCTGAGTTCATCACCTGCTGTCACGAAGAGTCATCGGTCCACATGGCCCAAGGCTACGCACAAGTAGAGGGCAAGCCGATGCTCGTTCTGGCTCATAGCACGGTGGGCTTACAGCATGCCTCCATGGGCATCTATGACGCCTGGGGCGGCCGGACTCCGGTCTTTATCATGATTGGCAATTCCCTGGACGCTACCGAGAGGCGCCCCGGCGTGGAGTGGTTCCACAGCGCCCAGGACGCGGTGGCCATGGTTCGCGATTACACGAAATGGGATGACACCCCCATTTCCCTGCAGCATTTCGCGGAGTCCACGGTTCGCGCCTACAAGATCGCGATGACTCCTCCCAGAGAGCCTGTTGTCATCGTGCTCGACAGTGCTATGCAAGAGGGCCCCATCCCGAAAGGCCCCGCTCTGCGCATACCTAAGCTCACCCTGGATGGGCCTCCGCAGGCCGATTCCGCCTCGGTCTTGGAACTGGCCAAGCTCTTGGTCGCGGCGGAAAATCCGGTCCTCATCGCCGGAGATTGCGTGCATTCCGAAGAGGGCATGCAACACCTCATCGAATTCGCTGAAGCGCTTCAGATTCCGGTGATCGATCAAGGCCGGAGCTTTCCGTCGCGACATCCGCTCAATCAGTTGGGTGGCCGCGCGCTGATACCGGAAGCGGACGTAATCCTCGGCCTGGAAGTGGGCGATTTCTGGGGCGAAGTGAACACCGATCGCGACATTCCTCGCAGCTCTAAATCCATCACCAAGCCGAATGCCAAGCTGATCAGCATCAGCGCGATGGACCTCTATACCAAGAGCAATTACCAGGATTTTCAGCGCTTCCAGCAATTCGATATGGCCATCGCCGCGGATCCGGAGATTAGCCTCCCTTCATTGACGGACGCGGTCAAGCGATTGACAACCGACGATCGCAAGCGCGTATTTCAAGATCGTGGGGCGAAGTTTGCGGCGGCCGGCAAAAGGACTTTAGAACGCGCGCGGGTCCAGGCCACCTATGGATGGGACTCGAACCCCATCAGTATTTCTCGCCTGTCAGCCGAAGTTTGGAATGTCATCAAAGACGAGGATTGGGCCGGCGGCCTATACTTCGACTATACCCAATGGAATTACGATAAATTTTATCGACGCGCCCACGGCGCCAGTTCGCAGGGCGCGGGCGATAAGGCACCGCTCGCCATCGGTGCGGCGCTCGCTCACCGCAAGCATGGCCGGCTGTACGTGAATCTTCAGAAGGATGGCGACCTCATGTACGCGCCCGGCGTGCTCTGGACGGCCGCGCACCATAAGATTCCCCTCCTCAACGTCATGTTCAACAACCGCGCCTATCATACCGAGACCATGCATATCCAAAGAATGGCCAACCGGCATCAGCGCGGCATCGAGAATGCCGGCATCGGCACCACCATCGTCGATCCCAATATCGATTTCGCAAAGCTCGCGCAAAGCTTGGGCTGGTACGCGGAGGGACCGATCAGCGATCCCAAGGACCTGGGGCCCGCGTTGAAGAGGGCGGTGGATGTAGTCAAGCGCGGTGAGCCGGCCCTTTTGGATACCATCACCCAGCCGCGCGGCTAAGAAAGGGCAAACATGAGCGTATTCCGCGGTAAGGCTTCAATTCAAATAGCGCGCCGAAGGGCTTCGGCGGGTCTTTTTCCGGTCTTGCTGACCGTGGCGATCTGTGCGGGAATGTTAGCTCTGACGCGTTCAGAGGCGGCAGCGCAGTCCACGGAAGCGGCGCAAAAAACGGAGAGCGCTCCCGCAGGAAACGCCCAACACGGACAGGCGGTTTACACTCGCATCGGCTGTTACGAATGCCATGGCCGCGATGCGCAAAGTGGCCGGCCGACGATCGGACCCAATGCCATACCGTTCCCCGCGTTTGAACACCAGGTTCGTTCTCCGCGGAGTGACATGCCACCTTACACAGCCAAGGTGCTCTCCGACTCCGACCTCGCGGATATTTACGCGTTTGTAAAGTCGGTACCGCAGCCACCCAAGCTGGATGCCGTTCCCTTGCTGAAGTAGCTTTGCGGCAGAACGTCAAGCTCTAGCCAGGAACAAGACCGGCCGCGTACGAATGCGCGTTAATGCGCGAGTGGATTGCTTCGAATCTGGAAGTGGACCACCTTGGGCATGGTTCCTGTCCCAGTCTCGCTGTGGAACGGAGCTCGTGTACCCCAGGTCGTGAACACGCCTCGGCCCTTCCAACCAGCCTTTGGATCGTCAATGCGGCCGTCCATTCCCTTGGCGAAGAAACCCATCGGGTAGGGCACGCGCATGATCACGAACTTCCCGTTCACCAGCGCGACCAGCGAATCCGACGAATTGCCGGTGACGATGGGTGTGTTCTTGCCGAGCCCCAGCGTGTCGAACTGATCCACCCAGATGTAGTAGTGAGTGTCGTTGCTGCCGGATAAGGTCACATTCTTGAACTTCGGCCCTGGCGTCTCATATAACGTCCATCCCTCCGGGCACTGCCGTCCAGTAGCCGTCGGGCCGTTGAGCGGCCCTTTGCACTTGCGCCTGTCGAAGCTCGCGATGTGTCCGCTAGCCAGCGCCACCCAAGCCACGCCGTCGGTGCCCACATCCATGCCTCGTGGCGAGTAGCCCCACACCGGGGCCTTTGGATCGTTCCAGGGCACTTCATAGTATTCGGCAAGGGCGGTTTCGGGCGGATGGGGTCCCGGGTTCAGTCGCACGATCCCGCCGGGGAAGCCCAGCACCGTGCCCCAGAGCAAACCATCTTTGGTAACGCCTATGCCGTAAAACCCCGCGTTGAGGCGCGTATCCTTCGTCGGGTCCGTTTTTGTGTTCACGGCGGACGAAGTACCCAGACTTTCGCCGTTGGCTGCGGTGGCCACGTCCTGTTCTCCTTGCACATAGGCGTCCCGCTTGCCATTGCCGTTGGTGTCCAGCACCAGCGCGGTCCAGCCTTGCGATTTCGCCGCGTCGTGCGTCTTGTCCCACATCTTTGTATTGAGCCAGCCCACCACGCCGCCACCGCCGCCGCTGCTGGTCCAGAGAATGTTGCTGCCATCCTCAGCGAAGAGCAGGTGGTGCGTCCCGAAGCAGGTGTCGATCATGTCGATCTTTTTGGTCGTCGGGTCATACACTTCCAGTTGGCGGCCGGACCGCTCGACAGGAGTGAGTTGTGCCGAGGGCACGTCCGACCCGGCCTTGCAGAACGCGGGATCGGCGGCGGCGCGGATGCGGGCCGTGAACCACAGCCGGCCGCTCGCGTCGAACATGGGATTGTGAACCGTGGTGTGAGTGTCCCAGATGGCCTCATCGCCCCAGAAGGGCGAGGGCTGCAACGGCTTGCCCTCGGCGGGCGTGTCTGGATCGCGATAGGGAACCTTGAGTTGATCGATGGTGTTGTGTACGGGATCGAGGATCGGCAAATAGTCGCGGCTCTCCTCCGGCGATCCGTAGATCAGGCCGTAAGCGTTGACGGTTGGATTGCGCTTGTCGGTAGAGATTTCGTCGTGCAGATAGGCTTTCGGATCGGCCCAGTCCCACTGAGTGATCACCACGTTGCGCTCGATGCCCTGCGGCCGCGGGGGCGCCGAAGAAGGCAGTTCGCCGTTCTTGATCCTGGTCGTCCAATCGGCAAACATCTCCGGGGCCCGCTTAGGGCCGAGCCGGTTCACCTCGCCCGCCATTTGCCCGCCGGCCTGCCCGGATTGCAGGCGGCGCAGCCAAGCCTGCGCGGGATCCATGTCTTTGAACATCGCCGGAATTGTGCGCGTATATTCGTTGCCGAGTTGATGGCACGCTTCGCACCCGTCGGTCTTGAGCCGGTCCAAATACTGGGCTTGGCTCTTGAGGTTGGCGGGAATGCCGTTTCCGTCGGGGCCGGTTCCCGGAAATTCGTCTTTGCCGGGCACATTCAGCATTGCATACCAATAGTTGCCCGGATAGTAGTGCGCGGCCGCCTTTGCGTCCGGCGCTACGGTAGGTTTCAGGTCAACCTGCTTGCCGGGCTCCGCCTGCACCTTGGGCGAATCCACCAGTCCGTAGCCGCGGGCCCAAATCGTGTAGTTTGCCTTCGGCAGATCGGGAATCAAGTAACGCCCGCGATCGTCCGTAACCACTTCCTTGATGTAGCGCGTTGGCAGGTCCGTTGTTTCGGCGATTACCCATACCCCCGCCTCGGGCCCCTTGCTGCTGGAAACTGACCCGCCGATATCGTTCGCGCCGCTTGACGTCGGCGCACCCTGTTGTGCATGGAGGCCAGTCCGCGCTGTGAGCAGGTAGCCGGCGATTCCCATAGCGACTGCGCCGCCGATATATAGAAGTCTGGTACTTCGCATCGCGTACCTCCTTGCCTGCCTGATACGTTGTACTCTTAGCCGCTTATGAATCTGAATCGATGCAATCGGGCCCGTGATTGGAGGTCAATCTCGCGCATTGTACGCTTGTCTCACCCGGGGCACAACGAGCTTGCCAACGTTGCGAGGAACCTCGGAGCCAACCGCCTCCGCTACAACGGAACACAGAAAGCGTCGAATCTTGACAACACGTTGACGTGGTGAACCCTGAAGAAGTCGATCTCGCTTCCTCTGTGCTTTGCGAGCCTTCCGCCGCCTATTTCAGAAGCTTTTCAATTCCGTCGACAAGGTCGCTAAGAGGGCTGGACTTACTAACGAGGCCGTGCGCCCCCCGGCGAAGAGCTTCTCGTCGCAGTTCGTCTCCCTCGTCCATAGTAAAAATAAGCACTTTTGCGCTGGGAACGGATTTGGCGATCTGCGGTAGGGCTTCGAGGCCATTCATGACCGGCATCGAAAGATTCAGAACGATCAGATCGGGCATGAGGTCTTTTGCCTGGCTAACGGCCTCTTGGCCATTGGCGGCCTCGCCGCATACATCGAATCCCGCGCTTTCCAGCGCCGAACGTACTCGGCGCCTTATGCCTTTATGGTCGTCCGCAAGCAAAATACGGTGCGGCATCGGACACTTCCTCACAATGTCTGGGGGGGCGATCCAGAGGCTGGTATTCTTTTTACGTCAAGAGGTCTGACGTCTGTGGGCCTTTACAGCAGAACTAGCTTGGCGAGTATTAGGTTAAACAGATCATGAGTCAAGCTATTTCGCTTAGCGGTAACAGCAAAATTCAAACTGACCCAATACCCACTCAACCATTCGCTTCGTGCGAGGCGCCTTGCACTAGTGGGCTTAGATTCCATCCTAAGCCTCATGCATCGGGATTCTGGGCATGGATAAGATCCCCTTCTTCCCTTGTCGCCTTCGAGAGGGGGAGAACGACTTCCAAAACGGTTCGATTCTTTCCCATATGAAAGCTGAGATGCCCCCCGAGATATTGGACGCGCTCTTGCATGCTGCGCATGCCGACTCCGAACTTCCCCGGTTGGACATCGAGTTGGTCCCACAATAAATCGCCCGTAGTTTCGTTTTCCACGCTCAGTCTCAATTCCGTCGAACTCACCTTCAACCTCACATCGGCAGTCGAACTGCCCGAGTGGCGGCGCGCATTCGCCAAACCCTCCTGCACCACCCGAAACACGGTAGTTTCCAACCGGGTGGCTAACTTCGGGCATGAATCCGGCGACTCGAGGTGCACGCGCATGCTGCTTCGCTGAGAGAAGCCTTCAATGAAGATACGTAGGGCCGCGATCAGGCCGAGCTCCTCGAGCATCGGCGGATGGATGAGATACGAAAACGACCGTATCTCCTGAAGACTCTGTCTTGCCAAGGAAAGGGACTCGGAAAGTGCCTGATTGGCCGCATCCGTTAATGCGTTGGCGTTTCTGCTGATGACGCCCAGATCCATGAGGATCGCCGCCACGTTTTGCGCGGTGGTATCGTGTAATTCTCGGGCCAACTGACGCCGCTCCTCATCTTGAGCGTGGAATAGCCTGGTGGATAAGTTGCGCACATTTTCATCGGCTTGTTTTTGCTCGATGATCTGTCCCAGCCGGGCTTTTAGGTTAGCCATAATGGCCAAAAACAGTTGCCCCCGATTCGTCGCCTCATCGGAAAAATATTGGCATACTGCCGCGATCTCACCCCCCACCAGAACCGGCGCGGCCAGCACGGAATTCAACCCTGCATTCTGAAGTTCTATTTTTTCCAGGAATTCCGGTTGCCCCTCCAACTCCTCCACCGTGACGGCTTGAGAATTGGCCAAAATATGGGAATACCATTCTTCCGGGAAACCAAAGCGCCTCGCGGTAATCATCGCCTTGGCCGATTCGGCGCGTTCATGCATGCCAAAATGCCAGATATCCACGGGAACACGGGCGGCTAAAAGCCGTCCGGAGAAAATATGGGCATGCGCGAATACCAAGTGAGTGTAATCGCAGACTTGGCGCAGGCAGAATCGAATCGCGTGTTCGATCGTTGAGGCCGCCGCTGCGCCGGCTATGACCGCGTTCGAGAAGCGCATAAATCGAGCATCTTCCCGCAAGGCTTCTGCCAATTCCCTTTGGCGCGCGTCGCGGATGGTGGCGAGGACGTGGCATTTGCCACCAAGCTCAACAACCGAAGGGAGGACGTCGCGAAAGAGAATGGTCCCTGATTTATGCCGGCAACCCATTCCCCGGAGCCATCGGTCGCGCCTGTTCCTCACCGAATCCAGCAGCATCTCCCATTGGTCCTTGAGGGTACAGATCGCCCTCCTTGGAGGCACGCGCAAGAACTCGTGGCGCGCGTATCCGAACGTGGCGGAGGCTCGGGGATTGTGATCCAGAAATTCGCTGGCCGTCGCATTCAGTAAAAGGATTGCGTCGCTCGACGATTGAAAGATCTTTCGGAAGAGACCGTCGTTTTGGGAGAGTTGACGTTCAGGATTCGCTGGCCCATAGGGAAGGCTTCCGAGTTCGACCGGCGGAATCGCGTGCCCTTTGTGCGGCATACTTGTACTCCCCCGCTTTGCGTAGCCGCGCCAATTATGTAAACTGCGGTTAATTACCTGCCGGGTAATAAAACCGGTAGCGGCCAGTATGCACCTGAAAGCGTCTCTTTGGAATAGCTGGCAACCCGCGCGGTGGAAAACTTATCCTCGAGAATAGGAAGAGGATATTGAGAGAAAATTACGATTCTTGCTGAATAGCTACCGATATTCGGATAGGCTCGGCCGCTAACGGAGGTCCGCCAGTTATTTGGTCGATGCACTGCATCGGCATGCGTTCAGCGTGTTGCAGAAGGGGCGCCAGCTCCAAACGATCTCAAAGTGTCCCCTAGGGAGTGACTCGCTCCAGGCGTAGTCGTGGACCTGCCCTGGCTCTCGCCCTGGTTCTCGCCCTGGCTTTCGTTCGACGCGGGATGAGAGAAATTGCTGGCCGCCGGGTCACTGTCGATCACCGACCAGGCGCCATTATGTTTTTCCAGTGAGTAGGTCAACTGCATCGCCCCGGGGCCGCTCTTGATCCGAAACTCCACCTCCGCCTGCGCGTGGTCGCCTTGAATGGTCACTTGCTTCACGTCGGTATCGAAGGCTTGCAGATTAAGGTTTCCGTTGTGGGCCAGATGATCCTGAATAGCGGCGCGAACCGAATTCTCAGGAGTCTGTGCCTGCGAATTCCCTGCTCCCGAGCCGTTCTTGCAGCCGACGACAAGCGTTGCGATCACCGCGAGTAGAGCCATTTTTTTCATATCGTTGCCTTTAGTAGTATCCCAGCATCAGCGTCAGGATCACGTGAATCGATGCCAGCCCCCCAAGAGTAACTGAACGGCTGCCAGCGGCGCGGATGATGATATGCCAGACATGCGGCACGCGGTTAGTGGGTCATCTCGAGTTTTCTTGATCGTGACACCAGAGGTCAAAATTCAAACTGTCCACGACCGGCATGCGCTGCGATTTCGAGAATAGGGCAGACTCAGCGATGTTTGATGAAGTCGCCGGTTCGCAGTTCCGCCATGGCTTGGCGCAGTTGTTCCTGCGTGTTCATCACAATCGGGCCATACCACGCCACCGGCTCCTCGATCGGCTTGCCCGACACCAGCAGAAAACGAATTCCCTCGGGACCTGCCTGGACGACGATCTCGTCTCCTCTGTCAAAGAGCACCAGCGAGTGATTGTCGGCATCGTACGTGGGCGCTGCGTTGGGGTCTACCACTTGATCCGTGAGAACCGGCTGTGGACCAGAGGCGCCGCGGAACGTGCCAGCGCCCGCGAACACATAGGCAAAGGCGTTGCGCGTGGTTTCCACTTTGAGCCGCTTTTGACGCCCGGCAGGCACCGAGATATCGAGGTAATTGGGATCTGCCGCGACGCCTTCCACCGGACCCCTCTTCCCCCAAAACTGACCGCAAACCACGCGTACCCGCGTCCCATCGTCATCGGTGACCTCCGGAATCGCGCTCGCCGGAATATCCTGATACCGCGGGTCGGTCATCTTCAGCGCCGCGGGCAAGTTGGCCCACAACTGAAAGCCATGCATGCGGCCCTGGGTGTCTCCCTTGGGCATCTCTTGGTGCAGAATCCCGCTGCCGGCGGTCATCCACTGCACGTCGCCGGCGGTCATTTTGCCCTTATTACCGAGACTATCGCCGTGCTCCACCGAACCGGCCAGGACGTACGTGATCGTCTCAATCCCGCGATGCGGATGCCAAGGAAACCCCGCCAGATAGTCCTCCGGATGCTCGTTGCGGAAATCATCGAGTAGCAGGAAGGGATCGAACTCCTTCGTTTTGCCAAACCCGAAGGCCCTCTGCAGCTTCACGCCCGCGCCCTCGATAGTGGGTTGCGGTCGAATAATCTGTTTCACTGGACGAAGTGACATAGCTTTCTCCTTTTCTGGGCCGCGCACCCGGACGATACACCGATCGGACCTGTCCTCGCGGCCCGCTACACAAGTCAACTTAAGCCCTCACGAACTGGGCGTCGAGCGTGATGGTCACCTCGTCGCCCAGGAGAATGCCGCCGGTTTCCAGCGCGGCGTTCCACGTCAGTCCGAAATCTTTGCGGTTGATCTTCGTGGTGGCGGAAACACCGATACGCGTATTTCCCCAGGGATCTTTAGCCGGCGGCGTCGGTCCTTCTACCGCGAACACGACGTCGCGGCTGACGCCGCGAATCGTGAGCTCGCCCGCCACCGCGAACTCGCCATCGCCGGTACGGGTTATGCGCTTGGACTGAAAGGATAGCGTCGGAACCTTCTCCACGTCGAAGAAGTCGGCGCTCTTGAGGTGGGCGTCGCGCTGGGGGTCTCGCGTGCTTATGGACGCCGCATCGATCGTGGCCTGCACGTGCGAGTTGGTCAAATCGGCCTCATCCAGCGTCAGGGCGCCCTTGAGGCTTGTGAATTGGCCTTTCACGTTGGAGATCATCATGTGCTTCACCTTAAACTCGGCGACGGAGTGAACGGGGTCGATGTTCCACGTGCTCGTTCCGATTTGCGGTATGGCCAGTGCGCTCATATCGAAATCCTTTCGGTTCTAAATTTGAACTGCTGTCCCGATTAGATGCGTTAGAACGATATTCGTTGCAACACATATTAGGGACGCCAAAACATCAAGCCACCTGGCTGCGCGCCTCTCGCAGCAGCCTCGTCAACCCTCTCAGGCGCTCCTTGCCTAGATGGCCCAGTTGTTTGCGATGAGCTTTCTGCACCGGATCATCGAGCCGATCGAGGAGCCTTACACCGGCTGGAGTGATGCGCCCAATCACCGTGCGCCGGTCCCTGGCCTCTCGCGATCGCGAGATCAACTCGCGTTTTTCCAGCCGGTCCAGCAGCCGAGTGACGTCTGGGTCTCGGGTAATCATGCGTTTGGCAATCTCTCCGCAAGGAAGGCCTTCTGGTGCGCCGCGCAGAATACGCAGCACGTTATATTGCGTTGCGGACACATCCTCGCGTTTGAGGATGTTCAGCAAGCCGCGCGACAGCATATCGGTTGTGCGCAGCAGTTCGAGGAAGACCGCCTCCTCGGGGACGGCCCCGCCGCGCCTCCTGTTCCGGGCCCGAGTCGCCCGAGTGGCTCGATTCGCTCTCATGCGGCAACAATAGTCGTTACAACGACTTTCGTCAACGCCCTCCCGGCCATTCCATTCGGAACCGCAAGAGACAATGGCCACGCGCCAGCCGAAGCCATTGAGTCACAGCCACTTAGCAGCCATACCGCCCTTGCCTGAAGCCAAACGGTCGCAGTCATGCTCTAATACTGATTATCCTCGAACAAAGGGGGACAACTATGTCCGCTTCTCCAGTACCCAGCGCGCTCGATGTGCACACCCAAGCTTTTCCGATCCTTACGCCTCCTCAGATCGCCCGGGTCAAAGGCTCCGGCAAATTGCGCCGAGTCGAGCCAGGTGAAGTGCTCTTCGCGCCCGGCGACACCAGCGTGCCTTTTTTCGTCCTGCTGTCTGGCGCCATGGAAATCGTGCAGCCCGATCTTTCCGGCGAGTACCCCGTCGCAAAGCATGATCCGGGCGAGTTCACCGGAGAAATGACCATGATCTCCGGTCAACGCTGCCTCGTGCTCGGCCGGGTCACTCAATCCGGTGAGTTCCTCGAATTAACCGGCGACGGGTTGCGTTCCCTGATCGCCCGGGATGCCGAATTGAGCGAGATCTTCATGCGGGCATTCATACTCCGCCGCCTGGAGTTAATCAGACAGGGTCGTAACAGTGTCATCCTGATGGGCTCGCGCTACTCCGCCAAGACCCTCCAACTTCGCGAATTTCTAACCCGTAATGGATTTCCTTACTCCTACGTTGATCTCGACTTGGATCGGACCTCGCAGGGACTCTTGGATCGTTTCGAGATTAAGCCGGAAGAGGTTCCCGTGGTGATTTGCAGCAATCGTGGCGTGATGCGCAATCCATCGATACAGAAGCTGGCCGATTGCTTGGGCTTCAACGCCATGATCGATGACTCGCAACTTCGCGACGTGATCATCGTCGGCGCCGGACCATCGGGCCTCGCTGCGGCTGTGTATGCAGCCTCGGAGGGCCTGGATGTGCTGGTGATCGAGACAGAGTCTCCTGGAGGGCAGGCGGGATCGAGTTCCAAAATCGAAAATTACCTGGGCTTCCCTACAGGTGTTTCGGGCCAGGAGTTAGCCACGCGCGCAATCACGCAGGCCGAAAAATTCGGTGCCAAGATGATGATTGCGCGCAACGTCGTGCGCCTGGACTGCGCCAAGCGTCCTTACAAGGTCGTGCTGGACGATGGCAGGGCTCTGATGGCCCGAGCGGTCATCATCGCCACAGGCGCGCAGTACAACAAGCCGCGTATTCCCAATCTCCAGCGGTTCGAAAGCCGGGGTGTTTACTACGGCGCGACCTTCATGGAGTCGCAACTGTGCGAAAAGGAAGATGTCGCCGTGATCGGAGGAGGAAATTCCGCCGGCCAAGCGGCGGTCTTTCTCTCCCAGACCTCACGCAAGGTGTACATGCTGGTGCGTTCCAGTCAGCTTTCGGACACCATGTCCCGTTACTTGATCCAGCGCATCGAGCAAAATCCTGCCATAGAGGTGCACTATAAAACCGAAATCGTGAGTTTAGAGGGCGATACGCACCTCGAACGCATCGCTTGGCAGGACAAAACCAGCGGCGAGACTTCCGTCCACGACATCCGCCATGTATTCATCATGGCCGGCGCATCTCCGCGAACGGATTGGTTGCAGGACTGCGTCGCCCTCGATGGCAAGGGTTTCATCCTGACGGGCCGCGACATCATTACGGAAAGCGAACGCGCCGCTCTGGCGGTCGCTCCTCCGCAGATGCTCGAAACCAGTCTTCCTGGCGTCTTTGCTGTCGGCGACGTTCGTTCCGGCAACGTGAAGCGCGTCGCCTCCGCCGTCGGTGAAGGAGCCATCGCCGTCCACATGGTCCACCGCGCTCTGGCTGAACTCTAACGCAAGCATCTCGAAACGAGTCATGAAGCCACCCTGCGACCAGGCGGTAATCGAGTCCGGTCGCATCGCCGCTCCACGCGCAAAATCGGCACGGCCCTGGATCCTCGCTGTCACCA
Organism: uncultured Acidobacteriota bacterium; assembly: GCA_963703785.1. Lineage (GTDB taxonomy): Bacteria > Acidobacteriota > Terriglobia > Acidiferrales > UBA7541 > Palsa-189. Next base: position 11,616 of record CAVPFR010000047.1, on the reverse strand, counting down.
TCCTCGGATCCAGCATGGCCTTCATTGACAGCACCGTCGTCAACGTTGCGCTGCCCGCGATTCAAAAGACTCTCGGCGGCACTGTCATCGACATGCAGTGGGTTGTCGAGGGTTACGGCCTCTTCCTGAGTGCCTTGATTTTGGCGGGCGGCGCTATGGGCGATGCATTCGGCCGCAGGCGAATGTTCCTGCTCGGCGTAACTTTGTTCGCCATCGCTTCGGCGGGTTGTGGACTTGCCGCAAACATCCGCGAACTGGTGATTGCGCGCTCCGTCCAGGGATTGGGCGCCGCGTTTCTCGTTCCCGGCAGTCTGTCAATCATCAGCGCCTCTTTCGGCGGCAATGAACGCGGCCGCGCCATCGGCACTTGGTCCGGCTTCACCGCCATGGCCACGGCAGCCGGGCCGGTTCTGGGCGGCTGGTTGATCGAACACGCTTCCTGGCGCTGGGCCTTCTTCATCAACCCACCCATCGCCGCGGCCGTCATTTTATTTTCACTTTTGCGCGTCCCGGAAAGCAAAGCCGAAACACACGGTGGCGTTGATTGGGCTGGAGCGCTGATCGTAACAGCCGGCTTGGCGGGCGTGACCTACGGATTCATAGAATCCGCTGCCTTAGGTTGGAGTAATCCTGATGTCTGGGGGAGCCTGGCTGTCGGCGGCGTGCTCTTATTCGTTTTCTTTTACTTCGAAGCTCATACCCGCTTCCCCATGGTTCCCTTGGACCTCTTTCGCTGGAAAAATTTTACCGGTGCCAACTTGCTTACGTTCTTCCTGTATGCTGCTCTCGGAATCTTCTTTTTTCTGTTCCCCTTGAACCTGATCCAGGTGCAGCACTATTCGGCAACGGTCACCGGCGCCGCTGCCCTTCCATTCATCTTTCTTATGTTCTTGCTTTCGCGCTGGGCCGGTGGGCTTGTCGATCGCTTCGGCGCCAAGCGGCCGCTGATCGTGGGACCGTTGATTGCCGCCGTAGGATTTCTTCTCTTCGCTTTTCCGTCAGTGGGAGGCGCGTACTGGACGACGTTTTTCCCCGGATTTGTGGTCCTCGGACTGGGGATGGCCGTAAGCGTGGCTCCGTTGACCACCGTTGTCATGGGTGCCGTAGACCAGAGTCACGCTGGGACGGCTTCTGGTATTAATAATGCCGTCGCTCGCATCGCCGGACTACTTGCCGTTGCCATCTTGGGCATGCTGATGGTCGATGCATTCAGCCATTACATGAATGCTCGTTTGACTCAGCTGAACATTCCTTCGGACGCGCTGCGCGATTTGCAGTCGAATGTCGCCAGGCTCGCCGCTGTCGCTCTTCCCAAAGACCTCGATCCAGGTATGGCCGCTCAGCTGAAAACCCTGATCGACCGCTCCTTTGTATTCGGATTCCGGCTCATCATGTTTGTGTGTGCGGGACTTTCTCTGATGAGTTCAGGTTTCGCTTGGCGCATGATACAAGCTCATACGAATCCCGACCGCGTCTAGACGTGCGATTCAAGCTCTCCCAGGAGTTCGGGAAGCGGACTTTGTACCCGCTAAGCCGCCCCTGCCGTTTGGTCCGCCTCCTGCACCGCCTGCATCGGAAATCCACGTTTGCGCCAGCCATCGAGGCCTTCCGCCAGCGGACGGATCTTCGTTATACCTCGGCTCCGCAAACGTAGAGCCATTTGCGCGGCGGTTGCTTCATTGGGGCAGCTGCAGAATAGGACGATCTCCCGGTCACGCGGGATGACCTCAACGGCCTCCTCCAGATCGGCCGGGTCCATGTGAACTGCACCGGATATGGTTTGGGGCTCCGCATCGAATTCGAGCGAATGGCGGAGATCGATCACAATAACGTCCTCACGGGCATCCAACCGTCGTTTCAGCTCTTCGGGAGTGATGCGCGCCACGCGCAGGTTCCGCAGGAATCGCCGGCGGTTCTGCCACTTCCACACAATGTACCCGCCAAGCGTGATCAGTAGCAGAGCCAATAATCCGCCGCCCAGGAACCGCAGGGAAGCCAGCGCGCGCTCCAGTTCGCTGCTGAAGACGAAGCCGGTGGCGATATACGAGCAGGACCATAGCAGGGCCCCTATCGCATCGTAGAAAACAAACCGCTGCCAGGGCATGCGGCTCGTCCCCGCCAGGGGCGCCGTCATGGCGCTCAAACCTGGCACGAATTTCGAGATCACCAGCGCCCAAGGGCCCCGGCGTTCGAACGAAACTTGCGTGCGGCGCACACAAGAATCCGGTTCCAGGGAAATGCGGCAGATGAGCCGCAGGACGGCGCTACCGCGCTGCCGCCCCAGGATATACCACAGCGTGTCGCAGATCGTTGCGGCAAGCAACGCCGTCCCCACCGCGACCGGGAGATTCATTCGCCCCGTTCCCGCCAGGGCTCCGGCGGCAAGCAGCACGGGAGCCGAAGGTATCGGCAACCCCGCCTGTTCACCCAGCACCCAAAGGAACAACAATGAGTATCCGTGGTGAACGAGAAATTCAACGATTTCGTTCATCTGTTTTGTTGTTTCCGAATCCCCGCTTCAAATCCGGGTAAAAATAGATACCACGTATCGGCCCGGGCGGCACTGTCCTCGCTGTAAGTCGATCGTTTTGGGCCAGAGCCAATGGGAGACCCAATATACGCTGCCCGCTCCGTTGCCGCCAAAGACATCGGACCCCGCAGGCTGTAGAATGCCGCAGCGGCGAACGCATACCATGAAATCCAAAACTGCGACGCGGGAGAACAAAGAGACCGAAGACAAGCTAGGTAGGTTCGAATCCCTCGGCGTGGCCCTCGCTGACTGGTCGCAGCGCTGGTTCCCGGACGCATTCGTCTTTGCGCTGCTGGCGCTGATCGTCGTTTTTCTGGCTGGAATGCTGGCAGGATCTCGAGTTCGAGACCTCGTCGATTATTTCGGGCAGGGCTTCTGGAGTTTAATTCCCTTCACCATGCAGATGGCCATGATCATCATCGGCGGTTATGTCGTCGCCGTTTCGCCGCCCGTCTCCCGCATCATCCAACGGCTCTCGCGAATTCCCCGAACTCCTCGCCATGCGATTGCCTTTACCGCTTTGTTTTCCATGCTCGTTTCGCTGATTAGCTGGGGCATGGGCATAATCTTCGCCGCCCTTCTGGCACGCCAGATTGTGAAACACGTGCGTGGAATCGATTATCGAGCGATCGCCGCGGCGGCGTATCTCGGCCAGGGCACGGTGTGGGCCCTGGGCTTGTCGTCTTCCGCGGCTTTGTTGATGGCCTCGCCGGGCGCGATTCCTCCGGCCCTGATCGACATCAGCGGCGTAATCCCGCTGCGGCAGACGATCTACCTTTGGCAAAGCATGGTCATCGCGATTGTGTTGATTTGCTCCGGCGTGCTGGTCGCTTATCTTTCCGCCCCGGCTCACTCGATGAAGACGGCCGAGTGGTTTGGTGTGCATGAACCAGAGATAGTGCAGTCACTAGAACAAGTCGAACCTGCGGCAGAACGAGTCGAACCTGCGACCAAAGGCGAGTGGCTCGAAAATTTACCGTTGCTTTCTCTGGTTGTAGCCGTGCTTGGCTTCATCTACCTGGCGCGGCTCCTGGCCGCGCGGGGCCCTCTCGCCGTCCTCGATCTGAACACCTACAATTTTTTCTTCCTCATGGCCGGATTGCTTCTGCATTGGCGCCCGCATTCCTTCACCCAGGCCGTCAGTAACGCAGTTCCCGCCACGTCGGGCGTTCTGATCCAATTCCCATTCTATGGCGGGATTTTTGGAATTGTGACCATGTCTCCGATCGCCGCCGGCATGGCTCGCTTTTTCGTGCATGTATCTTCGAGGGCGAGCTTCCCCCCTCCTCGTTTCGATCTATTCGGCGGTGTTGGGAATGTTTGTGCCCTCTGGCGGCAGCAAGTGGGTCATCGAGGCGCCTTATCTATTGCAGGCTGCCAAGGACCTGCACGTCCATCTCGGTTGGGTGGTCCAGGTGTACAACGCATCGGAAGCCTTGCCTAACCTGATCAACCCATTTTGGATGTTGCCGATTTTAGGAATCCTGAAGTTGCGCGCGCGGGACTTGGTCGGCTTTACCGCCCTTCAGTGCATGGTAAATGTCGTTCTCGTTCTCTTCCTGGTATGGACTCTTGCTCGCACGCTGTCCTATCTTCCGCCCCTTCTTCCATAGTCCCAGGTGGCACAGCCACTCCTGGCCGTGCGCCCCAACCACCCCGATGCCCTCTGCCTCCCGCCTAATCTCGATGGCTCGCCCTCTCGAGAACCGCGTTACGTGTTTTTTCCAGAGTCTCGCGTACCGAGTCCCTTGGCAAATGATCGACCACCGGATCCACCAGCCAGCGAAGCATGGCCGGAACATCGCGGCTTAGTGCGAGTGCCTCCACCTCGACGTATACCCCGCCGTCGCTCTCCTCAAATCTTGTAAAACTGTACAGCCGCCAAATGAAGCCCGGGCCGCGGTCCGGAGGTAGCACGCGCATATCCGCTTGGCCAAACCCTTCGACCGCCTGCAAGCGAGTGCTCTGCGAGATGCTGTACCAGTGTTTCGCGTCGACCCTACTGTACTGCGTCTCATATTCGCCCTGCACTGCCGCCGTCACGAACAGCACCTTCTGCACCAGTAGCATCGAGAAACTGTCGTCGTCTCCCTCGGAGCCTCGTCCTCTGGCTTCAAGAACCGCCGGCTTGTAAATCTCGGCATAGTGGTCGTAGTCGCGCGCCACGGCGAAAACGTCGGCGATGGTGGCCTTGGGAATGAACACGGCCCCAGTCCAATCATGGATCAGTCCGTGGGGCACCCTCGCTCGTTCCCTGTCGCCCTCGCGCCAAACGATAATCTCGCCCGCTCGCGCACGATCGCGTCTCTCGGGCACTTCGCTGATGTGCAAAAACGGAGAGTCCTCGGCCCGTTCCTCCGTGCGCAAGCAAGCGGAATGAACGTAATCGTTCCACTCCGCCAAGGTTTGCTCCTTCAATTCATTCGCGTTCGATTGCGCAGGGGCGGTAAAAAGCGCGAATAGCGCCAGCACAATCGCGCCGAGATAGCCGCCGCGCGCGTAATCGACCTCTCGCCTGGCTTTGCGAGAGCGTCCAACCCAGTCTCGTGCTGCCCGGTCTTGTGCTACCCGATGTCCTGATGAACGACTCGCCACAGCTTCCGCCTTCCGGGCAAGCCTTCTCTCAAACTCCGTGCCGTAATTTTCGCTGTTGTTCGACGCCATGCCCGTTTGCCTCCTAGTTCCGCGCCTTCCTCCCAAGACGAGGTGGCAATTGCATCGAGGCTGCCAAACTCTTGCGTCGCCTGCCGATCCGGCGAATCTCTTTTCTTTTTGTGAGATACGAACAGGGTGAACGCCCACGTCGCTCCGCTGCGCGTGCCGCCTGCATGGCAGAATGCCCAATTTCCGGCACAACGATTGACATCCGTCGCTGAAGCAGGGAGTCCGCCCGCGTTGGCGGGTCTACTTCAACCGTGGAAGCCATTGAAAGACGCCATAGGCATGTATCCAAATGAGAGGTGAATGCATCTGAAACCTATCCCAGAGGTATACACTGGTGACGTTCATGGAAGCGGGAACAGCAACCCTGATCGACCAGGAGCCCGCACGCTACGAAGCGCTGATCCGCGTTTCGCAAGCTGTAGGCGTACACCGCGATCCCGACGACCTTTTCCAGGTCCTTACCACTGAACTCCGCAGGGTGATCAAGTTTGACGCCATCGGCGTCGTTCAGTACGACGAAGCCGGCAACGAAATCGCCTGGCGTCTCGCCGAGAAGTGCAAGCAGATGAAGGAGAGCCAGTGCGAGGACTTACCCCGGGAAGAGACCTTGACTTGGTGGGTATATCAGCACCAGCAAGCTTTGGTGGTTCCTTGCATGGAGCGGGAGACCCGCTTTCCTCGAGCGCTCGCCGTCGTTAGGGCCTGTGGCATTCGATCCGGATGCGCCTTTCCGCTGACCACGGTGCATCGCCGCCTTGGCGTCATTTTCCTCGGCAGCGAAGAGCCCGAAGCCTATTCCGAGCAGGATGTCTCCTTTCTCTCGCTCGTTGCCGGCCAGATCGCCCTCGCGATTGATGACGCGCTTAATTTCGAGGCTTCCCGCAAAGCCCAAGAGCAGCTCAAACTTCTCCTCGATTTGACCAATAGTGTTGTCTCTACATTGGATTTGCGGGAGCTCTTGCGCAATATCTCCGCGATCTTGCGCCGCGTCATGCAGTGCGATTTTGTCGGCGTTGGTTTGCCGGACGCGGAAAGCGCTGCCCACTTGCGCCTTTACGCTATGGATTTTCCCGAGAGCAAGGGGTTCATCAGCGAGGAAGCTCTCATAGCCATCGAAGGAACTCCGCCAGGCACGGTCTTCAGGACCGGCGAGCCCTACGTCGGCGCCATCAGCGACATTGAGAGCATGACTCCGGACTCTCCCGCTGTGGCCGAAGGTTTCAAAGTTGGCTGCGTCCTGCCGCTTGCGAGCCGCGGGCGCATACACGGAGTTTTGAACCTGGGGCGCCGCGAGGAGAACGCTTTCACCCCGGACGAGGTCCAGCTCCTGATGCAGGTCGCGAACCAAACTGCCATTGCCGTGGAGAACGCCCTCGCTTACCGGCAAATCGCCGAACTGAAAGACAAGCTCGCGCAGGAAAAGCTCTACCTGGAAGACGAAATCCGCAGCGAGATGAACTTCGAGGAAATTATCGGTAAGAGCGCTGTCTTGCGCCGCGTGCTGAAGGAAGTCGAAACGGTTGGGCCCACGGAATCGACCGTCCTCATTTATGGCGAGACCGGCACCGGAAAGGAACTGATTGCCCGGGCCCTCCATAATCTCAGCCCCCGCCATTCCAGCGCGTTCGTGAAGCTGAATTGTGCCGCCATCCCCACCGGCCTGCTCGAAAGTGAGCTTTTTGGCCACGAAAAGGGAGCGTTTACCGGCGCCATCGCGCAGCGCATTGGCCGTTTCGAGCTGGCCAACCGTGGCACCGTTTTTCTCGACGAGATCGGTGAAGCCCCTCTCGAGCTCCAGCCGAAGTTGCTGCGTGTGCTTCAGGAACGCGAGTTTGAGCGCCTCGGCAGCACGCGCACGCTCAAGACCGACGCCCGCTTGATCGCCGCGACCAACCGCGATCTCACCGCCATGGTCGAAGAGCAGAAGTTCCGCTCCGATCTGTTCTATCGCTTGAATGTATTTCCGGTGCGCGTCCCGCCGTTACGCGAGCGTCCCGAGGATATTCCCCTGCTCGTGCGCCATTTCACGCAGCAGTTCGCCCGGCGCATGAACAGGAAGATCGAAAGCATTCCTTCCGAGACTATGAGTGTGCTGTGCGATTACCACTGGCCCGGCAACATCCGCGAACTGCAGAACGTAATCGAGCGCGCCGTGATCCTGACCCCCGGCCCGGTGTTGGAGGTAGCGCTCTCCGACCTCAACCTAACGGCGGCTCCGCGCCTAAACTCGACGGCGCCGCCCGCGCCGAGGCCCCGGGCAGCATGCAACGGGTTCTTGAAGACACCGAACGCAAGCAGATATTCGCGGCGCTCGAGGAAACCAATTGGGTCGTTGCCGGTCCCAAAGGCGCCGCCGCCCGTTTGGGGATGAAGCGCTCCACTCTTCAGGTCAGAATGCAGAAGCTGGGAATTACTCGTAGCAGTAGGCCCAACTAAGACTCCGCCTAGAGTATTTCCTTTCGGTGTCTCGCCTCTCCTTATTTTGTAATTCCTGACTCTCCTGTTCGACCTCCGCTTTCTGCTGTCATCCCGAACCCGGTCGCGTCTTTTGCGAACGGGGGAGGGATCTGCTTTTCACCTTCGCCTTAGGATGATCGCTCGTATTCGCTGCCACGGAATTAGCAACGGTGCCGTGGCAACGGCAGCTACGCCTTGGCACCCTGCGCTGAAATTTTTGCCCCGCCTCTTCTATCTCTCATTCCGCTAAGCGTTTCCGGCGCAAAACGCCTTCGCCGAGCATTGGCATGGCGTGTGCACTTCTAGTGTGTCGAGAGAAACGCAATGCTACGGATCACGATCACCGACGGCCCCGCTGAGCAACGCTGGATTCTGCAAGGCCGCCTCGTTGCGCCGTGGGTTGCGGAACTCGAAGCCCGTTGGAAGAACTCGCACCGTCGGCGCGACGCGCGCAAATGCATCGTGGACGTCAGCGACGTCACGCTCATCGACGATCGAGGCGAAAAGGCGCTCCTGGTGATGGCGAGCAGCTGGCGCGGAATTCGTCGCCTGCGGCGTCTACACCAGGCACGTCGTCGAGCTGATCGAGAGCCAATGCAAGTGCCGGTGAAATCTCGAGACGTTGTGCGCGCCGAAAACGCCGGTCACGGGACGAGTTTGGGCTGCCCCAGCCGGGGGAGGACGTCATGGTCGCTTATCTCTTGATCGTCTTGTTGTCGGTGCTGATTTATCTCTGTTTGCCGGGCTTCGGCCAAATGTCTCGTTGAATTCGCGCTACGGAGTTTGAAAAGTAATGTCTTCAACTAAATCGAAGGGGGGTAAGCGCTCGCGGATGACCTGCGGGCACACGGCCGCGTCCTCCGCGCCCTCCGCCTCACCCCCCAAGAATTGCTCGCCCCTACGAACTCGGCACCGAAATCGGCTGGGGCGTGAGACGGATCCCGCTCCTGGCGCTGGTGGGCATCACAACGCTGGGGACGCTCCTCGCATGGCCGGCCTATCGCCTGGTGGCGCCCCTCGCAGCCAAAGCGCCCCACGCCACCGACCTCGATGTCCACGCCACCGCCAAGCTCCTCATAGGCGTGGTCGTCTTTCTGGTGTGGACGGCTGTGCTGGCGACGGTCGTCGGCCTGGCCGCAGGAGTCTGGGCGGGACTCATTACAGTGGTCGTCGCCCCGCTGCTGGCGCTGACCGCGCTCCTGACGGCCAGGGTGGCAGGCGTCGTGGCGCGATGCCCGGGCGTTTCTCACGCTGCGGCATTGGAGAGCGCACATTGCCAGGCTCCGCGATCGCCAACGGGCCCTGGCGCAGCGGATCGACGCCATTGTCGCCGCGGTCGGGGCCGATGCCTGACCTAGTTCGGGTTGTCCGACGCCAACTGATACCCGACGCGTCGCGCGTTCACGCTGAGCGACATGAAGAGGCGCCGCTCCCCCGGCCCATTGATCTTCCCCATTGGCCGCCACACCGCGACCTCCACCGAATGCTCGGCGCGGTGTGTGAGCGCCGTCTCCGCATATTCGGACAAATCGTCCCCACGCCGCCCGCCGCAGATCGGGAATCGAGTGCGCCCGGGCAGGATGGGCAGCGAGACAGGCGACGAGGCGGCGCTCGATCGTGGAGAGCGTAAAGGTGCGAGACCCCCGGCGCGCGGCGCCCGTGAGGGTGTCACACCACAGGTCGCCAACCATGACGGTGGACGCCGGCGCGTGCTCCCGGGTGCGACGGAGCCCGACATTCACATAGCTGACCAACGTATCAGGCTCGAACGGCTTGGCCAACCAATGGTCCGCACCGCGATGCAGCGCCGGCCCCTCGAACTCGGCGGGATTCAGCCCGGTGATGGCGATGATCTCCTGGCGCATGCCGCGCGCCCGGAGCTGATCGATCACCTCCAGGCCGTGCATGCGGGGCATTGCCAGGTCGAGCACGATCACGGCAGGCTGGTGGCGGACGGCCGCCTCGATACCCTCGTCGCCGTCGGCCGCGGTGAACACCTCGAGGCCGCGTCGGCGGAGAAAGGCAGCCAGGCTGTTCAGGACGTCAACATCATCATTTATGAGTAGTACCGTGCCGAGGACTGCGTCCTGATGCACCGGGCCTCCCTGCGCTATGAGACCGTGAGATACTGCACAATGTGCGCGCCGAGAGCAAGAGTAGTGTTCTCCACGAATGCCACGGGCGGTAACAGAAGGCGGCCCTTCACCGGGGTTGGCTCGCGATCGATACTTCACGGATGATCGCCAAAGAGCGGCAGCTCGTTGGGTGGCTCCAGGAGCGGCGCGGCGTGTTGGTCGGGTATAGCGGCGGCGTCGACTCCGCGTATCTCGCCTGTGTGGCGGTCGAGGCGGTGGGCAGGGACAACGTGCTGGCGGTGATCGGGCGCAGCGCGTCGTATCCCGCCGAACAGTGGGCGGCGGCGCGGAGGGTGGCCGAGGGTGTGGGTCTGACCGTCGAGGAGGTGGAGACCGATGAGATCGAGGATCCGCGGTATGCGGCCAACCCCGTCAATCGGTGCTACTTCTGTAAAGGCCATCTCTGGGGTCGGCTGGTACCGCTGGCTCGGGGCGCGGGGGATCGGGACCGTGGTCGACGGGACCAATGTGGGACGTATTGCTGGACGATCGGCCAGGGGGGCTCGCCGGGTGGGAGTATGGGGTCGAGTCGCCGCTGGCTCGTCGGGCTCACGAAGCGAGAGATTCGCGAGCTGTCGCGGGCCCGGGGCCTGCCGACCTGGGATCAGCCGTCGGCGCCATGCCTGTCGTCGAGGATTCCTCACGGGACACCGGTGACGCCTGGACGGCTGCGGCAGGTGGAGGTCGCGGAGGCCGCGCTTCGCGCCGCGGGGGTCAGCGGCGACCTTCGGGTGCGGCATCACGGAGAGCTGGCGCGGGTCGAGATGGGGGCGGAGCAGCTGCCGGTGTGGCTCGCGGCCGATCGGCAGCCCGTGGTCGCGGCGGCAGTGCTCGGCGCCGGGTACCGGCGGGTCGCCATCGACCTGGCCGGGTTTCAGTCTGGCTCCCTCAATCGACGCGGGAATGCGCCGGCGGCGGGGGCGGTCGCCGGTGCTGCTCGGTGCACCGTCGAAGGACTTCTCGTGGAGCAGGTCGGTGGGAGCGGGGTGGCGGTTGTCTGTGGGCCTGATCACTGGGCCGAGGACGGCGCGCGTCGCGCGCGCGTCGCGTCTGCGGTGCTCGCGCTCGGGTATCGCCACGTTGGCGTGGAGCTCGACGTGGCGTCCGTAGTTCGGGCCTTCGCGTAAAGTGAGATTGTTTCTCGCCCTCAATATTCCCGCCGACGTGCGCCGCCGTTCGTTCGAGGCCACCGATGCGCTGCGGGTCGCGCGACCCGACGTCCGGTGGGTGCCCGAGGGGCATTTGCACCTGACCCTCAAGTTTCTGGGTGAGCAGGACGATGCCCTGGTGCCATTGATCGCAACGGCCATGGATCGCGTGGCCGCGGGGACCCGGCCGCTCGATCTCGCGGTCGGCAGGGTCGGAGCGTTTCCAACGCTCCAGCGGCCGCGGGTCGTATATCTGACGGTGGCCCCTGATCCCAAGCTGGAACTGCTGCACCACGATGTGGAGCTCGCCTGCGCCGCGTTGGCCCTCCCCATTGAGGGAAAGCCGTTTCGTCCCCACATTACGATCGGACGGGAGCGAGATGGAGCAGGGCCCGAGGAGCGGCGCGCGCTCCGCGAGGCGGCGCGGCAGGTGCGCCTCGAAGACCGTCGCCCCGGTCGAGTCCATTGATCTCATGGCCAGCGAGCTCGGGTCCAACGGGGCGCGGCATTGGCTGCTCCACGCGGCTCCGTTCCGAGAGCATTAGAGGCCTATGGGCTGCCTCCGGACCATTGGGTGCCTCACCGTGCTAGTCGCGGTGGGAGCGGTCGCCTACATCACGCGCGACATTCTGGTGGGATCAGGTGCGGAGCAATACGACGAGTCGAGTACAGGAAAAAAAAC
>CAVPFR010000046.1:0-7307 GCA_963703785.1 uncultured Acidobacteriota bacterium | reverse complement strand
GCACCGAGGTGCTCTGTCGATTGAAGGTCGAACTGCTCAGACGGGTTACTGAGACGTCGGACGATTGAACGTCTCCTTGAAACCGGGACTCCACCTGGCAATGGGTCACTCAGCGTGATGTTGCTCAGGCCGAAAACTGAAACGGTAGCTGATAATATCTTCGCCGAGAACAGCGTCTGGGAGAGGTGACTGATGCTGACCAATCACAAGGACCAGGCTGGTGGCAGGCGTCAGAGATGGCAAGTGGTACGCACCCGAGCGGCATCCAAACTTCGTCCCACCGGCACCGGTTGTTCGGACCTCCCGGGATCACGCCTCCGTTGCCCCCCGTCACTACGCAAACAGCCCCGGTCGTCACCGCGGACCCCTTCTCCGAGCGCCGCACAAGTGCCGGAAGCGATGGTCATCGGTCCACGACAGCTATCCGCGGCGAAGGTGCCCCGACGCCGTGTGTACAAACAGGGGCCAATGATTATATCGAAATGTTGCCCAGCATCTTGCAGGTGAGAAGGCACGCTCTGAACCTGCATCCGCCACTCGGGCGTGTTGATGGCCTGCAAGGTGCCCCTCAGCGTCCAGACATCGGCCATTTTTGCAACCGGAGAGAAACCCTTCAAAGTCACCGTTGCCCGCTGCATCTCGCTTCCTACGTTCACGACGTGTAACACAAGCGTGCTGCCATCCTCGCTACGTGTGGCGGTCACGTCGAGGTCGTGCCCAGTGTTCCCTGGGTTTTCCAGGCGACTTTCGACACGGAGCGGAAGGTAGTTATCAGCGGCCATCTGTTGCGCGTAGAAAGGGGGCATGCCCCACACGCGATCAAAATGCATGATGCGCCGCGCCAGGCCCACCATGCAGGCGCTTTTCGTCGATCACCACCAAGCCGCCCGAACCGAGCATCGATCCCGCCTTGGCCAGCGAGTCGAAATCCATGGGCAGGTCGATCTCCTCGGCTTTCAGAAGCGGGCAGGAGCTGCCCCCGGGAATTACCGCCTTCAATTTCTTCCGTTGGGGTTTCCGCGGGCCACCTCTTCGATCATGCGCTTGAGATTGAAGCCCATGGGCAGTCCGTAAATGCCGGGGCGGTTGACGTGCCCCGAGATGCAAAACAGCCGTGTCCCGCCATTTTTCGGCGAACCTAGCCCCGCATACCACTCCCCGCCGCGATGCAGGATCGCCGGAACCGCAGAGAGCGTTTCCACGTTGTTGATCACCGTCGGCGAGCCGTAAAGCCCCACGACGGCAGGGAAGGGAGGCCGATGCGCGGATACCCGCGCTTGCCCTCCAGCGATTCCATCAGCGCGGACTCTTCGCCGCATTCGTAGGCGCCGCTCCCGTGTGCGTGTGCAAATCGAAGTCGAAGCCGCTGCCCATGATGTCTTTGCCCAGATACCCGCGCGCGTAGGCCTCTTCGATGGCCGCGTCCACGATCTTGAGCACGTAGCGGTACTCCCCGCGGATGTAAATGTATCCGTGATGGGAGCCGATGGCGCGGCCGGCGATGATGACGCCCTCGATCAACTGGTGCGGGCACAGCTCCATCAGCGGCCGGTCCTTGCAGGTGCCGGGTTCGCTTTCGTCGGCGTTGCAGAGAATGTATTTCGGCTTGGCGGACTCCTTGGGCACGAAACTCCACTTCATTCCGGTGGGAAAGCCGGCCCCGCCCCGGCCGCGCAAATTGGACTTCTTCACTTCGTCGATCACCTGGTCCGGCGTCAGCTGCTTGAGCGCCCGCTCCAGGCCTTTGTAGCCGTCGTGATTCAGGTAGACGTCGAGTTTGTGCGAATCCGCGACGCCGAACATGCGCGTGATTACCGGCAGTTGGGCGGGGTGCCGCTGTGCACGGCGCCGGATGTGGGCTCGGTCCTGGGGGTCGCGCGCCCTTATCGAGGCCTTCCAGGAGTTGATAGGTCGCGCTCCTCAGTGAGGTTCTCGTAGTAGTCGTAGTTCACCTGCAGGGCCGGTGCGCCCGTGCAGGCGCCGATGCACTCCACTTCCTCGAGCGAAAACATGCCGTCGGCGGTCACTTGCCTGTTTCCGATCTTCAACTTTTTCTGCACGAACTCGTAAACTTGGTTCCCGCCGCGCAGCATGCAGGAGACGTTCGTGCACACCTGCACGTGATATTTGCCCGCCGGCTTGCGGCGGATCATGGAGTAGTACGCCAGCGTCTCCGTCACTTGCAGCGTGTTCACGTCCACGCGCTTGGCGATCTCCTCGATCAGGTCGTCGCTCACGTAACCCAGGACGTCCTGCGCGTACAGGGCCATGGGCACTAGCGCCGAGCGCTTCAAGGGATAACGTTGCAGGAGCGTTTGAAATTTTTGTTCGAGTACGAGAGGCAACTCCATCAGCGGTCCACTTCCCTTAGGACGATATCGATGGTTCCAATGCAAGCGATCATGTCCGCCACGAGGCCACCTTCGGAAAGCTTGGGCAACGCCTGAAGATTTACGAAAGAAGGCGCGCGCACCTTCACGCGGTAAGGCTTCGGCGAGCCGTCGCTTACCACGAAATAGCCCGCTTCGCCCCGCGGAGACTCCACGCGCTGATAGACCTCGCCGGGCGGCGGCGAAAATCCTTCGGTGAAAATCTTGAAATGATAGATCAGCGCTTCCATCTCCGTCTTCATCTTTTCCCGCTCCGGCGGGACGATCCCCGGCGCGTTGGCCTTGATGGGGCCTTCCGCCGGAATTTTGCCCATCGCCTGTCGAACAATCTTCAGGCTTTCGCGCATCTCCGCCACGCGCACCATATAGCGCGCATAGCAGTCGGACTCGGTGCGCGTGGGCACCTCGAAATCGAACTCCTCGTAGCTCGAGTAAGGGAAAAACTTGCGCACGTCGTAGGCCACGCCCGCCGCACGCAGCGACGGCCCGGATACGCCCAGGGCGATGGCATCTTCGGCCGAGATCACGCCGATTCCCTGCGTGCGCATCAGCCAGATGCGATTGCGGGTCAGCAGCGCCTCGTATTCGTCGATGCGCGAGGGAAGCATGTCCACGATCCAGCGCACCCGATCGAGCCAGCCCGGCGGCGGCTCCAGGGCCAAGCCTCCGATGCGGAAATAGCTGGTCATCATCCGCTGGCCGGAGATCATCTCGAAGAGCTTCAGAATCTCCTCGCGTTCGCGGAAGCAATAGAGCATCACCGAAGTCGCGCCCAGATCCATGGCGTGCGTCCCCAGCCACACCAGGTGCGAGTTCAGGCGCGTCATCTCCGTCAGCAGGACGCGAATGTATTGCGCCCGCTTGGGAATTTCCAATCCCAGAAGCTTCTCCACGGCTAGGCAGTAGCCCAGATTGTTCGAGAGCGGCGCGAGATAGTCGATGCGGTCGGTAAGCGTGATGGCCTGCGAATAGGTGAGCGCTTCGCAGCTTTTCTCGATCCCGGTATGGAGATAACCAATCTCGGGGCGCGCCTTGATCACCGTTTCGCCGTCCAGCTCCAGCACCACCCGCAAGACGCCGTGCGTCGAGGGGTGCTGCGGCCCCATATTGAGGACCATTGTTTGTGCCGCGCCGGCGGCGGTCTCCACTGTGGTGGTCATCAGCGGAACCCTTCCACCGGATAATCCTTGCGCAGAGGGTAGCCCTCCCAATCGTCGGGCATCAGGATGCGATGCAGGTCCGGATGCCCTTCGAAGTGAATGCCGAAGAGATCGAAAATCTCCCGCTCGTGCCAGTTCGCCGTAGGCCACACCGGAACCACCGTCGGCAGCACCGGATCTTTGCCAGGCGCCCTCACCCGCAGGCGCACCGTCTGGCGCAAGGGAATGGAGAGCAGGTGATAATTCACCTCGAAACGCGGCTCGATAGGGAAACGGTCCACCGCCGAAACGTCCGAGAGAAACTCAAATCGCAGCCCGGCCTCCGCCTGAAGGTATTCGGCGGCGCGCCGAAGGTGTTCCCGCGGGACCACGATGGTGAGCTCCCCGCGAAACTCCACCACCTCGGCTATCGCCCCCTCATCCCACCTGCGCAGGATTTGGACTATGGGGTTCTGCTCGCCGCTGGGCTTGTCCGTCACGTTTCGCGATCCGCCTTGCTGGAGGGGGTCCAATCGAGAGCACCCTTCTTCCACAGGTAAACATAGCCCGCCAACAGGATCGAAATGTATACCAGCATCTCGGTAAAGCCGTACCAGCGCAGTTCGCGATAGACGTATGCCCAGGGGTAAAGGAAAACGGCTTCCACATCGAAGAGAATAAAGACCATAGCTACGAGATAGAATTTCACGTCAAAGGGCTCCCGAGCGTCCCCCACCGGCGTGATCCCGCACTCATAGGCCTGCATCTTTTCGCGCGTCGGCAGGTGCTGGCCCACCAAACTCGAAAGCAGCAGGAGCACACCGGCAAGCGCCAGGGCCACCAGGAGGTGTATCAACAGCGGAGCGTATGCTTGCGCCAGGTTCCCGGACATAAGTAACAGGCTATAATAGCGGCGCTTCACCAAGTGGTCAATCGAACCGCCTGCAAGGTACAAATTGGCGCAGAAAATGAATCTCGGTTTCAATTCAAAAGCGCAGCTCGGTCAGGACTCCTACGACGTGCAGACCGAGGACCATAGCGCCTCTCATCTGATCGATACGCTGGTCCTCAACCGCGGCCGGGTCGTCTACCGCCATAGCACCAGCTATGAGGATTTGGCCGCCGCCGGCCTCACCGATCAAGCCATTCTCCGCGCCCGCGTCGAAAAGCAGCACCGGGACATCCTCGACGCGCTGCGCGAGGGAGTTCTCTCCCTGGAGAAACCGGCGCCGCCCAAGGATGGCGAAATCGCCGTAAAGCTGCTCAACGCGCGATCCTGGCTCGATGCCGGCCGGGTTTGGCTGGATATCGCGGTGCTCTCGAAGGACGCCGGCCAGCCCTTGGCGGACGTGGAGGTGCAAGCCTTCATCGAGGATGGGGCTGCCTCCCCGGAGAGCCATTTTGGACGCACCGATGCCGAGGGGCGCGCCTCATTGCAGTTTCCGTTCCCGGCTCTCGCGGAGCCCGCTTTGGCGGCGCTGGTAATCCGCGCGCGCGCCGCCGAGGCCACCGGGGAGTTGCGTTATCAGTTGAAAGCTAAAAAGACTTGAAGGCAGAAAAGCCCCGACCGTCATCCGTGAGAAAAACCTCGTGAGCGAGACCCTGATAGTAGAGGTCAATGGCGAGCCGCGTGAAGTCCCTCAGGGGCTGAACGTCAAGCAGTTTGTCGCCCACCTGGGCCTCTCCGCGAATCGGCTCGCCGTGGAGCGGAACCTGGAGATCGTTCCGCATGCGCAGTGGGAAACGACTCCGGTAGCCTCCGGCGATCGCTTCGAAATCGTGCACCTCGTCGGCGGCGGCTAAGCAGTACCGTTCGCGTTGGGGCCGACAGCGAGCTTTGTAGCTCAGGTCGCGCCTACGCCTTTCGCAGGCGAGACCTGAGGCTTTTGCCCCGCGTCTTGCCGCTCCCGTTTGCAGGGTAATACGTTGTCATTCTGAGCGAAGCGGCCGCGACGATTTTCCCTCGGCCGCTGTCTTTCAGGCCGCGCGGCCACGCAGTCGAAGCGCGTCCTTTGCGCCCCGGACGCCTTTGCGGGGAATCCCTCATCGCCTTTTCCGTTCTCTTTTGTGGGTCCCCAACTCGCGCCGATTTTGCGCGTGCTGGGGCGTTCAGAACCCTGCCAGCAGGTGCCCTAATTTCGTGGATTTGGTCAGCAGATAACCTCGCGCCGCTTCGGTTCCGCGCGGCTGGCACGGCACGCGTTCAACCACTTTGATCCCGTGCTCTTCGAGCTGGTTCACCTTGTCGGGATTGTTGGAGAGCAGGCGCACGCGCTGCACGCCCAGCGCCCGCAGCGCAGCGGCCGAGAAGCCATAATCCCTCGAATCGGCGGCAAACCCCAGATGCTGGTTGGCCTCCACCGTGTCCATGCCGCCGTCCTGTAACTCGTAAGCGCGCAGCTTATTCATCAGCCCGATCCCGCGGCCCTCCTGAGGCAGATAAAGAAGCACGCCCGTGCGAGCCGCGCCAATCTTGCGCAGAGAGAGCTCCAGTTGCGCGCGGCAGTCGCAACGCAGCGATCCCAAGACGTCTCCCGTCAGGCATTGCGAATGGATGCGCACCAGCGGAATGGCCCCGCCGTTCAGCCGCCCGCGAACCAGCGCGACAGCGCTCTCGTCGGCCTTCTGCCCCTCGATCCCCAGACCCTCGATCCCCAAGATCGTGAAGCGCCCGAATTGCGTAGGCAAATTGGCCTTGGCCACCACGCGAACGCGTCCCGCCCTGCGGTTTGCGCCGCTATGGTTGCCGCGCCTGGTCTTCATGCGTTGATGGTAGCATACGGTTAACTTGGCTTTACATCGCCGGGGCGATTGGCTAACTTAGCCAAGCGCCCCGGTTCGCAACCCGATGGACATTCTTTCCACCACACAGGGTCTGCTCTTCACGCTGCTTTTGAAGGTTGGCGTGGCCGCGTCCATGGCCGCCCTGCTGGCCCGCTGGGCCGTCTTTCGCCGCGCCCTCTACGTGGAAACGCGCGACTCAGACCAGAAGGTAAAGCTTCTGCTCTTCCTTACGCCGATGCTGGGCATCAGCGTCCTGTTGAGACTGGTAGGGACTCCCAACTACCAATTCGCCGACTTGATGGTCGAGGGCTCCTTCCTGCTGGGATTGCTGGGTGGTCGCGTTGTGGGGCCGTTGGGAGGCTCGATCGTCAGCCTGCCCGCTTTCTTCCATCATGAATGGCTGGCCACGCCTGTTGCGGCACTGGCCGGATTAATGGGTGGCTTGATCCGTCAGGCCATTCCCAATAAGGACGATATCTGGAATTTCGGTCCCTTTACGTTTTTGAATTTCCCCAGGTGGATGACTCGCCTGATGCGAGGCGCCAGCATCGGCTGGGAGGTCCTGCCTCTAGTCGGCTGCATCGGCTTGGAAGTGGGTCGCCTGCTACTGGCGCATTCGGTGCGCCAGTCCTGGCTTTTCTCCATCGAACCCCACAATTGGTGGTCCGTGCTGCTGGTGATGCTGGCGACGGTGATGACGGTGGCGGTTCCCATCAAAATTTGGAACAACACCCGGATCAAGAAATGAATCTCGAGCAGCACCAGCAGTTGCTCCTCAAGGCGCGCATGGACGCGCTCACCAGCCAGATCAACCCTCATTTCCTTTTCAACACGCTCAACACCGTGGCTTCCCTGATTCGCTACGATCCCGACCAGGCTCGCGTGGTGGTCCTGAAGCTGGGCGATACTTCCGCCGCCTCTTGCGCAGCACGAAACGTTCGTGGCCCTGCAGGAAGAAGGCTCAGTTTTATCGACGATTATCTGGATATCGAAG
>CAVPFR010000045.1:0-150786 GCA_963703785.1 uncultured Acidobacteriota bacterium | reverse complement strand
GTGACTGTTCTTGCTCATTATGCCGACACCCCCGTGATAACCGGAGTGTCGTGCTTGACCAGCTGCGTCAGCGATGCAACTACGACCATGCGCCTACGCCCAATCTTTACAGCGGCGATAATTTTTTTCGCTATCATGTTCTCGACAGTTCTCACCGAGATTCCGCCCAGGACTTGAGCGGCTTCCCGCTTGGAACACAAAAGTTTTTCCATTGCAAGCTCCATCTATTGGCATTAGTAATTGTGAAAAAACAGGTATGAATGGAGAGTGAGCCGAATGGCCGAGAGGCTCTTAAACCTACACTGACGCCAAACGAGACCAATCAGGTGATGATGGCTGTCTGCGCGTTGAAGGGACTACCTGCGCAAGAGAAGGAACAGCCTGAAGTGTAATTGTTGCGTAGGGCCCGTGTGCCGAGCTTGCGACCCAATAGTACCATTTGGAGCTTTACAGTCAAGCTGAAGGACGCTACAGAAACTTACTCTGCTTCCCTGTTCAGGGGGATACCCAATCGTGGCTCATAATAACGGTCGAGAAATTCCTCTTCCGCCCCTCTAGTGGAGAACGTGCTGCGGGTAAGGCCCTTGGCATAGGGAATTTCGATCTTCCCCGCTGCCTTCATCCATATTGCTACCTCTTTCCCTTTCGCTACCTCCATCCATTTTCTGCGGTCATCCATTTCATTATTCCGAAGATTCACCCGCCCAAAGATGCGAACGAGTGGTCCCCATCGGCTTATTAGCGTTCCTCTAGCCTGCCCTACTTTGAGAACGTCTCCCTTTCCTAGCGCTGCACTGCTTTCGCTGAGAGCCACATAGACAACATCGACGACAGTCGAAGCCTCAGGCGTGGCAAGTGTTATGGAGGCGGGTTGTCCAATGCGGATTTTCAGACCGAGCTTGAAACCCAATTGCTCCGGATGTTCGAGCATGCTTGCGGCCTCGCAAGTGGACTTAGGGAATCTCAAATAGGCAACTATAGCGAAAAAGACCAACCCGTGTGTTCTTTCGACAGCTATCCAGGATTTTGGGCTTTACACTAACCTAGCGCTAGGTTATAATCTTACATCTATGAACAAGGCTAGCAGTGCAGCAAGAGAATTGGCACACCTCAGTGTCGCTGCCCGACGGCGCAAGTGGGGTCCGAAGGCGTTCCGGGCCAAGATGAGGCTTTGGGGCAAACTAGGCGGGAGGCCGCCAAAGAGAGGGAAGCGCGATGGCAGCTGAAACGCTCGCTTTGATTGGCTCAAAAACTGAAAAACCCCGGCGCAAGTCGCGCGGTGTGTATGAGAAGTTCCCCGGCTCCGACGAATGGTGGATTCGCTTCGTTGATGCGCAGGGACGTTACCGACGCGAAAAGGCTGGGACTAAGGGCGCCGCGATCAAGCTCTATCGGAAGCGAAAAACCGAGGCTTTGCAGGGAAAGAAGCTCCCCGAGACGCTGAGACGTGCGACAGTCACGTTTGACGAAATTGCTAAGGACGCCCTCGTGTACTCCAAGGCTAACAAACGGAGCCATCGTGATGATAAGTACCGCATGAAGCGGTTAACAGGTTGGTTCGGCTCTCGTCCTATAGAGTCGATTACACCTCAAGACATCGAGAAGGCGCTCGCCGATGCGTCGGAGTCTGAGAAATGGCTCCCTGGAACCGCCAACCGGCATCGGTCCCTCCTCTCCCTGACTTACCGGCTGGCCATCCGCAATGGGAAGGTGCGCGAGAATCCCGTTAGCCACGTTCCGCGCAAGCGGGAGAACAATATCCGCACACGATTCCTGAGCGCGGAAGAAGAAGCGGCCCTGCGGACCAAAATTCGGACGCTGCATCCGTCAAGGGAGCCGGAATTCGACTTAGCCCTGCATACCGGTATGCGGCGCAACGAACAATGGCAGCTGCGGTGGCAAGACGTGAATCTTCAGGTCGGGATAATAACTATCCCGCAAAGCAAGCACGGAGCAATGAGACATGTGCCGATAAATTCCGTTGCAGAGAGGGCGCTAGGAACGCTCGGTGTAAACCGGGAAGGCTCTGAATACGTTTGTAGCGGCTCGGCTACCCGCGAGGGCCGTGATTGGGAACGATGGTTCGAGGAATGCGTCAGGGACGCTAAAATCCCGAATTTCCGCTGGCACGATTTGAGACATACCTTCGCGTCCCGCTTGGCAATGGCCGGGGTATCCTTGAGAACTCTGGCCGAGCTATTAGGGCACAAAACCCTTGCGATGGTGATGCGCTACGCCCATCTTGCCCCAGCGCACTTACGGGATGCTGTCGAGCGGATCGCAGTAGGCTCAACCGACACCTCAACCGACACCGAGCACTCTGAGCCCAACGCGCAAATCGCGGGGTGCTCGAAGTAAAACCTTACGATACAATCGACTAGCTTACCGTGCGGAAGTGGCGGAATTGGCAGACGCGCAGGACTTAGGATCCTGTGGCCGCAAGGCCGTGGGGGTTCAACTCCCCCCTTCCGCACCAAAAGGGCTAAATTCAGCACATATGCAGTACATGCGATGAAGCTGCGGCCGCCACAGTCATTCAGTGGGCAGTAAGTCCTCTCTTCTCATTCTGGCGCTTTCGTCTGCTACTCCCTTGCGCAATTCTTCAGCCGCGATCGGTGTTGCACCGGCTTTCGAAGCCGATCCGCCGTGCTCTGGTGAACGCGAAGCGCGCATTGGTTATTTGCGATGGGGCTGATGGTCTCCGCAATTGTCCAGCGCGTCTGGCCAAACTTGCTGTTGCCTGCACAGGCGTCCCGACGTTTCTTGAGAACGTGCTACATCCTTACAAACTTCCGATTGTCAACTGGCGTCTGTGGAAACGGTGAGGGAAAACTGGAGAGGATTTGGCTCGGAGGCCTGGACTCGAACCAGGATTAACGGAGTCAGAGTCCGCTGTGCTACCAATTGCACCACCTCCGAGCAGTTCTCAGGCTTTGTGCCACTTTTTTGACAGCTTCGTGCAGGTCTGACCCGCCGATTATATTGTAGCGTTGGAAAATATGCGGAGTGGAATGCCCGCTGATCTTCATCATCGCTACTGCCTGCTGCACGCCAGATTGCATCATATTTCGGACCGCTGATCTTCGCAAGTCGTCAACAACTGAAGAAGAAGACGGACTAGATTCCTAGTAGCTTTGAGCCCGGAGGAGTTGCCTGGCAAGTGAGTGAGGCTCTTTCGAGGCTACCTTCAACATCTACACCAGCGTATTGCTGAGAGTCCCAATCCGCTCAATCCACACGCGCACCACATCGCCTGACTTCAGGAACTCTTTCCTGGCCAAGCCTACGCCCGCCGGCGTTCCCGTAAGAATGAGATCTCCCGGATGAAGTGTGAGCCGAGCGGAGAGATGGGCGATCTGTTCGGCGAGGGAAAAGATCATCTTGCTGGTGTGAGAATCCTGCTTGAGTACGTCGTTAACCCACAGCTTGATGCCCAAGCGCTGCGGATCGGGGATCTGTTTCGCGGGAACGATCCAGGGACCCAAGGGACAAGCGCAATCGAAACTTTTCTGGCTAATCCAGTCGTATCGGAAAGGCGAACTTGCCGGCACGTTTGGCCGCACAGTGAAATCGCGAGCGGAGAGATCGTTGGAGGCTGTGTAGCCGGCAACATAGTCAAGAGCGCTTTCCACCGGAACATTTTTTGCGACGCGACCAATGACCGCCGCCAATTCCGCCTCCCAATCAAGCATTGTGGTGCGCGCAGGTATGGGAATCCGGCGGTCCGACTCAGAAACCGTGCGAGAAGCCTTGAGGAAATGCCAGGGCGCGAGCCCCGCCTTACGAGGATCGGGCTGCTCTTCCAGGTTGAAAACCCGGGCCATCTCACTCATGTGATCGGAATAATTGGCGCCAGCGCAAAAAATGGCCGAGGGGTAAAGAACGGGCGCGAGCAGGCGGACTGTTGCGAGCGGAGAGCTTGGAGCAGCGCTGCTCCCGACCTTTGAAACGGCCTTGTCAATTAGCGCCTCTGCAACGGCCCAATCCTCCAGCGCACCGAGCACCGTGCCATGGGACGCTTTGCCAGTGAGTTCCGCCAAATCGAAAACAGCGTCCTTGAAAACGGCTCCGGCGCGGGGTCCTCGCCCGGTTTCATACGTCACGAGTTTGTAGTGGGTGCTGTTTTGCTTATTCTCCGCCATTTCATCCTCATAACCCTTTGCGTGCGCTGACTCTTCAGACGTCGCAGTACACTCGCACTTTACTGGAACATCTCGTCAGTCGGCATGATGCCCCAGAGATTGGAGGCAGTCGGATCCTTGGGCCACACTTTCGGACGCTGCGGGTGATCGCGATGCCATGGCCGCGGCTCGAAATAACCGAGTTCCTCGTTCATACGGTCAAGCTCTGCGAACAGCTCGGTTATTAGCCCGGCGGGACTGCGATGATAGGTGAACAGGTTGTGGCCGATACCGTGCCGCCCCGGTCCCCAAAGCAGCTTGTAGCCATTGACGCTGAGGAAATCGCAGGCGGTTTGGATATGGCCCCAATCGCGCAGCTCGAACGCTGTGTGGAAGTGCCGGTTCGTACCCGTCTCCACCAGGTTGATGGTGTGGTGGTCCGGCCCGCAGCGCAGAAAGGAGAAGAAATCGCCCATCCAGTCAGATTCGCGAAAACCGAGAACGTCGCAATAGAATTTGGTGGTGTGCTTGACGTCGGTGACATGGAACGCAACGTGGCCGAGCTTGTGGGGCACGATGCCGCTGGCCTGAAATTTCTGATGCGAGAAGTCGGCGCGCTTGAATACTTCCATCACTGTGCCCTTCGGATCCTCGAAGGTCACTAACTCTGCGATCGAGGGCTCGGGATCCTTCTTGCGCTGTGTCTTGATCCCGTGGGCCTGCACTTGCTTCTCGAATGCGTCGAGATCGTCGCCCTCGCCGATTTGGAAGGCGATCCGCACGCACTTGGCCTGTGAGCCTTTGCGCAAGACGACGGAGTGATGATCGACTGTGTTGGCGAGGAACGTGGCGTCCTTTTCCTGGCCAACTAGGGCCATGCCGAGAATGTTGGTGTAATAGTCGGTCTGCTGTTCCACGTCTGGCACTTCATAGCTGGCATGGGCGATCTTGCGCACACGGATCATGCGAACACTCCATTACGCTTTGTTATCCGAACCTTCATTGCAAGTTTTTGGACGCGGCAAGGAACCGATGACGTCGATCATCTTGGCGCCATCGAACTCGCCGAAACCCATGGCCATGAACCGGTCGTAAAGTGCCGCGGCGCAGTCGAGCATCGGCGTGGCCATGCCGACGCTGTCGGCGAAATCACCGATCATTCCGAAATAGCGTTGCAACCCGGGCACGGTTCCCTGAGCCGGCAGAAAACGACGCTCCGCCATCCACGGCGCTCGGATGCCGAATTGCGCCGAGCCGCCGCTGCCACTAGCGATCGCCTTGATCATCAGCGGCACGTCCACGCCGGCCTTAAGCCCCAGCACCATGGCTTCCGCGGTCGCCGCGATATGGATCGCCACTAAGAGATTACTCACCAGCTTGACGCGGGTCGCGGCGCCGAACTCGCCAAAATAGAAACAAGAATCGGCAAACCCGGCGACCACGCCTTCGAGCTTCTTGCATGCCGCGGCATCGCCCGCAAGATAGATCACTCCCTTCTTCGCCGATACCATTCCCGGGGTGCCGGAGACTTCGCCATCGACGAAAGTAGCGCCCTTCCGCGCCAGCGGCGCGACATGGCGTTGCTTGGCAGGCAGAGGATGCGAGCCGAGTTCGACCACGATCTGTCCCGGCCGGGCGGTGTGGACGAGCCCCTGTGGACCCTGTACTGCGTCATCGAGCGCCTCCGCCGACGGCAGACACGAGAATACGATATCGGCTTGCGCGCCGACGTCCGCCGAGGATCGCGCCGGCGCGCCGCCGACCTTTTCGAATTCCGCGAGTGAGCCGCGGCGATAGCCGACGACGCGCCGGCCGCTCTTGATGAGGTTCTCCGAGATCGGCATGCCGATCTTACCGACGCCTATAAAACCGATCGTCTCCATTGCCGCCTCACACGCCCACAGTATTAAAGCGCCGCGTCTACGAGTAGCTATTCCACTGCGGCTTCAGCCCGAAAAATGCAGCCCTGGACGTCGCGATCGGGCAGGCTTCCCCCGCGCACGGCGTCGCAGTACATCCTCGGGACGGGCCGTCGTGCCACCTCCATTTGGGCCTCGTCCGTAGGTATGGATAATATACGCTAAGCCAAGGGCACCTGAGATGCTTGAGACGAGCCGAATCGAACCACTTAGGCGGCAGGGTTCCGGTTTCCATGGGCTCTGAAGGTGACGGCCGGTGAACGCAACAGCGAACGACCAGGAGCTGACATGGGCGACTCACGTCAGGAAGCGATGCGCACATCTGAAAAGAGCGGCGTGAAAGGGGTATTCGTTAGCGGTAGCGCCACTGGATTCGCGCAACAGATTCTTGCGGGGCCGCATCGAATGACTGCCGATGAGCCCAAGTCTGCAGGCGGGACAGATACTGGGCCCTCGCCCTACGATTTTCTATTGGCCGCCTTGGGAGCCTGTACTTCGATGACGGTTGGGATGTATGCCCGGCGGAAAGGATGGCAGCTCGAGGAGGTTACCGTCAGTCTGCGGCATTCGAAGATACACGCTTCAGATTGCGCCGATTGCGAAACGAAAGAGGTAATGCTCGATCGCATTGAGCTGGACATTCATTTTGTTGGCAAGCTCACGGCCGAACAGCGAACTAAGCTGCTCGAAATTGCGAATAAATGTCCAGTGCACAGAAGTCTCACCTCAAAGATTGACATCGAGACGCGAGCGGTTTGAAGTAGCCTGCTAATTTCCGCGAGACCACGACAGTCGATTGATGTCGTCCGTCAGCAAAATGCGCTTGGGATATCCGCTCGCGGCCACTTCGATCATGGCCCGGCCGAAGTTTGTGGTTGTCATTACGTACCGGGTTAGAAGTGAAAGCCCAATTCCACGGTTTCGGCGCGCGGCGTGAGGTAGTGCGTCCCACTGAACGTTGACAGGAAGTTGTAAAGCGCTACTTTGTTCGTCAGGTTGATGACTGTTAAGCGCAAACTCCACTTGTTGTGATCCCCATGGAAGAGATTATCCTCGCCGATGCTGGCATCAAAGAGGTTCCGCGGCTCGATACGTTGTGGATTGTGGTCATCGCTTTCGGTTCCCGGCGCCGGTATTTTGAGCAGCGCCGAGCCGAGGCCGGCGGCATCGCAAACCGCGAGTGCAGGCCCGGTTGGGCTGGGAGCGGCAGGCTTGCCATTGCAAGTAAGCCCGGCCTCAAACTCCTGATCGGCGGTAAGCGGCGTCCCGGTGGCGTTGTTCACGAGCGCCACTTGGCCGGACGCAATCGTTGTGTTGCTGCCGCCATCGGCAATGGAGGTCGCAGCTGCGCATGTTGCGGTGGCTGCGAGGCAAGGTACCGCACCGCTCACAAATCCGCTGTCATACCTCCAGGTAAAGGCGATCCATGGCCAGTTCGTTCGCGGCTGGTATTGCAAATGGGTGGTCTGATCGAAGACCTCGTCATGATCAATCCGGAAGACGCCAGTCGACAGCGGCACGATGGGGATTCCGGCCACTTGCGGCAGAAAGAAACGCGCGGCCACGCTGGACATCACCACGTCCGCGGTGAGACCGCGGTAGTTCGGCACGCTGGCGCGAAACGTAAAACCCGTGATTTTGGATTTCTCCCACTCGATCGGGAAGGCCAGGGGTGTGTTGCCTACCACACCGAAGTCGTAGCCGTTATGCGTATATTTCCAGATGTATTGACCATCCAGGACAAGATACTTGCCAAATGCTTGTTCCAGCCCAGCATGGAATTCATTGCGCCAGCCCGGAGTTATCGGCCCCGCCTGACAGGCTACACCGGGCGGGGGAACCAGATCGGCAATCACCGGGACTTGGCATCCCGTGCTGCCAATAATCAGATTTTCGTTAAACGGCGTTTCCTGGGTGCGCGCGTACGAAACCCGAATCACCGTGCTGCTGGGACTGACTTTGTAAGCGATCCCGAGACGCGGCTCGGCCTGGTTGGCTTTGGAAAGGCCGTCATAAAAGTCGCCGCGCAGGCCGAGATTAAACGTCCAATTTCCCTCGATGATCGTATCCTGGGCATAAAGCGCTTCCTCTCTTATGTCTGCGTGGCCCCGAAAGTTGAAGAGCCTTCCTCCAGGGACGGTCAAGTTGTAGGGCGCTAGTTCTGCACAGGCCGGATTGGTGGGATCGGGACATCCGAGGCCCGCGAGAAATCCGGGATCGACGATGCCCAGGCTATCACTTTCCGTAAGGAACCAATGTTCGAGCAGCGCACCCACTTTGATGTTATGGATTCCTTTCACGTGGGAAACATCGGTGCGCAGGCCAAGATTTTTGAGGCTTCTGCTTTGGCCGAAGGTCTCCGCCTGGAGATCCGGGCTGAAATCATCAAGAGGATTTCCGCTGGGATAGTAGTTGTATTGGTCTTCACGCAGAAAGCCGCCAAAGGTGAACACCGTGTCCGTGCCGATGAGGCGGGTCCAGGTCGGAGCGATGTTGAATGTCTTAATTTGGGAACGCTGGTCTGTTGGGCCGAGTGGGAGGCCAGTGATCGAGTTGTCGAGCACGGAAGGCAGGCCGAGGACTGGATCTGCATGGGTTTCCTGATCGTAAGAGTTGGGATTTTGAAACCAAGAACGCGTATATTCCAAATTTAGCTGGAGAGTGTCTCCGTTTGAGGGTTTGTAGTCCACGCGATCGAAGAGGTTCTCCTCGTTGCCCTTATCGTGCATAACCTGAAACTCCGGCGGGTCGAGAAACCGGCTGGTATTCAGGCCGTCAGCGGAGATGAAATTGCCCCACTTTTGGCTGCCGAAACCAAGGTCAAACGCGGCCGTGGTCGTGCCGAAGCTGCCGAAGGAGGTGTATACGTCGCCCTTTGGCTGGGCCTGTCCGAGACCCGAGCGTGTCGTCACATTGATGATCAGGCTGGTTTTGTCGCCATATTCTGCGGGTGGCGCACCATCGATCACCTCGAGAGATTGGATCGAATCGATCGGAATCTGATTGGAGAAAACTTTGCTCTGCTGATCCGTGATCGGCTGGCCATCCACGGAAAACGAACTCTCCGCATGATCACCCATGCCGTGGAAGAGTCCGTTAGAGTCCGAAGACACGCCGGGCGACGCCAGCGTAACCAGCGAGCTAACCGAAGACGAAGGGGATTCGAGAGGCAGCTTATCGAAAAGGCCGCGATCGATATCCGTGTGCGCGGTGGAATCCTGTTCGATCAGGTCAACGGCGTTTTCGGTAACGGTGATATTCGTCGTGGCTGTGCCTAACATCAGCGTTATTTCCATTGTGATCGGGACGGTCGAGCGCACGTCAACGTCTTGGGTGAAATTGGAAAAGCCCGGCGCAGTCACTGTTAGATGGTATGGATTGAAGGGAATATTGGAGATCTGAAAGTTTCCGTCGCTGCCGGTCTGAACCTCGTCCACGTGGTGGCTCACCGGATTTTCAATGCGCACTTTGGCGCCGGGTACAGCGGCTTTGGAAGGGTCTGTGACCGTGCCCGCAACAATTCCAGAATTTGACTGTGCGCTCAAACTTGTAAGCGTCGCGCAGGACAAAATAGCGATTACTGCGCCCAAAGCTATAATTTCACGACGAGAACCCCAATTGTGTAGCATCTGGCCTCCTCGAAGCCAAAGCGCGGATGGGTTCGGTGTCTCCCAGCAGTTCCGCGAATGGTGGTTACCGGGTCAGTAAGGGAAAGAAGAACAGAACCAAAGCGAAGACCGGTTGTCCGGGCCGCCGCATTAAGCCATGCGGGGCGGGGCTCGAGAAGGGGGAACTAAGACGGAAGGAGCGCCCTCGAAAACAAGCCTTTCGGCCGTGAGAAGCCACTCAACGAGTAAGGGCGCGGCTATTGCGGCGGCCAGGGTTCCGGGGAGCGCGCTGATATGGGCAATGTGACAGCAGATCGGGCACGTGTCCACCGACCCAGGGCTATCGAGGTGCCACCAGGCGGCTCCCGTTGCCAGGAGCACAATGCCCGCCAAGGCGGCAGTAAGAGCGGCGATGCGCAGCGCGTTACGGAACGATCGAATCGTACGACTTTGTTTCATGTCCAATGCAGCATTATAGTCTCAACCGAGGCGTTCGCGTGCCACTCGTTCCTAAAAGCTATGCGTCCGAACTGCCGGACCTAGACGCCAAGGAAGTATCCAGTGATGCCACGACCATAGATGCGCCTTGAGAGCTGGCGGAACGCCTGTTAACTAAAAATCCGCAGCTAATGCCGCGGATTTTGCTCCCTGCGCAATTTTGGTTTAGTCTGAGTTCTCCCGCTATGCAACGAGGCATTCGATTTAATGGCCGCCCGGTCTGGGCAGAGATTCGGCTCAGCGCGCTCGCGCACAACATCAAGGCCATTCGGCGCCATATCAACTCTGGCGAAACCCGCTCCGCCACGCGGCCACAGCGAAAGATCCTGGCCATCGTGAAGGCGAACGCTTATGGCCATGGTGCTGTTCCCGTGTCGCGTGCCCTGGCTAAGGCCGGGGCGGACTGGTTTGGCGTAACTTCTACGGCCGAGGGAATCGAACTGCGCGAGGGCAAGATACGCAAGCCCATTCTCGTGCTCACCGGCTTTTGGCCCGGCGAGGAGAAGCGCCTGATCCAATACGATCTGACCCCGGCGATCACGCGCTGCGAGCAATTGCGGCTTCTGGAACGCGTCGCGGCTCGAGCCCGCCGCCGGGTCAAATTCCATGTGAAGTTTCAAACCGGCATGAACCGCCTGGGGCTTTCTCCGGGCGACGTACCCTGCTTCGCTCGCACTCTTGCTGCCAGCCCGCATCTCGAATGCGAAGGCGTTTTTACCCACTTTGCGTCTTCGGAAGTTTTCACGGATCGCCGCGTCGAGGAGCAGCAGAGAGAGTTCGAGTGTATTCTCGATCATCTGCGCCGGCTCGGAATTTCAGCTCCTCTGATCCACATGGCCAATAGCGCCGCGGTGGCATCCCGGCCCCAAACCTGGGCAACCATGATTCGTCCTGGCCTCGTTCTCTATGGCTATCATCAATCCTATGAACCACCCGAATTGACGGCCCAAACCAATGCCAATCTTCCGCTGCAGCCTGCCTTGGCTCTGCGCGCACGGCTCATTTCACTGCGCGATACCCCGCCAGGCCAGGCGGTTGGCTATAACGGCCGCTGGGTAGCGCAACGCCCCTCTCGCGTGGCGGTCATCTCTGCTGGTTATGCGGATGGCCTGCCGCGCTCGCTCACCAACAAGGGACGGGTGATCGTTCGCGGCCAGTTTGCGCCGCTCGTGGGTACCGTATCCATGGACCTCACGACTGCGGACGTGACCGATATTCCAGGCGTTGCCGTTGGTGACGTGGCCACTTTTTACGGCGCCGATGGAAACGCAACGCAGTACGTCTCCGAAGTGGCGCGGCAACTGGGGACTGTGACCTCCGAGTTGTGCTGCGCCTTAGGTACGCGTGTGCCGCGCTTTTACCTCGACTGACTGAGTCGCTAGAGCGATAGGTTTTGCTGGCGCATTTGCTATCGCTTACGGATACCGTTGCCCTCGGGAGATACACCCCAAGCCCTTCCGCTACAGGCTCTAAGCTTGACCCGCGTGCTACAATTCTTCCGCTACGGCAGATAGGAAAGGCCGCTCCCAGCTTGGTTCCGGGGCCTCATTCTTCGTTTATTGCACATCGTCCTCCCGGAAGACGTTCATAAAAGTTATGCCCGCTCTAGATCGAAACTTCGGATCAAGGTCTTTTCATTTCAAACCTGTTTATGAGGTTCAATCATGGCTCGTCCTTATCCCCGGGTTGGGCAGGTGCCCGAAGTGCCATCACCCGAATTCAACAGCCCGAAATTGACTGCTGAATTCAACGGTCGTCGCAAAGACGTGCGCTTCGGCAGCTGGTGGGATCAATTGGTTGTGCGCGCGGTTTTCGGTACGGCGTGCGTTGCAGCGGGATATCATTTTCATCCTTTTGGACTCAGCAGGCCGACAGCTGCTCTGGTCGGTCTTCTATTTTCCGTTTCCGTTTTCCTGTTCGAAATCCGTCTGCAGCGGGCAAGTCTGCGGCGGCTGATCGGCGCTGCGGTTGGCTCGATTCTCGGAATTATAGGCGCCTACTTGATGGGGCTGGTCATCAGCCAGACGACGATACCGGAAGACTCCCGTTCGTTTTTAGACATCGCGGTTCTCCTGGTAATGACCTACATCGGGTTGGTTCTCGGTGCTCGCAAAGGCGACATGTTGAACTTGCAAGCCCTTGGCGGATTATTCGGGAACGAAAAGGGAGTCCGCCGGCAGCCCAAAATCCTGGATACCAGCGTAATCATTGACGGCCGAATCGCCGATATTTGTGAGGCTTACTTCTTGGAAGGCGTTCTGGTGGTGCCGCAATTCGTCCTTCGAGAACTGCAATTAGTGGCGGATTCAGCGGATAGCCTGAAGCGCCAACGAGGCCGCCGTGGTCTGGAAGTTCTGCAGAGAATGCAGAAGATGCCGAACCTCGATGTAGAGATCGCCGAGGACGACTTTCCGCAGATCGCCGAAGTCGATATGAAGCTGATCGAACTAGCCAAGCGCTACGACGCCAAAATCGTAACCAACGACTACAATTTGAACAAAGTCGCCACGTTGCAAGGGCTCGAGGTGCTGAACGTCAACCAGTTGGCGAATGCCTTGAAGCCGGTTGTTCTACCTGGCGAGGCCATGCGGGTCTTCATTCTTCGTGAGGGTAAAGAGTACAACCAAGGCGTAGCTTATCTTGACGATGGCACGATGGTTGTTGTCGACGGCGGACGGCGAGCCATCAACAAAACCGTCGATATTATTGTCACTTCGGTTCATCAAACCACGGCCGGAAAGATGATCTTTGGCCGTTATGACGACCGAGAGGCGTCTAAGAATCACGTGGCTCAAGCTGTGGAGAACGTGGGCCGCTCAGCCGAGACATCGGCGGCGGAACGGCTCCCACGCTCAATCGTGCCTGATCCCACTCAATCCTGAAGCTAACGCACCTCCGTGAGGCGCGACGAGACGTTCGAGATTGGCTTCCAGGATACGCATGGGTGTAAACTCTTGAACCCTTGGGCGTCCCGGCTGGATCTGCACATGAGTCGAGGCGCGCACCTGCTATGTCCTCTATTGTTGCCATATTGCCCGCGGCAGGCCTCGGCACTCGCATGGGCGCCGATT
The DNA here is from genome assembly GCA_963703785.1 of uncultured Acidobacteriota bacterium. Lineage (GTDB taxonomy): Bacteria > Acidobacteriota > Terriglobia > Acidiferrales > UBA7541 > Palsa-189. The sequence continues at coordinate 137,569 of CAVPFR010000045.1, read as the reverse complement.
CGCCCAAACAGTTCCGCCTGCTCGATGGTGTCCCTGTGGTGGTGTTCACACTGCGAAGGCTGGCCGCCTGTCCGGCGATCGGCGAATTTCTGATCGCCACCCGCGCCGACGAAGTCGAATTCCTCAAAGAGCGCATAGCTGCCGAGCGCTTCTCCCGGCCGGTTCGAGTCTTGGCCGGAGGCGATACGCGCCAGGAATCCGTAGCCAAGGCGCTTGCCGCCGTTCCGCAAGATCCGGACTTCGTTCTCGTTCACGATGCCGTCCGTCCCTTGGTCACACGCGATCAGGTAGAGCGCGTGATCGCGGAGGCCCGGCGCTGCCGCGCCGCGATCCTGGGCATTCCCGCGATGGATACCGTCAAGGAAGTTAAACGCGCCAGCTTGCCGGAAGATGTCGCGCTCATCACAGCGACAATCCCGCGCGAGCGAGTCGTTCTGGCGCAAACCCCGCAGGTGTTTGAGGCCGTGCTTCTTCGCGAGGCCTTTGCGCGAGCTGCCGCTGATGGCTTTACAGCTTCAGACGAAGCCGCTCTGGTGGAGCGTCTGGGGCAGGAAGTGCACGTCGTGTTGGGATCGGACCGCAATCTGAAGATCACCCGTCCGGGCGATCTCAGCATTGCAGAATTTTATCTGAGCCGGGAACGCATGGCTGCCGAGGTTGGGCGTTGAGCCGATCCGGCATTGGGTACGATCTGCATCGGCTTGCGGCGGGCCGAAAGCTCATTCTGGGCGGCATCGAAGTCCCGTTCGACAAGGGACCGGTGGGCCATTCCGATGGAGACGCGCTGACGCACGCCATCTGCGACGCGCTTTTGGGCGCCGCCGGCTTGGGGGATATTGGCACGCATTTCCCGGACACGGATCCGAAATGGAAAAACGCGTGCAGCTTGCTCTTCCTGGAGCACGTACGTGGGCTATTGGCGCAGCGTCGCCTTCGCATCATGCACCTGGACGCGATCGTCATTACCGAACGTCCGAAGCTGGGGCCGCACTTTTCCGCTATGAGGGAAGCGCTCGCTGGCGCGCTGGGCATCGACGCCTCACATATCAACCTCAAAGCGAAAACAAACGAGGGTGTGGGCGCAGTTGGGCGCGGCGAGGCCATCGCCGCCCAAGCGATAGCGACTCTCGATGGCTGAACTCTTCGCTTTCGATTGATCCCTGCGCCAGCCAAGCTCGGGCAACCTTCCGCTATGGAAAAAATTACCGGCATTCATGCTGTCAGAGAAGCTCTCAACGGACGACGCCCCATCCAATCGGTAGTGATCGCGAACGGGAGGCACGGCGAACGTGTTGAGGAAATCGTGCGCCTCGCCCGTCGCAATGCAGTACCAGTGAGGTTTGAGGATCGCCCCCAGGTAGATCGTGCCGCGGGAACGCGTGAACATCAGGGCGTCGTAGCCGTTTTAGCCGCTCAGGCGGCCGTTTCGCTCGAGGAGCTTCTTGCCGGCGGGGAGGACTCGGCAGCGGCATCCGGGCTGCTCGTTCTGCTGGACGGCGTCGAGGATCCCCAGAATTTCGGCGCTATTATTCGTACCGCCCTCGCGGCAGGTGCGGGCGGCGTGGTGATTCCGGAGCGCCGTGCTGTGGGGCTCACGGATGCGGCGGTAAGAGCATCGGCGGGCGCGGCTGCGCATATGCGCGTCGCCCGCGTGGTGAACCTGCCGCGCGCCATGGAAGAAATCAAAGAGGCGGGCTATTGGCTGGTAGGATTAGATGAGCGCGCCGAAAAGCGCTGGACTGAGATCGATCTGACTGGTCCTATAGCTTTGGTGCTGGGCGGCGAAGGCAAAGGGCTTCACGCACTCGTGAAGGAACGCTGCGATTTCCTGGCCTCCCTTCCGACGACTGGGCCGGTGCGCTCCTTGAATGTCTCGGTCGCCGCGGGCGTGGCTCTGTTTGAGGTCGTGCGCCAGCGCGTCGCCAAGCGGGGATGAATAGCGTCTTTGACTCAGGCGTCGTAGCGAATCAGCGAGAAAACGTCGAGGCCGGGTAGTTTCGAGCGGCCGTTCAGAAAACTCAGCTCGACCGCGAAAACCACGCCATTCACCGTGCCGCCTAGTCCCCTCACGAGTTGAACGGTTGCCGCCGCGGTGCCTCCCGTCGCCAGCAGATCATCGCTAATGATGACGTTTTGGCCGGGGCGAATGGCGTCTTCGTGAATCTCCAGCGTATCGGTGCCGTACTCGAGCTGGTAGGAAACTTTGGCCGTCTTGGCGGGCAATTTCTTCGGTTTTCGGACGGGAACGAATCCGGCACCAAGCCGATACGCCAGTGCAGGGGCGAATATGAAACCACGCGCCTCCACGCCGACGACGACGTCGATCTTGCGATCTGTATAGTGATCGCAGAGTTTATCCACGAGCTTTCGGAAACCGCTCTTATCCTTGAGCAGCGTCGTCAAATCGTAGAAAAGAATTCCTGGCTTGGGATAGTCCGGGATTTCACGAATCAACTTCTTAAGATCATCCATTCAGGGGTCCTCGGCGCTGAGTTGTTAGTCGTAATTCACGGAAAAGCGAGAACTGAAATCGGCGAGAATTTCCGCCTCGGATTCGGAGACAACGTCCACGGCCGCAAAACGCGGGCCGCGCTGCAATTCGCGAGCGAACAGCCGAAGTTGAGAAACTGTGCCGATGGCATAGACCTCCACGCGCCCATCTGCCAGATTCTTGGCGTACCCTGTGATCCCTAGTTGTTCCGCTGCGCTCATGGCAAAATAACGATAGCCGACGCCTTGCACATTGCCCGAAACAAGAAACTGCTTCGCATTTCTTTGCCCTTGCATAGCCTGCAACCGCCGGAACGCGATTTTATCAGAGGAGATATAAGTGTGAATAAGAACTCTGCTAAAGTTCCCGTTGATGCATGGGGAAGTATCGTGGAAGCCACAATCTTCCAAATGGGTTGAGTAAACGCTAACCGATGACTGTGGCATCTTAAAGAAGCATGAAGCACAAGCGTATCTTAATCGTCGCGTTCGCGACAGTGGCGGCCTGCACGGATTTCTCCGCATCGCAGCTTGCCGCGCAGGAGTCGGCTGGGCCGCAGACAAGGGCGAAGTCGCCTGACGTTGTGCGCATCCCGACCCGGCCCGCGCCTTCGAGCGACGAGTCCCCTATTCCGCCCGAAGAGATTATCCGGCGCTTTTCGGCGAATGAGGACGAACTCGCGCGCGTCTTCACAACATATGGTTACCGCAAAACCGTGCGCCTCGAGGAAGTTGGAGAGGACGGTAAGGTCTCGGGGCAGTCGCAGATCAGCGCGTCGATACCCGCTTCCGACGACAGGCGTCCCAGCGGCGAACAGCAGTCCACCCTGAGATATCTGGATCTGGAGCGCGACAATATCGAGGCGCTCTCCAAGATTCCCGTATTCCCTTTGGTGAGTTCAAATCTGCCGAAGTACAAAATCTCCTACCAAGGCAAGCAGCTTGTGGACGAATTGAGTACGTACGTGTTTGAGGTCAAGCCGAGGCAACTCGAACGTGCTCACGCCTATTTCGACGGGCTGGTCTGGGTGGACGATCACGATTTGACCATAGTGAAATCGTACGGTAAATGGGTCACTGAAACGGGTGACTTTCGGCCCTCGCAACTACCCTTCGCCATATTCGAAACCTACCGCCAGCCAGTGGCCGATAAGTATTGGCTCCCCGCTTATTCGCGCTCGGATGGCTCGTATGATAACCGAGGCGCGAGTGTCCCTGTTCGGCTGATCATTCGCTGGGAACAGTACACGCCGTTGCCCGCGGCCGATCCCTCACGCCCAAATCCGCCCGAGCCGATTCCCGCTCACTAGCAGCGCCACAATAGTCCGGGAAGTGAACTGATCGTCCTGATCAGCGCATCGGGCCGCGATTCGCGCAGGCCTCGGGGAGTGGGCGAATGATCGACAACGCCGACGACGGGCATGCCCGCGCGCCGGGCCATCTCTACATCTTCCGGCGCGTCGCCTACATAAATACAGCACGCAGGATCGAGCCCGAGTTTGCCGACGGCGATTTGCAATTCCAATGGATGCGGCTTTCGTCGCGGCGTCTCGTCACCGAAGACGCTCACCTCGAAAAGAGGCCCAAGTCCAAAACCATGAATTTGCGAGCGCACCCGCAGGCTGCTGCCGCTGCTGACCAGGCCGAGCCGGAATCGATGGGTCAGCATTTGCACGACCTGCCGCGCGCCGGGTTGAAGCAGAGGGCGTTCCGAACGGTAAAAGTGCCGCCAAAGCCGATCCGCTTCGGACCAGCGCTCAACCGGCAATCGCATGGCGCGATACACGTTATGCCAGTCGGGCGAGTAATGCCGCAGAAGACTTTCGGGTGCCCAGCGGATGCCGAGCGCCCGAAACATTCGCGCGTAAGCGTTAGCATCCGCATGAAACGAATTGAGCAATGTGCCGTCCCAGTCAAACAGTACGGCGCGAAGCGGCTTTCGCGTCAGCATGCAACCAATCCTAGCAGAGGCTGAAGCGCGCTTGCCGCGTGAGCCAAGTTCGATCTGGATTATTTGTTACGGCCATATATCGTGATAGCGGTCACGGCGACAAGTCTTCCAGGATATTTTCGTGACGCCGGTAACTGATATCGTCGAAAGCGGCCGCCACCCCGTACCAGCCGGTTTCCTCTGTGGCCTCGCTGCGAACCACGTGCGCCACTGCGTTCATATGCACCGTGGCCCGTGCAAGAGGGCGGCTGATCAGTTGAACTTCCACCTCGATCGGAACTCCGGCCTCGATGCGTACCGGCGAAAGAAAGAACAGCCCGCTGGAACTGATATTCGCGGTTTGCAGAGCGTGCTGTTGGGCCTGGCGTTGCCCGGCTACGCGTTCTAGGCGAAGAGGGAGGGACAGGCGGGCGCGGACATAAGCGCGCCGTTCCTGAGCCCGTCCCACTGTATGAGTGGGTACTCGGTTGATCCCGCGCGGCCGCCTGCGGTTTGCCCATTCTGTATCGGCTGAATGTAGTGGAGCGACTTGAGCATCTGGCTCTTGGACGACCGATCCGGCTGGGCCTGCTGCGAGAGCAGGCCGAAAAACGCGCATAGTTCCCCCTTTAGGGTGCGTTTCCGGCGCTGCTGGCGAGACTATGACGCGGGGTCTCTCGAAGGTCAATCAATGCAAAGAGCACTCGTTCCAATGTGTAACCTATAGCCGCACCGAGACCGGGACTTTAAGCGCAAAAATCGGATAGCTTACGTCACACAGCCGATGTATTTTGAGTTCGTGAAGCGACGCACAAAAGAACAGTGCATCACAAAGCTCATAGAGAGTCCACTGGCGGTCGACGCGCAACTGCCTAAGCTTTCGCAACGCCGATGTTGGGAAGCTGTTGCGTCAAGGGACAGCCTGTACGACTGCGCTTTTGTTTACGCCGTACGCTCGACGGGTATCTATTGCCGCCCGTCCTGTCCGTCACGTCGGCCGCAAAGGAAACAGGTTGTATTTTTTCGGGCACCCGAGTGGGCCGAGCGCGAGGGATTTCGCCCGTGTCGCCGCTGCCACCCGCAAGAGGTGCCCTGGCAAAGCGAATCCTGCCTCATCACCGCGGCTTGCCGGCTTATCGAGCAAAACTCAGTTGATCCAATTCGAATGGCGAGCGTGGCGAGCCGCTTGAGCGTCGGACCATTTCGCTTACAGCGAATGTTTCGGAAGTTTTTAGGGATTACGCCTAGCTCTTACGCTCATTCTATTCGTCTGCGCCATTTAAAAGAACAATTGCGGAAGGGGAACGACGTGACAACCGCTCTCTACGAGGCAGGCTACAGTTCGCCGAGTCGTCTTTACGAAGGCTCCGACCGACAGCTCGGTATGACTCCGGCCCTTTATCGACGCGGAGGAAAAGGTATGGAAATCAGCTACACAACGGCGTCCTCCGAACTCGGGCGCTTGCTGCTGGCCGGAACGGCGAGGGGAGTGTCCGCCATCTATTTGGGCGATTCCGATGCCCGCCTGGAGGGAGCCCTCCGCCGGGAATATCCTGCGGCAGTGATACGTAAGAATCCAGCTCGCGTTTCGCGATGGCTTCGAGAACTCGTACGCCACATTTCTGGCTGCCAACTCCGGTTGGATTTACCTCTTGACGTTAAAGCGACGGCTTTTCAACGCCGGGTTTGGGAAGCTTTGCAGGCAATTCCTCGAGGCAGCACGCAAACGTACGGCGACCTCGCGCGTTCTCTAGGTCTTGCCAAAGGGCAGCGCGCCGTGGCACGCGCCTGCGCGACCAACCCTGTTTCGGTCCTGATCCCCTGCCATCGTGTTGTGCGGCGCGACGGGGGATTAGGCGGGTATCGTTGGGGAATTGACCGCAAACGGGCATTGCTCGCCATCGAACGGAACGAAGCAAATCAAAGCGAGGTAGATCGAACGGTACGCAGCTAATCCTGGGGTTTCACGCGGGTGACGCCCTTCGGCCACACTGGCCGGAAACGGGCATCTGGAATGGGCACATTCCGCGTCACATTCGAATATTGGACGATCGAGTAGTCGCCGGATCCTGTCTCGTAGAATTGCTGCTGGTCCGTAAGCCAATTGGCCTCGTTCAGCCAAAGGTCGATCTTCGATATTTGTTTGCGCAAATCGTCGGAGCGTGGCGTCAATTCCAGCCGAGCGACTTTCTGGCCGGTCAGAGTCTCTTCCCCATGAAGCGTGATCAGGTAGTTCTTTTTGAGGCTCTCTCCTGACGTGCCAAATCCCAGCAGCAATAGTTGATCTACCAGGCCGCGGTGCTTGGCGAGGTCATACTCTTCCACCTGGCGGATTTTCGGAGTGTAGATAAAGAGGTGATCGCCGTCGCGTAAGATCGTCTTCGGATCCGGCGAAGTCAGATCGATTCGCATCTTGCCATCGCGGCGTACTTCGATCTGCCCCGATTCGGTGGAACGGTCATTTACGACTACCGTCACCTTGGTGCGCTCGATGTTTGCGCTCAGACTCTGGAATTCACCCTGCTCGCGGTCCAACTGCTTGAGAATGTCGTCCACCGCTATTGGGCTGGGCTTGGCTGCCAAACGGAAAGCGGGGAAGCCAAACAATGAACCCAACACCAGGACCGTAACGGCAAACCAAAATGGCGAGCGAAAAGCCTGAATAGCCCTTTTCATTATTCCCGTGTCTCCGATCTCCCGCTACAGTATAAGATGAACTTCGTTAGACCGCAGGTGCAATTCCAGGCAGATTTTCCCAGGTTTCTATAGGTCTCAAGGCCTGATGGAGACGTCGTAGTAAGCGATAGAGCCGTCGTCCGCGCGGATCGGTTCGATCCTAAGGATTTCAAAGCGGCTCTTCTGCAATGTCTCCACGTTCTGACGCACGGCTTCGTGTAATTGATGTTCGAGTTCGGGTTCAGGAACTTTTGCTGAAGTAACCAATAGTTTGGCGCTTACCCTGTAAGTCCTGGTGCCTTCGCTCACGTCCGCACCTCGGAGTTGCACCATTGCGGCATCGGGCGCCGGCCCCAAGGGCGGCTGGTCATGAAACCAGGAGCGCGGGGATAAAAGCACAAAAATCACGATTACAGCGACGGCGAGATCATAGGGCCAAGTACCCCGCTCGAACGACCAGAAAACGGTCCGCACGAATATTCGCCAAATTGTACGCATAACTCAGTCGGCGGGCACGCCGTCCACGATAACCCCATCCCGCATGTGCACAACGCGGTCCGAATAGGCCGCCGCCTCCGGATTGTGCGTAATCATCACAATGGTTTGGCCCAGCTCACGATTGAGTCGGCGCAACACACTCAGCACATTCTCGGAGTTCTTGGTGTCCAGGTTACCCGTCGGCTCATCCGCGAGCAAGATTTTAGGCTCGTTGACAATCGCCCGAGCAATCGCCACGCGCTGCTGCTCTCCCCGGAGAGTTCCGCGGGACGATGCCTTAATCTCTCCGTAAGACCGAGCATCTCGCACACAACTTGAAACCGGTGTGGATCAAAGCCGTCTCCATGAATATGCTGCGCAATGGCGATATTGCCGAACGCGTCGAGCGTTGGAAGCAGATTGAATCGCTGGAACACGAAGCCGACCTTATGCCGCCGCAGCCGGGTGCGCTCCCCATCACTCATTGTGGCGAGATCGTTTCCATCCACGAGCACGCGCCCTTGGGTCGCTTGCGCCAGGCCTCCGATCACGTAAAGGAGAGTAGATTTACCACATCCGGAGGGTCCCATCACCGACACAAACTCGCCCGGTAGAACGTCAAAGTTTACTCCGCGCAGCGCCGGAACCTGAATCTTGCCCGATCGATACGTCTTCCAGAGATTTTCTGTTCTTAGTATCGGTTCCATGGATTCGCTGAAACAGCTGTCCCACTGAGGGCCGGAGTATTTTAGCCGGAGTTCGCCTCCGGAGCCCAGTGATTCAGAGACGACCAGTTGGGAGGCGTCATTCGTATGCAAGAGCTTCGATTACATCCTTGCGGCTGGCCAGCCATGCGGGATAAAGCGCGCCGAGCAAACCCCCGCAAGCGGCGATGATTGCCGCCCGGATGATCCAGCCGGCCGTTATCAGGATCGAGAGTGTAGGAAAAGCGGAAAGGAAGAACACCCGTGCTACGTAGCTCAATCCGACGCCGAAGAGAATGCCCGCGCCGCAGATTACGGCAATCTCGCTCAGCAGCGTCTGCACAATGTATGCCTTAGAAGCGCCCAGCGACTTCAGCACACCGATATCGCGCGTACGCTCCACCACCGTGCTATACATCGAGAGAAAGATCACCAGAAATCCGATGGCGACGCCAAGGGCAATCATGCTGCGCACAAACGTATCAAGCCCTGGAAGGCTTGTCGACGTCATCAGCGATACGAAATCCTTTAAAGGCCTGATTTCATATCCTGGTAAGAGTGCCTTCATTTGGGCCATTACGTTGGAAGTATGGTCTGGGCGCGTGCACTTCAGGAAGAAAATAGACGCTTTATCCCGCGAGCCCGAGAGATCCTGCAACGTCGAGAGCGGCACGAAAATCCTGGCGCCTTTCCCGTGCTCCACGATGCCCGCAACGCTAAAATCATGATCCAGCAGGCGGAATGTGTCGCCTACCTTCAGGTGTTTCGAGCGCGCCGCCCAGTCGTCTACCAGCACGTCATCCGGTCCCTGAATATCCCGGCCCTCCAGTAATACAAATCCCCCGGAGACCGCACGAAAGCTCTCCGGATCGATACCGTAGACAAGGTCGACGCTTCCAGTGGAACTGAACTGCAGCAGGACAGGCGTTACCGATTGCACGTATTTCAACTGCCGCAGCCGGTCGCCGATCCGGATCGGCATGGGCGCGCCGTTAAAAGCCAGGAATACAGATGCCGAAGGCGGCTGCAACATGACGTCCGCGCCCACCCCTTCGATCCTCTTGGCGGTTTCTTGAATCATCCCGCTCGTGAGTCCCACGATGACTATGACGAGAGCGACCTCCACCCCTACCGCAACGATGCTGACCAGAGTCCTAACCGGCCGATGCAGGATATTTGCGAGAATCACCCGGCCGATCATGGTTGTGGCTCCTGCTGTGTCGTCCCGACGTTTACCAGTTCTGTGCCGGCTGGCTGGGGAAGCTTGAAACCATCCGCCGGGATTTCGGCGTTCACCACGATCTTCGTGATCGTCAAAACCAGCCGATAATCCTGCTGCGGCCGTGTAACACGAATCGTTCGCGGAAACGTGAGCGAACTGGTTCTCAGCCTTTCACCGGCCGGATCTGGCGGAGTCGTGTTCTCGGTATTAGCGGGGGTATTAGCGGGCGCCACATCTTGCCAATCCGCATAGCTGATGTCGGAATCTAGCCTTCCCTCAGGCCCATAAATCTGAAGCCTGGAGACTCGCAAATCGGATCGATCAAACCAGATCTTGCGCGCAATGTCGAAGGTTGGGCTCGAACCGCGCAAGACGGTCAGAACATAGTAACGCGAGGGCGGAATATCCATCTGCTCCAATACAGTCGGCTGCTCACCGCCGATTGCGGTCCAGAAGAGAGCGTCCAGCAGGTGCTGTGGCCTCAGATTTTCGATTGGATTCTTCGTGGCGCGTTCGAACTGAGTCGGTCCGACGAGAAATTGGTTCTTTGAAGGAATAAAGATACGGAACATTTGACCGTCGCTGACCATGTCGAAGATGTTCGTGCCGACGACTGGCGCCTGTCCTATGACCCGAATCATCTCCGGCCTCGCCGCCAGCACAAAACCGCTGACTTGGTGATACTGGTGAATCACTCCACTGTATGTCAGGCCTGCAGTCGGACTCATCAGCACGGAAGCGTTCACAGTGCGTACGGCATCGGCCTGCCGGTTGTAGGCATCCTCAACAGCTCGGTTTGGCGGGCATCCATGGTTGGCCGAATACCGGTTTGTGCAATTGCGTGCTTCTGAGTTGCCGCGCACCCGGCCAGAACCGCTGTAAGCAGGACGAGCTCAGCCATGCGGAATCCGATATTGCGATATATCAGTGCCTTCTCCCTCACGCGACCAAAACGAAAAAGTTATCAGCCCACAGAAGAGAGGTCAACGTGTCGTTCGATGAACGTGCTAAGCCGGGCGGGTAACTTCTACCTGCAAATTCTCCAGCACTCCCTTCGCGCGCCGGATCACCTCTGAAGCCCAGAGCTGATTGCTCAGGACCGTCAGAAAGCCGCCTTCAAAATCGCACACGGAACAAAATAAGTACTCAGGAAAGGCAGAGTGATAGGCATCCACCTTGCGTTCGGCCAAAGCGCCCTCCAACGTTGCATCCCCTTCGAGTAGCCGGCCGCCGGCTCGAACGCCAAACGTCTCCGCCGCAAAGCGCTCGAACAAAATCTCCAGTTGCGGCCGTTCTAGTTGAGCGATCACGATCGCATGGGCGTTCGGCTCCCGAAACGGCAGAGCGTTTCGACGGCAGAAATCCCGCACTCGTTCCACGTGAGCGAAAAAGTCAATCCCCCAAGGCTGTCCGGCAGCCAGAGCGGGTACGAGCATCGCCCAAATTCCCGCCGCCTCGCGTCCGATCGCTGGCTCGCGCGTTTCTGGCTCGAGAAGTTCTAGGCCGACGGCGCGCACCTCGGCGCCCAGATCAAGCGCCTCAATCTCGAGGCGATATGCCTTCTCCATAGGCTCGGCTACTCTTCAACCGCAGAAGTATCCTGTCCAAAGCGGTGCACGTATTCCGGGGATTGTTTGCGGAGGTCCAGCCAGTCGAAGAAGCTATCGGGCGTTTCCAGCCAAATCCGGAACCATTCCAGGATTTCCTGCTTCTGGTCACGTTTGTGCGCCTCGACGCGCGGGTTCCGCGCAATCATTTCGGCCCGGCGGCGTCCCAATCGCGCTACTTCCAGCACTCGCTCCGCCGCTGCCCGTTTCTCTTCAGAACGAAACTTGCGCCAAAGCTCATCCAGGCGCATCAGGCAGATCTCTGCCTCTTCGAGAGTCGCGAAATGCAGCAGATCGCGAAACTCTTCCTCATACTGACCTTCTGTGTCTGCCTCCGCCGACAGCACAACCCGTAGCCCTGCCGCGGAAAGAACTTGTACGATGTAGTCTGCCGATGTCTTTCCCGAGGGACCCAATTTTGCAACGAGTTGCCTCCGAATCTGCTCCACCTCAGCGGGCGTGAACTTCTCGAGCCCCAACCCCTCCGCAATGTCCAGAATGGTCTCTCTCTTGGTATCCAGCCCTTGTCCACTCATCGGAGCCTCAACTTGGCCGGTGAAGAGGAAGGAATGGGAGCCGATTGCGGCGGGGATGTTGAGTCGTTCGCCGCGGCGGCGCCGTGCTCGGCGGCCAGCCTCCGGCGATAAATGGCCACGTTGTGATTGTGCTCAGCCAGGGTTCTGCTGAAAAAATGGCCGCCTTCCGTATTTGCGACAAAATAGAGGTAGTCGGTCTGCGGAGGATTGAGCGCAGCTTCCAGCGAAGCGCCGCCCGGGTTGGCGATCGGACCGGGAGGTAGCCCGGGACGGCGATAGGTGTTATACGGCGAATCAAAGGGCAGGCTGGCCGCTTCAAGTTTTCCATTATAACGCCCTGCCAATTCCAGCGCATAGACGACAGTCGGGTCGCACTGGAGCGGAACATGCCGGTTCAGCCGGTTGATGAAGACGCCTGCCACCATCGGCCTTTCTTCGGCTTTCGGCGTTTCGCGTTCCACCAGGGAGGCGAGTGTGACGACCTGCTCGATTGCCAGGCCCGATAGATTCGGCTGTGCGGCGCCAATTGCGGCCCACTCTTTCCGGAAATGCGTCACCATTGCTGTGACCATCTGTTCCCCTGTCGGATGCCGCGGAAATTCGTACGTCGCAGGAAAAAGAAAGCCTTCCAGGCTAGGCGCATTTGGCGCCAGATCTCGTATCAACGCGGGATTGCGAGCGGCTGCAAGGAAATCGTCACGCGTCGTGAAGTCCTCGCGTTGCACCAGATCGGCTATGTCGAACATGGAAAGGCCTTCAGGTATAACTAACTCCCGAACATAAACACGTCCGCTCGCAATCGTGTCAAAAACTTGCATGCCCGTCATGGGATGGTCGAAGTAATATTCGCCTGCCTGCAAAGTGCTTCGGGAGCGCCAGCGAGACAATCCCTCGAAAGCCCATCGGCTGCGCACTACTCCCTGATTGGCTAACAAGCGAGCGACAGTCCGTCGCGAAGCGCCGTGAGGTATGTCTACGAAGATGCCTTGGGAAGGAAAATGCTGATAAGGAAGGTAAATCGATACGGCGACCCATCCCGTCAAAAGCACGGCCACCAGAACCAGAATGGAGAGCGCTCGCAGCATGCTTGATCCTCGGCGCCTAGGCGCTTGTTCTCCTGGTCTGCAGGTAATCTCGCAAAATCACCGCAGCGGCTACCTCGTCCAGCTTGTACCTTCTGCGTTCGTGAGAACGGGACGTCACCAAGCCATTCTCGCCCAGCGCCTGTTCCGCCTCCCAGCTACTCAGCCGCTCGTCAACCAATTCCACGGGTTTGCCTACTTCTGCACGCACGAGTTCGGCGAATCGAGATGCCTCCGCAGCCATCGTGCTGTTGGCACCCTCAAGATGGATGGGCAAGCCCACCAAGACAAGCCCAACCCCCTGCTCCCGGCATAGGTCTCGCAGCCGGGCAAGGTCTCTCCGACGATTGGAACGCCTCCAGGTCGCGAATGGCTGGGCCGTCAAGCGTAGCGGGTCCGATAAAGCCAAGCCAAGCCGTTTTTGGCCGTAATCGATAGCCAGAATCCGACCCGCGCCCGAACTAGCCCCTATATGAGATGCCAAGGCAGCAGACCCATTCATATCGAAATTATATCGCGGCGCGCACGCTCAAAGCCCTTGCTATCCGGCGCCAGTTTCTAAACCTAAGGCTGGCGTCCGCGCCGACCGCTTTCCCAGTAAGGCCATATTTCTAAAGCCTTTAGCTGCGACTCAAGGCCGGTTTGCTTCAAAAGGCTTCCAATTTCAGCACGGGAGAGCCTCGGTCCAACTGGCGCAGCAAATTCGGCCAGGCCAAAGGCCAGCACCCCCGCCACAGCGGTATTGAACCTCAGATCAAGGATATCGACTTTGTCGTAGGTGTCAGAAGAAGCGCCGTAATTGGCCACGTAGTTCGCCTCTTCCTGATTGGCGACCAGATTAGGAACGCCCTCCAGTAGGAAGTCCAGATTGTCGGTTCCCATAATGGAATTCTCAGTGAAGCGATTGACCCCCCATGAGTCAAGAGGCGCCAAAGCCTGGTGCAGGACTTCGGATTGCAAGTCGTTTCGCCCCTGGAGCGAGAATCCAGTTACCCGGCCGCTTCCTTCATCGAAAATAAGGGCCGCGTCGGCGTGATCGAGCTCATCGCGATGGGCGCGCACATAGGCCCAGGATCCCAGCGTGCCTTCCTCATTGCCGCTGAACAGCACAAAGCGTATTGATCTCTTTGGCCGCAGCCCCGTCAGATGAATGTCCCGAGCAGCCTCGATAACCAGGGCCGCGTTGCACCCGTCGTCCAGGGCTCCTGTACCCAATTCGAACGAATCCAGGTGCGCGCCCAACAAGACAAAATCATTGGGCTTCTCACTGCCTCGAATTTCCGCCACTACGTTCTGCGCTTCCGCCGGCCCGCCCACACGATTCGGCAATTCCAGCCGGACGCGGATTCGTTGTCCGGCGGCGAGTTGGCGGGCCATCCGCTGGGCGTCTTCGCGCGCCACGATTGCCTGCGGGAGTTTTTCAATCGAGCCGTCCTGCCCCAGGCCAACCCTCTGACGGTAGAGGAGCATGTCTTCCCGCGTTCCCATCCACAGGATGGCGCTGGCCCCTGCCGCAATCGATCGGCGGATAATCTCGGGATTGCGCAGGTATTCCGCGGAAAGGTCGCTGAAGGTTCGCAGCACGTTCGTATGGACGAGTAGAATCGCTCCTCGAGCCGAGCCGCCTGCACGAGCGAAATCCTCTGAAGTGCCGGAACCTGCATCGATTACGTCCGCTTCGATTCCGCTGGGAGGCGTTGCCGGCGACCACGCCCCCGATACGGCGTGCAAGGCAAAGCCAGACGGCGACACAATCTCTACCCGTGTCGCTCCTTCGCTCCAACTATGAGGAATCGTGAATTTTTCCGTATGCACATCGTCGATACCCGCGTCGCGGAATGCCGCCAGGGCCCACTCCACTGCCCGTTCCATGGCCGGTGATCCTGTCAGCCGTCCACCGATTCCGTCGGTAAGCCTGCGGAGATTTTCGGCCAGCGGCGATGCGCCCATCGCGCTGGCGATTATCTTCGGCGCCGCCTGAGCACAGGCCGATATCTCGCTTTCCGAACAGGTTTGCGTATTTGCCGCGGCGGCCTGACGCATGCGCGCAAGCGGATCGGGGTCCGGAGAAAGTTGTGCCGCCGCCGATATGGCAGCAAGGCAGAAAACTCCGAAGAAAACGAGCGGCGATAGCGGATAGATACGAGACATAAGTACGCGTTGGAATCGAGTGCTGAGCGACCCCAGTTGCCAATTATAACCTGGTGCTGCCGCCGCTTTGATTCATGGCGACTAATGCCAATCAAGGTGCTGTCGCTGAAAGGGCGGCGTCGGCAACTCGGGCCGCCTGAGACATCTCGTGGACGTCGTGAACGCGAACAATATGCGCCCCATTCAAGATCGCAGTAGCTATAGCCGCCGCGGTGCCCCATGTGCGCTGCTCGGGAGGCCAGATCTCGCCCTTTCCGCCAAGGGCCCAGCCGATAAATGATTTCCGGGACGCTCCGACCACCAGCGGATATCCCAGGCGCGCTAATGCAGGCAGCTGCCCGAGGACTTCGAAACTCTGCTTGTACTTCTTCCCAAAACCAATGCCGGGGTCGAGAAGAATCTTCGCTTCGGAAATGCGCGCTTGGCGCGCCCGGGCAATCGACGCACGCAAGCCTTGAGCAACATCGCGCATCACGTCGCGGGCGAAGGGCCCCTTGTGCATCGATTTCGGAACGCCGCGCATATGCATGAGAACCAGCGCGGCTCCCGTTCGCTTTACGACTTCCGCCAGTTCAGGATCGGCTCGAAGCCCGCTAACGTCATTGACGATTTCCGCTCCTGCTCTCAAACCAGCCTCGGCGACTTCAGCCTTTTGTGTATCGAGCGAAATCGGAATGCGCAATTTCCCCCGCACACCCTCCAGCACCGGCAACACGCGCGCGATCTCCTCATCCGCGCTTAGCGGGTCGGCTCCGGGGCGGGTTGACTCGCCGCCCACGTCCAGAATGTCCGCTCCCTGCTGTTCCATCTCGAACGCTCTTTCCACCGCCAACTGCGCATCGGGGTAACGGCCGCCGGCAAAAAAACTGTCCGGCGTAATGTTCAGAATTCCCATGATGAGCGTGCGCTCGCCAAGTACAAGCGTGCGCGAAGGCAAGCGCAAGCGGTAGCGCGTACGGTTGAACATACAGGGTCTATCTTAGATGGCAATCGATTGGGCTTCTAGGGAGACGACGCGGGGACGTAGTACGCGGTGCGATAAGCGATTTGCGAGCGCGCAGGGATGCCCGCCCCTTCCCTCGGCTTCAACTTCAATTCTCGCCACCCCGGTTTCGCAATTCCGGCCAATGGGTAATAACCTAGCGTATATTCCGCTTCCAGCCTCAGGGCAATCGTGTGATAGATCTCGGCCAGGCTCCCGATTTCGCGCAGGAAATAAAGCTCGCCGCCTGTCTGCCTGACAAGCTCAGCCAAATAGAGCGTGTACAGGGCAATTCCTGAGTTCCGCGCGGCAGCTGTCAAGAGTGGCTCCCCCCGATGCCCGGATAGCCAGTCGTCGGTCATCGCGTGCGGCCTCGGTTCGGTGGAAATCACATAAAGCTCGATACCGCGCGCCGCGATTCCCCGGGCCACGTCCTGAAACGTCAATCGATTATCCGAGGGAGCTCGCGGAAGCATGCTTGCAGGATCCCAGCTCAGGCCGAGCTCGCTATCTTGGCCATCCGTCAACAGAACGATGGCTTTGCGTCCGGCCCGCCCGCTGAGAAGCCGCACGGCGGAGAGATACGTGGCCTGATAGATAAAAGATTCGGAAGAGTTCGCCACCTCCGCCAGTTCGGGCGAGGTCAGCGCCTTGCTGAGCAGACTGCGATCTCGCGAAAAGGGCATCAGCAGGTGCGTTTTGTCCGCAAAAGCCACTGCCGCAACTTCGTCTTCTGGCTGCAGGGATTTTGTGAGCGATTGCGCGATGCCGCGCATGTCGCCCAGTTCGCGATAGATACTGGGGCTTGCATCAATCACCAGAACGATGCTTGCGGGCGTCGTTGCCGCGTCAAAGGAGGCGATTTGTTGCTCGAGGCCATCCTCCCACAGCTGAAAATCGTCCCGTGTCAGGCCACGCACCCTCGTGCCATCCGGCGCCGTAACCGTGCACTGCACCTCCACCAGCGCCACTCGCGAGCGAATAACGGGTGTGATATCGGCGGACCCCGTTTGGGATTCCGCAGGCGAGTTCGTCCGCAGCTCGCCCGTAGCCGCGTCCCGCGAGAGTTGTATTCCCTTTTCGAGTATTTGTGGGCGCGGAAGGCTTGCTTTTTGCGCCGCCGCCGTGAAGGCCGCGCCGAACGCTAAAGCAAGTGCGGAAATCAAACCGGCTCTGAGCCTCGATCTCGCTTGCGAGCTCATAGGAAAAAATCGCAGTCGCTTTTCGACGCCACGCGGGCAGTTACTCGAGATCGAAATCCCGCACTGGCCTTTCTGGGGGCCCCTCGTGAGCCTTCTTGAGCGCTTCCTCGAACTTGCGCGCTAAGACATCTTCCTTTTTATTTTCGGCTTCCCACGATTGGCGGAATTTATCCTCGCGGCGTTGTGCTTGGTCTGCCAGAATTCGGGCGGCATCCGAGATATCGACGTCGGGAGCGGCTTTGGATTGAGGGGTATGGGACAGGACTGACGCTAGCTGCGTATCGATAACCAGCTTCGATTGGCAGCATGGGCAAAGGACTTCAATGGGTGCCGACTTCTTCGCCATGGCCCCATTGTACGCCTTCTGGCACAGGCCCGGTACACAGAGAGATATTGCGCACGGGCGCTGAAGCCCGGCCTGCCCTTATCCTTTGCTGAATCCGGGAGCCGGACGAAGCTCCGGCCGTGGCGCCGGCTTTGGCTCGACGCCCGGCAGAGGTTGTGATGGCGGCAGCGGAGCAGGTGGCTTGATCTTCTCTGGCAGCGGCTTGCCATCGATCAGCAGTCGTAATTCAGTCGCGTCCAGAACTTCGCGCTCGAGCAATGCCTGAGCGATACGTTCCAGCGTGTCTTTGTGGCCTTCGAGTATATTGCGCGCCGTTTCATAAGACCTCGTCACGATCTTCCGCACTTCCGCGTCAATATGGATCGCCGTGTCCTCGGAATAATCGCGATGCTGCGCAATCTCGCGGCCCAGAAAGATAGCTTCTTCCTTCTTCCCGAACGCGAGCGGCCCCAGTTCACTCATGCCCCAATCGCACACCATCTTCCGCGCGATGTCCGTCGCCCGCTCGATGTCGTTGCCCGCGCCGGTGGTTATGTGGCCGAGGAAAATCTCCTCGGCCGTGCGGCCGCCCATCAGAACGGTAAGAGTCCCGATCAAATACTCTCTTGTGTAGGTGTGCTTGTCGTCGATCGGCAGCTGCATGGTTAGGCCAAGCGCCATCCCTCGGGGAATGATCGTGACCTTGTGCAGCGGATCGGCCCCCGGGGTCATCGCCGCCACAAGCGCGTGCCCAGCCTCATGGTAAGCCGTGTTCTTCTTTTCCTCTTCCGAGAGGATCATGGACTTGCGTTCGACGCCCATCAACACTTTGTCTTTGGACATCTCGAAGTCGGCCATAGTCACAACTTTGCGATTTTGCCGAGCCGCCCACAGCGCGGCCTCGTTTACAAGGTTTGCCAGATCGGCTCCCGAAAACCCTGGCGTGCCCCGCGCAATCACGGAGAGATCCACGTCATCCGAGATGGGGACCTTGCGCGTGTGGACGCGCAGGATCTCTTCGCGCCCCTTGATGTCCGGCCGCGGCACCACCACGCGCCGGTCGAAACGTCCCGGGCGCAAGAGCGCCGGGTCGAGCACGTCCGGGCGATTGGTCGCGGCGATTAGAATGACGCCTTCGTTCGATTCGAAGCCGTCCATCTCCACCAGCAGGGCGTTTAAGGTCTGCTCGCGCTCGTCATGGCCACCGCCCAACCCGGCCCCGCGGTGACGGCCTACAGCGTCAATTTCATCGATGAAAATGATGCAGGGCGCATTTTTCTTGCCTTGCTCGAAAAGGTCGCGCACGCGGCTGGCGCCCACGCCTACGAACATCTCCACGAAGTCCGAGCCGGAGATGGAGAAAAACGGCACGTTTGCCTCGCCGGCGATGGCGCGTGCAAGCAAGGTCTTACCCGTTCCAGGAGGTCCGACGAGCAGCACGCCTTTTGGAATGCGGCCCCCGAGCTTCTGAAACTTCTGCGGGTCCTTCAAAAATTCGATGATCTCTTGCAGTTCTTCCTTTGCTTCATCGATTCCCGCGACATCCTTGAACGTGGCCTTCTTTTGCTGCGCTGTGAGCAGCCGGGCCCGCGATTTGCCAAAGCTGAGCGCCTTATTTCCGCCCGCCTGCATCTGCCGCATCATGACGATCCAGAAGCCCACCAGCAAGAAGAGGGGCGCGGCGGTAAGCAGGAAATTGATCCAGTCCGCGCGCGTTACTTCCTTGACGTTGATCAACACACCTTTGTCTTCGAGTTGCTTCGTCAGATCGGGAGCGCCTTCTTTGAAGATCGTCACTCGGAACTTCTTGGCCGGTTCGCGCCACTCGCCCTCGATTTCGTAGCTGTTTGGCGAGAGGTAAAGCGTGACTTCCTTCACATTTCCACGGTTTACCTGACTCATGAACTCGCTATAGCTCGGCTCCTCCTGCCGTGCCGACTGACCGCTGGCCGACACCATGCGCCATAGGACCACGCACAGAAGGACGATGAACATCCAAAAGAGAATGGTTTTTGCCGTGGAACTCGAATTCACGCGTTACCTCTTTCTTTTCTTTGCGGGTGCAAGACTCTCAGACGCCGAAACTCCTCGCGCCCGCCGCGGCTGAACACCCACATACGGCACGTTCCGGTACCATCCGCGGCTTCCCGCAAGGCCATAACCCGCTAGATACTTAGATGCTGCGGCGAAGCAAAAGTAATCAGGCTTCAGGTCCACCCGGCGTTCCGCGGGCTTGTCGAAAAGCGCCGCTAACCTCAATGATCGCGGGCGGCTCTCCTGCAGCCGCTTCAGAAGAAAATCTTGTGTCAATCCCGACTGAACGACTGCATCGACTACCAACACATCCCGCTCCTCCAGTCGTGGAGGCCGGCTGAAATAGATTTCTCGGCGATCGTGTCCCCCAAACTGAACGTCCCGAATCTCCGCCCACACGAAATGGCAAACCACCCGGCAAGAGATACTCCTGATCAAATCCGCCGCAAAAACAAAAGCACTATCGAGCATCACCACCACGTCGACGGTCTTGCTGCCATAGTCCCGCGAAATAGCCTTTCCCAATGCCGTCACGCGCTCGGTCAACTGCTGCGTGGAATAAACCGGCTGCAGGGCCGCCTTCAAAGCTCCTCCTCCGTAATCACTACCCCTGACCGAGTAGTCGGCCCTGTCGCAACTTCGGCCGCAACGGGTAGTCCCCGCGCCCAGACCAGCAGGTTTGCGCTCGTCAGAACGGGCCAGCCCTCCCGGGCCGATGCTCTTACCCGCCTTATGCGCAATAAATGCTTGAGCTTATGGGTGCTACGCCGCCCCTTTGGGCGAAAGCTGTCCCCAGGACGCCAGTTGCGCAAAACCAACGGTGAGCTAAGCAAGTCCCTGTCTAAGGCGCACTTATCAGCCTCAGTGTCCCTCCTCCAGGCGTGCCAGTCAACCACTTTGAGTTGAAAGCGCCGCCGGATTTCCGGCACCGCAACGACGGTTGATTCCCCAGGATTCCCGATCTCTACAACTTGCGAGAAAGCTTGCTGGGAACCGTCGTGCGCTGAGCCTTTGGCGTCTCCTCTTCTCCAGTCCTCCGCCGGTGAAAACCACACCCAATCAAAGCTCCGCTCCGCGATCACGCCCGGTAATTCCACCCGCGAGCCACTGCTGCCCTCTCCGGCTAGCCAGATGACGCGCTCCACGTGATCCGTAGTCCATTGCCGGCAGTCGCCGCGAACCTTCTCCACGATCCCTCGCACGAGCCGCCTTGCAATCGCCAACCGCGCCTCGTCGGAAAGCTCGGTGTTCGGCAGCGACCTCGGTCCCAAGAGATCGCTGCAATGGATGCCAATTCGGCAGCCTTCTTGCCGGAGCGAGCCTTTGAGGAGCCCAACGGTCAGAGCCCTCCAGAACGCTTCGTCTTCGCGGGATAATGCTGCCAACCGGCCTAAATTGCGGACGATGGCTGGTTGAATCTCGCCCTCGAGTATTGGCAACACGCGCTGGCGGAGCCGCGAACGCAACCTTGAAGAGTCGTAGTTCGTGGCATCTTCCCGCCATCCCTGACCCAGACTTCGCAAGTGCTCTCGCAAGTCGGCGCGGCGAACGTCGATAAACGGTCGGACCACGTGGCCCTTCACCGGGTAGATTGCGGAGAGCCCCGCGGGGGCCGTACCGCGCGCCAGACGCGCCAGCACCGTTTCCGCTTGGTCGTCGGCCGTGTGCGCCACGGCAACAAGATCGATGCGCCCTTCCCTTACCAGCGAAGCGAAAAATCCATACCGCAGGCGCCGCGCTGCATCTTCCAGGTTCCAGCGCTTTGCGCGCGCAATAGCAGCAACATCTTCCCTGCCGGAAATGAGTGGAAGCCCCAGCTGCGCGGCCAATTCCGCGACGAAACGCTCGTCTTCGTCCGAATCCGCGCCACGCAAGCCATGATTGAAGTGCATGACGCTCAGGAGGATTCCTTGCTGCTCCCTTAGCGCATGCAAAATCCTCAGCAAAGCCACGGAATCCGAGCCGCCTGAAACTGCGGCTCCAACGCGATCGCCCGCCCGCACCAGGTGATGGTGAGCGATGGTTGACAGGATCGTTTTGACGAGGTCGCCGGACAAAATCAGCTCCTGCAGCGATATAGGTCGACCCACGCGGCGCACAGCAATGGCGGGTGGTAGCGAAACTTGCCGTCCGAGGTGCCAATTAGATAGACGCCGCAGGAGAGACTAAGGTTCCCTCTGGGGATGTAAGCCAATCGCCCGCTTGCGGCGGCTGGAGAGGCCGAGCTTATCGGTCGCAGCCAGAGTGCACAGTTCTAAGATTACGATCGGAGGTAAGTTGGTGGCGGGGGAGGGAGTCGAACCCTCGACCTCGGCGTTATGAGTGCCACGCTCTAACCAAACTGAGCTACCCCGCCATTTGCAGATTTAATCTTATACTTCTCGGTCTCTCTCGACAATTTCTTCACTTCGGTGAAATGGCGAAGGGGCGCTGGCCTTCCGCAGCGCCCCCTCGCAGTGTGCTACTTCCATGCAGAGTAGAAGGGCTTGCTCACCAGGTACATCGGGTTGGCGCCGGGTCGCGGCTTGAACTTCTGCACCCGCCCACCGGCAACTTCCGCGATGTAGAGATTGCCTTCCTGGTCCACGCTCATGCCGTGCTGGTTGAACAACGCTCCCGGATAATCGCCTAGAGCGCCCCAGGCATAGAGGAGGTGGCCATCGGCATCGTATTCGATCACGTGCGATGTGGTGTCGTCGAAAGCCCACACATGGTGGTCGGTCCCGATATACAGGCAGTTGACCGACGACGGCGTCGCGAACGGCCACTGCTCGATGAATTTGCCGTTCTCATCGAACACCTGCATGCGGCGGTTGCCCCGGTCGCTTACGTAAATGCGCTTCGATACGGGATCGGCGGCAATGCCATGGACGACGTTGAAGTAGCCCGGCCGAGTCTCCTTTGGAGGAGTGCCCTTCTCGCCCCAAGCCGTCAGGTACTTGCCATCCTTGTCGAACTTCACCACCCGATGGCCGTTATATCCATCCGCGACAAACATCGAGCCGTCCGGCAGCCAGGCAAGATAGGTCGGACGATTAAAGTGCTTGTCATCGTCGCCCGCCACGCCCTTTGTGCCGATGGTTTTTACCAACTGCTTGCCGTCGTGCGTGAACTCAAAAAGCGCCATGTTGTGATCGTCAACCACCCAAACATGCTTATCCGCATCGTAGGGATTGATGTAGACGGCGTGGGGTCGCTTGAAGAGCGAATCCCACTGAGTCCATCTTTCGACAATATTTCCGTTTGCGTCGACCACCACCAGGCAATCTTCCCAGCGAGCGTCTATGCCCATCCTGCCCTTCCAAGCTTGCTTGGGATCGGTGGGGTCTGCCCCGGGGCCGCCGGCGCCCGGCGGGCTGGCTACCATGCCTTGCGAGGCATTGCGCCACGGAACCTCACCCACGGGAAAGGAAAGACTCGGTCCGACCTCAGGAAGCGCAATCTGCTGGGGGCGCTTCATTTCCGGTAACTCCCCTCGCTGAAGGACGAACACGCGGTTGGGACTCTCCGCGAAAACGCCCTCCATCGAACCCCAGGTCCAACCGTCGTGGCCCGCCAACTGAGTCATGGGTTTCGGCCAGTTCGGGTCGACGTCATAAGGGCCGGTGAGGTCCCACCCGCCTACTTCGCCGGGGACGGCGGCGAAATTACTTTCCGTTCGGTTCTGCCCCCGCACGGTGAGCTCTCTGCCAGCAAAAAAAAGCCCGATCGCAATTCCAACAGCAAGCGCGAATAGCGGTACCGCAACTCTACGCATACTTACCTCCGAATTGTGCTGAAGTGGGCGTGACGCGAGCAGCCATTCGAAATTCGAAGCTACCACCCCGGGGGAATGCCGCACGCGTGCGCGCTCCGGCTGAATCCGTCGCGGCGGGAAGAGTACCACCATAGCCTCCCGCACACCACTACCGCGCTTGTGCGACAAAGGTTCCTGCGAGGCAATGGAACCCGCGGGCGAAGTGTCCGATTTCACACGTGATTTAGCCGCTACAAACCCGTAACTACGTGCTACCGCCGCCTTGAGCGGCGAGGCCCTCTTTGTTAGCGTATTTCCAGCCGTTTTTGATGCCTCTGCGCCCCTCAGAGAGGCAAGGGATGAGCTTTCCACGTTGAGCGTGAGAGCAATGCATTGGGATGTGGCGGCCTGCACCGATAAGGGAGTCGTCCGTCCCACCAACGAAGACAGCTTTCGCATCTCTCATGAGCGGAATCTCTTCGTTCTCTCCGATGGGATGGGCGGTGCCGCGAATGGCGAAGTCGCCAGCGCGATCGCAGTCGAGGCACTCTTCGCCCCTCCCCAAGAAAATGGCTCCAGCGCCGCGTTCGACAAATCCACGGCGCGCTCGGCATTTTCGGCCGATACAAACGCTTTGGTTCGCGCGATCGAGCTCGCGAATCGCAAAGTTCATGAGGAGGCCATGAGTGACCCAGCCTCCCGCGGTATGGGGGCCACGATTGTCGCCGTTCACATCACCGGCAGCCGCCTGGCTCTGGCGCATGTGGGCGATAGCCGGGCTTATCTCTTGCGCGCCAATGTGCTTGAACAACTCACCGCGGATCACTCCCTGGTCGCCGAGCAGGTTCGCCATGGGCTGATGACCCATCAGCAAGCGGCGGCGAGTGAGCTTCAAAGCGTGCTTACGCGAGCTTTGGGGATGGAAGAAGATGTCGAAATCGACGCCGACGAAATCGAACTGCTCCCGCGGGATTCCCTCCTGCTCTGCTCGGACGGATTGACGCGAATGGTCCCGGAAAACGAGATCGCGGGAATCCTGGAGCAGGCGCCCAATGCTCGCATGGCCGCGGAGCGCCTGGTTCATAGGGCTAATGAATGCGGCGGCCACGATAACGTTACTGTGATCGTGATTCGTGATAGCCGGTCCAAAGGCTGGTTTGCGAAGTTTTTCCCGTCTTGGTGCTCAAACGTCGTCTGATCTGTCGAAGAGGTGAAAAACATGCCG
The DNA here is from genome assembly GCA_963703785.1 of uncultured Acidobacteriota bacterium. GTDB lineage: Bacteria > Acidobacteriota > Terriglobia > Acidiferrales > UBA7541 > Palsa-189. The sequence goes on along the minus strand of CAVPFR010000045.1, from coordinate 113,190 downwards.
TTGCTTATCGTGAAATTTGAAGGCTCCGTGCTGCAAAAGGTCCGCGCCAATGGAGGCGCCATTACGATCGGGCGCGGGCCCGATAACTCCATTGCCATCGACAATCTCGCCGTTTCCAGTCGCCACGCCGAGATCAAGTCCGAGCAAGGTCGTCTCGTCATCGAGGATCTCGACAGCCTGAACGGAACTTTTGTGAATAATCAGCGCGTTAAACGCGCCGCGTTGAAGAGCGGTGACGTCGTGATGGTCGGCAAACACTCCATTTACGTCGACGAAACCGATCGCGGCGAAGCGCCCCTCTCGGAGGCCAAGCAATCCGCCCCGCTTGCAAAGAGTGTGGACGAAACATTCGTCCTGGATACCGAAGAACGCCGCCGCTTGATGCAGCAAATTTCCGCCACTGGCGAGCGCTCCCAAATCGCTCCCGCCCGCGTTCGCGTGGCTACCCTCGTTCGCGTCCAAGGGCCGATCGAGAAGGCGGAATATCCGCTTACCGGCAAGCTGACTGTGATTGGCAAATCCGAAATGGCCACGGTTCGCCTGAACGGTTGGTTCAAACCTAAAGTCGCTGCTCAAATCAACAGGCGCGACGACGGCTATTATCTGGGCCGCGGTGACAAAGCGCCCACCGTAAACGGCAACACCATTTGGACGCCTACGCTGCTCAACGATGGCGATCTGATCGAAGTTTGCGGCGTGCAGCTGAGATTCACGATCAAGGAATAATCCCTCGCGCAAAATCACCGCGGCGATCGGCGCGGCGGCCTAGCTTCGTGCATCCAACGACAGAGGCCCGCTGATATGCCGAAAAAGAAGAGGAAATGGAGTGCCAGCGTCAAAACAGACTCGACGCATCCTCCAGCCGGCCTGTTCAACAAAAGCGCCGCCACCATCGCCCGTGCCTTAGCCTCGAAGAGAGTCTCCCCCAAAGGCCCCGGCTCCGGAATGCGCATGCTGACGTTTTACATCAATCGCGCGGGTCGCAATCTCAGCGCCAAGAGGCTTGCCGAACTGAATAAGGCCAAATCGCTCCTGTCGCAACGGGCGCGCAAACATCGACAGTCTCGAAAGGGCACAGGTGCTGTCTGAATTCGCTTACCCCCGGAAATGCTTCATCGGTGCGAAAAGTGACGTACCGGTCACGCACCCGCACATCAAAAACATAGGCCCGCGTTCCGAACACAACTAAAATAAAAAAGTTGCACAACAAGAGGGCTCGCGAAATCCCCCTTCATATGCAACCCTGACATGCCGAAAGAAATTGACATGCCCAAAGAAACCATCAGCGGCTGGCGTCGTTCGCTCGCAGCGTATACCGATCGCCATGTACTGCAAGTACTCGCGCTCGGTTTTTCCAGCGGCCTCCCGCTCATGCTCAACTATTTGACTCTTTCCGCCTGGCTCGCCACGGCCGGTGTGAAGCGCTCCTCCATCGGGGCTTTCGCTCTGGTCGGCAGTTTCTACGCCTTGAAATTCCTGTGGTCGCCGCTGATTGATCGCCTGCCTCCGCCGTTCCCTCTAGGTCGGCGTCGCGGGTGGGGCTTAACCATCCAGATCCCGCTCGTGGCCGCGATTGTCGCCCTTGGAATGTGCGATCCCAAACGAAACTTGGGCACGATGGCTATTTTGGCCGCTGTAGTCGCTTTTCTCTCCGCAAGTCAGGATATTGTCATCGACGCCTGGCGAATCGAGATTTTGCCGCTTGACCTTCAAGGTCCAGGCGCGGCCATGACCCAGACCGGCTACTACCTGGGCATGTTGGCTTCCGGCGCTGGGGCCCTTGCTATCGCCGCGCGATTCAGTTGGTTCGCCGCTTATGTCACGATGGCCGCGCTGATGGTCGTCGGCATGCTCACGTTCCTTCTTGGTCCCGAGCCGGTCGTCTCTGCGAAGACTTATGAGCGCGACCGTATACGGCTTCTCACTCGCCACGAGCGCCGCGGATGGAAGGCCGTTGAAGACTGGCTATCGACTGCGGTAATCGGTCCCTTCGCCGACTTCATGCGTCGAAAATCCTGGTTCCTCATCCTGCTGGTGATTCTCGACTACAAACTGGGCGAGGGCATGGCCGCCGTTATGTCTACTCCGCTCTACATCTCGCTTCATTTTTCACTCAACGAAATTGCCGTCGTCTCGAAACTATTCGGCCCTGTTCCTGTGATCGTGGGGGCGCTCCTGGGCGGTCTCGTTACCGTGCGCTTTGGGATTGTCCGTTCGCTCGTCCTCTGCGGGATTTTGCAAGCGCTGGGAAACCTGACGTTCGTGCTCCAGGCAGTCAGCGGACACCGAATCGGCTATCTCGCGCTTTGTATCATTGCCCAGAATCTTACCTCAGGCATGGCCGGCACCGCGTCCGTGAGCTATATCTCCAGTTTGTGTTCGCCTGAATTTACGGCCACTCAATACGCCCTACTAGCTTCCCTCGCGTTGCTTGGGCGCACGTTCGTCGGTTCCACCGGCGGCGCCTTATCGGAAGCGATCGGCTGGGTGCCTTTCTTCGTTCTCACCACGTTCGCCTCGCTCCCCGCGATTTTGCTGCTTCTATGGATCGAACGGCGCGGCACCGGCCAAGCGGATCGCGCCCATGCCGTCTCTTCTCTCGCGCACTGAAGAACCTTCGTCCCAAAACATCCCTTCGGGTTCGGCCTCCAACCGGTGCTATCATCTCGCAATTGTTCGTATGGGCTGGTCTCTCTCTTTTCAGAGAAAACGGGCTTTTCTGAGAAAATAGGCGGCTTACAGCGGAAATGGCTACCAAATCCCAAATCACACCGGAAGATACTGGCGCTTCACGCTTCCTGCCTTACTGCTCCTTTTGTTCATGGCCAGTGGCTTCTCGGCTCTGGTTTATGAAATCGTGTGGTATCAGCTTCTGCAGTTGACCATCGGTTCTACCGCCGTTTCATTGGGTGTTTTGCTCGCGACTTTCATGGGCGGTCTATGTCTCGGCAGCATCGGCTTCCCTCGTTTTCGCGTCTCCCTGGCAAGGCCTTTGCGCTTTTACGCTTTCCTCGAACTCGGCATGGGACTCTGTTCCATCCTCGTGCTCTTCGCCATCCCCTACATCGATCGAGTTTACTTTGCCGCGGTCGGTTACGGCTTGCCCGGAATGCTGCTGCGCGCTTTGATCTGCGCCGTATGCCTGCTTCCGCCCACGGCGCTCATGGGCGCATCTTTACCTGTTCTCGCGCGCTGGATTGAATCCTCGCCGCGGGGGATCACTTGGTGGGGTCTTTTGATAGCGGCAACACTGTGGGAGCGGTTTTTGGCTGTTTGTGTGCTGGCTTTTACCTTCTGCGAATCTACAACGTTTCCACGGCAACCTACGTCGCAGCCGCCGTAAATTTTCTCGTCGCTGCAACGAGTTTCGTCTTGGCATCCAGGCTTCCCTCGCAAGCAAGGGTGCCGGAAAAGGTTGAAATCTTCTTGCTCGGCATGGGCAGCGAAGCCGCTGCCGAACCCACAACTCGTTGGTCCGTTTATGTGGCGATCGGCATCTCGGGCGCAACCGCCTTGGGCGCCGAAGTTGTTTGGACGCGCCTCATGGGCATGATGCTTGGCTCCACGGTGTACGTTTTTTCATCATCCTGGCCGTGTTCCTGGTCGGGCTTGCCGCCGGGGGAGCCGCCGGCGCGCTGCTGCTCCGATTGACAAAACCCCGCCTCGCCCTCGGCTGGTGCCAGATGCTCTTGTGCTAGGTATCGCCTGGTCCGCCTACAACATCTCGGACTCTTTGCCTTATTGGCCCATCAACACGTTGCTTTCCAGTGCGCCGTGGTACACGTTTCAATTGGATCTTGTCCGCTGCCTCTGGGCCATCCTGCCTGCAACTCTCTTATGGGGAGCGAGTTTCCCTTTGGCCTTGGCGGCTGTGGCATCCCCTGATGAGGACTCGGGCCAGTTGGTGGGCGGAATTTATGCCGCCAACACTTTCGGCGGCATCGTCGGAGCTTTGAGTATCAGTCTGGCGCTGATTCCTTGGATCGGCACGCAACAGTCTCAGCGGCTGCTGCTCGTTTTATCGGCCGTCAGCGCCCTCTTCGTCCTGGGGCCCTATATCCGAGAATCCTGGTCCCGCCAGGTCGCCGCCTGGCTCGCGGTTTCGGCCTTATGCGTTGCGCTCCTGGCATGGATCGTCAAGCCAATACCCGGCGAAGTGATTGCCTATGGACGCCAGAGCGCTATGAGGCTCGGCCAATCGGCGATCATTTACACCGCGGAAGGGAGAAATTCGTCCGTGGCCATTTCACGCTGGAGTGACGGAGCGCTGGGCATCGACGTCAACGGTCACGTCGAAGCCACCACCGAACCGTATGACATGAAACTCCAGCGAATGATCGGGCATTTGCCGGCTTTGCTCCATCCTCACCCTCAGTCGGTATTGGGAATCGGCTTCGGAGCCGGCGTATCCGCCGGTACTTTCACGACCTACCCGGGCATTCAGAAAATCACCATTTGCGAAATCGAGCCCATCATCCCGCCGCTTTCGACGCGCTATTTCGGCGCTCAAAATTACAATGTTATGAATAACCCGCGCACGCACATCGTCTACGATGACGCGCGCCACTTCCTGCTCACTACGCGGGAGAAATTTGACATCATCGCCTCCGATCCGCTCGACGTCTTCGTCAAAGGCACCGCCGGTCTGTATTCCAAAGAGTATTTCGAGGCGGTCAAGCGTCACCTGAACCCGGGAGGCATGTTCACGCTCTACGTCCCTCTTTACGAAAGCGATGTAAAGACCGTGAAGAGCGAGTTGGCCACATTCTTCGACGCCTTTCCGAATGGTACGATCTGGGCCAATACCAGGGACGGCCAGGGCTATGACATGGTTTTTATGGGCCAAGTGAACCCGCTAAGAATCAATCTCGATGAAATCCAGCAGCGCTTGGAAAGTCCCGATTATGCCCAGGTCGCGGCATCCATGCGCGAAATCGGTTTCAGCTCCGCGGTGGATCTATTCTCCACGTTCAGTGCCCAGAATGCCGACTTGAGGCCCTGGTTCCAAGGCGCGGAGATCACCACGGACCGGGACTTGAGGCTGCAGTATCTTGCCGGTTGGGGCATCGATTCGCAACTCGAAAGCGTTGTTTACAATCAACTGATAAAATATCGGCGGCCCCCGAAGGACATGTTTTCCGGCTCGCCTCAATATACGCAGCCGCTTCTTGGTATGCTCTCGTCATTCAATGGCGACACAGAGCCCTGACGGTCTGTCCAGGAGGAGCATCTTGTCAATCACGGAGCGTCGGCGTGCTCATCGCTTTGCACTCCAGTCGCCGGTCGTCATTCGCTGGAAAGATGGCCAGGAAACGCGCGAAGCTTTGACCGTCTCGGAAGACGTTAGCTCCAACGGCATCTATTTCCTGTTGCCCCAGGGTATCGGCAGTGGCACGCCAGTCGAGGTGGAGATGACTCTGCCGAACGAGATCACTCTGGCAGGCCCGGTGCGCGTGCGTTGCCTGGGGCGTATCCAACGTTGCGAACCCGCCCAAGGCACGCAGACGGGCATGGCTGCCGCCATTGACAGATACGAATTCCTGCCCGGTGATGAACCGCCCCGCCACGGGGGCTCTCCTGCAAAATCGAAAGGCGATGAATAGTACAATCCGTCTGCTTCGAATGGCCAGACGCGAAGCGCAGAAGCCCAATCTATGGATGTTCTGAAGACGCTTTTTGAGCGGCGCTTCGGCTCTCCCGCCACCAATGTGCAGCCGCTCCGCGGCGAACTGGGCGGCTCGGGCCGCCGGATTTTTCGTCTTACCGCCGGCAAAATCGGCGCGATCGGTATTCTCTATAACGTCCGGGACGAGAATGTGGCTTTCCTCGACTTCTCGAACACTTCCGTCGCCACGGTCTCCCCGTCCCGGAGATCTACGCCCAGGATTTGGATCAGGGTGCATATCTGGAAGAAGATCTCGGCGACACGACGCTGTTTGAGTTCCTTTCAGCGAATCGTGCCGGCAAGAATATTGCCGCTCCCGTGATCGAAGCGTACCGCAAGGTCGTTGCGGTGCTGCCGAGATTTCAAATCGAAGCCGGCCGCGATCTCGACTACAGCGTTTGCTATCCCCGCGCCAGCTTCGATCATCAGTCCATTGACTGGGACTTGAACTATTTCAAATATTATTTTCTCCGGCTTGCCGGCATTCCCTTCAACGAACAGGCCCTGGAAGATGATTTCGGCCGCTTGACCGATTTCTTATTGGCCGCTCCTCGCGATTACTTTCTTTATCGCGATTTCCAATCGCGCAACATCATGCTCCGCGACGGCCGCCCGTGGTTCCTCGATTACCAGGGCGGCCGCAAAGGCGCGCTGCAATACGACATCGCCTCGCTTTTATTCGATTCCAAGGCCGATTTGCCTCCCGAACTGCGCCGCGAGTTGCTCGAGGAATATCTCCAGCGGCTCTCCGGCTTCGTCGAACTCGACCGCGCCGCTTTCCTGCATTACTACTACGCCTATGTTTACGTGCGCCTGATGCAAGCTATGGGCGCCTACGGCTTCCGCGGTTTTTACGAGCACAAGCTGCACTTCCTGCAAAGCGTACCCTACGCCTTGAAGAGTTTGCGCTGGCTCCTGGAGAATGCCGAACTTCCCATCGCGCTGCCCACCTTGATGGACGCTTTCAGGGCCATGGTCACCTCGGAAAAACTGCGCTACCTCCCTTCCGAAGCGGAGCAGGTATCTCAGCCGAAAACTCTTACCGTCCGAATTTGCAGCTTCTCATTTCATAAGGGCTTGCCCAACGATGAGAGCGGCAACGGCGGAGGGTTCGTCTTCGATGCTCGCAGCCTTCCAAATCCCGGGCGCGAGGAGCGCTATAAGCCTTTCACTGGCAAGGACTCGCCGGTGATCGACTATCTTAGCCGCGAGGAAAGCGTGCGCCAGTTTTTCGCCACCGCCACCGCGCTTGTCGACTCCAGCTTGAGCAACTATCAGAGTCGCGGATTCAAGAACCTCATGGTGTCATTTGGCTGTACGGGAGGTCAGCATCGCTCCGTCTACCTCGCCGAGGAATTGGCCAAGCACCTGCGCGTTCGTAACGGCGTGAACGTGCTCGTCCGGCATCTGGAGTTGGAGAAACTCGGCAAATGAAGGCCATGATTTTGGCCGCCGGCCTCGGCACGCGCCTGCGCCCTCTCACGGACACGCGCCCCAAGGCGCTGGTGGAAGTTGGCGGACGCACGTTGCTCCAGATCGCCCTTTCCCGCTTGCACTCGTTCGGCATTCGCGACGTCATCGTCAACACGCATCATTTCTCCGAGCGGATTGTCGACTGCCTGAGAGCGCACGATAATTTCGGCATGCGCATCGAGATCTCTCACGAAGAGGTCCTGCTCGATACCGGCGGCGGCCTCAAAAAGGCCGCCAATTTCTTCCTGCGCGATCCCGCTTCAGCCGGCGAGCCTTTCATCCTTCACAACGTCGATGTCATCAGCAATATCGATCTCCGCCGCATGATCGATTTTCACCTCGAAAATCGCGCTCTCGCCACTCTCGCCGTGCAGGAACGCAGATCGAGTCGCTTCCTGCTTTTCGACGACGAGCTTCAGCTGTGCGGTCGCAAATCCGTCGCCCAGGGCGCAACGGAGCAAGACAAAACCGAGATGGTCCGCGGCTCGCCGCGCACCCGCGCGCTGGCTTTCTGCGGCATCCACGTGATCTCTCCGCGCATTTTCCCGTTGATGACGGAAGAGGGCGTTTTCTCCATCATCGCTCCCTATTTGCGTCTTGCCGGACGGGGAGAAAAAATCCTCGGCTTTCGCGCCGACGACTATCGTTGGCGTGATTTAGGGAGATTGGATGATTTAATGAAAGCGGAGCAGGATGCCACTCAAAGTGCGTCTTTTCCCGAAGGTCGCACAAACATCGCCAAGTAAAGAGGGTCGCTGGAATTCCCCCGATGCAAATGCCGATGCAAATGCCCGATGCAAATGCTTGATGCGAACGCTTTATCGGGGTGCTGCAGCTTCGTTTGCGGATTGCGATGCCACGGCCACCGCGTCCCGGCAGGCGAATACGAATGCGGGCGGCAGGTTGGGCCAGATGATCTTGCGCTCCACGGAACGGAAATACCGCCCCAGCAGCTCCGAGAGATCGAGCTTGCTCAATTGCCAATCGCGGAACTGCATGCAATGCAGATATTGATATTGCGTGAAAATCCCCGCGCCGCTTAGCGCTCCGCTGGCCTCGCTCAATATCCGCTGCCTCTGCTGGTTGGACATGAAGCCTAACGCCAGCGACGACAGAATCGCATCCACTCGTGGATATCCCCGGCGGTTCAGCTCTTTCCGCAGCGCCTCCGCCGGCGCATTGATGACGATGAGCCGCGGATCGTTTACCGTTGCTCTCAGGTGGCGCGTGAAGCGATAGTTAATCTCGAATGCCAGCAGCGTTGCGTCTCGCGGCAGCGCCTGCAGCAGCGCTCGCGTCATGACTCCGGTCCCCGGCCCCAATTCCACTGCCACCTTTGCCGTTTCCAGCGAGAGCGGTTGCAGCATGGCCCGCGTCAGGTAACGCGAACTCGGCGCGATGGCGCCAACTGTGCCGAAGTCGGCCAGCGCTTCAGCCATAAAGTTCGGCGGATTGATTTTCGTCGTCTCTGCCAATTTGCTCTTCTCCGACTGTGCCGCAGTCGCGGCACATCCTACCACTAAGCCGGCCACTTCACGCGCCAAACATCCGCGCGCCTCGGTCCGAACCACCCCTCCTATCATCTTACGCGAGGTTAGCCCCCACGCATCATCCATTCGCTCGAAATCTTCCGGGCCTGCCAGGAATCGATACTCCGGCCTCCGGTGCCTTAATCTAAGTGGCCCGGTCCTGGACGCTGGTCCGCCCCCGATTTTTCATTTTGACACTCGCTCCTGCGGGTGTAGAACACATAGCCTACATTCCGCAACGGATGAAACTTCACACGCACTGATATGAATGATACGGAGGACCCGGTGTTTGAATTGAAATCTCTCGTGCCCAAGGCTCTTTTGCTTCTCGCGCCCATTTGGATTTTGGGCGCTGCCATCGCGGCGCAATCCCAGACCGTGAACGTACGCCCGCAGGCCGGCCCATTCGATCCCTCGAAGATGGAGACGCAGTATCCGCCGCCGCAGGGCGTGGCCATTCGCGCGGGCCACCTCTTCGAGTCGACTACCGGAAAGATGCTTGCGAATCAAGTCATCGTCATCAAGGGGGATCGCATTGCCGACGTTGGGCCCGCGGACAAGGTGCAGATTCCGCAAGGCGCCCGGGTCATCGATCTCAGCCGCGCCACGGTCCTTCCGGGCTTGATCGACCGCCACGTGCACCTCTTCCAGGAACAGCAACCCAACGATGCCCGCGCCGCATATATTGGCTTGAACTACGCTCAGGCGGACTTGTATGCCGGCTTCACCACACTTCAGGACCAGGGCTCGCCCTTCAGCTATGGCACCGTTGAGCTGCGGGACGCCATCAACAAGGGCTGGGAGATCGGTCCGCACTTGCAGGTTGCCGGTCCTCAACTCGCTCCCAGAGGCGCCACCTACTATGCCGCTCCGTCATTGCCTGTGCCTTTCGGTCATGGCCCTGGCGACCCCGTTTGGCAGAATTCCGCCGACGTCAATTCGCCCTGGCTCGCTCGCGCCGCCGTCCGCGAACGCTCCCACTACGGCGTCGATTGGATCAAGGTCTATGAGACCGAAGACTATGAGGGCGGGGGGTATCCCAACACGCTGGGCGGAGGCGGCGCCTTCAAGCCGGATGGCACGATGGTCAACGTTCCCTCGCTCACGCTCGAGGAAAATCAGGCCATCGTGGACGAGGCCCATCGCCGCGGCTTGAAAGTTGCCTGCCACGCCTATGGCGGCGAAGGCCTGCGCAACTGCCTCGCATCGGGAGTCGACCTCCCCATGCATCTCACCGTCGGCGTCAACAACACGCCAGGACTCGACGACGAGACCATCCGGCTCTTGAAGCAGCCGCAGCCCGACGGCACCATCCGCTCCGTGAATCAAACTTTGTGGGATTTGATGGGCGACCTCGAAGCGCGCGATTTGAAAGCCAGTGGCGGCAAGGCCACCCGCTTTCAATTGACGGAGCTGAGCTTCAAGCGGCTCGTCGCCTCGGGCGTTAAAGAGGTTTTCGGCAGCGGCGCGTACACGGTCGGCCATGGCATGCAAGCCTTTCAGTTCGGCTACTACGTGAAGTGGGGCATGACGCCGGCTCAAGCTTTACAAACCGCCACCAGCACCGCGGCGGAAACGCTGAACTTCGACTTGGGCAAGCAAGTGGGCGTGGTGGAAAAGGGCCGCTACGCCGATATCGTCGCGGTTTCCGGCGATCCTCTCGCGGACATCTCCGAAATGCAGCGCGTCAAATTCGTAATGAAAGGCGGCGTTGTTTACCGCGACGATCTGAAGGAGCAGCCCGCCGAGGCAAAGGCGGCGAGCAAGTAAGAATGCCCGAGAGGCAAAAACAATGGGACGCAATCGACAAGCGAAGCCGCTAACTAACCACAGCGCCAACGTCGGTCGGCGGCGGCTTTTGAAGCAGACCGGCGCCGCAATGGTCGCCGCGGCCTTTAGACCCTGGCCGGCCTTTTCAGCCGGCCAGAGCCCTGAGGGCACCGGCCAGAGCCTTGGCGGCGCGGAAAAGATAAGCCCTGCCATGCTTCGCCTCAGCACCTACATGAGCGAGGCTCGCACGCGTGCGCTCCCGGAGGAAGTTGTCGAGCAGGTGAAGTATCACCTGCTCGATACGCTCGCCTCCATGGTCTCCGGTTCCGATCTTCCCCCGGTCGCGCCGCCATTCAGTTCGCGCGATCTTACGGCGGCGAAAAAATGGCCACGGTGGTCGGCTCGAATCTCCTCTGCGGTCCCATCGAAGCGGCGCTCGCCAATGGCGTGCTCGCTCAAGCCGACGAAACCGACGATTCGCACGCGCCTTCGCTGTCGCATCCGGGCTGCGCCGTGGTGCCCGCCGCACTCGCGGCGGGAGAGCGTTTCGCCATCGGCGGCGCGCAGTTTCTGCGCGCCGTCGCTCTGGGTTATGACGTCGGCCCCCGCATTTCCATGACGCTTGGCGGTCAGAACTTCATGAACGAAACGCATCGCGACACCCACAGCCTCGCCGAAGGCTTCGGCGCCGCCGCCGCGGCTGGTTGCGCGGCCAATTTGAACGCCCAGCAGATGCGCTGGCTGCTCGACTATGCCGCGCAGCAATCCTCCGGCATCGCTTTCTGGCAGCGCGACACCGCGCATTTCGAGAAAGCCTTCGTGTTCGGAGGCATGACGGCACGCGACGGCGTCACGGCCGCGCTGCTGGTTCAATCCGGCTGGTCTGGCGTCAGCGACGCCTTTTCGGGCCCCGATAATTTCCTTCTTGCCAGCTTGTCCAAAGCCGATCCCGCCGGACTTGTCGACAAGCTGGGCGAGCGCTACGAGGTCATGCGCACCAACATCAAAAAGTGGACTGTTGGTTCCCCCATTCAGGCGCCCCTCGATGCGCTCGAAAGTCTGCGCAAAAAACACCCCTTCGAGGCCGATCAGGTCAAGCAGGTTACCGTGCGCATTGCCACCGATGAAGCCGCGGTCGTCAATAACCGCGACATTCCCGACATCTGTCTGCAATATATGCTTGCCGTCATGCTCCTCGATAAGACCGCGTCCTTCCGCGCCGCGCATGATAACGCGCGCATGCGCAGACCCCGCGGTCCTTCGCGAGCGCGCCAAGATTCAGCTCGTCTCCGATGCGGATCTCGAAAAGCTCTTGCCCAAGCGCGTCGCCATTGTCGAGCTTACGCTTGCCGACGGAACTCGTCTCACCGAGCGCGTGGACGCCGTGCGCGGCACCGCCCGAGAACCCCATGGGCCGGGACGAGGTCGTGGCCAAAGCCCGCGACCTCATGTCGCCCATCCTCGGCGCTGCCGCCAGCGCGAATCTCATCGACCGGGTCTTTGCCCTCGAGAGCGTCAAGGACATTCGCGAACTGCGCCCGCTTCTCCAGCGCGCTTGATCTCTGTTTTTACGAGGCAGGCTTTGCCCTTCCGTTTTGCCCGTCTTATGATCGGGGCTGCCCGATTCGCAGCCAATGAAATCCAATTCCCATTCCGACGTCATAGAAAATGGTCCGCCGGCGCAATCCTGTGACGTCCTCGTCGTGGGCGGAGGCAATGCCGGTCTTTGCGCAGCCCTCACAGCGCGCGAGGCGGGCGCCAGCGTCGTGCTGCTCGAGCATGCGCCACGCGCGCTTCGCGGTGGCAATAGCCGCCACACGCGCAACCTTCGCCTCATGCACGAGTCCCCCACGTCTACCTTGGTCGGCACTTATTCCCAGTCCGATTATTGGAAGGACTTGCTCAGCGTCACACATGGCAAAACCGACGAGCGCTTGGCGCGTCTCACCATCGGCGCCACCGCGGAGTTGTTGCCCTGGATGCAAGCTCATGGCGCACACTTCCAACCGGCGCTGGCCGGCACGCTGGGTCTCTCCCGCACCAATGCGTTCTTTCTGGGCGGCGGCAAAGCCCTCCTGAACGCCTATTACGCCGCCGCTGAAAGCCTCGGTGTGAGTGTTGCCTACGATACCGAAGTGCGCGCGCTCTGCCTGGTCGGAGGCACGGTTCGGGAGGTCTTGATCGTCAGAGATGGCGTTTCCGCATTATTGCGGCCCAAGGCCGTCGTGGTCTCCTCGGGCGGTTTCCAGGCCAATATCGGCTGGTTGCGCGAATATTGGGGCGATGCAGCGGCAAACTTCATCATTCGCGGTACGCCCTATGCCCAAGGTGTGGTGTTGAAAAATCTGCTCGAGCAGGGCGCCGCTCCGGTTGGCGACCCGGCTCAATGTCATGCCGTGGCGGTCGACGCCCGCGCGCCGAAATTCGACGGTGGAATCGTCTCTCGCTTGGACTCCATCCCCTTTAGCATCGTGGTCGATCGCACAGGCCGGCGCTTTTATGACGAAGGCGAGGATCTTTGGCCCAAGCGCTACGCCATTTGGGGACGTCTGGTGGCCCGGCGCCCTGAGCAAATTGCCTACGCTGTTACGGATGCCAAGTGCGAAAATCTTTTCATGCCTTCCGCCTTCCCGCCGTTCCGCGCCGCGACGATCGGCGAACTGGCCCAAAATCTCGGCATCCACGCGTCCGGTTTGGAAGCGACGCTGCGAACTTTCAACGCAGCCGTGCGTCCCGGCAAATTTGATCCCGACTCCCTCGATGGCTGCCGCACCGAGGGGATTGATCCGCCCAAATCACATTGGGCCAGGCCAATCGACCAGCCCCCTTTCCTCGCTTACCCGCTGCGCCCCGGAATCACCTTCACCTATCTCGGGTTGAAAGTAGACGAGAATGCACGCGTGCTGATGCAGGACAATCGTCCCTCCGCGAATCTCTTCGCCGCGGGCGAGATCATGGCCGGCAATATCTTGGGAGAGGGCTATGTTGCCGGCGTAGGCATGGCCATTGGCTCGGTCTTCGGACGCATTGCCGGCAGAGAGGCGGCCAAAGTTGCCCTCCTTTGAAACCGAGCAGCAAGCCCGGCGCTTCGTGGAAATCTGCAACGCCTGCCGATATTGCGAAGGCTATTGCGCCGTCTTTCCGGCCATCGAATTGCGCCGCCAATTCTCCCGCGGCGATTTGAGCTATCTCGCCAACCTCTGCCACGATTGCCGCGGCTGCTATTACTCCTGCCAGTACGCTCCGCCGCACGAGTTCGCGCTGAATCTGCCAAGAGTCCTGGCGGAACTTCGCCTGGAGACATACGAACGCTACGCCTGGCCGCGTCCGCTTGGCGCTCTCTTCCGTCGCAACGGACTAGCGGTTTCCATCCTGACGTTTCTCTCGATCGCCTTCTTCTGGTGGCTCGCCAAAACCGAGCCCTCGCCGGCCATTGCTCCAGCTGGCCCGGGCGGCTTTTACGCCGTCGTCCCCGAAGGCCTAATGGTCGCCATTACCGGCGCCGCATTCCTTTTTGCGCTCCTATCTTTGGCAATGGGCCTGGTCAACTTCTGGCGCGATACGGCCAGCCTCCCGGCGACGGATGCGCCCTCGCTCTTAACGGCGTTTGCCGACGTCCTCACGCTTCGCAATCTCGGCGGCGCCGGATATGGCTGCAATGATCGCGACGAATCGTTCTCCCAATCGCGCCGCTACTTCCATCACGCGCTTTTCTACGGATTGTTTCTGTGCTTCGCTTCTACTTGTGCCGCCGCCGTATACGAACATATCCTCGGCCGGCTTTCGCCCTATCCATTCCTCAGCGTGCCCGTCTTGCTTGGCGTGGCGGGCGGTTTTGCCACGCTGATCGGCGCCGCCGGGCTCCTGCGGATCAAGCTCGCTGCGGATCCTGCCCCTGCCGCAAAAGCCTTACTCGATATCGACTATTCCTTCCTGGTGTTATTGTTCGTGGCGGCGGCCACTGGACTTATCTTGCTCGCGCTCCGCGATACCGCCGCCATGAGCGCGTTACTCGCGATTCATTTGGGCGCGATTGTTTCGCTTTTTCTGATTTTGCCGTATTGCAAATTCGTGCACGGAATCTATCGGGCGGCTGCACTGTTACGCTCTGCGGCCGAGCGCCCCAAGCGTTCCGAAACTTCCGCGGAGAGTGCTGGCGCGTGAAACTCAAATCCGAGCGGCACGTTGACGTGAGCAAAATGACCGGCTCCGAAATCGGCGCGGCCGTGCGTTCTATTGTCCGCGTCTCCAGCGGCAATTTCCTCGAAATGTACGACTTCATGGTCTATGCCTACTATGCGTCGTACATCGCGAGCGACATTTTCCCCTCCAGCAACCATTTCGCTTCGCTGATGCTGACGCTCGGAACCTTTGGAGCCGGGTATCTCATGCGCCCGCTCGGCGCGATTGTTTTGGGCGCGTACATTGACCGGCATGGAAGGCGAACCGGCCTCATCCTCACCCTCGCTCTTATGGCTGCGGGAACTTTTGCCATCGCCTGCACGCCGCCGTACCGGCTCATCGGCATTCTCGCTCCCATCGCTGTTGTTCTCGGCCGCTTGCTTCAGGGTTTTTCCGCCGGAGTGGAATTGGGAGGCGTATCGGTCTATTTGGCCGAAATTGCCACCCCCGGTCACAAAGGGTTCTACTGCGCCTGGCAATCCGCGAGCCAGCAAGTTGCGGTCATCATGGCCGCTTCCCTTGGCGTGGCGCTGAGCTTGCTCCTCTCGCCCGAAAAGATGTCCGCCTGGGGCTGGCGGCTGCCTTTTTTCATCGGCTGTCTGATGATTCCACTCATCTTTTGGCTGCGCCGCTCGCTTGCCGAAACCAAGGCCTTCCTGGCTCGCAAAGTCCATCCCGATACCTCCGCCATTTTGTCTTCGCTCGCCGCCAACTGGAAAATTATTGTGGTCGGTATGCTCCTCTCCACCATGACCACGGTCAGCTTTTACCTCATCACAGCCTATACACCCACGTTTGGCCGCGAGGTTCTCGGTTTGAGCAGCCGCCAAAGCCTGCTGGTCACGTTTTGCGTTGCGCTCTCGAACTTTATTTGGCTCCCGATTGGCGGCGCCATCTCAGACAGGATCGGCCGCCGCCCTCTGCTCGTCTTCTTCACCGTGGCAACGCTGCTCACCGCGTATCCCGCGATGGCCTGGCTCGTCGCCAGCCCCAGCACCCTGCGCTTGCTTCTGGTCGAGCTTTGGTTCTCTTGCATCTTCGGCTGTTACAACGGAGCCATGATCCCGTTCCTGGTTGAGATCATGCCCCAGGACGTGCGCACTTCCGGGTTTTCGCTGGCCTTCAGCCTGGCCACAGCCGTTTTCGGCGGTTTTACGCCGGCGATCAGCACCTACTTGATTCACGTAACTGGAAACCAGGCCATTCCCGCCGCTTGGCTCTCTGCCGCCGCGCTCTGCGGATTGGGAGCGACCCTGCTCGCCGGCGGGCGTGGAATTGTGTGGCAACGCGCTGAATCCCAGGCATCTACGTATTAGCGCGGGAGACCACCAAAGTAATAACAAGAGAAGGCACGAGTTGAAACCATGACGATCGCACTGGGCTTGCCTTGCCGAGGTGGCTTATTGATTTGCGCCGACCAGGAAGTCTCGGCTCAAAACCCCCACAGCCAGACTGGCGAGCAGCCCGGCCAACAGTTAGACAAATACTATGAGGAGCGAATCTCCTGCTTCGACTTGTTCGGCTCCGCCGTGGTTTCCACCTATGCCGGATCGCACGGTCTCTGGAAGGAAGCTAATGAGAAGATCGCGCGCAGGCTTTTGGAACTCCAGGGTCCCGAGGAGGAAGGTGACGTTTGCGTGATTCCACAGGCGATCTACGACAGCGCCGATGAAGTCTTCTCCGCAATGGGTCGCCCTTCCAACCTGCAAATGCTCGTGGGCGTCGGCGGTGTATTCGATACGCCGGAGCTATTCGTCTTCGATCGAGGGGCCATGCACCGGGCAGCGGCCATCACTTGCGTCGGCGCCCCCGAGTCGTCCCTAATTCGCTATCTCGCCGATAATTTGTACTCGCCATCCATGAACCTCGAAGCGGCCAAGAATTTGGGCATCTACCTGATCTCTAAGGCTGCGCAATACGTAAGCGGCGTGGGCGCGCCCATCGATGCCGTGGTGATCACCGGACACCAGCCCGAATGGCTCGGGGACACCGAAATCAAGCAGCGTGAAGCCGCCATGCTTTCCCGCGAAAAGGCTCTCCTGAAGCAGATTCTGGGCCCGCCTTCATCCCCCGCAACTTGGCCGTGACGCTGCCGCGACTTTAGGTGTAAGCTCGAAAATGCCCTGACCTCGAAGGAGGATCGAAGATGACACTGGGAAAGATGGTTACATCCGTTGTAGTGACGGCTGCTTTGAGTTTTGTTGCCTTCACGACCGCGGCTCCACAGGCCACGAAGACGCTTACCGGCGTGGTGAGCGATCAGGCCTGCGGCGCCGAGCACAAGATGAAGAACATGAGTGCCGCGGATTGTGCCCGCGCCTGTGCCAAGAAGGCCGGTTGGGCCCTCGTTGTCGGCCAGAAAGTCTATAAGCTGCAGGGTGATGACACGGACCTCGATAAGTACGCGGCGGAAAAGGTAACCGTAAAGGGCACCTTGACCGGCGACACCATGATGGTCACGTCCGTCGCCCCGGTGAAGTCCTAACTAACGCGGTACATAGTCAGCAAGCAAAGGCAAACGCCGTTCGGACTATCCAGCCCGTCCGACCCGTCATGAGCGGAGGAATATGCGCCGAAGCTCCGTAGGAGTTTGCACGCCTGCCATGCTGTCGCTTGCTTTGGTCGCGTCTGTTTGTGCGGCAGCGTTTGCGCAGCACCGAGGTCTACCACCCAATGTCCCTCCCAACCCAAACTGGGTGGTCAGCAATTGGGGTGAACCACCGGCCGGAATCGAGTGGAAGGATCTCAAGTCGGTCAATTCCGTAAACTACGATCCCAATGGCAAGGGGTCCATGGTTGTGCTGGTCACCCCGCCGAATCCCTCCGACCCATCCGTTTGGGTTTTCGACTATAACGGCAAGCTGCAAAAGACGTGGGGCGCGAACATGTTTGTGCGTCCGTACGATCTGGTCGTGGACCGCTCCGGCTATCTCTGGATCATCGACGAAAAGCAAAACTTCATCGTCAAGTTCACAGAAGACGGCAAGCAGCTCATGACCCTGGGCAAGAAGGGCGTCACTGGCGACAATTCTTCCCACGATAGCTTCGATGGGCCCACCGACGTCGCCATAGCCAAGAACGGCGATATCTTCGTCACCGACGGCTACGATAACTCGCGCGTGGTGAAGTTCGATAAGAACGGCAAATTCCTGACGATCATCGGCGGGACGAAGGGCGCCGAAATCGGCCAGTTCAGCTTGCCGCACCGCGTCGCCATCGACTCTAAAGGCGAAGTGGTGATTCAGGATCGCGTGAACAAGCGCATTCAGTTCTGGACCCAGGATGGCAAATTCATCAAGCAATGGACCGATCTCGGCTTGATGTATCCGGCGGGAATGGACCTACTGCCGGACGACACGCTTTACCTCAGCGACAGCGACGGCCAATCGGTGAAGATCGTGAAGGACGACAAAATCCTCGACGCCATCGGCGGCCTGGATGGAATGCGGCCGCACCAGGTCACCGTGGACAAGTTCGGCGCGCTATACGTCTCCTCCGAGCCCGATAAAATGGTCAAAAAAATTGTGCGCAAGAGTTCGGTAAGCTCCCAGCTTACGCAACCCTAAACCGGTTGTTAACTCCCTGCTCTATTTTTTAAGGTCTTGTGACCCTGCCTCAAGGCGCTGTCATTCCGAACCCAGCGGCGCACTTTGCCGATGTAGGTGAGGAATCTGCTTTTTTCGGACAAGCAAAGAAGAGGAGGCGACCTCAATCAATGCGTCTTTTGGTTCCGCTGCGCCTGCCATTTGGCTTTGAGCGCGGCGCGGTCCACTTTCTGCCCTCGCAGATAAACCTCGTCGATTCGCCGCGTATTGCCAATGTATTCAAGCGGGTTTGCATCGAGCACGATGAAATCGGCGCTCTTACCCGTCGCCACCATGCCCGCATTGACTCGCGCGATTTTCGCCGCGTCGCGCGTAGCGGCAACAATCGCCTCGGACCGGGTCAAACCCATCGCCACCATGCTTTCCAGATCCAAGTGGTTGAAGTAGCCGATCCAGAATCGGTTCTGCCCGGTATCGGTTCCGCTCACCACGCGAATGCCTGCCGCCCGCAGCTTCATGGCATTGCTGGCCTGTAACTGAAAATCCTGCCGCGCGCTGTCCACCTCCTTCGGCGTCCTCTTCGCCAAAGGACGGCCCCAATCCTCTTCGATCTGCTCGGGCGAATAGAGAGCCTGCAGCAGCGGGTCATCGAGCCAGGCTGACCGCTTGCCGCCGCCTTGTGTATCCATCCAGGCGGTAATCAAGGCGGGAGTCATCCACATATTTGGCCGGTCGTTTTTCGCGACGCGTTGCTTCACTAGGGAGATCACTTCGGCGTCCACGGCCTCGCCGCCTCGAACCGGAACGTGAAGCCACCCCTCGTCTCCCGCGCGCAGCAGTTCCTTGGCGTCCGCCAGCGTGACGTTGTGGGCCGCGACCGGGACGTTATATTTGTGCGCTTCCTCGATGACCGCTCGATAAAGAGGCGGCGTTAGCGTTTTCTTCGTTCCGCCTCTATCGTCCACCCAGATCTTCACGAATTCCGGTTTCATGCGCACGTAATCCTGAACGGCTTTGCGCGCCTCCTCCACGGTGGAAACTGGATACGGAACGTCCACCCTCGACGGATCGCCTTGTGGACCCGATCCCGGCCAGGCGATTCCCACACCCGCCGTCTTGAACAGGGCCGCGTCGGGGATGACCTCCGCCCGCACGCGCAGGGGAACGTCTCCCCAGTTGGTTCTTCCTCCGTGCAGGTCCGAACGGTCTTCCAGGTCGGCGATGCTGACAATCGCGCTGACACCACTGTAGGCCAGGCGCTGCAGATGATCGATCAGGTTCTCGCGCGTGTAGAACGCCTTGGACATCGTGCCTTCTTTGATGTTCTGGTATCCGATGTGGCCATGGAGATCGACGAGCGCTGGCATCACCGTCTTGCCGGTCAGGTCGATGTGTGCGGCTCCCGCGGGAGCGCGCAGCTCGCCTCTGCGGCCCACCTGCGTAAACACGTTACCGGCAATAACGAACGCGGAGTTCTCTATCGGCGCGCTGCCGTCTCCGGTGATCAGCCGCGCCCCTTCAAATACAGTCGTGCCTGGCTTTGCGGCCTGAGCTTCCACTCGCGCTGCGCAAGGGCTCAGCAGCAGAAGAAAAACCGTGGCGAGCGGATAAAATCGAATCCTCGCGCGATGCATCGTGATCTCCTTCAGAAACAAATTGGAAAATGGGCTAGCCAGGACGTGCCGGACGCTCACGCGTCCACCAACAAGATCAGGTGCGCTCGAGATGAGGTTGTCGAGCGTTATGGCCGGTTGAAGATTGCCGGCGAATTGTCAGTCTCGGCAAACTGCGCGGTTTCTCAATCCGCCGATTGTGCCGGGAGCATACCCGTTGTGTTTCTCTTCGGCACGAAACCCACCGGAATGCGCGCGATCTCCTTCATGGACTTGACGTCTACCGCCGAGACGTCGTTTGTAACCGCGTTTGCTACGTAGGCCGTTTTGCCGTCCGGCGTGAGCGTAACCCAAGCCGCGCCCTTTCCGCCCAGATACGCGTCTCCGATCACTTTCAAATCCGGCAACGAATACGAATAGAGTTCATTATTGAGGCGGCTGCAAACCACCAGCGTCTTTCCGTCCCGTGTGACGGCCATGCCGTGCGATGGGTCCGCGCCTGCCGTCACGATCGATTTTCCGGGAGCCAAAGGCGGATTCTGTATACGCTTGATCTCCTGGTGGGTCGCAAAATCGACCACGGCGAAGCCATTAAAACCCGACATCTGCACGAAGATCCACTTGGTCGAGCCATCGGGATTTTTGTAGAAGGCCATCGGCCGGACGCCAAGGTCCATTTGCAGAGTCCAGGCCGTCTGATCGGTCTGCGTGTCAATCACGTTGACGGTCTTTCCGGCGATCGAGCCCGCCACCACGTACTTGCCGTCCGGCGTGACGTAGGGATTGTGGATGGACCCCTTGGTCGGCAGCGTCTTGAGGTCTTGGAGAGAACCGGTATCGATCACGTCGACGCCGCCCGGCGCCTGGATGATCCCCACGTACACGCGGCGGCCATCCGGAGCTACGGCGACATTGTTGGGATGGCCGCTCAGCGGGATGCGATGGGTGACTTTGAGCGTCTTGCTATCGACCACGTCGAGTGTGCTCTGCGCTTCGTCGCTGATATAGATTCGCGTGCCATCGGGCGCCACGGCAACCCCGTGGTTCACCTCGATGCCTTCGATCACGCCGACCACTTTATTGGTCACCGGATCAATGATGTGAACATTGTCGCCGGCGCTATTGGTCTGAATAATGCGAGCGACCCTGGCGCTCTTGGTGGCTGCCGCACCCAAAATCAGAGCGCAGAAAGCGAGGCCCGCGAGAAGCGCGAAGCTGCGATGAAATATCTGTTTCTTTGTCATGGTGGTCTCCCAGCAAGAAAAGTCGTATCCCGCCTTTTTGTAGCTCAGGTCGCGCGTGCGCCTTTTGCAGGCGAGACCTGAGGCTTTATCTAGCCCTGGCCCATGATCCAATCTTTCAAGGTTTGCCATTCCGGGTCGTTCTGTGAATTCCAGTGTTTGCCGCCGCTATGAAAGAAGTCGCCGCCTGCGTCTTCCGCCAGAGGGTGCACCAGCAGCGGGCTCTTCGCGTTGCCCGGTAACGCGACAAGCTTTGACACCGCCTCGAAATTCTTCCGCGATTGCTCCTCGTCCCAGGTGGTCTCTCCCGGCGAGAGCTTTTGCAGTTGGAAAATGGCGCCGGTGGGCACCACGTGGCAGGAAATGCAACGCGCGTGGCCGGCGCGCTTGGCCAGGAAGATCGGCTGGACTTTGGTCTTGAAATACTCGTAGTCGAGTTTTGCGGAAGGCGCAGCGTTGTCGGCGGCAAGGCCGGAAGGCGGCGCCGGCTGCTGGCTCGGGAAGCCCAAAAGCAAAGCCAAATAGAGGACTATGGTGGACATACGGTTTGATCTTTCCTAGGATTCTCAGAACGATTCTCAGACTTATCCGCGTCAGCCGTTGACTTGCCCTGAGACTAACATTCCCATCGCTTAATGGTCAATCAGGCCCGATGCCCGGCAGTGGTCAGTTTGAATTTTCTTGAGCGTGGCACAAGAGGTCAAAATTCAAGCTGACCCACTTCCCGATGCCCGTAGCTTCGGCCTTCCGATGGCCTCCGCTATCTACTGCACCCAATCGGCGATAAAAATATTCGTCTCGGCTCCACGGTGCCGTTCCGATTCGAGGCCCACGCCAGCCGCTTGCCGTCGGACGAAAACATGGGAAACGCGTCGAATCCGGGATAGTAGGTGATTCGTTCAACCCCGGAACCGTCCTCATTCACGATATACAAGTCGAATCCCGACGGGTCTTTTGTGTTCGTCACGTTGGAGGAGAAGACGATGCGCTTGCCATCCGGCAGCCAGTACGGCGCAAAGTTCGCGGCCCCATTGTGCGTTACCTGATGCTTTCCCGAGCCATCCGCGTTCATCACCCAAAGCTCCAGGTTTCCGGGACGAATCAAGCCGCGCGCATAGAGCGCCTTGTAATCCTTGACTTGCTCGGGCGTCTGCGGGTGCTCGGCGCGATAAACGATCTTTTTGCCATCATCGGACCACCAGGGGCCGCCGTCGTAGCCCAGTTCATGGGTGAGTTGCTTCACGTTTGAGCCATCCGCATCCATGCTGAAGATATCCAGGTCGCCATTGCGCGTGGAGGTGAATACGATGTGCTTGCCGTCGCGCGTAATGGTCGATTCGGCGTTGTAGCCGCCCTTGGTGAGCAAGCGAATATCGCTGCCGTCGCGCTTGGCCGTGTAAATGGAGTAACTGTCGTAGATCGGCCAAACGTAGCCCAGCGAATAATCCGCCGGAGGCGGGCACGCCGGGCTGGCCGCGAACGTGGAGGAATAAAGCACGCGGTCGCCGGAAGGAAAGAAGTAGCTGCACGTGGTCCGGCCCTGGCCGTTGCTCAACATCTTTGGTTGCGCGGGCTTCCCGCCCGGCGCTGGAACGGGAATCGTGAAAATCTGGTCGCAGGGAATATTCGGACCCACCGGACTGTGCGTGCTGGGATCGAAAAACTGGCCCTGGTGTTGAAACGTCAGAAATTTGCCGTCGGCCGAAAAATAGGCCTCGGCGCTCTCGCCTCCGAAGGTTAGCTGGCGGATATTGGCGAGGTGCTTTTCGCCGGAATACTGGAGCGCATGCGCGCTGGGGGCAGCGGACTTATTCGTCTCGGCATTCGTTCCGGGCGTCTGCCGCGCTCTTGCGCGCGGTCCAAAAGCGAGCGACAGGAGAAGCCCAGCCCCAATCGATATGCCGGCTATAGTCACGCAAAGCTTTCCCATCGCTCTCACCTCCGCTGTCGCACGCGTTTTCGTGCCAGTTTCATTCTAAAGTTCGTTCAAGTCCAGCACATACAATCGAAAATGTAGCCACCCGCGGCACGCCGCCCTGGCGACGGGCCACGCCGCGGCCAAGCAAGCCTGAAAGCTCGCCGCTCGCTCGCCGCTTCGCTCACTTCCACGGCAGGAGCGAAGCGTGAATCACGTCGGGCACGCCGTGGCCTCCCACGGACTTGATGGCCAGGTCCACGTCTTTGAGTCCAAAGGTGTGCGTGGTGACTTTCTCCAGCGGAAAGCGATGGGACGCGAGTTGCGCCAAGGCCAGCTCGCAGGCTTTGTAGCTATGGCCGCGCGCGCTCTTGATGGTGACAGCCTTCACCGTAACCTTCCCCAACGGAAAATTCGGGAATTCCGCCATCTCTCCCTGCACCACAATCGTTCCGGCCTTGCGCTTGAGCGCATCCACGCCGAGCAGGATCGGAGTCGTGCCGGCGCCGGCAGTGCAGTCGAGCACGACGTCCACGCCTTTTCCGCCGGTGATCTCCAGGATGCGAGCCAGAGCGTCTTCCTTCTGCACCCCCTGCACATCGATCACGTGATCCGCGCCTAAAGCTTTGGCAACTTCCATCCGCGCGCCGTCCTTGGACGTGCCGGTGACTATGATGAGCGATGCGCCCGCCTGTTTGCAGATCACGGTTTGGGACAAACCCTGCTGGCCGGGGCCTTGAATGAGCACGGTGGAGTTGTAGCCCACGCCGCCATCGAACAAAGACCATTCCACGCCGTTGGCCATCGGCGTCACCAGCCCGGCGAGCTCCGGCGTGACGCCCGTGGGGACATGGTGCACCACGGCGTTCCACGGAAGATAGAGGTATTGGGCAAAGCCGCCCCACAAATGAGGCGCTTTCTCGGCTGACGTGTAGCCGTAGCGTATGGCGTCCGGGTTATAGCGCCAGTCGGTATTTTCGCAGTGACGGTATTGGCCCGCGTGGCACCACTCGCATTTGCCGCACATGACGTAGTGCTCCACAAACACCAGGTCGCCTTCCTTGAACCCCTTGCGCCGGGTGAATTCGCGGCCCGCCTTGGCAATGTAGCCGATGTTTTCGTGCCCCATGATTACAGGCGTGCTTTCGGAAGGCGGCGTCTTATACATCTTTACGTCGGTGCCGCAGATGCCGGCCACCTCCATTCTCACCAGCGCGCTGTCTTCCGGAATATCCGGCATGGGGAAATCGCGGATCTCAGTTTTACTCGGCCCCACTCTTACCGCTGCCAATACCGTCTCCACCCTTCACTCCTCTCGTCGCTCAACCCCCGAAACGTGTCATCCCGAACCCAGTCGCGTCTTTCGCGAATGGGGGTGAGGGATCTGCTTTTCCTCTTGCGAGTGCCGCACCCTTCGTTTTTAAGGGGTGGGATCTGTTTGTTCCTCGCGCATTGCACCCAAGCGCGGGCGGATGCTCGCGCGCAAAAAAATCGTCTCTCAGGCCTTTGGCGTCGCCCCTTTTATTTGCCGCGCCGCGCGCACGTCCTCGACGTACGCGCTGATCGCGTCGAACGCGATCCTCGCGACGTTGGCGTAATTCTCCGTCTGCGAATCCACATTGGATGCCGCATACCCGATGGCCGCATGCGCCATACGCATGCGCCCGTCCAGCCAGGGTCCTCCGCCGAAGCCGCCCAACACCGGAATCGAAACCGCGGCGGCCACCGCCGCGCCCGCGATCGGACCGGAGTTGGTGAAATCGATCAAAGACGCCCCGGCGTCTTCGAGCCGCTTCGCTTCCTCGACCAGCTTGGGCGTCATTTCACCAGATGCTTGCGCGCCCAGCTTCGACGCGGCGCTGTACGGAACGCCATATCGCAGCGCGGTCTGCGGCGTGATGCCCATCTGCGCAAACACGGGTATGCCCGCGCGCACGATGGCACGCACCGCCTCCGGAAAGTCCGCCGCCCCATCCAGCTTCACCATGTCCGCGGCCGCTTCCTTCACCAGCAGGATGGCCGCCCGCACCGCGCTATCGGTGCCTTCTTGAAGAGGGCCGAAGGGGAAATCGCAGCTTACCAGCGCCCGCTTCACGCCGCGGCGCACCGCCTTGCAGACAACCAGCATCTCGGCCAGTGTGACTTCGAGCGGGCTGGCATGGCCCCACAAATTCACGCCCACCGTATCGCCCACAGAAACGAGGTCCGCCCCGGCACGGTCCCCGATCTGCGCCATCTGATAATCCCATGCCACCACGCCAACGATCTTTCGCCCGTCGCGCTTCATCTGCTGCAGCGCCGGAACGGTAATTGGCGTACGGTCAGTTTCCATGCCCCGCGCCCTTTTTCCGCAAGTGGTCCTTCTAGTCGCCAAGCAGAAACAGAATCAGTAAGTTACAGGAAAAGCGGCGAATTAAGAAGTGATAGAAACGGAAAGAAATGAGAGAAGCCGCGTTTTACATAAAATAAGGCAGGAATGTGCTCGCGCCGTGACTATGCTTTCCCAGTGTCCTTCTCCGTCTTCGCTACTGCCTTCACTCGCGCCAAGTGAACCACATAAAGGCGGCCTTTGGAGGGTGTCTTGCAATCGTGTCCCGCTTTAGCCCCACAAACCGGGCACGGCAATGTTAATGGGCTAATGCGCGGATATTCTTTAGTCGTGTTCTTTACCATGTGTCCCGCATTCACTTCAGGTGTTGTGGCATTACCACCCGCTTGCGCAGCACCTCAAGGGCGCCCTGCGCAGTTTCTATCCCTCGGCGCTCTGCTGGCCAACCGCCGTGGTCTGAGTCCATCTCTTGGAGGCGGTGCTCAATCGCGGCCAGTGCCGCGTCGATGCGCGAGTTTAGCTTCGAGCGGTCACTCTCGAGGACCGCGGCTGTATACAACCGTTCCCAATCCGGGCTAGGCATCATTTGTGGCCTCCTGACAGCCAAGCACATTTTCGGAAGCGCTAGGGTCTAAGGCTAGGAAGGATGTTGTAGAGGGAGCGGCTACGGGACGCCATTCCGGCCTCTAACGCGAGTACGTCTTCTGCACAAGAGACCGTCACCGGAGGGGGCGCGGCGGAAGGTTGTGTAAGACAAATACAGTGTACTCCATTACGGGAGGGTCCGTCTGTGCAATTTGGCACGCGTGCCGCGAGTCCGATTGCTATCGGAAGTCATCTTCTAGATGGGGGTTCGCCATTCCGACTGTCTTGATTGTCGATGATCACGAAATCGTGCGGCAGGGTGTCCGTCGAATCCTGGAAACGCAAAACGACTGGGAAATCTGCGGCGAAGCCGAGAACGGTCGGGAAGCGCTGCGGCTGAGCCAACAGCTGAAGCCGGATGCCATAGTCATGGATATAACCATGCCTGAGCTCGATGGTCTTGAAGCGACAAAGCAGATAACGAAGTCGAATCCTGACTCCAGGGTCCTGATCCTGACGATGCATGAACGCCGGGGTCTTCTGGTAGCGGCCCAAAGCTCCGGCGCCAAAGGTGTGCTGACCAAATCGAGGGCTGCGAACCATCTCACGTCTGCGCTGCGCGCCATTCTCGCTGGCAACACCTACTTCGATTAGCCGGTCAGCCCGGTCTTCTCTCTGGAAATGGCCTCATTCCACTCGAGAACTTTGGATTCTTTTTCCTTCCCGACCGCTTTGATCAGGGCTTGAAGCCATTCTTCGTCTGACCACAGCGGGTCGCGCCTCGGCCGCCTGGCTTCCACCATTCGTCCGAACACGATACCGGCTTCAAATGCGTTCACCACTTCTTCTGATAGTCCTGTCCCGTTTGCCCTTTTATCCCTAGCCATCCCGTCTCCAATCCGATTTTTTGCGCGCCGTCGTAGCGGCGCTGCGGAGTAGTTCTATTATTTATGATGTCCGGAAAACGTTGGCGGGACCCTAGAAGCCGATGTTCCATTTCGGTACACGCCTCTCGGCGCCCTGCGCAGGATACCATACGGACACCCAATCGGGATAACGCCGTCGCACTCCCTGCCGCTCGTTGCCATTCCGAAGTCGCCGCGGCCACCATATCGGGGCAATGCGGGCAGCATCGAGCGGCTGACCCCGCCGCTACGCCTTGTCTGGCGGCTTTCTCAACCTCGTTGCATCGCGGGCAGTCGCCATCGAATTGTTCGACGGTAAACTTCTCGCCAGGGAGCACGAGTTCTTTGCTTGGCGCTCGGCTTCTTCCTGCGTGCGGAAAGCTTCCCAATCGAGCTTCGCGCCCGACCAGCGGATGTGAAAGTGTTGCACGGTAGCCTCGTCCACGTCCTCCAACGTGATTTGGGAAAGTCCGCTTAACTGCGGCTCGGGCTAGGATCGAATATTATTTTAGAAATCGAAACGTGGCTGTCAAGACGTTTTTCGCCGTAAACTGTCTGAAGTGTGTACGCTAGCGTACAGCTTTAACCGAACGTCTTGTCGCCAATGCTCTATTTGGTGATTGATGAAAAAAGGGAATCAGGGCTCGATCATGTGGTTTTTGACGGCATAACGAACCAGCTCACTCACCGAATGCATCTCGAGCTTACGCATAATATTGGCACGGTGGGTTTCCGCCGTTTTGACGCTGATTCCGAGAGCGTCGGCGACTTCTTTGCTGCTCTTGCCCTCAGCCAACAGCTGTACGACTTCTCTTTCTCTCCCGGTTATCTGAGAGAACTCTTCCCCACTTGCTTTTGGCTCTTTTCTTAAATATCCGTCCATCACTATCTGGGCCACTTTTGGCGTAAAGAAAGTCTTGTTCGACAACAACGCCTTCACGGCCACTATAAGGTCTCGGCCCGCATCTGTCTTGAGGATGTATCCACGGGCACCCGCCGCCAAAACCTTGGGAATCAGTTGATCGGAGTCATGTACGGTGAGAATAAGGATCTTCGTGCGCGGAGTGAGCTTTGCTATTTGCTTAGCCGCGTCAAGCCCATTCAATGAAGGCATTGTGATGTCGAGAATGGCCACATCCGGCTGGCACTCAGCCGCTTTGGTGACGACATCCCTTCCATCTTTTGCTTCCGCGGCGATCTGCCATCCGGCCTGCTCTTGAATCAAGGCCCGTATCCCTCGCCGAACGACTTCGTGGTCGTCTGCTATCAGCAGGTTCACTGCACACATTGGCCGATCTCCTTTTTAGAGATAAGGCGGATCGAAACACCCGCCCGCTCTACGCATTGGCTCGCGGCTTTCTAACCTCCCTGCATCGCGGGCAGTCGCCATCGAATTGCTCGACGGTGAACTTCTCTCCTGGGAGGACGAGTTCTTTTGCTTGGTGCTCGGCTTCTTCCTGGGTGGGGAAAGCTTCCCAATCGAGCTTCGCGCCTGACCAGCAGATGTGAAAGTGTTGCACGGAAGCCTCGTCCACGTCCTCGAGCGGAGAAAGTCCGCTTAACTGCGGAGTCTGAGTGTCTCTGAAAACCGCCTGGATTTCAGTACGCTGGCGTACGGTTTTCACCGAACGTCTTGTCGCCAACGCTCCATTTGGTGATTGATGATGCCGTAGCACTCGCAAGCCAGGTCCTCCAAGCCTTTTCTATTCAGGATGGTCACTTCTCCTCGCGCGGAACGGATCAGCCCGGCCTTCTGGAGAATGCCGGCAGCCACAGTCACACTGGCGCGGCGAATCCCTAACATTTGCGAAAGAAACTCCTGCGTGAGTGGGACGGAATCGAGACCCAGCCGGTCGTGACACATCAGCAGCCAGCGAGCCAGTCGCGCATCAACTTCGTGGAGCCCGTTGCAGGCAGCCACTTGCGATGCTTGCATTCCAAGAGTCAGGGAATAGCGATCCAGCGCCTTTTTCAACTGGGGACACTGAAGCAGAACCTGCGCCAATGTTGAAGCGGCGATTCTCGCTGCTGTAGCTGGCGCTTGGCAGATTGCGCGCGTCGGACTGCTGCGAAAGCCCACGGCCAGTGGCAGGCCAACGAAGCCTTCCTTGCCGATTAGTCCCACCTCAAGGCTCTTACCATCGCTCAAAACGCTGAGAATCGAGACAATGCCGCTCTCGGGGAAATAGCCGAACTTGATCGGCCCTCCAGGCTCATGCAGCACGTCGTGCAGCTTCAATGTGACCGATTCCAGTTTCGAGGAAACTAATCTCCCTTCATCTGCTGGCAGATCGCGAAGAATCTCATTTCCCACGGCACGTTTGCCGTCACAGCTGATCTTCGGTTCTGATCCCTTGCGGACACGAGTGGGCAGACCGGTGTTTTTCTCGGCCATAACGGCTCCTTGCGCAAAAAGGCGCTGTCTGCCTTGCGTAAGGAACCACCACTGTGTGCAGTTCGATGGAAGGATGCGTAGGTGAGACTCTCTGAGAATACGCTGAAACGAGCACAATAGATAGGGCTTTCCGGCACTACATCAGTAGCAGCCTTTGACGCGCTGACTGCAAGATCGCCGCATAACGCCATGAATCCTATCGCCGATAAACGACGCGATTGAACGACGCAAAGTAAAATGCCGCGCCGAGTCGCGGCTAGCCGGACTCACTTCACGATCTCCAGACATCGCGGGCAATCGCCCCCAAGTTCCTCGATGGTGTAGGTTTCACCGGGGCGCATCAGTTGTGTAGCCCTCGCGTCTGCTTCGGCGCGTGTGTTGAATCGTTGCCAGTACAGTGAGGCGCTTGACCAGCGAATGTGGTAGTGCAGCGTGTTGCGGTCCATTGAGCCTCCAATCAGCGAAGGGCATATGTCCCGCACTCTTCAAGGAAAGAGAATTTTCAGGGCAGGATTTACCATACCACGTGGCAGGCGGTTCGGTCAGCCGGTCGTCTCTCTAAAAATGCCCGTCTTTCACCCTCGAATTCTTGGATTCTGCTTTCTTCCCGACCGCTTTGATTAGGGCTTGACGCCATTCGTCGTCTGACCTCAGCGGGTCGCGTTTTGGCCGTCTAGCTTCGACCATTCGTCCGAACACGACACCGGCTTCAAATGCGTTCACGACTTCTTCTTCCGATACATCTACTCCGGCTGTCCTCTTTATTCTTAGCCATCCCGCATCCAATCCGATTCCGATGCCCTCTGGCTCTCCGGTGGGAGAAGGCGACTGATTGTCGGGATCAATTCTGTACCGAGGTCGGATTTCTGGACGAAATTACCGCCGAAGAGACGGATGATAACGGCGGCCTCTTGTGGAGTGTAATGACTGCTCATAAAGATGACTCTCGTTTCAGGTGCGAGCTTGCGGATCTTACTAGCTGCTTCAAGTCCATTCATTTCCGTCATCAGAACAGCCAGCACGACCACATCGGGCTTGACTTCCTGGATTCGGCCAAGAGCCACCTCGCTGTTTTCGGCTTCATAGACATCCCAATCGGACCGGTCAGCCAGAAGAGAGCACAGGGACATGCCTCAGGAACCGGTGGTCATCTACCACGAGAATTGTGGCTGGCATTGTCATGTCCTAGCAAGGCTACGGAGTTAGGTGCGAGGGCAGAGCGCTAACAACCGTGCGTTGCTTGAGTACATTTACAGCCGTTGTTACATGTCTGGTCAATACCGAATAGTTTGTACGATGCGAGACATATGGATGTATGGTCTAATACACTGGATCCGCATGGTGAAGGCGAAACGAAAAAAGAAATACCTCTTCAGCATCAGCGAGTATTTGACCACCACGGTTCCAGGCAGACTGGCACTAGCCTTTCGGGCGGGGCAGGCAATCTTTTGCCAGGGGGACGCTGCGGACGCTGTTTATTACATACGGCGCGGGACGATCAAACTCACAACGGTCTCCAAGGTCGGTAGGGAGGCTGTCGTCGGTTTCTTGAATGCGGGTGACTTCCTTGGCGAGGGCTGCTTGGTCGGTCAGCCTAAGCATATGACCACCGCCAGAGCCATGAGTTCAACTTCATTACTCGTCCTCAAAAGAAAAGAAATGATCCTCGTGCTCCATAAAGAGCGAAAGTTCTCCGACCGGTTCATCTTGCGCATGGTCAAACGCAATGCGCGAATTGAAGAGGATTTGCTGGGTCGGTTATTCAACTCTATCGAGAAGCGGCTGGCCCGCACCCTTCTGCTGCTCGCCAACTACGGGAAGGAAGGTCGGCCGGAGAAAACTATTCCTAAAATCTCTCAGAAAAAACTCGCGAAAATGATTGGTACAAACCGCGGTCGCGTCACCATATTCATGAATAGATTCCGAAAGTTAGGCTACATCGATTACAACGGGGGCATATACATTAATCCGTCGCTGCTGGGCGTTGTCCTTCGCGACTGATCCCAGTCTTAGTTGTCAATCTCCGATGGGAAGTATTTTGTCGGAAGGTGCCGGGCGTCGGCCCGGACAGCGTATTACCTGAGGCCGAGTTCAGAGTTAAATCGCTGGATGACCCCGTAGCACTCACAAGCGGAGGATTTCAGCTTCCGGCGGTTCACAATCGTTACCGCGCCGCGTATGTATTCTATGGCTCCGTTCTTTTGTAAGATGGCGGCTGCCGCGCTTACAGTGGGTCTCGATGTCCCCAACATCGTCGCGAGGAAATCGTGGGTCATGTCTATCAGTTTCGAATCCACCCTGTCCTGCGCCATCAGCAACCATCGCGCTAAACGCTTTTCAATGAGATGCAGTCGATTGCACGCAACCGTTTGTGCAACCTGCATACCTTGAACTGCCGTATAGCGGCTGAGCATCATTTGAAACCGTGGAGTTGATTTCAACACTTTAAACATTGCGACGGCTGCTACTCTGAACCCATCGCCCGAGATTTGCACTATTTCGCGCACGGGGCTTCTGATCAGACCGACGGCAATTGGTGCTCCTGCCACCCCCTCGTTGCCTACCACTCCTGCTTCGACGGTTTGTCCGTCTTCCACTGGCACGATGAGGGAAATCAAACCTGCGTTCAGAAAATAGACGAACTTCAGTGTATCAGTCGGCTCGTGAAGTATTAAGTGGCTCGGAAAGCTGCAATATTGTAGGGAGGAGCGAATTGCGCGGAACTCTTGGTGAGGAATCGACAGAAGAATCTTGTTCCTTACTGGTTTCCCGGCCTCACTAGTCCGTTCTCCGGATTGTACGGTTACGTCCCTAACCATTACAGGTCCCTCCCTGCACGGGATTGTTCACCCCGATACGCTTTGCCGCTCGCTCAACTTCAAGTTTTGTCCCAAGGAGATGGGGAAGGTGCTCCCGTTCTCCGTTCCCCTCGGGTGCATTCGTGTCGCGGGCGCGGGCACGAGCGGTCCTTTTTCGTGTTCGCCGGAATCCCCGCCGATAAGCGCGACAGTAGGGTGTGTGAATAATAGACGTGTGTAGCATACGCCGTTGCGATAACCACGAGTGTCCCAATCCGGACAGTCGCTGGAAAAGAGCCCTCGACGTGCTGAGCAGAGAAGTCCCGCCCCCGCATCGGAAACACGGTTAACCCAACCGCCGGCCCTCGACTTACCAATCTGGACAGGGGCGAAGGCAATCTGAATCCAACAATTTCACTAATGTCTTGTACAAGACGAAACATCAATTCCCCGGCTTATGTGGTATAAGGCGTTCCATTAATGCCCCCCCAATCGAACATCCAAAAATGGCCCTGGGCGCTCCGGGAATACGGAAGCGCTCAGTGAGCCGACTTGTCGGCACACCTCTTGTGGCTGTAGATGCCAGCATCGTTCTCGCCTGCGAGGCGCACCGCTGGTGCGAAGGGCAGAAATCAAAGTGGTGAACCAAGATGTCAATCAATTCCCTCGCGACGAGACTTCCAGCACCCCTTCGAAGATATTCGATGCTCTTTGGGCGGCGCTCGTTGAGATCCTGGGCTCGCCCGCGACAGCGACCCTGCTGCGACGCAGCGCAAAGCAGCGGATGGGAGAGTACCCAGAACTCAAAGAGCTTGCCATTACGCGCAAAGGGTTTGAGTATGCCTATGCCGTTCCGGCAAATTGGAAGCACGCGAACGAACGGTCAGCGGCTCTTCAAGCAGTCGTGCAAGATCTCTTCTCCTTGCTATCGGAGCTGACCGGACCAGTTGTTGTCCGCCGGTTGAGAGCGCTGCCACAACTTGCGAAGTTCGGTCTGCCTCTTTCGGAGGACAAATAATGAAGACCCCCCAGAAACCCGCTCTGCACATCGAGAGCACGGGTGATTCGTCGTTCGATGCGATTCTCGGCGGAGGAATCCCCGCCCAATCGGTCATCGTCATCGCCGGTGAAACGGGTTCTGGCAAGACGGTGCTGACGCTCCAGATGCTATTTCGCATGGCTCGTGCAGGAAAGAAGTGCCTGTACTTTACGACCCTGGCGGAGCCAGCAATCAAACTCATCCGCTACATGCAGCTCTTCGACTTCTTCGATGCCGCGCTGATCGGCAAGCGGTTCGCGACCACCGACCTGAGTACCGCCGCGAGGAAAGGTGCCGAAGCCACCCTGACTGAACTTTCGGCAATGATCGAGAAGCATCAGCCGGCGTTCGTGGCCATCGACAGCTTCCGCGCCATCGCCGATCATATGGGCACCGGCCAGGATAGCCGTTCGTTTGTTTACGACCTCGCCGTCGAGACGGCGGCTTGGGGCGCCACGACTTTTCTCGTGGGCGAGTACGTCCCAGACGAATTCTCGAAGTACGCGGAATTTGCTATCGCCGATGGCATCGTACGATTGGGTTCAGACAAACAGGAGCTTACCTCTGTTCGCGAACTGGAGGTGTTGAAGCTCCGGGGCATGAACTACGTGTCGGGCGTCCACTTTCTGGAGATCAGCGAGAAAGGTATCGTGGTGTACCCGCGTGTCCGCGCACCCAAGTATGCGGACGTTCCCTTCGTTGAGAACCGCGAGAGAGTGTTGACGGGAGTCGAAGGATTGGACGAGCTGTTCGGCGGTGGAATCCCGCGTAACAGTACCACGCTGATCACCGGCGCGACGGGCACTGGCAAAACCTTGCTCAGCCTTCAGTTCCTTATGGCGGGAGCCTCGCAAGGAGAGCGCGGCATTATCTTTACCTTGGAAGAGACGCCAGACCAGCTTCGTGCGAGTGCCGCCGGCGTAGGTTGGGACTTGCCGGAGATGGAGCGAAAGGGTCTGCTGTTGATCAGCTATATCTCGCCGGTCGAGCTTTCTACCGACCGCTACCTCCAGAACGCCCGGGAACAGGTGCGCGCAGGGAAGGCGCGGCGCGCCGTCTTCGACAGTCTCAGCTCCATGCAGCTTGGCGTGCCGTCGGAGCGACGCTTCCAGGAACTGGTGTACTCGCTCAGCAAGCACATGCGCGCAGCCGGAGTGACACTCATGATGACCCTGGAGTCGCCGCAACTTCTCGGTACCGAGGAACTGTCCGGAATGGGCGTCTCCTTTGTCGCGGATAATCTGGTGCGACTGCAATTTATGGAAGCGAACGGGCGGCTTGAACGTGGCATCTCGATTCTGAAAGCGCGCGGCATTAAGCACGACACGCAGGTTCGGCTGCTCAAGATCGGGCACGGCGGCGTGCAGCTTGCGCATACCAGCGTCAAAGGGCAGCGTGGTGTCTTGACCGGCCGGCTGGCAGTCAGAGGGAGATCCAGACGATGAAACATTCCTTGCGCGACCAATTGGATTCCGCTCAGATCGTCAGCACCCTGGTGGAGATCGGCCACTTGCTGGAGTTGGAAGAAGCCAGCGATCTGCGGGTCCGTCGCGTACTCGAACTACTCGGCCGCCTGGTTCCCAATGATTCCTGCGCGCTGCTGGCAGGCGTGTCGGAGGACGCGCACCTCTACACCGTTCCCGAAGCGCCGGAAATGCGGCGCGCGGCTCTTCGGGCCTCGCTCTCGCGCATACTGCGCGTGATGGAGGGGAATGCCGATATCGAACCCTCCAGGGCCGGTTCAGGCCATCTCGCGCTGCCGATCATCGGAGCAGACCGGATCGTCGGCGTGCTGGAAGTGGAGCGCGACGACACCTATGATCTCCCCCATGTCCAATTGCTCTCCGCGGTCGCCTCGCAACTCGGCGCCTATCTGGCGACGGTGGAGCTAAAGCATCGCGAGCGGCGAGCGCAAGAGGCGCTGCGCGAAGCTAAGAGCAGCCTCGAAACACGCGTGAAGGAACGTACAGCGGAGCTTGAGACCCGCAACGCCGAGATACTGGCTCAATCCAAGCAATTGCAGGAATTGTCGGTTCGCCTGATGCGGACGCAAGACGAGGAGAGGCGAAGAATTTCTCGCGAAATGCATGACAGCGTCAGCCAGTACTTAGCAAGCGCAATGATGAATCTTGAAGCCTTGAAGAGGCCCGACGCAACCGAGAAACAGGCGCAAAGCTACTTAGGCCTGGCCGATAGCCTGGACAAATGTTTGACCGAAACGCGAACGATTTCCCATTTGCTTCACCCTCCTCTTCTCGATGAGCTGGGGTTGAGCGCTGCGGTGAGGTTGTATGTGGAAGGCTTTTCGAAGAGAAGCGGCATTCAAGCGAACCTAAGTATCCCGGTTGAGCTGGGGCGGCTGCCAGACGTGCTGGGGCTTGCGTTCTTCCGCATCCTGCAAGAGAGTCTAACGAACATTCATCGCCACTCTCACAGTCGGTCAGTGGACATAAGACTGGAGCCTGGGGCCGACCAAATTACCCTTGAGGTGAGAGACTACGGCCAAGGCATGCCGTCAGAATTATTAGGGGGATTAAAGCCCAAGGCCAGCCCTGGGGCCGGTGTCGGTCTCACAAGCATGCGTGAAAGAATCAACGAACTGGGCGGCCGTTTTGAAATCCAATCCGATAAGAATGGCACGTTGATTCGAGTTACCGCTCCCTGGTCCGGCACAGCAAAGGAATCGGGACTAGCGGCTGGCAACCGTTCCGGTGCCTAGCGGGGCATCCAAACAGAGGCCAACGCCGCCGCGTAGGTGCCTAGCTCGCCATCGACGATGAGGATGCGTGGCATAACAAAACTGAAGGTGGGAGGCCAAAGCGCCTCATGCACCTATGTGCGCTGCCCTGCGCGCGGTCCCGACCAAAGCCAATACCCGGTTAACCCCACGTAGTTCTTCAACCTACCCTAAAGCGCCTAGGGTGTGACAGCACAGCTTCCGGCGTGACAAGCAAATCAGAATCGGTTGCGGGCACGACACGTCTCCTGAAGGAAACGCGAGCGGCGACAAGCTGGAGCGGACTCTCAGGAAGCCTTTGGTTTAGTTTGTAAACGGTCTTCAGACGCTGCTGCCCTCTCTTTTTCCACAGTACCCCATTCACACTACGCAATCTCTTGAATGGTGAATTGACGGGCACGCGGCGTACTCTGTTCGTACTTGGCCCCGCAGGATCGCACCCAGGCGTTCCTCATAAAATCCACACAAGGAGATCGACTATGCCAACGGCCAAAGAACTCAACATCCAACTCGAACATAAGCCAGGTACGCTCGCGAAGTTATGCAAGGCCCTTGCCGACCGAAAAGTGAACATCGTGGCCTTCCAGGCATCGACCGATGAACGCAGGAGCCAGGTGCATCTCGTAGTGGACAATGCGGCAGCGGCCAAAACGGTTTTGGACGCTGAACGATTGACCTACACCGAAAATGATGTGGCACAAGTAGCGTTGCCAAACCGTTCTGGAGAACTTGCGCGTGCTGCGGGGCGGCTTGGCGAAGCCAATATCAACATCAACTATGCCTACGGCGGAGTGGAACCGAGTACGAACACCCCGCTATTGTTCTTCGGCGTGGCAGAAGCTGGCCGCGCAGCCCAGCTACTTGACCAAACCGCTTCTGCCGCTGCTGGCAGATAGCCCCCGTTTATCAACCTACCAGGATTGAGGCTGAGGCCGCTTCCCGGCGGCCTCTCGCCTTTTATAGCGGATTTCGCTGATTGCCTCTATTGTCGTGCTGCTCGGATGCGTGCGAATATGACCGCTCGCGTTGCCACTAAGCGCTTCTTCTTCGCATGGGTGAGCAACCACCGGTCCCGCCAATCTACCGTACGCAGCGCAGTTGCCGAAGATCGAGAGCAAGGGATCTCTTGGCTCTAGCCCCACCGAAACGGCCTCGCGCTTTACTCGTGAGGTAAAATAGTATATGCGCGTATTAGGAAATCTCATTCCGCCTCGGCAGCCCCTTGTCCCGGCGGCTTCGCTTTGCCTAACTCCGTCCTCCGCAATTCGCGCTTCCCACGCGTATCCAATCCTGAATTTACCGCTCTTATACTTAACTCCTGTGGAATCAAACTCTTGTAGAAACAGCGAACGGAAGCCCAATGGAATCACAACGTTTTGAAAAAATGGCGGTCCGGCCAGGATCTTCATCCCGAGCGAACTACGGGGGCCTAGGGAACTCTATTGAAATCAGCACGTTGCGGAAATGTTGCCCTGAAAAGGTGCTGCACCCTAACCGCCATAGAATGATACTCTTGCAAAAACTGCGAAATAAAGTGCCCGGAATCACACTCTTGCGAAAAAACCAGGGGGGTGCCCCCCCAGGGGCGCACTTCCCATGCCAAACTCCGATCCCGGCGACAGTGCAACTAGCTGGGGCCAGGGGAGGATTTGTAAGTTTTGGAGAAGCCGTTGCGCGTGTTGGTGACGGTGAAGCTGCCGTTGGGCTGGGCCGACAGCTTGATCCAATAGGCCGCGCCATTGTGTGCCGGCGGCGGAGGCGTGCCGGGTCCGGGTTGCGGCGCCGGCATCGGAGCAATGGGCATGGCCGGCTGCGGGTCGTCGACGGAATTGGCGATGAACATCCCCGGCTGGGTGTACTCCTGACCGCTCAGCAATGAGAAATGCAACTGCCAGAGATCTTCGAGGCCAGGGGAAGAATGAACCGTCTGCATCGTTTCCGGCTCGCCGCCTTTGCGCGTGCCGTCGTTCATGATGGCCACCAGCGGATGCAGCGCGTGGACCATCACGGGGGAATTGGAGCTGGCCTGTCCATGGTGCAGGCCGAGGAGGACGTCGACGGTTCCGAGGCGATTATTCGGACACATCAACTCGAACTCCTTGTTCTTGGTCAAATCGCCCAAGTGAATCGCGCGGAATTTGCCGAACGTCACGTGAATCCCCACCGATTGGGGGTCCTCCGCATTGTTTTCTCCCGGCTTGTAATCGGACAATATGGATTCGCTTTTCCTGCGCCCGGCAACGGGGTCTTGATGGCCTCCCCCGCGGACGCCACCACCCGCACATCGACCCTGGCCATGAGAATCTTGTCGCCCGGCTTCGCGACCGTGTGCTTGGCGTTGGCGATGAGCTGTGGATAGGTCTTCTGCAGAAACTCATCGGCGGCCGCGCCGGGCTGGACGTTCGGGCCATGGTCGATGAATTCGCGGATGGGGATCTGCGGAGCGAGCTCCGCCAGCCCGCCGAAGTGGTCGCCGTGCCAGTGGGTGATGATCAGATGATCGATCTGGGTGAGGCCGGCGTCGCGCACGGCAGCCATGATGCGGCCGGCATCGCGAACGGCGCCGGGCGGGACGTTGCCCGTATCCATGAGGATGGACTCGCCCGAGGGAGAGACGAAGAGCACGGCGTTGCCGCCTTCGACGTCGATGACGTAGACGTCGAGAGTCGTGCGAGCTTTGCCGGTTTTCCCTTGCGCATGCGCGAGGGAAAACGAGCCGGTCAAGAGCAAGGCCAAAGTGAGAAGCAAGAGATGACGTCGCAAGGGAACCTCCGCCGGGCGAGGATTCTTCAACGCCGCAGGGCGTTTCGTTTCTCTTTGTTCAACTGGTCATTCAACTGGGCGCAAGACTATGCCCGTGGCGTGAGGGCGTCAAGTTTCAGGAATGCCCCGGAATGCCCCGGAATGCGGGGCTCAGAGGCAGCGAAGGGTGAGCAAGGAGATTTCGGGAGGGACGCCGAGGCGGATAGGGGCGCCTATGGTGCCCAAGCCCCTGTTAACGTAGACGAGCGAAGCGGGAGAGGACGGCTGGGCGCTCCACACTTCGCCGTCTTCCAGCGCGGACGGCGAGCCGAGGGGGCGCTTGTACAAACCAGCTTCATAAGAAGTTAAGAAGCTTGCTGGGGTGAAGTGACGGTCGAGAATTTCAACGCGAACCTGGCCGCCGTGAGTGTGGCCGGCGAGCATCAAGTCCATGCCAAGCTCCGCGGCGCGGGGAAACGAATTGGGATTGTGCGAAAGCAGAATATTGGGCATGCCGCGGCGCAGGAGCGAGCCGGCGCTCGCGAGCATAGCGAGGCGGCGTCCGCTGCGGCTGCGGGCAAGCTGGTAATCGACGCCGATGAGATTGAATTTTCCGCCGCGCCAGTCGATCTCGGCATTTTCCTGGCGCAGTAGCTTCATGCCGTGCTGCGCAAAGAGTTTCGCGGACTCCTCTTGAGCATCGGCGTAAATCTCATGATTTCCATTGCAGCCCCATACACCGAGGGGCGCGCGCAGGCTGGACAATTCGGCAATGCAGGCTTGGAGAGGATCGCCCGGGCCGGTGATGAAATCACCCGTGACGACGGAGAGATCGGGGTTGAGCTCATTAGCCATGGCCACGGCGCGACGCACCTCGGCGGCGGACATGTAACTGCCGATGTGGATGTCGCTGAGCTGGGCGATGCGCAAGCCGTCGAGCTCGCGAGGCAACGAGGCGAGCGGCAGATCGACTTCGTGAACGCGATAGGCGTGCCGGCCGATGAAGAATCCGTAGGCGCCCAGGCCGAAGGGAATCGCTCCGGCGAATGCGGTGGCGCCCTGAACGAACCGGCGGCGGTCGATACGAACTTCTGTGGACTGCGGAGCCGCTGCCGCATCGCCGAGCGAAGGCGGGCGGCGAGCGCGACGCCAAGTCCAACGGACGCCAGCGACGAGCAGGAGCAAAAACCAGGAGAAAAAGGCGGTGGAGATCCATAGCCCGATCGCGCCCATCAATCCGGCAAAGCGCCAGATCACATCGCGGCGGCCCGAAAAAAAGACCGCGAGAAGCGCGGTGGCCACGAGGCCGAAGGTGGAAAGCGTGAGGGAGAGCGCGATGCGGCGCAGGATGGGGGATTCGACCCGCTTGAAAGCCCGCCACAAGCGCAAGAACCAATACCGCTGCGCCCACAAAAACAGCAGCAAAAGAGGAACAGCGATCAGGAAAGCTCATGGGATGCCTAGATGGCGCGCTCGAAGAGCATGGACTCGCTTATTTTAGCATGCGGAGGAGCGGGCTTCAGGATTCCCAGGCGGGAAGGTAAATACAGGCGGCTTGTGTTCAGCCGGGGGATTTCGTGCGGCGAAGGAGTTCGTCGATGCGCCGCCCGTACTCTTCGGAGCGGTCGAGGATGAAGATAACTTCGGGGGCGCGGCGAATCTGCAGGCGTTCGCTAAGCTCGTGGCGGATGAAGCCAGCGGCGGCGGATAGGGCTTTGATGGTGGTCTTTTGCTCCGCTTCGCTGCCCATGACGCTGACGTAAACCCTGGCCTGCTTCATGTCCGGCGACATGCGCACTTCGGTGACGGTGGCGAAAGCCGCGGCGAGACGAGGATCTTTCAGTTCGCCGGCAAGCATGACGCTGATTTCCTGGCGGATCTCGCCGGCGACGCGTTCGTGACGATGTCCAGCGACGGTCATGGCCTAGAGCACTTCTAGATTATGGTCGACGAGGTCGCGGCCGAGCAAACTTTCGGCCTCGTCGAAAACGGCTTGCAGCGATTGTTCGACGTACACGGCGCTATTGGAAAGCGTGACGACACCGACCTGAGCGCGCTGCCAGGTGTCCTGACCGTCGAGTTCGGCGACGGCCACGTTGAAGCGGGCGCGGAGGCGATCCTTGAGGCTTCGCAAAACTTGGCGTTTGTCTTTCAGGGAGTGGGAGTCGGGGATGTAGATTTCCAAGGTCAGCAAACCGACAGGCATGGCTACCTACTTACGCGCGAATGCCGTTATGAGCGGAGAGCCTTCGCTCACGATGATCAGCGCCAAAGGCGCTGGCCTTTTCGCGCCAGACAACGTCACGGTAGTCCGACGTACAGGGCCGACTGCTCAGGGCCGACGCTCAGGCGGTGGCTTCGGCGAGGATCTGCTTCTGCATGGCGAAGCATTCGAGCACATCGCCGACTTTAATGTCGTTAAAATTCGAGACTCCGATACCGCACTCGAAGCCGGAGCGAACTTCGTTGGCGTCGTCTTTAAATCGCCGCAGCGAATTGATCCGGCCGGTGTAAACGACCGCGCCTTCGCGAACCACGCGGACCTCGGCATCGCGCTTCATGATGCCATCGAGAACATAGCAGCCGGCGATCGTGCCCACGCCCTTGATGCGGAAGGCATTGCGGACCTCCGCGCGGCCGAGATGGGTTTCCTTGTAGACCGGCTCGAGCAGGCCGGCCATGGCCTTCTTAATCTCGTCGGTAACTTCATAGATGATGGAATGGGCGCGGATATCGACATTTTCACGCTGGGCGAGATCGGAGGCCTTGCGGTCTGGCCGGACGTTGAAGGCGTAAATGATGGCGCCGGAGGCGGAGGCGAGCAGGACGTCTGTTTCGGTGACAGCGCCGACGCTGGCGTGAATGATCTTGAGCTTCACGGAGTCGGTGGAAAGCTTGGGAAGCAGTTCGCTTAGAACTTCCACCGAGCCCTGCACATCGGCCTTGACGACGATGGGCAATTCCTTGGCTCTCGCCGCTCTTCAGCTGCTCATGCAACTGGTCGAGAGTGATGCGCGCGCCGGCGGTGCGAGCCAGGGAGGCTTCGCGCAGCTTGGTCTGACGGTAATCGACAATGTGGCGAGCTTTGGCTTCGTCGGCGACCTGGAACTGGTCGCCGGCCTCGGGAATGCCTTGAAGGCCGAGAACCTCGACAGGAGTAGAAGGATCGGCTTGCTTGACCGGGTGTCCGTGATCGTCGAATAGCGCGCGCACCTTGCCGTAGACGGCGCCGACGATGAAGACGTCGCCGGTGTGCAAGGTGCCGTTCTGAACCAAAACGGTGGCGACCGGGCCGCGGCCGCGGTCGACGCGGGATTCGAGGACGGTCCCGCTTGCCGGGGGCGGAAGGATTGGCGCGCAATTCGCGCAAATCGGCCACGAGCAAGATCATTTCCAGGAGCTTATCGATATTCTTCTTGGCGCGCGCGGAGACTTCGACAACGACAGTATCGCCGCCCCATTCTTCGGGCATCAATCCGCGATCGGCGAGCTGGCGCTTGACGCGCTCGGCCTGCGCTTCGGGCTTATCGACCTTGTTGATGGCGACGATGATGGGTACGGCGGCAGCGCGAGCATGGTCGATGGCTTCGAGCGTCTGGGGCATGAGGCCGTCATCCGCGGCGACGACGAGCACAACGATATCGGTGACTTTGGCGCCGCGAGCGCGCATGCGAGTGAACGCTTCGTGGCCCGGCGTATCGATAAATACGATGCGGCGGCCATCGATGGAAACGACGGAGGCACCGATGTGCTGCGTGATCCCGCCCGCTTCGCCGGCGGCGACGTCGGTCTGGCGGATGGCGTCGAGCAGGCTGGTCTTGCCATGGTCGACGTGGCCCATGACGGTGACCACCGGCGGCCGCGGCAAAAGATTTTCCTTCTTCTCTTCCTTGGCGACTTCCTGGACGACTTCTTCCTCGAAGGAGACGACGGTGACGATGCCGCTGAAGGCCTCGGCGAGGCTGCTCGCGGTGGGCACGTCGAGAGCTTGGTTGATGGAGGCAAAGACACCGCGATCGAGCAATTCCTTGAGGACGTCTTTGGCGCGCACGTCGAGCTTCTCGGCGAGGTCGCGGACCGTGATGCCTTCGGTGATGGTGATTTGGCGCGGCGGCCGCGGCGGCTGCGCGACGGGCTCAATGCGAGTGGCGCGGCGCTGCGTTTCGCCGGGGCGCGTGCGAACCGGATGCAACTTGCGTTCGCCCTCCTCGAAGCGCTTTTCGAGAGTGGGGCGAGCGCGAGCGGCAGGCTTGCGTTCGTAAATGGGCTTGCCGGGCTCCGCCTTGGGCGGAGGCACGACGGGCATCGGCAACACAGGGTTGCCGG
Source organism: uncultured Acidobacteriota bacterium (assembly GCA_963703785.1). Taxonomy (GTDB): domain Bacteria; phylum Acidobacteriota; class Terriglobia; order Acidiferrales; family UBA7541; genus Palsa-189. The sequence continues at coordinate 70,401 of CAVPFR010000045.1, read as the reverse complement.
GGCGCATGGGCCGCTGGCCGGGCCGAGGCGGAGGACCGCCGGGGCGAGGAGGCCCACCGGGACGAACGGGCATGCTTCCGGGACGCGCGCCAGTGTAACGCATTGGCGGGCGGCCACCGGGAGCGGCTACACCGGGACGAGCTCGGCGCTCCCGCAGGAGCGCCGGAGCGAGCGGCAATACCGGGCGCCTGGCCTGGGGCTCGCCGGACGATTTGGCGCGCCAGGCGCACCCGTACCGGGGCGCATCGGCGGACGAGCGACCCCGCCTGGCGGGGGCGCGGGTGCACCGGGACGAACGGGCATGGGCCCAGCGGGCCGCGGCACGGGACCCGGGCCCGGAGATGGCCTGGCAGCGGGCGCAGCCGCTGGAGGTGCCGGAGCTCCAGGAGTGGCAGGACGCACGGGTGCAGGCGCCGCCGGACGCGGCGCCGCAGCGGGCGGCGCGGGAACTGGGCTCGGAGATGGCTTTGGAACCGGGACGGCCGCGGGTTGAGCTGGAGCGGCGGCTCCTGGCGCACTGGGAGGCGCGGGAGGGCGAGCAGGAGGAGCAACCGGCGCAGCAGCCGAAGCTGCGGGCGCAGGAGTCGGGGGCGCGGCAGGCGGCGCCGGCGGTGCCGGCGGCGCTACGGGCCTAAGCCGCGCAGCCTTAGCGGCGGCATCCCTGGCGACCTTGTCCGCTTCCGCCTTGGCCTCGGCGGCAGCTTCCGCCGCGGCGAGCGCGTGGAAATGCGCACGCACTTTTTCCGCTGCGGCGACGTCGATCGAGCTCGAGTGGGTCTTTTTCTCAGTGACGCCGGCCTCGGGCAAGTAGTCAATGATTGCCTTGGCCTTCACTTCGAGATCGCGGGCCAGCTCGTTGATGCGGATTTGATTGATGTCCGTCATTCGTCGGTTGATTTCTCTTTCGGTTCTTCTCCAGTGTGTTCGGCGCCAGTGATCTCTTCGGAGGACGATTCCGATTCTGCTGGAGCCGCATGATCGGGAGCGGCCTCCTGCGCAATTGCCGAGTTCTCAGGTTCCGAAACAGGCTCGACCTGTTCCTCGGCAGCCGGCGCTTCTTCCGTCGCCGTTTCCTCGGAGGCCAGCTGAGCGGCCTCGCCGGGATGTTCTTCCAGATCGGCGGGGAGTTCGCCGGCATGCGCGCCCTCGGCTTGCTGCTGCTCGATGGATTGAAAATACGCGGCAACGGAGAGCTGAATCTTTTCCACCATTTTTTCGCCGATGCCGGGAATCGCCGTCAACTCCTCGGGCGTCATATCGGCCAATTTCTCTATGCTGGAGACGCCATGGGCTTCGATCTTTTCGATGGTCTTGGGACCGACGCCTGTCAATTCCGAGAGAGACGTTCCGGGCGCCGTAAGAGCGGCCATCTGGGCCTCGATCTCCTGGCGCTTCTCTTCCTCGCTCTTGATATCGACGTTCCAGCCGATCAGCTTGCTGGCGAGACGCACATTCTGGCCCTTCTTGCCAATGGCAAGAGAGAGCTGAGTATCCTCGACAATGACCTCGAGATGGTGGTTTTCCGGATCGACGATCTGCACGCGCGTAACTTTGGCGGGGCTCAAAGATTTTTGCGCGAAGGCGACAATATCCTCGGAAAAAGGAATGATGTCGATTTTTTCGCCGCGCAATTCGCGAATGATGGACTGCACGCGCATCCCTTTCATGCCCACGCAGGCGCCCACGGGATCGACGTCCTTATCGCGGCTGAGAACGGCGATCTTGGTCCGCTCGCCCGCTTCGCGGGCCGCCGCGCGAATCTGCACGGTGCCATCGTAGATTTCCGGGACTTCCATTTCGAACAGGCGCTGCACCAATACAGGGTCGGCGCGCGAGACGATGACTTGCGGGCCTTTGGCGGCGCGGTCGACCGCCTTGATGACGACGCGCAAACGATCGCCGAGATTGTAGGCTTCCAATCGGGATTGCTCGCGCTTGGGCAGGCGGGCTTCGGTGCGGCCCATATCGACGATTACATCGGGGCCTTCGAAGCGCTTGACGATGCAATTGACCAGCTCTCCGACGCGCCCGTTGTACTCGTTGAAGATGGTGTCGCGCTCGGCCTCGCGCACCTTCTGCATGATGACTTGCTTGGCAGTCTGAGCGGCGATGCGGCCAAGGACGGCAGTAGGCTTGGGAATGAGCAATTCGCCGCCGACGGCCGTGTGGGGATCGACCTTACGGGCTTCGGAAAGGGTCATTTCCTTCTTGGGATCGGCGACCTCGTCGACAACGGCGCGCACCGAATACACGTCGACCTGACCGGTTTCCGCATTGAACTTGGCGCGCAGATCTTCGTCGGTCTTGTAATACTTCCGCGCGGCGACCACCATGGCGTCCTCAATAGCCGCCACGATGATCTGCGGGCTCGATATGCTTTTCCCGGCTGATCTGCTCAATCATCTGGTCCAGCAGATTGGCCATTCCTATGCTCCTACCACTCCACGACCAGGTTCGCTTTGCGAATCCCATCCAGAGGCAATTCGATAATCCGCCCCTGGACTTCAATCTTCACGAGGCCGTCGCTATATCCCGCCAGACGCCCTTCGAAGAACGTGGAATTCTCGACTGGCTGCAGCGTTGAAATGCGGGCCAGGCGACCGGTAAATCTTTCGAAATCGGGGGCCTTAGTCAGCTTGCGGTCGAGACCGGGAGAGCTGACCTCCAGAATGTAGCGAGGGCCAGGGACCAGGTCTTCGACATCGAGAAGGACGCCGAGTTGTTCGCTAACGGCCTCGCAGTCACGATGGCTGATGCCTCCGGGCTTATCGATGTAAACCCGCAGAAAGCGTTGCTTGCCGATCTTCCATTCGATGTCGACGAGTTCCACGCCAGCCGTGCGTGCGGCGCGTTCGGCGGCATCGCGTATGCGCTCCAACTCCATGATGGCCGGCGATCGCTGTGCTCTTTCTGCAACAAAAAAGTGGGCTCGCGCCCACTCGGACATGCGACCGGCTTCGACGAAGGTTCAGTATAGTTGCGGGCCCTCATAAAAGCAAGCCGGGAAAGGGTGGCGAGTTCATTTGAATTTTGACCTCTTGTGTCACGATCAAGAAAATTCAAACTGACCCACTACTCGGGAAAGCGGATTGGCGCACAACCGCGATCGAAGAAGCGCTTTGTAGAGGCAGGCCAAAAACAAGAAAGGCGGCCAAAGCGCCGACAGCAACCTAGCTGCTTCAGGAAGCCGGACTACAAGTTTTCGCGGTGGTTCGCTCGCGAGCCCAAAATCCTACTGGGCAGGCTTCTTCGGAGCCGGCGCGGGGGTGGAAGGCTGAGCCGAAGGCTGGGCTCGGGGGACGGGCGGCTTGCCGGGGGCGGCAGAGGATGAGCCATCAGCACCGGCTTTCATGGGATAGGTCTGATCGTAGAGGCGAATAATTTCCTGGGTGACATCGATCAGACTAGAGCTATAGACCACAGGCGTGCCCTGCGCGGAGGTATCCAGCACGAGGGTATAGCCGTTTTCACGGGCGTAGCGGTCAAGAACATCGAGCATTTTTCGGCCGATATTGTCGACGACATCGCTCTGTGCGGCATTCACTTCCTCATTCAGGTCATCCTGCTTGCGCTGAAACTGGCGGGTCAAGAGCTCGCCCTGACGCTGCAGCCTGCCGGCCTCATCATCACTGAGGGTTCCGTGATTATTCGCCAGGCGAGCCTGCAAATCCGAGATCTGTTTCTGCATAGCCTGGAGATCGTTTTGGGGGGCGGCGAACTGGGTTTGGAGCTGGGCCGAAGCCTGCTTTCCCTCCGCCGTGGCCACGATGGCCTGGCGCACGTTGAGAATGGCAATCTTCATCTGACCCGAAGGAGCGGCAGCGCCGCCCGTCTGAGCCCAGGCGCCGGCAACAGGCAAACAGAGCAGGGCCAACGCGAGTATCCCGAGTTTCTTCGGTTGTTGATGAGCTTTCATACTTTCTCCTTGCGGGGAATTATATCGACCGCATTTCCAGGGCGTCAACTTGTCAGGCGATTTTACTGCAACCGACGCGGACACGACCCCGCATTGTTGCGGATGAGATGCCGGGGCGAGGCACGTCTGTTGCATGGCGCGGTTCATTTAATTTGGCAACGGCACCAACAAAAGTTGGTTGTCGGCGGTATCGGCGATGACCGCCAGGTTCGTCTGGGGTTGAATGGCCACGGCGAATTGCGAAGAGGATTTCAACGAGAAGACGGCGCGCACAGTTTGATCAAGAAAATCGACCATGGTGACGGTGCTGCTCAAGCTATTCGCCGTGACGAGCGTGCCGCTGATGGCATTGTAAGCGATGGAACTGGGATCGATGCCCACGCGGATCGCGGCCGTTTGATCGGACACGGGGTTGAGGAGCACAACCTGATTGTTTGAGCCGGACGTGATCATGAAGGTATCACTAATGGGGTCGAATGCGACGCCTTGAGGAAAAAAGATGCTGCCAGCCGGCGTGGTAAAGGTTGTGCTGCTTGAGCTCAGGTTGAGAATGCTGGTGTTGTTACTTCCGCTAGCGCTATTCGCCACTACCGCTACGCCACGCAAGGGGTCGATAGCCACGCCGGAAGGCGATTGCTGGACACCGATGTTCGTGGGCGTCTGGGCAGTAGTGGAGACGGCAAAGGTATCAACCACACTGGCGCCATTCGCCGTGACAAGAGCATTGCCGGTGCCGAGATCGACAGCGACACCATCGGGAACAGGATCGGTGGGGAAACTGACGGGCACGCCGTCGTTCGCCATATCGACGATAGACACGCTGCTGCTTCCCGCATTGGCGACGACCGCCAGCCCGGCCGGGGGATAGACGTCGACACCTTGCGGATTCGATTGCACGGCAAGCTCCGGGCTGGCGCCAAAACCGGTGCCATGGGTAAATCCGGAGCTGTCCGACAGACTGACCATGGAAACATCGTTGCAGCCGGGTTCGGTGACGATGGCTGCGCTGAAAATTTGGCCCAACGAAGTCACCCCGCTATTGATGGCTACACCCTGGGGCGCTGGGGCGGAGCAGTCGCCGGTGATAAGACTGACTGCCTGAATGACTGGCAGGCGAGCCGCGTTGGAGGTCACCGTGGTTGAGTCCGCGGCCTGGACGGCATAACGGCGGGGGCCGTTCGCCGCCAAGGTAGCTCCCGATACTGTTGCGGTCATAACCCTGCCATTGGCAGATAACGAGTGGCTCGTGAATGGCGAGGGGTTGCCATCCAGTTGCGGGACCGAAGAGCCGTCGAAATGTCCGATCAGAGTGACGGTTTGGTCCGACGCAGTTGCGGGAGATCCCAGGCTGGAATTGAGCGTGACCTGGGAGGAAGTTGGCGAACCGGCCACAGGCAATGCGACGCTGGTTTGAACGATCTGCGGCGCCGCGCGCAAGGCGCCAAGGGAATAAAGGCTTACCGTACCGCCCTGATTCACGATGACGGCGGTGTCGGTTATGGGATCGATGGCAACGTCCACCGGCGTTGTCCCGGTGCTAAACGTCGCAGAAGGGGGAGAGGAACAGGGTTGGGGAGAGCACGTCACCGTCGGCACGGTGGGATCGACCGCATAAGCTTGTCCGCCCTTGTTCAGGATCAGAGCGCCGTTGGTGAGCGGGTTGATGGCGCCAGCAATATTGCTTGTAGCAGGAAGATTGTTAACGGGCACGGAGGACTGATCGAGAATATTAAAAATGAAGGCCGGCTCCGCGGAGGTGGGATCCACAAGAAGCGCCTTCTCGGTTTCATCGTTGATGCTTACGGAGCGGACGTTGAGGTCGACGCCGATACTGGCGACGGGATTCGCATAGCTGGCCGTGCCTCCCGAGCCCGACGGGGCGCCTGAAGGGCAGGGCGCATGCGCGAAGTACTGAAAGCTGGTGTTATTCACGGCCGTAACGGCGAAAATTCCATTGAAGCTGGCAGGACTTACGCCGCTGATGAGCACGGGCTGGCCAACTTGCAAGCTATTGACGGTCGTTGCGGTGACCGTCACGGTAGGGGGCGAGCTGCCCGAAACACAGCCAATGCCACTTATCTGATTGACGGTCTGGCGCCCTAAATCGACGATCGAGAGCGCACCCGCGCCACCCGGAGTTGCCAGCGCCCAGTTCAGCCGAGGCGAAACGGCAATGCGCGTATTCAGTCCGTTACTAATGTTGGCTACGTTGAGTAAAACCGGATTCACTCCCGCTGCCGGCAAATTGACTGACCCGGAAATATTCTGAACTTGGTTCATATCCAGAATGGCGCCGGCATTCGAACCGGTGGAAGCCGTAGACGTGAAGGCCACGAGAGCACGTCCGCTGACGGGATTAATTCCTACCGCCCGAGGAATCAAAAGAAAAGGGTTCCCGGCGGAATCGGCTGAAGGAAACGTGAGCAGGGCGGTCACTTGGGGAGTAGAGAGGTTCACGACCGCAAGCGTAGCATTGCCACTATTGGCAACGAGAGCGAGGTTACGGAGGTTATCAACGGCGACCGATACCGGCGCCGACGGCACACAACCAGGCGGAGTGGTTGCAGAGCCGGAACCGAGAGCTCCTGTGCAAAGAGACGCGCGAAGATGGCGCGCCGGGGCTGCCAAACTAACGACGGTGATGTCGTTCGATCCTTGGTTGGTCACGACAGCAACTCCTGTGGCTGTGTTGATTGCCACCGAGGAGGGCGTTGTACCCACAGTTGGCGAAGCAATCTGAGCTGGGAGTGGACGTGGGCTGCACAGCGAGATTGGCGGCGGCCATGGAGCCGTTGGCGGAGCCTGATACCGCGCTCGTTACGGTGATGGGATAGAGCCCGGGTACGTTTACGGCGCCCGGCGTGGCGGTGACTAGTAATTCCCGATCCGAGTTGAATGTGAAACCCGTTCCCTGCCCGGCAAACTGCACGTTGACCATGGGATTGCCTTGAAAGCCGAGAGTCGCGTTGGTGGTGCCGAAATAACCACCGTCCAGGGTGATGGCTGCGCTAGATGCAGAGGCCTGAACGCTATCGGGCTTCGAAGCTACGAGCGCCGGACGGACGGGAGAGAGGACAAGCTGACAGGGCAATGGGGAGCAGGATTGCTGCACGCCGTTTTGGCGCGACACGGTGAAGGTGAGGGGCACTGTGCTGCCTGATACCGGGAGATTTGATAGAACCGAATCCGGAACAATAACGAAGAGCGTGGTTGGCGTTATGGCGAACAGAGCGCCGCTGGGCAGCATCGTGCCACTACCGGGCAGAAGACTGCTGTTAACGAAGACATTAGTGGTGGAGATGAAATTGGTCCCGGTGATAAAGACTTCCTGAAAGGCAGCGCCTAACGCTCCATTGGGGGGACTGATGGAGGTAACCGTGGGGTCGACGGCGGTGACGATGTTGACGGTGGCACTGGCAAACTGGGTGTTGTCCGCCAGCGAGGTTACCGTAACGGTGGCGGTGCCCGGCGTGGACGGCGCTGTGTATAGCCCCGAATTGGGATCAATGGTGCCGCCGCCGGCGGTGACGCTCCAAGCGACTGCCTGATTGCTCGTACCGGTCACAGTGACAGTGGGGCCAAATGCGTTGGAGTTGGAAAATAGATACTGCTCGTTCGTACCGATGGTGAAAGTAGTTTGAGAAAGCGACACACGAATACCGGAATCGAGAGTGAGGGTAGCCGTGGCGACGACGGAGGTTTCTTCGACTTGGGCGCCGATGGTTACGCCTGGAGTGACAGTCGCCGTGCCGCCAGTACCCACGGTTGGGGGGCCGGCGGGAGTGGCGATCTGAACGCCGAAATTGCCATTGCCGAGCGGGCCTGAAGCAACAATCACGAACGAAGTGTCCCAACCGGGAACACTATTTCCGATGATGGTGATGGTATTACCAACGGCAAAATTCGTGAAATCGAAGCCGCTTTGAAGTTCGATAATCGATCCGCTGCTGCCGGAGCCAGGAATTCCGGCGTTAGGCAGGCAGTAGAGGACCGGAACGACAACTCCCGAAGGCGGAGCGGGGAGCATCTCGGGAGCGGTGTAGAGGCCGGTGGAGTCAATGGTGCCAACGGTGGCGTTTCCATTATTGATGCCATCGACGCTCCATTGTATGCCGTTTTGCGATCCCGCCTCCGAGGGAACAAATTGGATACTGGTGCCAAGGAGGACCGTCGCCGACGTCGGCGAAATCGATAAGGTAACGGCGGTAGTGTTGTTGTTGCTGCATCCTGCCAGGCCTACGCTCAGGGCCATAGCCAGGCCAAGCCATCCCGCCCACACTTTCATGCTCTTGTCTCCGATTTGTTGCGACATTTGTTGTCCGGTCAGGGCGTACGCATTGTCCACTCAGAATGTCCGGCTGACCGTGAACATGAAGGTATTGGCCGGCTCGAAGAAGTTGATCCTCTGGGTATTCACCTGGAAATTCATCAACTGGGGCAGAACCTGCGAATCCCACAGACTGGGACCCACCGACTGTCTCAGATTCTGATAATTGATGGATTGGAAGTTGTCCAGCGGGGCGGCAATCTGCTGCTCGAGGCGGTCGAAGTTATAGGCCCAGTAGAGGCGGAAGGGAGCATTGATGATGGGCAACTGGACGACGAACTCGATTCCCGCGGAGGCGCGCAGCTTGAAATTCGTTCCCGGCTGAATCAAGAGCGAAGGATTGGAGAAATTGGGAAAGGACGTAGTAATGTTGGAGAGCCCCGTGGAATTGAGCTGCACTTGATCCTTCCTCAAGATGCCAACCTCCCCAGCATCGAAGAAAAGCGACGAACTGACGGGTCCAACGATGGGAATGCGATACTCGGCGTTGACGACCCCCGAGGTGTCCCCGCCAGGGAAAGAAGGCTCGTAGGTAAGCACGGGTATAGGCGGCGTGGAGCGGAGGGTAGCATTGCCCGAAAAATTGAGGTGCGTGGGATCCAGGTAAGTAAAGGTAGCGGTGGTGGCGATGGGAATAAAGGCAATGGGAGAGACTGTACGGATTTCAAAGCCGCGCAAGTCCGTTTCGCCGCCCAGGAAGGACCGCTCGAAGGGAGGAGCTACAAGACCGTTGTAGCCCGTAACAAAAGAGCCCACGAAATGAAAAGCGAGCACATTACGCTTGTGATTAATGGGATGGAAGTATTTGGCTTCCACAACGTTGCTCAAAGCTTTGACGTTGCCGCCGAGCCCCTCGACCTTGAAGGAATAGAACAGGGATTTTCCGGTGGTCGGGTTCATGGGGTTATTGACCGTGCTGTAAGTAAACGAAGGCGTGAGGTAACTGGAGTCAATGCCCGTGAGGGCGGAAGGGCCGCCCAGGGACTGAAATTGCAAGACCTCGAACAGGTCGGTAGAAGCGGTGCTATAGGCGGAGATGTTTGTGTGGGTATAACCGTACGTCAGTCCTAGCCTGGCAAAGGAAAATCTCCGCAGCGGATAACTTGTGAAGATTGTGCCGCCGACGCTGTTCTGCGTGTAGTCCTGTTCGATACTGGGATTAATCTGGATTTTCTGACCAAACAGGATGGACTCCTGCTGGGCCTGATTGAAATTGAAGCTGGAGTAGGAGACGGTAAAACCGGAGGCCATGGGCCGGTCGAACAGATAAGGTTCGGTGAAACCGAACATAGCGGTTTTCTGAATATTGCCGATCTGGCCAGATAGACTCAGAGTCTCGCCTAATCCGAGAAAATTGTTGGTCTGATAGCCCAAGCCAACGAAGTTGCCGGCAAGGCCGCTGACGCCGCCGGTCAAGCTGATCGACTGCTTACCTTTTTCCTTGAGCTTGAGCAAAATATCGACGGTGCCCTGCTTGGTGTTGCGCTTGATCTCGGCATCCTCGGTTTTGACTTTATCGAAATAGTTCAGCTGGTTGAGACGAAGAATGCTGAGTTCCCAGGCGCGATTATTAAAGATATCGCCTTCGCTGAGCAGCAGTTCGCGGCGAATGACCTTATCCCGGGTGGTTGTATTGCCGGAGAAATCGATGCGGCGGACGAAGTATTGTTTCTGCTCGTCGAAGTCCATCGTAAGGTCAACGGTCTTGGTATCGTCGTGCACATCCGGGAGCGGCACGGCGGTGAAATCGATAAAGCCATAGGCGCCGTAGGCCTTGGTGTAGTTCTCGATCGCTTTACGGATCTTACTGAGATCGAAAATATCCCCCTGATGCAGCGGGAACATGGCTTCCAGAGCTTCACGCTTGAGGGTGAGCCCTTTCTCCGGATCGGCGCTGCGGATCACCAGGCGCCCCATGCGATACTGCTCGCCTTCCTCAATGGGAATGGTGATGTTGGTGGCTTTACCGTGCACGTGGCCGACGATAGGGAGAGGTCCTAATCCGCCGCGGTCGACGTCAATGGTATTCAGGATGGGGTCCTTGACCACAACTTTGAAGTAACCGGCGCTTTGATAGAGTTCGCGGACACCGACTTCCAAGTCTTCATTGAGCTTGGATCGGTCGAAGGTTTTGTGCAATAGGGGGACATCGAAGAGCCACAAAGGAACGGAGGTGGGGCGCGAATTGTGCATGGACCTGATGATTTTGCGGTCGGAGAAAGCGTGATTGCCCTGGAAGGTGATCATTCCAACCTTGACCTTGGGCCCCTCGTCAACCGAGAAGACGAGTTTGACGGCGTTGGTAGAGGGAATTTTCTCGTAGGTGGGCTTGACCACGGCGAATTGATGACCGTGCAGGGACTCAAGTTCCTTGATCACGGTTTCCGCCTTCTTGATCTTGGTGGGGTCAAACTGGCCCTCGACGGAGAGGCCCACTTTGTGATCCTTGAAAGCATCGAGAATATCGGATTCGCTGATGGACTTATTGCCGTGGTACTCGATCCTGCGAATGATGGGCCGCTCGACTAGGTAAAAAATAACAATCTTTGCGTTTGGATTACCGGGACTGTCCTCGACCTCGAGGCGAATATCCTCGAAATACTGAGTATTCCAAAGGGCTTGGAAGTCCACCCGCAGACGGTCTGCATTGTAGGGATCGCCCTTTCGGGTAAAGATCCGCGCTTGCAGCGTTTCGCTGCGAATGCGGCGGTTCCCTTGGAATTCAATGCGGTCGATAATCGGCCCGGTTTGCTGCGGAGCCGCAGGAGTGGCGGGCGCTATCTGCGATTCCGGATTTGGCGGAGTCACCGTGCCACCCGGAGTGATTTGCGACCACAGGGGCACAGCAAACGTCAACAGGCAAACGGCCAGTGACAGCAGACTCGAAATGTTAGCGCCAGAAAACAGGAGTGAAGTTTTATGTGCGGCCGTGCCAAATGTCAAGGCCGCGCCCCCCAAGCCAATTTGTTCGCTCTCCGCCGGCCCGGTAGGGACGGCCTGTCGGCGTAGGATTCTTAGTGGGTGACCGGGGTTGCTTCGACGACAGGCCGGAAGCCCAGCCCCTCGCCGGAGACGGTGATTTCGAGAGTCGCGGGACGCTGCAAGCCTCCCTGGATCAGGGCCTCCGACAGCGGATCTTCCACGTACCGTTGCAATGCCCGTCGCAACGGACGCGCGCCATAACTACGATCACCGCAGGTCTTGTCGAGAATCCACTGACGCGCTTCGGGAGTCAAGACAATTTGCACCTGGCGGTGGATCAGCGTGTCGTTGATCTGGCCGACCAGCAGGTCAATGATGCGCAGGAGATCGCTATCGATGAGCGGATTGAAGAGAATGATTTCGTCGAGACGATTCAAGAATTCCGGGTTGAAGACGCGCTTAACCTCGCCCATGACCATTTCGTCCATGCTCTTACCGCCGCCCTCTTCGCCAATGGACTGGAAACCGAGGGCGGAACGCTTCTGCAGGTGGCGGGCCCCCAGGTTCGAGGTCATGATCAGGATGGTGTTGCGAAAATCGACTGTGTTGCCCAGGCCATCGGTAAGCTGACCGTCTTCAAAGACTTGCAGCAGGATATTGTAAACGTCGGGGTGGGCCTTCTCGATTTCATCGAGCAGGATCACGGAGTAAGGCGTACGGCGCACACGTTCGGTGAGCTGCCCCCCCTCTTCGTAGCCCACGTAGCCTGGAGGGGCGCCGATCAGCTTCGATACGGAGTGCTTCTCCATGTACTCGGACATATCGAAACGGACCAATGATTTCTCGGTGCCGAAGAGGAATTCAGCGAGCCGCCGAGCTACTTCGGTCTTGCCGACGCCAGTAGGGCCGAGGAACAAGAAGCAGCCGACCGGTCGCCCAGGCGCCTTCAAACCCGCGCGGCTGCGGCGAATGGCGCGAGCGAGGGCGGTAATCGCCCTCTCCTGGCTGATGACGCGCTTATGCAGCTCCTGTTCAATGCGCAGGAGTTTCTGCTGCTCGTCTTCCTTGATCGAGGTGACGGTCACACCGGTCCAACGCGAGACAACTTCCTCGATATCCTCGCGGGCCACGATGCCGGTGGTGGAATCATCGAGCTTCAGGCGCTCGCGGAGCTGCCGCAAGTTATCCTTCTCTTTGCGCTCCTCCTCGGAATAGAAGCGCGCTTTCTCAAACTCGTGATTGGCGATCGCCGTTTCCATGCGATGGGTGATGAATTTCACGCGCTTCTGCATTTCGGCAACTTCGTCGGGCAACGTGGCCTGGCGCAGTTTCACGCGCGCTCCGGCCTCATCGATCAAATCAATGGCCTTATCGGGCAGGAAACGGTCCGGGATATAGCGGCTGGAGAGATAGACCGCGTACTGAATGGCTTCGTCGGTGTAGCTGATGGCGTGGAATTTTTCGTAACGCTCGCGTACGCCCTGCAAGACGCGAATGGCTTCGTCTTCGCTCGGGCTATTTACCTTGACCGCCTGGAAACGACGCTCGAGGGAGCGGTCTTTTTCGACGGACTTGCGGTATTCGCCGGGAGTCGTGGCGCCGATGCATTGGATTTCCCCACGGCTCAGAGCAGGCTTGAGGATGTTGGCGGCGTCGAGCGAGCCTTCGGCGGAACCCGCACCAACCAAGGTATGCAGCTCGTCGATAAAGACGATAGCATTCTGGCTTTCCATCAGCTCCTTCATGATGGTCTTCAGGCGCTCTTCAAATTGCCCGCGGTACTTCGTTCCGGCCACGATCAGCGACAGATCGAGCGAGAGGATGCGCTTATCGGCCAGGAAAGGAGGCACGTCGCCGTCAGCGATGCATTGCGCCAGCCCCTCGACAATCGCCGTTTTGCCAACCCCGGGCTCGCCGATCAGCACGGGATTATTCTTGGTGCGGCGGCAAAGGATCTGGATGACGCGCTCGACCTCTTTTTCGCGGCCGACCAAGGGGTCGAGCTGCCCTTCGAGAGCCGCCTGCGTCAAATCGCGGCTGAATTCGGCGAGGAGCGAAGTCTCCTTGGGCCGGTTCACCTGGACTTTTTCACCAGCGCTGCGCGCCAGCTCTTCGCGGAGCGAAGACAGACGCAAGCCGCGTTCCGCCAAGATCTCCGCGCCAAAGCATTTTTCCTCGCGCAGGATGCCGAGGAGAAGGTGTTCTGTGCCTACATGCTTATGGCCCAGCCGCTCCGCCTCTTCGGCAGCGAAGTTGAGGATGCGCTTGCACTCCTGGCTTAAGGGCACTTCGACGGACGTAGAGATGCGCTCGCGAATGGTGATGCGGGATTCGATCTCCTTGCGAATGGACTCAATGGAGCCATGAGTACGCAAGAATCGATTCGCGAGAGCTTTATCTTCGCGCATCAGACCGAGCAACAGATGCTCCGTCTCGATGTACGGGCTTCCGTATTGACTGGCCTCGTAGCGAGCGAAAAAGATGACGCGACGGGCCTTTTCCGTATAGCGTTCAAACACGGGTCAGCTCTTTTCTCCCTCCGTTACCGGTAAAGGGGCCTGTTGGTATGCCGCGTCGGGCTGGAGAAAACCATGTTCCAGCCGCAGTACGCGGCTACAGCGCTTAGCCAGAGCAGGATTATGCGTCGCCAGGATGGAAGTCAGTAGGTGTTTCCGGTGCAAGCGCTCGATCAATTCCATGATTGAGAGGGCCGTGAGTTCATCAAGGTCGCCGGTGGGTTCATCGGCGAGCAACACCGCCGGTTTGGTCACGAGCGCCCGCGCAATGGCCACGCGCTGCTGCTCACCGCCGGACAGTTCGGCAGCCCTGTGCCGTGTTCTAGAGGCCAAACCGACTTCCGCAAGTGATTCATCGGCTTTCTCAAGGGACTCACTAAGGCTGGCATCGCGCAGCAGCAGCGGCATGGCTACGTTTTCGGCCGCCGTAAAATCCGGCAACAGATGATGCCGTTGCCACACGAAGCCGATTCGCCGATTTCTGAACTCCGCGAGCGAATCGCTTGGCTGCGCCCCCAACGCTTTCGTATCAAAGTATACTGCACCGCTCGTTGGGGTGTCCAGCCCGGCAAGCAAATGCAGCAAAGTACTTTTCCCTGAGCCAGAAGGTCCCACGATGGCGACAATTTCGCCGGGGCTAAGCACGAGATCGATTCCGTCCAAGACGGTGATGGCCTCGGGCCCGTTTCCGTAAACTTTGCGCAGGGAGCGAGCCTCGAGGCATGCCCGGCCCCAAGCCTCCGAGGATTCCGTGTCATCGACCGCTACACTGTGTTCGATTTTGGCCATGACGCAGTTAAAAAGGTATCACCACTAGGTTGGATGCCAAACTCGGCCGCAAGATCGCATTTCTGAGGGCTGCATCGCTCCGATCTCGCTGCGTTCGGGACTCCAAAATCTTTCCCCTTTTCTCCTACAAACTGCCGCTGGAATCAAAGACCCATTATCGATCTCAAACCGCGCCGCCACAAGTCATTGCATTCATGGCGATTGGAGTGGCCCACTGACGCCATTCCGGGGAGCCGGTCTACAGAATGCAGTTGGCGGCTCCTTTGCGCGAATTAGAGGAGCACGCGGCAAGCCAAAACCATATGCCCTAATTGGGGGCGGAAGAATCTGTAGTTACTCATATCGCAGCAGATCCACGGGCTGAATCCGAGAAGCCGATCGCGCGGGAACAAGGGTGGAAGCGATGCTGATCGCGAGGGCGGCAGCCGCGATCCACAAGGCGTCGCTTGGATTGGGCTGGAAGGGCACGAAGGGGACCGAGTAAATCTGGGGGTCGAGCGGGATCAGCTTGTACGTGCCGGCCGCCCAAGCGAAGAAATAACCAGCGAAGAGGCCGAGCGCCGTGCCAAATCCGCCGACGGCGACTCCGAGCAAAACAAAGATTTTGCGAATCTGCTGGCGCCGCGCGCCCATGGCCATGAGGACGGCAATATCGCGCGCGCGGTCGCTCACCGTCATGGCCAGTACGACCAGAATATTCAAACCGGCAACAAAGGTTATCAAGCCAATAAACAGAGCGGTAACTAGTTTCTCGAGGCGCAGAGCACGAAACAGGGCGCGATTTTCATCCATCCAGGTGGTGGCGATGTAGCCCGGTCCGGCCTCTTGCTTCAGTCGAATGGCCATTTGGTCAGCGTGATCAACGTCAGCGATGCGGAACTCCAGAACGCTGACTACGTCTCCAACACCGGCAAGGTTCTGCGCCGCGGGCAAAGAGACGAAACCCCAATTCGCGTCATAATCATAGAAACCGGAATCAAAAATCCCGCTGATGCGGAAACGCTGCGAACGCGGCATCATTCCGAAGGGCGTCATGTGGCCGGCCGGACTGGTCAGCGTGACATAGTCGTCCGGCTTCAGTAGCAAGTCGTCGGCCAGCAGTTTGCCCACGACGACGGAGTTGAAACCATCCGAAGTAGGCGCAAAGTCGGCCTTACCCGCGACGATCCTTTGCAGCGCTTCGTTGCGTTTCTGCTCGAGGGTCGGATCGATGCCCTTAACAACGACGCCGCGCGCTCGTCCCCCGGAGGAGAGCAGCACGGTGATATAGATGGCTGGGGCCACTGCCTTGACGCCGGGAACGTGACCGAGGCGTTCGGCGAGTTGGCTATAGTCGCTGAGGGCCGCGGAGCCCGGATGGGATACGCTCACGTGAGCCGTCACGCCCAGCAAACGGTCCTGCATGGTAGCTCGGAAGCCGCTATTCATGGCTAGGGCGATCACGAGCGTGGCCACTCCCGCGGTGACGCCCACGATGGCCAAAACGGTGACCAGACGAAGAACGGCCGGCCGGTTTGGCGATCTCAGATACCGCTTCGCCACAAGCCAGGCGAATCTCATGGCTTGGTTTCCGCCTGGGGACGCAAAAGCGGGAAAAGAATGACTTCGCGAATGGAGTGCGAATCGGTAAGGAGCATGGTGAGCCGGTCGATACCGATGCCCATGCCTGCGGCAGGAGGCATGGCGTAGGAGAGCGCGCGGATGTAGTCCAGGTCCACTTCGCGCGGCACTTCGTCGCCTCCACGCGCAACCTGCTCCCGAAAACGGCGCTCCTGTTCTTCGGGATCATTCAGCTCAGAAAAAGCATTACCCAATTCCATGCCAGCGACGTAGACCTCGAAGCGCTCGACGATCGACGGATCGTCGGGGCGGCATTTTGCGAGGGGGGAGATGTCCGTTGGGAAATCGTAAAGCAATGTTGGCTGGATCACTTTGGGCTCGGCCAAAGTTTCAAAGAGCAGGCCGGTGATCTCCCCATCGGACATTGAAGTGACGTCCAGCGGTTTGAAGGGCGGCTCGGATGGTGAACGCGAGCCCTCGCGCCGCAGCCATTCGTTGTAGCGCTCCACGATTACCCGGGGACCGCCAGGAGCCGCCAGGTCGGCGACCGAAGGCGCCGGGCCGGCGTCCGGAGGCCAATGCAAGACAATGGCTTCGCGCATACTGAGGCGCTGCCACCGACTGAAATCGAGCTGGAGTTCGCCGAAAGTGACTTGCGTCGACCCGCAGATTTTTTGCGCGAGAGAAGCGAAGAGCTCCTCGGTGAGAGACATGAGATCGCGGTAATCGCTGTAAGCCTGATAGAACTCGAGCATGGTGAACTCGGGATTGTGCTCGGTGGAAACCCCTTCGTTGCGGAAATTGCGGTTGATCTCGTAAACGCGGTCGAGTCCTCCGACCAGCAATCGCTTCAAATATAACTCCGGGGCAATGCGCAGGTAGAGGTCGAGATCGAACGTATTGTGATGGGTGGTGAAAGGGCGCGCGGCGGCGCCGCCGGCAATGGTCTGCATCATGGGAGTTTCCACTTCGATGTAGCCGCGCGAATCGAAGAAGACGCGCAAGGCGCGCAGGATTTCGGCGCGGCGGCAGAACGTCTCGCGGACGCGCGAGTTGACGATGAGATCGACGTAGCGTTGGCGATGGCGCAATTCAACATCGGCCAGGCCATGCCACTTTTCCGGGAGTGGCAGCAAAGCTTTGGAAAGCAACGTCAGCGTCTCCACCCAGACGGTTAATTCATTCGTTTTGGTGCGAAACAGATAGCCCGAAACGCCCACGATGTCGCCCATATCGAGCAACTGGAACAGATGGAAGACGCGCTCGCCAACCGCATCGAGCTTGACGTAGATCTGTAGCCGGCCGCCGTCTCCCTGAATATGGGCGAACCCCGCCTTGCCGTGAAGACGAAGCGTCAAAATGCGGCCGGCCGTGCGGACGTTGATGCGGTGCGCCTCGAGGACCGCGGCATCACTGCCCCCATAGGCGGCCTGAATCTGAGCCGGGGTAGAGGTTTGCTCGAATTTGTGCGGGTAGGGATCATCGCCGAGCGCTTTGACTTCGGCGAGCTTTTTCTTGCGCTGAAAGTACTGATCGAGCGGCTCGAAGGGCAAGGAGGCTTTCCGTTTGTGCTCTTGAAGTATACCGACGCGTTTCTCCAAGCGTCAAGGAAGGACGTGGGCTCAGAAGGCTGTGATATCATCACGTTCCCCGCAGGAGGTGCGGCTTGGAAGATGCATTCGCCAATCGCGGGCCCCGCCACACGACCAGTGTGCAGGAAGACTGGATTGCCTGGTTGCCCGAGGAGAAGGACAGGCTTTTCGACGCCACCCGCGGCGAATTGGACATCAGCTACGCCATATTGAGCGTCACTCTCGACGACGCCTTCAACCTGTGTCGGCAGGGCAGGTTGGCGCCGGCGCGGGAACAGGCACGCATATTTGCGGAACTTTTCGACCGCTTGGCCGGGCGGCTCAGGGGGATTTTGCGCTCGCTTTACGAACACAGCAGGCAGTTCGGCACATTCCCCAATACGGCGCCGCTGCGGCCGCGGTTCTTTCGAAGCGAGCGGGCGCAGCAAGTTGCGCGGGCCAACAACGTGCTGTCGCTTGTGCGGTTTCGGGCGCGCACCCGCTTCTTCCGGAAGCTCGGGGCGCTGGAGGAGATTGTGGCCGGGCTGCAACGGGAGGCCCGCGGGACCGCCCGAGAGATCGCCGAGGGGGTGGCAGTATCCTGGCGAAAGCAATGGACTTGTTTAGAGGTTTTGGACTACGACCTGAACACGAGTCTTCGGGAAACGACCGTCGTCCTGAAGTCGTTTTTTTGCGCGCTGCCGATCAAGGAGTTACCTGCGTTCTGGCAGAGGATCGCTTCGTTAACTCCGGAGCCATCAGCCCATAAGAATCGGCGTCCCGCACAAATGCTGGCCAAAATGGAGTCCGCCTGCCGAAAGGCAGCCGCACAGCCCGTGCCGGAACGGCCTGCCCGTCGCCAAACCCTACGAAAGAGCCAAGAACCCCCGAGCCTGAGAGATAATAATACGTCGTAGGGAATAGACAACCTTGGGGAGCAGGGATGGCATCGATACTAGCTGATGCGTCCCGACGGGACCGGTGGCCCGAACGAGACCAACAGAAATCCGCGGTGTAAGCGAAGCGGAGGCAATCCGAAGGGCACAGCAGGGCGACGCCGACGCCTTTGAGTGCATCTATAGGTTGCATAATCGGCGGGTCTACGCGCTTTGCCTGCGGATGGTGGGAAATACGGCGGAGGCGGAAGATCTTACGCAAGAAGCCTTCTTGCAGCTTTTTCGTAAGATCGGAACGTTCCGGGGTGAGTCGGCATTTTCCACATGGTTACATCGTCTGGCTGTGAACATCGTGCTCATGCGGCTTCGCAAGAAAACGCTTGCGGAGAGTTCGCTCGACGAGACGACGGATCCAGACGAAGAGACCGGGGGGCCACGCAAGGATATCGGAGGACCTGATCTACGGCTCACGGGATCCGTGGATCGGGTGAATCTTGAACGTGCTGTCGAGCAACTACCACCAGGCTACCGCTCCATCTTCGTGCTCCACGACGTTCAGGGTTACGAACACAACGAGATTGCCGCGATCATGAACTGTTCGATCGGCAATTCGAAATCACAGTTACACAAGGCGCGCATGCGACTGCGGGAGTTGTTGCAGGAGTTCGAACGCAGCCGCGCGCGAGAACAGCGGCATGCTGCCAAGGGCGGTTCGGGCGGCGGTGATTAGCGTATTGAAGTAAAACAGGTCGCTACGCGGAAGGATACGATGAGCCCAATCCAATGCGCGCAGTTCGAGAGAATCCTGGAAGAGCAGCCGGATGGACCATTGCCGGTCCCCGCTGCCGCGCACATGAACGGTTGCGCCGATTGCCGCCTGCTGTGGACCGATTTGGAGGCGATTCGGACGGCGGGAATGGAATGGGGCAGTGAAGAGGTGGCGCCGCCCGAGCATCTGTGGATTTCGCTGCGGGTAGAGATGGAGTCGGAAGGACTGATCCAGAGAAGGCCCGCGCAGGCAGGCTGGTGGGAAACCTGGTTCGGCACCGCACCACGATGGGCGCTCGCGGGCGCTTCGATTTCCTTACTTCTGATTGCAGCCATGCTGGCGACCTACCAGACAACGGCACCGGCAGGAAAAGATTTCCGCGCCGCTTCCCTGCTGCCCGCTCATTTGAGCTTGCCGGGCGCGACGGAGAATCTGGTCGCAGCGGACTTGGGGAAAACGCTGGACGGGGACCTAAAGCGAGTGTTCGCGTCGCTGCCGGAGCGGAACCCCTTACTGGCAAGTTCGTTGCGCGAGAACCTGGGTATTGTTGACAATCTCATCGCTGTGTGTGAAAAATCCGTTCGCGAACGGCCGAATGACGAGATGACCCGTGATTACCTGTACGGTGCTTACCAGCAGAAGGCTGTCTTGTTAGCGACGGCGATGGACCGCAGCGCCTCGGAGGGGCAATGAAGAACGGAGTCATTTCAGGATGGTCCCAAGGGGCCGGTACAATGCTGATCGCGCTGACGCTGACCTGTTCGGCGGGAGCACAAACGCGACGTTTTGAAAGGCACTTCAACGTGCAAGGGAAGCCCGTTATCACAGTGCAAAATGCCACCGGGCGAATCCAGGTAAGGGCCTGGGACAAGTCCGAGGTGATGGTTTCCGGCCAAAAGGCGAGCGCGAGCGTCGAGGTCGACACCGAACAGGTGGGCAATAGGATCGAGATCGCCACGCACGTGGTTTCGGAAAACGCCAGTCCGGATGCGCTGCGCGCGGATTACGAGATCAACGTGCCGACGGAGTCCGAACTTCAAGTTCGCAGCGATTCGGGAAACGTAACCGTGGACAGCGTCCATGGAGATATGTCTTTCGACACCGTGGCCGCCGACCTTTCCTTGCAGGATGTCGAAGGTTATCTGATGATCAAGAGCATCGGGGGATCGACGGTGTGTACGCGCTGCGCGGGCCGGCTGGACGCCACTTCGATCAGCGGGAATTTTCAATTACTGCAGCCGACCATGGACAATGTGCGGGTGCAAACTTCCTCCGGGAATATTTTGTTTGACGGCGGCTTCATGAATCGCGGCATTTATGTGTTAAAGAACTATAGCGGCACGATTGAAGTGCGCTTTTCAAGCAGCGATTCGTTTGACGTGAGAGCTACCTCGCTCTACGGCAACGTGATCAACCAGGCGCCAGTAGTTCCGGACCGCCACAACATGCCCGCACCTCGGAGCGGCTTGGCGAAGAGCCTTTTCGGCTCGATGAATGACGGACGGGCCAAAGTCGAGCTCTCCTCCTTCAGCGGCACGATCAAAATCTCGAAACGGGAATAAGACGTCGCGCCGGTGTCGCCCGCATCCTCACCACAAGTCAACGTCATGGCCAGACAGCGTTCTGATTCACCTTTGGTGTGCCTGGCGGGATTTATGGGCTGCGGCAAGACCACAGTCGGAGACCTTCTAGCTCGCCAACTTGCCTGGCGTTTCGACGATCTCGACGCACGGATCGTGCAGAATGCGGGTCTTAGCGTTCCCGCCATTTTCGAAACAAGAGGGGAAGCGGCGTTCCGAGAGATCGAGCACCAGGAACTAGAGAGGACCTTGGGCCGAGTCGCTGAATCAGGAGAGCCCACGGTGATGGCGTTGGGCGGCGGCACGTACGCACAACCTGGCATCGCGGAGAGACTGAGGGATTTTGGCGCCATAGCGGTGTGGCTCGATTGCCCGCTCGAATTGCTCCTGGCTCGCTGCGCGACTGTAAGCAACCGTCCGCTATTCCGGGACGAGGCCAGTTTTCGAGAGTTGCTGGCCGCGCGCTTGCCTTTTTACGAACAGGCTGATTACCGCGTCCCCGGCGACGATAATCCGGCGCGCGTGGTGGCGCAAATTCTGGCTTTGCCGCCATTTGCCAGGCGGCTAGCGAATCTGGATGAAGAACTCTCGGCACGACGGGAGAAGCCATGAAATCTCGTTTTCTGCTGTGGCCGTTGGGGATAGCCGGTTTGTTGGTGATCGCGGCGCCGAACGCCCTGTTTCCCTACCCCCGCCCCGCGACGGACGCGAGCTTCGCCGCAGATAAGGGAAAATTCCGCATTCTGCAGCAAGGCAACGAGGCGGGCACGGAGGAGTTCGATCTCGAAGGAGCCGGAAGCACCTGGGTTTTGCAGGAGCAGACGGTGATCCGGGTTGCCGGCAACCCAGAAATGCGCACTTCCGGGGAACTGCACGTGTCCGCGGACGGAACGCCGCAACACTACACCTGGAGCGCGGAAGGAACCAAGAAAGCCTCGGGAGTAGTCAATTTCGAAGGGGGCACGGCGAAGACGTCGATCACTGTTCCTGGCGGCAAACAGCCCATCCAACAGGACTTCAAATTCACTTCGCCCCGAATCGCCGTGCTCGACAATAATCTCTACGATCAGTATGCGGTCCTCGGCAGGATCTACGATTGGCAAGCCCAGGGGACGCAAACCTTTCCTGTTCTTATTCCGCAAGACGCGACGCCCGGCAGCATCGACGTGGAGTCTCTCGGGCCCCAGACAATCGACGGCGCGCGTCTGGAAGTATTGCGCGTGCATTCAAAGGATCTTGAAATCGAGATCTACTTCGACGCGAAATTCCGCCTGATGCGCCTCGATGTTCCAGCCGCAAAAGTCGTCATCGTTCGGCAATAAGACAGCTCAATTGAAAGGAACGGGCGGTGGATTGCGGTCCAGGTCCGTTCCCCGCGGCGACGGGAGTTAAGCGAAGCCTTCAGCGTTGCCGTTACCGTATTAACGCAAATGGAAGGCAAACGTCACCGTTGTGACCACGTCGACAGGATGCCCATCCACGAGGGCTGGGGCATAGCGCCACTGCTCGACGGCCCGCATTGCGGCGCGGGCCAAAACAGGCGGGCCCAAAACGGGGCGGAGGTCGCGGACGGTTCCATCCTCACCGATCAGGATACGCAGCGTGACATCGCCTTCGATCCCCGCCAGTCGGGCCACCTCAGGGTAATTCGGGGGAACCGAAGCGACGAGGTGCTTCTGCTGCTCCATAGGATCAATGCGAATGCCTCCCCAGAAGAGAGCATCGAACAAGCGCGCGAACCGGCTTACATCCGGCGCATCGCTAAAGGGCAGAACCTGTTCGTTCTCAGAGCGCGCATGCAGCACGGGGATCGCGAGGGCATCCCCCTCGCCTGCGGAAAATTCCGGCGCGAAGGCGGACGACGCAGGGACGTTGCCGATTGCCACTCTTCCGCCATCCGCCTCCGCCCACATGCCGCCATCGATCTTGCTCGCGCTGATGTTGCCGCCGCCGCTCGAGAAACGGGCTGCTCCGAAAACGTGACCCACGCGAATCTCGCCGCCCCCGGTATGCAGCACAGCCGGGCCGCGCACGTCCCCGGCGAAGATTTGGCCCCCGCCCGTCGTGGCACGAAGCCCTCCGCCGATGTCCCCCGCGAAAATATTGCCGCCGGCCGATTCCAATCGGGCGGCGAAAACTGAATTCCTGAGGGCTGGCGTGGTGAAAGCGGAGCTTGCCACGCTGCCCAGCCGAATGTCTCCGCCCCCGGTGAAGAACGCAACGCCGCCATCGATATTCTGAGCGCTGATTGCTCCGGACTGAACCGCGACGTTCAAAGAGTACCGGCGCGGCACATGAATTTCGTAAATCACACGGACGCGGCAAGCGCTCTCTTTCAGCGCACGAGTGATGAGCTCAACGCCTCGCGACGTCTGGTGAGCGCTGAGCGAAAAATCCGCGAGAAGGGCGGCAGGATCGTGGGCCACGGTCCCTGAACGCGGCTGAAGGCTATAGCTCACCTCATTGGCAGCATCGGTGAAGATCTGCACGTCGCCGCAGTCGGCCTGGAAGGTGAGCTGGAGCCCTTGGCGCGTAGGGATCACGCCGCTGAGGGAATGGTTTTCCGCTGTTTCGGAATCTAACGAGGAAACATGCGGGTTAGCGCTGGCAGCGGTTACAGGAGCAAGCGCGAAAAGTAATATCGCAATGAGGCTCCGGAGAGCGGAACCCGGGGCGTAACCTGGCGTCTTGGGAAGTCTCAAGGATGACGCCCCCCTGAGGACGGTGCGTCTTCCTCCATCGATGCCAGCCGGCCGAGCACGTCGGCGCTGCGCGAACGGATATAGCTATTAGAATCGTTGCGCATACGATCGCGCAGGACGCTGACGGCTTGATCATCCAAGGGCGTGCTCGAAGGCTCGCCGCTTCCCAACTGCTGGAATAGTGTGTCCAAAGCCTGAATGCGCACACCGGAATTATCGTCGCCAGCGAGAGCCGCAAGGATGGCGCTCTGTACGTCCGGCTCCGAGCCGGATCCGCGAAGCGCCTCGATGGCCTTCAAACGGACAGCAGGATTGGGATCGTGCCGAAGTGCTTCGCTCATGGCAGCACGCACTTGAGGATCATCGGCCTTGGGACGGAGCGCATCAATGGAATCGAGTCGCGCTCCATCGTCGAATTGATGGCTGTGCCCGATGACGTACGCCAGCACGCGGCGGATTTCGGCATCATCAGGAGTTCCTTCCATGACGCGCGGCTTGGGCGAGCGCAGTTGCAATTCCACTTTGGGGTCAGCCGAGTCACTTTGCGGCTCTACCCGAATTCCATCCAGATCTATTTTCTCGAGTTCCTGCTGGGTGATCGGAGCGGGCGCGGAGATCGTGACGACCGGTCTCCCCGCAGCCGGCAAGGAGAGCTGCCGATACCATTCGCGACCGGCCGTGCCCGCCAGGAGTCCTAAAATCAGCATCGTGGTGGCACTCCAGGCGGGATGAAAGACAAAAGCATGGCGAAAACCGGTTACCCAGTGCCATGGAAGAAACGCGCTGTACCAAGGGCGCTTCGGCTGCGTGGCGGCATCGTCCAAGGCCTCGAAAAGCTCGCTGCGGCAGCTCGCCAGCAAAAGTTCAGAGCGATCGAGAGCGTCCGCGGGCTGCACACGCGAGGCCAGAGCCTCCCGTAATTCGAGCTCGCTCGAAAGAATCGCCGCGCAGCCGGCGCACTGCCGCACATGCGCATCGACCAGGGCGCGCTCCGCCACGGAAAGCTCACCCGCCGCGTACAGGACCGCGCGGTCCTCAAAATTCGAGCAATTGAGCTCAGGCAACATGACCCGCTTACCTTAATCCTGTCAATTGGCTTCGCAGCTTGCGCGTGGCGCGAAACAGCGAATTCTTTACGGTGTCTTCGGTCGTACCCAGTGCTTCGCCGATCGCACGCAACTTCAGGCCCTGATAGTGCTTCATCTCGAAGACCAGGCGTTCGCGTGGGGAGAGCGCCTGGAGCGCGGCTTCAATTTTGTGCCCGATCTCCAGGCCGAGAAGATGCCGCTCGGGGTTTGACTCTCCACCGCCGGCAGCTTGCTGCCGATCGAAGAAGTCCGCAGAGCGACGTTCGTCGAAGGAGTTTGTGTGGATGACGGGCGCCTGGTCTTCCGGATGGCTGCGGCGGCGGCGCAAATGATCGAGGCAAACGTTTGTCACAATGCGGTAAATCCAGGTGTAGAAGGCGCAATCAAAGCGGAAGCGCGGCAGGCTGCGATAAATCTTCAGGAACGCTTCCTGGTAGACGTCCTGGGCGTCTTCGGCGCTGCCCAAAAGGTTGAGCGCGAGGCGCAAAACTTGGCGGTCATAGCGTTGGACGAGAGCTTCGAAGGCGACGCGGTCGGCCGCCTGCGCGCGCTCGATGAGGACGCGGTCTTCGGCGGCCGAAAGCAATTCGCCACCCAGGGCAGGGGTCGCAACGGCTGTATCCCCTGACGCTCCCAACGCCTTAAACTCTTGTGAACCCGCCATCGCTTCGGACGACATTGCGAATGCGAACCCCTGCCCGACCGATCTCATGCGTGCCCAGCCGGTGGCTACCTCTATTCTAGAACCTCACTCACTTAGACGCTAGAATGCGGCAAAACGTAAGCATGCCGTACTTCATTAAATCTACAACACTTATATGAAGGCGAAGGAAAGGGAGGGGACGGGGATGGTGGAAAGGCCGTTGTGGTATAAGCAATGGCGTGTCACGCGCTTCAATGGTTACGGGCTTGGCCGCGCGCCGGTCGCGCAAGCTCACTCTTTTGCCGCTCATCGCCGCGACCTACTTCATGGTTGCGGGGGGACCTTATGGGTTAGAGGATCTGATTGGAAAGGCGGGTTATCGCGCAGCGATCATCATCCTGCTGATCACTCCGGTACTTTGGAGCATCCCCACGGCCCTCATGGTCAGCGAGTTGGCGGCAGCGCTTCCCTGCGAAGGCGGATTTTATGTGTGGGTGCGGCGGGGAATGGGGCCTTTCTGGGGATTTCAGGAGTCGTGGCTGACCCTAACGGGCAGCGTCTTCGAGATGGCGCTCTATCCCACGCTTTTCGTCGCCTATCTGGGGCGGTTCGCGCCGCAATTCTCGACGGGTTACCGGGCGATTGCACTTGAACTGGCGTTAATCGCGCTGTGTGCCGGCTGGAACATCCTTGGTGCAAAGGCGGTGGGCGAAGGGTCGATCTGGCTGAACGTATTACTTTTTTTGCCCTTTGCGGCGATGATCCTGATCGCGCTGGGAAGGAGGTCCACAGGTAACGCGCCAGGGGCGCCCTTCCATGGCTTGGATCTGGGGGGCGGCATCATTATCGCAATGTGGAACTATATGGGTTGGGACAATCTGTCCACGATTGCCGATGAGGTCGACCGCCCCCAAACTACTTACCCGCTTGCGATGTTCGGATCGGTGACGCTGGTGATCGCCAGTTATCTATTTCCTGTCATCGCGGTCGCCGTCGCGCGACTTGATCCTGGATTGTGGACTACAGGGAGTTGGGTGGACGCGGGCCAGGTGCTTGGCGGCACGATGCTAGCGCTGGCGATTGCCGCGGCGGGCATGATCGGCGCCGCGGGCACTTTCGGCAGCCTGATGCTTTCGTTTACGAGGCTGCCGGCCGTCATGGCAGGCGACGGATATTTGCCGCAGACGTTTACGTGGCATCACCCGAAAACCGGAGCCCCGTGGGTTGCCATCGTGGCTTGCGCGATCGCATGGGCGGTGTGCCTGCCGCTGGGGTTTTTTCGGCTGCTCATCCTCGACGTGCTGCTGACGGGCTTGAGTATCCTGTTGGAATTCGGCGCGCTCATCGCTTTAAGGTTCCGGGAACCGAACCTGACGCGGCCTTACCGCATACCCGGAGGGATTTTAGCTACGGTTATCATCACGGCACCACCTACGGCACTGCTTGTTTTGAGCCTCGTGCGCAACAAAAGCGAACAGGTAGGCACAACGAACGAACTTATGATCGGGATGGGAATTATCCTTTTAGGAGTTTTGCTTTACTACGTCAGTCCCGGATCGCGGCGCGACAAGAAGATCGCCGAGGCTCACCAGAGTTAAGCACTGCGCGATGCGGAACTGCGCACCGAGCGGATGAGTCCGTACAAAGCCACGCAGATCAGGAAATCCAGAGCCAGGCCCAGATCAATCTGAAACATGCGGTGACGCAAGGGATATGGCAATTGTGGTTCGATGGCCAAATAGATGATATTTCCGGCGAGTATAGCGACGAGGTACTCAGCCCAGCGACGCGCCGTGGAGATCCGGCCGGACGTTCTCGACTCCGCTTCTTCCCGACCACGCATTAACGAGCCTTCATAAAAGAAATCTATACCGGCACGAACTTACTGGACAGCGACTCGCGATGCGCTGCGCCACGCCACAAAATGAGCGGTAAAACGATGAGAATGGCGGCCGCCGCGATCAATATCACGCCGTTCGAGCGGAAATAGGCGTTCGGCTGGGTGAGCAGCCCATCGATTGCCGGGGTCAACGACAACAGCATCGCCAGTAAGAGATATCCTAGTAAATTGAGCCGCGCGAGGCGACTCACCCCCCACCAGATTACCGCTAATTCCAAAAAAGTAAGAAGCGCAGTTTGCACGAAGTCGCCAGCGCTGCCCCACCGAGGCACGGAGAAAATCGCCAGCGCCGCGAGCACCAGCCACTGGATCGACGCGCGGCGGAGATACCCGGCTGCGAACCCCAAGACCAGAGCGATAACAGCCGCCGCCAAAATGCAGAAGATGATCGCGGTCGCGAGCGAACTCAACGCGGGCCAGATCGCATCCAGACCTTCCGGAACGCTTGCCGGGAAGCCGTAGTGTGCCACGGGCCAAAGGGCGGCGACGAGATCGCGGAGGCGGCGAAAACCGGCAAGAACACCCCCGCCGCACAGCATGATCAGAATCGCGTCGCGATAATAAACGCTGGGAAGGATGCGAGCGAGCGGCACGCGATCGAACCCATACCCTTGCGCCAGAAAGAACACAGCCAATCCGAGAAGAAAAATTGTGCCGGAGTAAAGAAGCGATGCGGCCAGGGTCTGGCCGATCAGGAGTGTCCCGATGAACGTCGCGAAAGGTTGATCGGTTCGATAGGTGAGCATATATTGCGGCACGAGCGTAGCGAATCTCACCAGCGAAGCCGCCAACACCACGAGCGACCACAGCGCAATACCTCGCCAGGGCACCGCAGCGGGTAACGATGTCTTGAGACTTCGCAGGAAGATAATCAACATAGCGAGTCCGAGACCGCCAACGAGACAGAAGAAGAGCACCGTTTGCAAGGTATTCGCGAGCGTGGCGGCATTCTGGCGGCGAACCCAATCTTCGGGAAGATGAACGAAAATGCGATATCCGGAGAGTTCGTCTCCCTGGACTACGAGCGAAATTCGCACGTGCGCGGTTTCGGCCCCGGGCGGAGCGGGATTTAGTGCCTGCGCCTCTTCCCAGATAAAGCTGTGGTCTGTCCGCGCAGGCAATTTATTGGATTGCGCCTCGACAAGCTTCCATCGGCTGAGATCGATCTTCTTGGCCTCACGCAGGAACTCTTCGGCACGGGCTTGCGCCTGCTCTTCGGTCAGATTGGCTCCGGGAGCGGCCTCGGCTAGGGTGTGGTGGACGGAGTGCAAGGCTCCATCCGGCAGGAGCACGATAAAATATTCCTCTTTTTGTAAATCGCGAAAATAGCGCGCGGTCCAAAAGGCGGCAGGCACCTCTTCGCGGTAGAGCCGGTTCGCCGCGTCGATGCCGATGGTGCGACGAAGATATTCGTTAACAAGAGGGTCAAAGGTGTACTGGATTGAGACGGCGCGGTGGTAGGACGCCGGGATTTGGCCCTGTTGCCGGAGCACTCCGTCGGCGCGCAGAGCCGATTCCCTGCTATCAAGGGGAAAGCGAACGAAATCGCCAATGCTCCGCGCTTTGATCATCCAAAGCGAAGCGAATCCGAGGATACCCGCCATAGCCAGGAGGATCAGCGCGCGCGGATTGAGAGCTTCGTATGCGGCAGGAAGCTGCTCCGCGGCAACTGGTTCTTCGGCAACGACAGAAGGCTCGACCAGAGGCTGAGCGCTATTGAGCAGAGCGGTCTCGTCCGCGAAACTTCCGCGTTTGAGGTAAAGCACACCCGCGATGAGAACAGGAATGGCGGCAGCGAAACCGACCAGCCCTCCCGATATACGCGTGTACATGTTCTGTGAGCGCATGAGCGAAAGGCTCGTCAGAAAGGCGTCGACCGTGTAGTGCCAGATCAAGGTGGCTAATATTCCCCAGCGCAGCATGACCCAGCCGGCCACGATGCCGATGGTTCCGACCTCGATTCCACGGATATAGGGCGGCTCCTGCGGGTAGTTGGAGTGCAAGAAGCCCCAGGCAAAGGCGGGCAGCACGACGGCCAGAATTCTCCAGCGCGTCACGCGCATGAGGAAGCGGATGGAAAACATGCGGAACAAGAACTCTTCGCTTGTCGCCGCATAGATGCCAATGGTCAGAGGGTAAATCCACGGAAGCGCGGTGCTGAGGGTATCGGAATATTGCAGGTCCTGAGGCGCCCATACCCCGAGTCGCCGACCCACAACGTAAAAGCCCACCACGTAACCAATGTGCACGGCGGCAAGGCAGAGGCCGATAAATCCTGAGCAGAAGAATTGGCGAGTGCGCAGGCCGGCGAACGTGAAGGCGCGGCCCAGGCGAAGCTGATCCGGCTGGTCTGCGCGATAGAGAGGCTCGCCTGGCGCAAAGGCGATCAGGACGAGCAGCGCCACGGAAAAGCTTTCCACCAAGGCCCTGATGAGCTCTGTCGCGACGAAACTAGCGTAAGAATTGTTGGTGTTGTACTCGGCCCGAACCAGCGGCCACTGGTTGAGCTGCATGGCGAAATAGAGCGCGGTGATAAAAATTCCCAAGGCGAGCACGGATTTCCAGCGAACCAGACCGCGTCGGGCGAGCATGATCAGCACGGAAAGCGCCGCGCCGATCAGCACGGCGTAGGGAATGAGGGCGATCGTTTCGATGAAATTATTGGACGACCGCAGGCGGGCATAGGACCTTTGCCAGTCTTCCGGCACTTTCAGAAATTCGACGTAGGCGCCGGGTTGATCGCCCTGAATGGCGACTTGCAGCCGATAAGGCGCCTCCTTAACGCGGAAGTCTTTACGTTCCCAGGTGAAAGTCCAGTCGGTGCGGTTCGGCCTGGCGACCGAGGTAGCCTCTTCCGGCAGAAAAGCATAGTTCGCGAGATCGACGTGGAGAGCCTGCGTAAGGAACTGCTGGGCCCGGTCCATTGCCTCGGGGCGTTCCAAGCGAGCGCCCGGCGCGGCCTCTTCGAGAATGTGCTCATAACCAACGATCCTGCCCTTTGGGTCCACGCGCGCACGAATTTCCTCTTTTTGACCGGGACGGAAGAAACGCACCTGCCAATACCAGACGCCGACGTCCGAGGACATGAGGCGATTGGCTTGCTCGAGGCCAGCCTCGCGCTCCAGGTACGTCTTCGTATCGTCGTCTACATCGAAGACCACCGCGGACTGATAGCCCTGCAGGGGGAGACCCTGGGCCGACGCGAAGTTGCGCGCGAGGTCCACCGCGGCGCTTCGCGTAACCTTGAAATCGACAGAGGCTTCGGGAAAGGCGCGGAAGAAGTAGCGGTAAGCAACGAAAGCGCCGACGAGTGCGGCCAAGAGCCAAAGCAAAAGGATGCGGAGGTCACGCCGGCTCAGAACGTTCGGTCTAGCTTCTTGCGCTATGTGCAGGGACGACAAGCTCTCTCCGGGTAAGCCGCGCGCGCTTCAGACAGTTGGTCCGGCAGCCAATCTATGCATAGGCCGCCATGAATGCAAGCACGGCCCATGAAGATGCGATGATATATATAGCCCGGATGAACATAACCTCTGCCACGGAAGTGAAATATCTCAAAGGCGTCGGTCCACAGCGCGCGGCCGTCTTTGCTTCTCGCGGCATTCATTCGGTGAACGATCTGCTGCTCTACCTGCCGTTTCGTTACGAGGACCGCATTCGCTTCAATCAAATCGCGGAGATCGCGCCCGGCGGCACATATACCGTTCACGCTACCGTTGGCGAAGCCGCTCTTGTACGTTTTACGCGCGGCAGGGGAGCCATTTTCCATTTATTGATTGGAGATGCGACCGGGACGCTGGCGTGCAAATTCTTTCACGGCAGTTATCTGCAAGGGCGCATTCGAGAGGGGCAGGATATTGTGGTGCACGGCAAAGCGGATCTCGACCCGCGCCGCGGCCGAATTGAAATGGTCAACCCGCAATTCGAGATGCTCGGCGCGGATTCGGCGGACTCCACCGAGATGGGCCGCATCGTGCCGATCTATGAAGCAATAGACAACGTCAGCTCGCGCATGCTGCGGCGAATTATTTATGGCGCTCTGCAGAATCTTTCCGGAGTTCTTCCCGACGGACTGCCGACGCCGCTGCTCGAGCGCTATGGCTTTCCGAGCCGCGGCGACGCCATCCGCTTCGTTCACTTTCCTCCCGCAGACGTGCCCGTGGATCTGTTGAATCAGTTTCAGTCGCCGGCACACCGGCGGCTGATCTTCGAGGAGTTCTTTCTTTATCAACTCAGCGTTGCCCTGCGCCGGAAGGAAGCGGAGCGGCATGCGGGGATCTCCTTCCGCGTGCGCGAGCCTCGCGTGCGGGAGGCGCTCAAACGCATTCTCCCCTTCAAGCCGACGAACGCCCAGAAAAGAGTTCTGGCCGAAATTGCCGCCGATCTAGAGAAGCCCACACCGATGCACCGCCTTCTGCAGGGCGATGTGGGCAGCGGGAAAACGATCGTGGCGCTCGAGGCGGCCACAATCGCCATTGAGAATGGCTACCAAGCCGCTCTCATGGCGCCCACCGAAATTCTGGCCGTGCAGCACTTCCTTTCGGGGCGCCGTGTGTTTGCGGCGGCAGGTTACCAAGTGGAACTGCTGATCAGCGGGCTCAAGGCGCAACAGAAACGCGAAATCACCGAGCGCATGCGCTCGGGAAAGGCGCAATTGGTGGTGGGAACGCACGCGTTGTTGGAGGAGCCGGCCGGGTTCGCGCGCCTGGGTCTGGTGATTGTCGACGAGCAACACCGGTTTGGCGTTTTGCAGCGCAAGCGCCTGATGGAAAAAGGAGTGACTCCGGACGTCCTCGTCATGACGGCCACGCCTATTCCCCGAACCCTGGCTCTTACGCTTTACGGCGACCTCGATGTTTCCGTAATCGACGAGATGCCGCCGGGGAGAACGCCAATCGAGACCCGCTGGTCCGCGCCGGAGCATCTGCCGGGCGTGTGGGATTTTGTGGGTCGCGAGATCAAGAAGGGTCGGCAGGCCTATGTGGTTTATCCGGTGATCGAGCAATCGAAATCCAATGAAGCGCAACTTTCACTAAAGGCGGCAATCGTGGAATATGAGCGCCTGCGAAAGAGCGTGTTTCCTCGAATAAACGTCGGCCTGCTGCATGGCCGAATGAAGAGCGAGGAAAAAGATGAAGTGATGGAGGCGTTTCGCGGAGGCAAGGCGCAAGTTCTCGTTTCGACGACCGTGGTTGAGGTTGGTGTGGACGTTCCCAACGCCACGGTTATGGTAATCGAACATGCCGAGCGCTTTGGCCTCTCTCAGCTTCATCAATTGCGAGGGCGCATCGGGCGCGGCGCCGAGAAGAGCACTTGTCTGCTGATTGCGCCGAAGAGCGTTTCCGGCGACGCGCGCGAGCGGCTCCAGACAATGGTGGCGACAAACGACGGGTTTGCCATTGCCGAGGCGGATTTGCGATTGCGCGGGCCGGGAGAATTCTTTGGCACGCGGCAGCACGGATCGATTGGGTTTCATGTGGCAAACCCTCTGCGGGACCGAGAATTGCTGGAACTGGCGAGGCAAGAAGCATTTTCACTGGCGGATAGTCCCAGTGAAGGCGAGTGCCTCCGCCTGCTGCAGACGCTCGATCCCGGTTGGCAGCGAAGATATCAGCTAGCTTCGGTGGGCTAGGAGGTAAAACGCGTGTCCGGAACTGTTCCGCAATTGCACAACGCCGATTGGAGAGAGCTCGCGCTATGCGCGTGATTGCGGGAACATTTCGAAGCCGCCGGCTGGAGACTCTGCGAGGAATGGCCTTGCGGCCCTCGAGCGATCGTCTGCGGGAAACCCTTTTTAATATTCTTGGCCCGGATGTCGAAGAGTCGATTTTCGTTGATCTCTTCGCGGGCTCAGGCGCCGTGGGCGTCGAGGCGCTGAGCCGCGGCGCACATGGTTCCGTTTTCGTGGAGAATCACCCGGCGGGCGCCGCCCTGATCTCCCGGAATCTGGCATCTCTCGGGATTGCGACCGCAACGAATGTCGGTAGCCGCAAGACATTTGGCGGGACGGCGGAAATCCTTCGAATGGACGCAATGGATGCGCTGGAGCGGTTAGCCAAAGACGGGGCTCGCGTGGAGTTCGTCTTCGCCGATCCGCCGTACGCGAATCGCCGGGCGTGCCAGGAGATACTCGAATTCTTAGGCGAATCGGAACTGCTCGTGCGAAGCGGCCGCCTGATTCTCGAACATCGGCGAAACAATGAACTTCCGAGGCTCGCGGGTAACCTGGAACGCAAGCGCACTGTTCAGCAAGGGGACACCGCATTGAGCTTCTACGCCCCCATTTTGGCGGCATAGCGGATCAATTGGCGCAGCACTGCCCATCGTGCCACCCACAGGCTTTTTAACTCCGCGCTAGAAGTGGTCCCTCAGTCCGCGAAAACTGGAGACAATGAGGAGCTTTCCCGTGCCGCTCTGAACGTCCGTACTTTCCCGGGTTGCATTTGCTGCATGGGGAACGAAGGCCGCGTTGAGGCCGGCCTGCAAGGCAGGGTTGATCTCCTCCTGCGCGCTGCTGCCCACTAGCCAGGCATGCGACTTAACGATGTGGTGCTTATCGATCAAGTCCAAATACACACGAATGCTCTTATTGGCGACGATTTCGATTGAGTCAAAGAATCCCTGAAGCCCGGAACGTTCGACCTTGGCGGCCTCCTCGGCGGGCTCGCCCTCGGTGAAGAGAATCATTCTGTGGCGGCTGGAAAGATAGGCGAGCGTTTCCGGCACGCCATCGAGCACGCGCGGTGGAGTGTGCTCGAGTTCGGCGGCCATCGAAGCAACCTCTTCGAGCGCGCTCTTCTGGGCCAAACCGCCGGCAAGCTTCGTGTAGCTTTGCTCGAGCGAACGAGCAAAACTGCGCAGCCCATAACCATGCTGCTGAATATTTTGCCGCTCGGTTTCGTTCAAGATGTGCCGCGCGTAGGCTCGGGCATAGCCGAAAGGCTCAACCAGCGAGAAAAAGCGCTCCAGGGTATGCTCGAAAAAGACGTTACTTTCCCAGAGGGTGTTATCGGCGTTAATGAGCAGAGTCAGACGCCGCATGGCCACATTGGGGATTTAGGGTGTGTTTGCAGCGGCTCCATTCCTTTTCGCACAGAGCTATCGGAGAGCTATTGTACTGCGACGGCGAGAAACGGAAGGCGGGATACTTAAGCGGATGTGGGGAGGAATTCGTAACGTTCAATGCGGGCGGCCACTCCTCTGGTTTGCTGCTGAGGCTCGACCCGGATGACGCGGCCGAAGCAATGAATCTTGACGTCGCGCGTCATGGTTATCTCTTTGGGCAGCGTGAGAACGAATTCGATCGAGCTTCCGGGCTCAAACTTTTCATCGGTCCAAAAATACAAACCCCGGAAGCTGACGTCGCGGGTTTCTCCTTGTTTTTCCAGGGGGCCTGGCGATTCGTGCAGACGCAGGGCGAGC
The DNA here is from genome assembly GCA_963703785.1 of uncultured Acidobacteriota bacterium. Lineage (GTDB taxonomy): Bacteria > Acidobacteriota > Terriglobia > Acidiferrales > UBA7541 > Palsa-189. The sequence goes on along the minus strand of CAVPFR010000045.1, from coordinate 35,803 downwards.
GGAAGCACCATGGTGAAGCGCCGTGAAGTGCGGCGTTCCGTCGACTCAGCCATTTCTCCCTCGGGTAAGGACGTCCCAATGCGACAGGAACCTAACACCTGATAAGTGAAATCGCAAGAAAAACGATGCGCTCGCTCGGGTTGAACCGCAAAGACACTTACCTAATACCGCCGGCATGATCGCCTTTTTCGCTCCCCGGCGGCGCAAGCAGCCTCCTACAGGAGCGGAGAATGCGCCGATACGGCCAGCCGGCCGGCCGAGTCTCCTGAAAGAAAATTTCGCCCTCACGCGGATTCGCATAAAACCAGCGTGCCAGCAATGCGATGTGATCCTCCAGATCTCTAAAAGCAGTTCCGACGGAGGCTGGGCGGCCGGCTTCGCCAGGCGGAGTTACAGGTTCGAGGAATTCGCGCAGCCTTTGTTCCGCAGATCGCGGCTGCGCTGCGGAATCAGCAAATTCGAGGATAAAAGGGTCTGCTATCTCTCCGCCGTGCACCCTGAAAACAGCAATGGCGCTTTCCGCCTCCGCGCGCATGACGATTACCGCATGAAGCTCTTCGATCGGACGAACGACATCCGGAAGAGTCCGTTGCAGATCTTGGATTCTTTCCAAGCGTTTGTGCAAGGCGGAGGCTTGCTCGAAATTGAGTTCAGCGCTGGCCGATTCCCGCTCGCCGGCCAGGGCGTCGGCAAGAGAACTCCCTCCTGAACGCAAATAAGCAGCCGCGCGGCTCACCTCTTCCGCGTATTCGGCAACGGTGCACCCTCCAAAGCAGGGCGCCAGGCACATTTTCATCTCGGAATAGATGCATCCCGGAAAATTTGGATCGCGGCGGATTTTGATCTGGCAGCGGCGAATTCGAAAAAGATCCAGCCAACTTTCCAGGAAGCCTTCCGCTGCGCGGCGCGTGACAAAGGGCCCCAGATGCAACCCTGTGGCTCCCAAACGACGAGTGATATAGGCACGAGGATAAGCGTTCGCAAGATTCAACTTTACAAAGGGAGAAGGGTGGAGACGCAAGCGCTCGCGATAGTTTCCCGGCCACAGAACTCGCGCTTGTTGCCAATGCACCAGGGCCTGCTCGAACCGAGAACCTGTCACTCGAAAACGAATCCCCGCGGCATACTCCCGCAGATTGAGGCGTTTACTATTCGCTTCCGGTTCGCAGAGCAGAAGCCGCAGGCGCCTCCTCAGATCCGCAGTGCGCAGCAAAAGAGGGCGAGCGCCTGGCAGACCTGGACGGGGTTCGATCAGAACGACCGCAGCACGAGGGGGAACATTGGCGAAAAACTCTTCCGCCCGGTCTGCGTCGAATCCGATTTGGCGGTCGAGCTCGAGCATGAGCTCAAGGATACACGCGCAACGCGACCTGCGGCATACGCAGTCGAAAACAGTGAAAAAAAGCCGGTCACGAACTGTGACGCAACCAGGAAGCGATAACCAAGTCTTGCCGCGGGAATGGCCCTGTTTCGTCGAGTTCGCTGGCCAGAGGCTTCACCTCCGATCCGCAAAATCGCGGACCGTCTGTTGCAGGAGCCTCTGTTCGTCGCTGAGTTCGAGATTCATCCGCGCCTTCTCCGGCGGGCTCAGGGGTTCAAGGCGGCGTGCAATCGCTCGTAGGTGGTCGCGAGGTCCTCGGGCTGAACGCGTGTTTCACCCACACTCGTCATGAAGTTGACGTCCCCGATCCAGCGCGGCAGCACGTGCATATGCAGATGGCCGGCGATGCCTGCTCCGGCGGCACGTCCGATGTTGATGCCCACATTGTAGCCTTGGGGGTGATAGAGAGTTTCGAGCGTCCCTTCGAGACGCTGAGCCGTCGTGATCATCTCCGCAAGTGTTTCCGGCTCCGAAGCTCCGAGTGTGGCCTGGTGCGCATAGGGAACCACCATGACGTGTCCCGACGTGTAGGGATAGCGGTTCAGGATCACAAAAGTTTTCTTGCCGCGGAAGACGATGAGGGTTTTTCGATCGTCATGTGCCGCGGCCGCATCGCAGAAAATGCAGCGGTCATCTTTCGCGCCGGCGGCGATGTAACTGTACCGCCAGGGCGTCCAAAGATAATCCATGGCGATGAGGGTTTATTGTGAAGGCGCTTGGGGCGGCAGGGCAGCGGCGGCTGTAGCGGCGTCGCCGTTTACGAAGTCCTTGAGCTCTTTACTGGGCTTGAAGAAGGGGATGCGTTTGGGCGGCACGTCTACTTTGGCGCCGGTCTTGGGATTGCGGCCAACACGGCCTCGCCGCTGGCGCGTGCGGAAACTGCCAAAGCCGCGAATTTCGATTTTCTCGCCGGTTTGCAGAGCCTGGATGATGGAATCGAATATGGTTTCGACAATCGCCTCGGATTCCTTGCGGGGCAATTCTGTCGCTCGTATGACCTCTTCGACCAGATCGGCCTTGGTCATGGTCGTGTCATTCATCGCAGTCGATTCTCCCATTAACGCAAAACTCCGGGCCCATCAAGCTTGTGCAACAAACGTTTCGCCATGCGCGCCGGCACCGAGTCAAATACCAACCGCATGACCGAGCGTATCATAGCGCGCAAAGACTACAGGCTACGCTTTGCCAAAATGGCGTCGCCAATCGTTGCCGTAGAGGAAGACTTCGAGGATCTGTAATCCTCCATCTCCCTGCGTTCGGTCTGGCGCACGGCTGCCCGATAGCTCAGCCCAATCTTGTGCTGGTCAGGATTAATCTTTACGATTTTGAAATCGTACTCACGGCCGGGCGCGAGAACAGACGTGGAGGAGCCTTGCTGGGGGGGCTTCTTGTCCCGGCCGCGACGATCTTCAATCTCCGAAATGTGGCACAAACCCTCGATGCCGTCCGCCAACTCGACAAACGCGCCGAAGGTCGTCAAGCGAGAAACCTTTCCGCGAACAACGTCACTCACCTTATGGGAAGCGAACCAATTGGCCCAAATGTCGTTCAACTGCTTGATGCCCAGCGAAACGCGCCGGTGCACAGGATCGATCTTCAAAACTTTTGCCTGGACGGTTTCACCCTTCTTCAACGCCTCGCCGGGATCTTTTATCTTTCCGGTCCAGCTGATATCGCTCACGTGGATGAGGCCGTCAAAGCCTTCTTCAATTTCCAGGAAGGCGCCAAACTCGGTAAGGTTGCGGACGCGTCCCGTGACTTGGGAGCCGACCGGATATTTTTGCGCGAGCTCGACCCACGGGTCAGCCTGGGCTTGTTTCATGCCCAAAGAGATTCGTCTCTGGTCGGAACGCAACTCGAGAACCACCACCTCTACGGCATCGCCGACCTGCACCAACTTCGACGGGTGCTGCTTGCGCTTTGACCAACTCATCTCCGAGACATGAACTAGCCCCTCGACGCCTGGCTCGAGCTCCACAAACGCGCCGTAGTCTGCAACACCAACAATTCGCCCTTGCACCCGGGCACCTACCGGAAAGCGTTCAGGAACCGTAACCCACGGATCGGGCAATAACTGGCGGCGCCCGAGGGAAATGCGGCCCTTCTCGCGATCGAACTTTAGAACCTGAACATCCAGTTCATCACCAGGCCGAACGACGTCGACGGGATTGGCCACGCGACCCCAGGAAAGATCGGAGACGTGCAGGAGGCCATCGATTCCACCAATATCCACGAATACGCCATAGCTCGTAATGCTCTTCACCGACCCGCGGAAGACTTGGCCTTCGGCAATCGAATCCAGCAATTTCTGCCGCTGCGATTTTTGCTCTTCCTCTAGAATCGCGCGCCGGCTCACCACTACGTTTCCACGCTTCCGGTTAAGCTTGAGAACTCGGACCTCGATATCGCGGTCCTTCCACTCCTCCAATTCATGTACCGGCCGAAGATCGACCTGCGAAGCAGGCAGGAACGCGCGCACACCCACATCAATGACCAAGCCGCCCTTCACGCGATCAACGATGCGGCCCGTCAACGTCGTTTTGTCGTGGTAAGCCTTATCGAGATTGGCCCAGACGCGGCGTCGACGCGCGCGCTGATAAGAAACTACGAGGTACCCATCTTTGTGCTCGCCGGTGAGTTGAACTTCGATGTTTTGTCCCGGATCGAGCTGAATGGGCTGATCCGCTTCCATGAATTCGCCCGCGGGAATCAAAGCCTCGGTCTTGCCGCCAATGTCGACTACCACACCCACATCGGCTACCGCTACAACTCTGCCTTCAACAATCTCTCCCTCAGTGGGAGCCTGCTGGGGCGCGGCATATTGCTCCATCAACTGATTTAGTTCTTCGCTCGAGGGCGCAGCTGCCGATTCGTCAGTTGTGGCGGGCGCTTCCGCAGAAGGCGTTTCGGAACTGGAGGTATTGGCATCCTCCGAGGAGGAGCTCTGAGAATTGCCGGGAGCAGAGACCTGGTCCTTTGCCGAAGAAATATCGGGCTGCTGGCCGGAGCTCTCCGAACCAATCACAGGGCTTTGATCAGCTGAGGCGCGTTCTTCCGATTCGGGAGCGCGCGTTGCAGCGAACGATGCTGACGCGCCCGAAGAGTCGCCGCCTAGCGTATCGTAATTGCCAAACATCCTACAGGCCTCCCAGGGAATAGCTTACCCGCCCGAGTGTCTAACTTCCTTACGGAATCCCGCTCATGAGCTTAGAGCAAGGAGGGAAAAACCACTCCGCAATAAGAGCTTATCAGCCGGGATCATACCGGCTTCCGCGTTCCATGTCAATGAAACGCCGAGGGCGGCGGAGGTGTCATTTGACAGTAAATGATACCTCTATCCCGAGGGCGGGACTGAGCCCTCCGCGTCCGAGTTCATCTCGCGCGCGAGGCGCCCCGCACGCCCTATTCATGATGCGTTAGAGCCGCTAACTCGACGAAGTCCGGTGCGCTGCAGTTTGTAGCATCCCCCGAGAACGATCCATTTGGCGAGTTCTGCGGCTCTTGGAGAATATGCGGCGTTTCATCGAAGTCGCGAATTCAAGAAACTTGGAGCCCTCGTGATCGAGGCAGGGATCGAAGAGATAACCTCACAGACGTCAATTATTGAAAGCACTACCATAGGGACAAGATGTAATGAGACAGGCGGCTGCTAGGGCTGGACGCACCTTATGCGGACCAGGAGCCATACTCGGTCATGACCTAATTGTAAGTTACTGAATATAGGCTGATTACAATCTATGTCAAATAACTTGACATAGATACACTCAATGTGTAGGATCTCCCTGTAAAATGCCCCGAGCCGGGCTGCACTCACCCGGGGCAACGACGGAGGAACAGATGAGTAAGATCATAGGCATTGATTTGGGCACCACGAATTCCGTGGTTGCCGTGATGCAAGGTGGGGAGCCTGCGGTCATCCCCAACCAGGAAGGGGCGCGCACCACTCCTTCGGTGGTGGGCATAACCAAAACTGGCGAACGCCTGGTAGGGCAAGTGGCCAAGCGCCAAGCGGTCACAAACCCAGAGAACACCGTTTACTCCATTAAGCGGTTCATGGGGCGGCGGTACGATGAAGTCGTCGAGGAGACAAAGCGTATCCCGTACAAGGTTGTTCGCGGTCCGCACGACGATGCCCGGGTGGAAATTTTTGGCAAGTCGTACAGCCCGCCCGAGATTTCCGCGATGATCCTGCAAAAGCTGAAGACCGCCGCGGAGGATTTTCTCGGGGAGAAAGTCAATAAGGCGGTCATCACTGTACCCGCTTATTTCAACGACAGTCAGCGACAGGCAACCAAGCAGGCTGGAGAAATTGCCGGCCTCGAGGTGTTGAGGATCATTAATGAGCCGACGGCTGCGGCTCTGGCCTACGGTCTGGACAAAAAGAAAGACGAAACGATCGCGGTGTACGACTTGGGAGGCGGAACGTTTGATATCTCCATCCTGGAAGTGGGCGAGGGTGTCGTCGAAGTGAAGGCCACCGCAGGTGACACTCACCTGGGCGGCGACGACGTCGATCATCGCATCATGGAATGGATCGTCGAGGAATTTAAGAAGGACCAGGGAATCGACTTGGGCAAGGATCGCATGGCCCTACAACGCCTGAAGGAAGCAGCGGAAAAAGCCAAGGTCGAGCTTTCGCAGGTAATGGAGACGGAAATCAACCTTCCTTTCGTTACGGCGGATGCCTCCGGGCCAAAGCATTTGCAGCTCAAACTGACGCGGTCAAAGCTAGAGCAGCTCATGGAGGATTTGCTGCAACGGACGGTGGGTCCCGTGAAGCAGGCTCTGTCTGATGCCGGCCTGACGCCGGACAAGATCGATGAAGTGGTCCTCGTAGGTGGGTCGACGCGTATTCCGCGCGTGGTGCAAATCGTGAAGGACCTGTTCGGGGGCAAGGAACCCCACAAAGGCGTTAACCCGGACGAAGTCGTTGCCGTGGGCGCAGCGATTCAGGGAGGCGTGCTGGGAGGAGAGGTGAAAGATATTCTCCTTCTGGACGTGACGCCGCTCTCGCTCGGCGTTGAGACGCTGGGTGGCGTAATGACCGTGCTTATCCAACGGAACACGACAATACCCACGCGCAAGTCCGAGGTCTTCTCGACGGCTTCGGATAATCAACCCTCGGTGGAGATTCATGTCTTGCAGGGAGAACGGAAGATGGCGCCCGACAACCGTACATTGGGCAAATTCCACCTTATGGGTATACCGCCGGCGCCGCGAGGAATGCCACAAGTGGAGGTGACGTTTGACATCGATGCGAACGGCATTTTGAACGTGTCGGCAAAGGACCTCGCAACCAACAAAGAACAGAAGATCACGATTACGGCTTCTACGGGTCTCGGCAAGGACGAAGCCGACAAGATGCGCCGAGAGGCAGAATCCCACGAGGACGAGGACCGTCGCAAGCTGGCGGAAGTCGAAGCCCGCAATACGCTCGATACCCGCATCTACCAGATGGAAAAGCTCATCCGTGAGAATCGCGAAAAGCTTGCGGAGGGGGACGTCAAAGCGGTAGAAGCCGCGATCGAGAAAGGTAAGAGCGCGCTTTCCGGCGGCAATCTCGAGACCATTCAATCAGCCGCCACGGAACTGGAGAGCGCATCGCATAAACTCGCTGAGGTGCTCTACCGCGCCAGCGCGGCGGCCGGCGCCGCGGGAGGCCAGGGGCCGGGAACTCCTGGAGGTGCTCCTGGCGGCCCGCAGGGCGAGGGCCCGGCGGACAAGAAGCCCGGTGAAGGCGAAGTCATCGACGCCGAATACGTCGACGTCGACGAGTCCAAGAAGCCGAACTAACCCGAATACGTTCACGCGGGAGGCTATTTCCGAAAGTGGCCTCCCGCACCCTCGGCAAATTTATTACGGAGCAACGGATGACGGATGGCACTAAGCGAGCGGGGCCTCCGCTCGCGCTACAACGGTTGCGCGAGAATTTTTATCTGGTGCAGGTACAACTGACGGAGACGCCCTCGGCAGATTGGAAGCGCCTTTTTTATGACGCCCAACAGTCGCCCCCTCCTGAATTCCCGCCGCGAGCCGTGGAAATCAGCGGTCATCTGCTTCGTTTTCGCACCGATGCCGCGAGCGTAGAACAAAAGGTCGCGTGGATCGATCGCTGGATTGAGCGCGCCAACCAGAAAGAGGCGGCCATGGGCGGGCGCCAGGACGAAGATCGGCGCCGGCGCCGGGAAGAACTATCGCGAGAGCAAACCGAGTTAACGGAACTCAACGCCCGTTGGGCGAAGATTTAGGCGAATCTTCGCTTCGCAAGCCGCGAGCGAGTCAGAATTATGGCGACCACAACCAAACAGGATTATTACGAACTTCTCGGCGTTGGCCGTAAAGCCGGCCAGAAGGATATCCGCGGAGCCTATCGGAAGCTGGCCCGCAAGTATCACCCTGACCTGAACCCCGGCGACAAATCCTCGGAAGAGAAATTCAAGCAGATTCAAGAAGCCTACGACGTCCTCTCGGACACCAAGAAACGGCAGATGTACGATCAGTTTGGCTTCGATGCCGAACGCAGAAGCGCAGTCCCTCCGGAGCAAGAACCGGGCGCTCACTTCGACTTCGGCGGATTTGATTTTGGCGGCTCGAGCGGCACAAACTTCCGGGACCTATTCAGCCAATTCTTTCGCGGGGGAACAGGAACGGGCGTTCCCGAAGAAGAACCGGGCTCGGATCTGGAGTACGGAATCCAAATCGATTTTTGGGAAGCCGTACGAGGCACGGTAAAAAAAGTGACGATCTCCCGCTTGGAGACCTGCACCACTTGCGGCGGCACAGGCGCGGTAGGGCCCGCTCAAACTTGCGAGGTTTGCGGGGGTACGGGACATGTTACGCAAACCTCCGGCCGCATGCGCTTCAATGTCGCATGTACGCGCTGCGGGGGTACGGGCCGGGTTCAAGCCATGTGCCGCGTTTGCGGTGGCGAGGGCCGCGTACGGCGAGCTGAGACCATAGAAGTACGCATACCCGCGGGCGTGCAGAGCGGATCGCGCGTGCGGGTTCCCGGTCACGGCAACGCCGGGACTCACGGGGCACCTCCGGGGGATCTTTATTTCATTACCCAAGTGAAGCCGCATCCTTACTTCGACCGTCGGGGCGACGATCTCTACGCCGTCGTGCCTATCACCGTCTCCGAAGCGGCGCTAGGCGCCAAGATCGAAGTGCCGACGCTCGATGGACGTTCGCTGTTGCGTGTTCCGCCGGGAACCAGCAGCGGCCAGAAGCTTCGCCTGCGAGAGAAGGGCGTGCCTTCGGTGCGTCAACCCGGGAAACGCGGCGACCTGTACGTGGAACTGCAGGTCGTCGTGCCCAAACCTATCGATGAGCGCGTGCGCAATCTACTGCGCGAATTGGCCCGTCTGGAACCGGAAAATCCGCGTCAGGATATTTTTGCGCGCGCGGGAGCTTAGCGGGAGGTAAAGCCATGCCGATCCGAGCGCCAAAGAAAAAGGCCCGAGCGGGATACATGATCAGCGCGGTATCCGAGCTCTATCAACTCCATCCTCAGACGCTCAGGCTTTACGAACGGGTAGGTCTCCTCAAGCCCTCACGATCGGAAGGCAATACGCGCTTATATACCGATGCAGACCTGGAACGCCTGGAAGTCATTCTCACTCTGACCCGGGAGATGGGAGTCAACCTTGCCGGCATCGAGATCATCCTGAACATGCGTGAGAAAATGAGCGAAATGCAGCGCCAGATGAAGGCTTTTACAGAATTCGTTCAGCAAGAGCTCTCCCGCGGATTGCACACAGCTCAGCAAAAGCCTTCGCGAGACGCGCTCGTGCGCGTTCCTCCTCCGCGAGTGATCCGCGTGCACAAGTAGCTTTTAGATCTCCTCGGTTGCTTCCGGTCGTTTTTCACATTTGCGATTTTTTCCACGGAGCACGGCGCTTGCGCGCGAAAGCCGCACAGCCTATGCTCTCGCCTATGGTTCAGGCTCAATGCCCGTTGTGCGGCGGCACTGGCTGGCAATTGGTGGAGCGGGGAGACGCCGATGGGCAGCGTACTCCACAGCGCAAAGACCCGGCAAACGGCGCCCCATCCCGATCGCCGAAACCCACGTACGCAATACCGTGCGAGTGTTCCAAAGCGGATCGGGCCAGTCGCAATCTGGCCCGGGCGCGCATCCCGCGCCGTTATGAACATTGCGACTTCGAAAACTTCGAAATCGACGTTTGGGAAGGGGGGCCGGAAGGAGCTGGATGGGATCGAAGCTTGGCCCAAGCCAAGGTGGTCGTGCAAGCTTTTGCCCGAAATTACCCGGCTAGCGGAGAGAGCGGTCTCCTGCTGATGGGTCCCTGCGGAGTTGGTAAGACGCACCTCGCCGTCGCAGCGCTCCGCGAACTGATGCGCCGCGGTCACGACACGCGTTTCTATGACTATCGCGAACTGCTGAAGGAGCTGCAAGCCAGTTACGACCCCGACCATCCCGTTAGCGAAATGGGGGTGCTCGAACCAGTGCTAAAAGCGGAAGTTGTAATGATCGACGACATCGGTGCGAGCAAGCCTTCGCCTTGGGCTCTGGATACGATCGGGCACATTCTGAACAAGAGGTACAACGATAATCGGATCACACTGCTGACCACGAACTACCTCGACCGCTCGGAAGCCGAGCCGGTTATTCCGCGCATGCCCTCGGGCGAAAAGCTCGCAATCGCCCGAGAGGACACGCTCATCGACCGGCTGGGCCAGCGAGTACGGTCGCGGCTCTATGAGATGTGCCGCACTGTAGAGATTTTTGCGCCAGACTATCGTAGGGAAATTCGCCATGCGGGACGCATTCGTTCCTGATTCCACCTCATCTTCCGTACGATTTTGCTCCAACCCGCGCGATGGTGTCTCACTTGTTAGCGTGTCCGGTGTAGGGTAATCTGATTCAAAGGCAGTCTAAAGGATGGACAGGCTTTTCCACCGATCGTGCCGTCAAAGTCTGTGGGGAACTCGATCTTTATGAGCCAAACGCTTCTAAATGAGCTCGCATCCTATTACAATACCGATTCCCATTGGTACCTGTCCTTGTAGGGAGGGCATGTGAACCGCTTTTTTGCGAAGGCAACTATACCCATAGCACTGGTTGCACTGCTGCCAATGCTCTCGAGCGCCCGTCCTAAACAAAGCAACCAGGTGGGTAAGCCCGCAACGGCTGTGGACCTAACGGCACTCAAGTCCATGGGATCGAAGGACGCCCCGATTACGATCGAAGTTTTCAGCGATTATCAATGTCCTCAATGCCGCAATTTTTACCTTGAAACGGCTCGTCAATTGATGCAGACCTATATACCCGCCGGTAAAGTTTATTACGTTCATCGTGACTTCCCGCTATCGATGCATTCTCACTCGCGTGAGGCAGCGCGTTGGGCCACTGCGGCGGCACTTGCGGGCGTATTCGAAACGGCCGAGCAAACGCTTTATAGCAAGCAAGATGAATGGGGTTCCACGGGCAAAATCGAAGATGCGCTGTCCAGCGCGATCTCACCTACGGATATGAAGAAGGTCCGCACGATCGAGGCTACTCAGGGACCGCAGATCGATGCCGCCATCGCGCGTGATATGGCTCTCGGTGATTCTCGCGGCGTGAACGGCACGCCGACGATTTACGTGTTTCACAAGGGCCAGATGACGCCGCTTCCGCCGGGCGGAGTCAACTTTTCGCTTCTCAAGCAGTATATCGATTACCTTCTGCAACAGCGCTGAAGTATGAGCCAAGCCAGTCCGATCGCCATCGAGCGGCCGCGCACGCGGAGCAACCTGCGATTTCTTCTGCTCGTGGGAAGAGTACTCCTCGGCGTGGTTTTCCTGTATGCGGCTTACGCCAAGCTGCACTTTAACGGGACATGGCACCTGGGGGACTATTATTTTCTGTTCGCGATGGGAATCGACTCCTACAAGATGCTGCCCCTAACTATTGTCGAATGGATGGCCAGGATTTTGCCTTGGATCGAAGTCGTCGTCGGCGCCCTGTTGGTCGTCGGGATAGGCGTGCGATGGGCGGCCCTGTGTGTTACCGGGCTTTTGGTCATGTTCATGTTTGCATTGGCGCACGCGGCGCTCGGGGGGCTCGAGATCAATTGCGGGTGCTTCGGCAATAACAGCGTGAAGCCGAGCCATGAATTGATTCTTGACGGGGGCCTACTGGCGGTGGCTCTTGCCGTCACGGTTGGGGGTTTTTTTTCGCGTGGTGCCGGGAAATCGCAGGCTTAAGTTCACCGTGGAACAGCGAATGCTGTTTGATAGCCATCTCTCATCTGCCAAGTCCCGGCGAGTCCAGTTCGGCTAAACGCAATGTTGCCCTCCATCACTTTGCAAGTACGCGGGCGCAAGCTCGCCGGGCGCCTGGCCTTCGCGATTTTGCTTGTGGGCGTGATCCTGCTCGGAGCCGCAGCCGGGCTTATTTTTGTTTACTCCACCGATCTACCCGAAATCCGGGCACTTGAGGACTACCGCCCGAACGTAATCACCGAACTCTATTCCGATGATGGCCAACAGATCGGGAATTTCGCTTTACAGCGGCGCATTCTGCTTACCTGGGAACAGATTCCGCCGGTTCTGAAGGACGCAATCACCTCAACCGAAGATCAGCATTTTTTTGAGCACTGGGGCGTGGACCTTCCCCGTGTCATGGAGGCGGCTTGGCGCAACGCTGCCCGCGGTCGTATCCGTGAAGGGGCCAGCACGCTCACTATGCAACTTGCCGGAGGCCTCTTTCTGGACCGCGCCGACCGGAGTTTTCGCAGAAAGATTCAGGAAACGCTTCTGGCCATTCAAATCGAACGCAACTATACGAAGCAACAGATCTTCACGATGTACGCCAATCAGGTCTACCTGGCGCACGGAAATTACGGATTCGAGGCCGCCTCGGAATTTTATTTTGCCAGGCCCGTGGGCAAGCTGACGTTGCCCGAGGCTGCGTTGCTTGCCGCCTTAATTCGCGGCCCGGTGTATTCGCCGATCCTTTATCCCAAGCGCGCTCTCGACCGTCGCAATTTAGTGCTCGATCTGATGCAACGTGACGGCAAGATCACCACACAGCAGGAACGTGAGGCGCAGCTACAGCCGATTGGCCTCAATGTGCAATCGCCTCGAAATGACCTGGCGCCTTACTTCGTCGAGGAGATTCGCAAGTACCTGGAATCGACCTATGGAACCCAGGCGGTACACGAGCGCGGCCTGCGCGTCTATACGACACTGAACGTGGCCATGCAACGCGCGGCAAATAGCGCGGTGCGAGAAGGCCTGCACGCCTACGATCATCGCCATGGCTGGCGCGGCAATCTTCCTAACGTCATCCGCGATCAGCATGCCTCGCTGCAAAATTACGATGACGACGATTGGCATACACCAATCTCCAAGTCCAACTACGTTAACGGCCTGGTGACGGCCGTCGATGAGAAAGCCGCGGTCGTAAAAATAGGTCCGTACCGCGCTGTTCTTACGCAGCCGGACTTTGCCTGGACTGGACATCACCTGCCGAGCGAGTTGCTCCACGTGGGCGATCTCGCGCAGTTCTACATTCGCGACATCAGCGGAAGCACGGCGCATGTAACTCTGGAACAAGATCCCGGCCCCCAGGCGGCGCTGGTGGCTATAGATAATGGCTCGGGCGAAGTAAAGGCCATGGTGGGCGGCTATAGCTTTGAGGATTCGAAGTTCAATCGAGCTACGCAGGCGCAACGGCAGGTGGGCAGCTCATTTAAGGTATACGTCTACGCGGCGGCCATGGAGAAGGGCGCCACTCCGTTCGATACCATCCTCGATGCGCCGTTCACAGTGACGAGTGGTGGGCAGCCGTACTCGCCTCACAATTACGACGAACGATACGAAGGCCTGATCACGCTGCGCCGCGCTTTGGCTGGTTCCCGCAACGTTCCCGCGGTCAAACTGGCGGATAAAATCGGAATCGACCAGGTCATCCAAATGGCGCGCCGCTTCGGCATCAACAGCCCCTTGCCTCCTTATCTTCCCATCGCGCTCGGCGCTGCGGATTTGAATCTGATGGAGCACGTCTCGGCTTTCACCGTCTTCCCCGACGACGGAATTCGCATCGACGCGCATCTGATCCGACGCGTCACCACTTACGATGGCGCTCTGCTGGAAGAGGCACGGCCTGCCGCGCACGATGTCATCTCGCCAGAGGTGGCGCGCACGATGGTGGCCATGCTGGAAGACGTCGTCACCTTTGGAACCGGCGTGGGCGCCAAGGCGCTCGGGAGGCCGTCCGCGGGTAAAACCGGAACGACCAATGATTTCACCGATGCCTGGTACATGGGTTTTACCCCTCAGCTCACGGCTGGAGTTTGGGTTGGATTCGACGATAAGCAAAAATCGCTGGGCCGCGGCGAGACAGGTGCCCGCGCCGCATTGCCCGTCTGGCTGCAGTTCATGCAGAATGCGTTAGCGGACGCCCCGGTCGAGAATTTCCCCAATGTCGTGCCTCTCGAGAAGATCGCGCTGACAAAGCAGGTTCACGTGGACACTCCCGACAGCGCGCCGACGGAAGGATCGGAAGAAGGCTCGGGGCATGGCCAGCCTACGCCACAACCCGCGCCACAACCCGCGGTGGTTCCGCAGCCCCAGCCGCCGGCCGCGCCGCCGGACCCACCGACAACGAACACGGAAACCTCGCCGCATCCTCAAGGCCAATAGGGGCGAATCAAGTCGTATCAGGACGTTGGAGCTTTCAGGTCAGGGTGCCGGTCCAGCAACCATCGGCGCAGCACATAGGTCATTTCGTCGAGATGCCCGCTAAAGAAATGGTCGCCGGGAACGAAGACCACGCGAGTAGCCGCAATCGCTTCGGGATGGAAACCAGCGGCGAAGCCTTCGAACCCAGGCTTTGCGGCGTACTGATCGTTTTCTCCTTGAACCAGTAGTTTCGGTTTGGCGCAGGTGCGCAAATAGTCGAAAGGAAGCTTACGATCGTCGATCGGCAATCCAAGACCGATCAGTTCAGCGACTCGCGCATCCTGGCATCCTACGCGCAAGCCGACCCATGCGCCGAAGCTGAAACCCGATGCCAGCAAAGGCACGCTGGGAAATTCCGCTGCGAGGTAATCGAGCGCCGCGCGGACATCGTCTTCTTCGCCGAGGCCATGATCGTAGCTTCCCTCACTGGCTCCTACACCGCGAAAATTGAAACGCAAAACGGGAATGCCCAGGGAATCCAGTGCCTTGGCAGTTTGATAGACGACCTTGTTGTGCATCGTGCCTTGATAAAGCGGATGTGGGTGGCAGAGCACCGCCGCCAAAGGAACCCCAAGTGATTCTTTGGGCCTCCAAAGGATCGCTTCGAGCCGTCCCGCCGCGCCACGAAGCACTATCTCTTTGTGGTGGGCATCCATTCGTAATCAGCGCTCCGTATACGAAACTCTATCCATGACAATTCCGCCGCAATTCGTTTGCGAACGCCTGTTCATTTGTTGTATGCCTTCTTCATTTCTTCAACCCCTTGCAAAATGGTCCCAACCGCCAGGAACCAGTATGGACGCTCTTCCCTTGGCATCGACAAGCTTCACTCCCGATCCGCTCACGATCTCGCCAATGCGCGTAATACGGGTGTGGCCAAAGATCAGGGGAATGCGTGAAGCAATCCTCCTCCGCGCACTGAAAAGTAAGCCGTAGTCTTCACCTCCATGCAGCGCCAAAGCTAAAGAATGGAGGCTTGGCCGTTTCTGTAGTGATATGGGAACAGCAACTGCGGGTATTTGGTCGCTGTAGATTCGCGCTCCCACACCGCTGGCCTTGCAGAGCCGCGTAAGGTCTGTGGAGAGCCCGTCGGAGATATCCATCATGGCCGTGGGCACCTGATTGCGACCGAGCCAAAGCGCGAAATCGAGAGGTAAGGTCGGGTAAAAGTGATGAGCAAGCAGGTTTCGATTGTGTCTTTGTCCATTCTTCGTTCTTAGGAGAAGCTCGAGTCCCAGTTGGGCCTGTCCCAAAACGCCTGTCACGTAAATATCATCTCCAGGCTTGGCGCCCGCGCGGCCGATTGCCCGTCCTCGCACGAGTTCCCCCAGCACCGTCACATTCATCGCTAGACGAGGGCCTTCATTAACGGTTCGCGCGGTATCGCCTCCCGCGAGTCTCAACCCGAAACGTTTACTCGCTCGAGCCATGCCGGAAAGCATGGCCCCCAGCCAAGGCCCGGTTCGTTTGGCGGGCAATGCAAGACTCAGCAGAAAAAACCGCGGTTGCGCCGCCATCGCAACGATGTCGCTTGTCGCCCGAGCAAGCGCCTTGTAGCCCACCGAATCCGGCGGATGTTTATCCGCGAGAAAATGGACGCGCTCCAAAAACTGATCGCAAGTGATGACCCAATCCCGGCCTCGCGGGCGAATCACGGCGGCATCATGGCCAATCCCAATGCGCAGCGACCCGCCTTTCTGCGACGGAATTCGCCGCCGTATTCGTCCGATCAACTCGTCTTCCGCGATGCGCACGATAGCTCCAGCCGCCAAATTATACGCGTGCCATGGATGTCCCGGCTAAGGGAGCACCGGGCAGATTCAATCCAGGTGTTCACAGGTACTCCGTACAGTGGCCTAGATACCATCTCTCGTACAGGTTTATAGAATCGTGTTTGGGGCGAGAATTTGGTTGACGCGCCGGAGTGTCTTTTTCTAGACTGGGCCTTGCTTTCGGACCAAGGCTCGCGGTCCAAGGCCTTTCGTATTGTGTTTGCCGGCTCAGAGGACGCGTCGTTTTTGATTTATGCGCCGGCTTTAGCAAATCGAAATTTCGTACCGCTCTCTATTATGAAAAAGCAGACTTATACCCTATTCGTCGCTTCAAACCAGCGTGGCAGCGTGCGACGCATCACCGTTCCCCTCTACGCCATACACGTCCTGGCGGTCTTGGCTGTCGTTGGCGGAATCACCGTGATGGCGGCTGTGGCTTCCTATACCCGCATGCTGTGGAAGGTTGGCAATTACAACGCGCTCTTGCTCAAACAAGATCATCTACAGCGGCAATATCAGCAGCTTCAAAATACCGTAAAAGACACGGATCAACGCCTTTCTTCGCTGCAGTCTTTGGCCACCGAAGTGGCCATGACGTACGGGTTCATGTATCTGCGTACGAGCCCGTTTGGCTTGACCGAGTCAGCGGTTGCACAAGAGGCTCCGCTCGACCATACGCTGGATGAATTTAATTTTCTGGAGAAGAGTGTCACCACCGCAGGCTTAGCCAACAACGGCCCGCGGCTTATGCCCACGCTTGGTCTGGGCGAGATGACTTTCAGCCCGACCCTTTGGCCGGTCGTTGGACGCATTACGGCTGCCTTCGGCGAGCGGCTCGATCCATTCAGTGGTGAGGGTGCATTCCATACTGGGGTCGATATCGCCGCGGAATATGGTGAAGGCGTGCGGGCGGCAGCAGATGGCGTGGTCATTGAAGCTGCGGTGCATTCCGGCTATGGCCGGTTGGTTATCATCGACCACGGATTCGGCGTGAGCACTTGGTACGGTCATTTGTCCACCTTTACGGTGCCGACCGGTATTCACGTGAAGCGCGGGGATATCATCGGCTACGTGGGGGTCAGCGGCCGTACCACGGGGCCCCATGTTCATTACGAGGTTCGGATCAACGATGCGCCGGTCAACCCCATGCGTTACCTCCGGTTCACTTCATCGGCAGAAGCAGACTGAAGTCGGTCGTGCATTTTCCCTCACTTAATTCAAAGCTCACGCCTGGTCTGGGGATTGACCAACCTGGACTGACCGTTACTTCGTTGGCGCCGAACCACTGATCATATCGGGGCTAACGGTTAGAAGCAGTCGGACCCGGTCGTTGCTTGTCGTAATCTCGGTAGCCTCGACGAGACGGGTCGCGAGTGCGGCATTTTCCGCCGACATCTGACCGCGCATCTTAGGTCCCGTTAATCCGGCAGGCAAAATAGTCCGCAAGAAATCCAGGCTGGTCGAGAGATTCTGCGCCTGCAGCGAGTCATCGCATTCACCCTCAACGGAGATCAGCAGCCCTGCTCCATCTGGGTTAATGGCCAAATCGATTGCCCTCAACAATTGCAGAGCTGGAACGGTGAACGACCCCGTTCGGCCTACGGCATGCGTTAGCGAATCGGGGATCTTCCAGCCCGCAAACGCAGGCGACCCGGCTACACGAGAAAGCCTTTGGCGCATTGGCGGGTCCAGAGGCGCGCGTGGACTTGTAAGATATCCGATGAAATCTCCGCCCTCGCCGAGCACGATACGATGCGCTCCGAGAAACGTCAGCGAAATAGCCCGCCCCCCCGTCTTCGAATTTATGACGTAGACTGTGTGCCCATTTCTTTTTTCGATGGTCCCGGAGCGCAACGCATATTCCTCTATCTTTTTCCGGTCGAAACGCCCGTCGGCAATAGCCAGTTTTTCGTCGGCGGTCGCCGTGATCACGACCTGATCTAGATCGCGCTGGTAATCGAATCCGGTGGAGCTGATAAATTGTTCGTAGTCCGGGTCGACGGTCACAGGCTCGGCGAGTGCCGCTAGATGGCCGATCAATGGTTCTTTGCGGAGTTCGGCGAGGTCAATGTAAGCGATAAACGTGGAGTGGGCAGGGGCCAGTTCGATGAGTTCGGGAAAAGAATGATCCGCCAGAAAAAAGTGAGCGCGCAATTCGTAAACGAGAATTACGGTGCCAACAATTGCCGCCAATAAGACGGCGATTCGACGTAGGGCCATTCACGCCTGCGTTCTTTCGTAGCAAGCGGATTTTCTCATGTTCCCGCGCTCATATGCGAGGTCGCGGGTTTGTTTCAGCGAAATTGGCCGAAGCTCTTCGAATAGCATTTGCCCTGGAGCCGCTCCCTGGCGCACAAAATTCTCCGATTGCGCAAACCCACCCGGGATGTTGTACAATAAAATCTTCAGAGCAATTCGTTGGGTATCTCGAAGTGCTCACTGCTGGGCCGCGATTGCTGAGCCTTGCAATCGAACTGCCCTTCTGGTATCTTTTTTCGGTTTGAGCTGCGCTGGCGTAGCTCAGTGGTAGAGCATCTGATTTGTAATCAGAGGGTCGGGGGTTCAAATCCCTCCGCCAGCTGGGTTTTTGGGATTTCACGATTGGGGCGGATCTCCGATAACAAAAAGGATATGTTGTTTCCTGCGTGAATAACTCAGGCGAACGGGCGTCCCTTTGCGGATGGAGACAGAACGTTCGATCTCGATGGCGGCTTCCCCGTGCGGACGGGTGGGTGAGTGGCTAAAACCAGCAGACTGTAAATCTGCCGCTCCTTGCGGGCTACGGAGGTTCGAATCCTCCCCCGTCCACCATTCGCACGCAGCACCGGTTAGACCCAAGGCAGGTAGCCGATCCGGAGATTTTCGGACCGGCCGTCAAAGTACAAAAAACAACACGAGTGCCACACAGTCCAAACGAAGACAGTGAAATAATTCGACTAGATTCAGGATGCCGGGTTCGGCCTGGGTAGCTCAGTTGGTAGAGCGCGTCCTTGGTAAGGACGAGGTCACCGGTTCAATCCCGGTCCCAGGCTCCAGATTGGCCGAAGACCGGCGGGGGTAACTCAGTGGAAGAGTCTCGGCCTTCCAAGCCGATGGTCGCGGGTTCGAATCCCGTCCCCCGCTCCAGTCAATCAGAGAGGTTCGGAAAAGCATGGCGAAGGAAAAATTCGAGCGCAGCAAGCCGCACGTGAATATAGGCACGATCGGTCACATCGATCACGGCAAGACCACCTTGACGGCG
Source organism: uncultured Acidobacteriota bacterium (assembly GCA_963703785.1). Lineage (GTDB taxonomy): Bacteria > Acidobacteriota > Terriglobia > Acidiferrales > UBA7541 > Palsa-189. The sequence continues at coordinate 16,719 of CAVPFR010000045.1, read as the reverse complement.
GCGATCACCAAGGTGCTGTCGAAGCACAACCCCAAGGTGCAGTTCCGGGCGTTTGATTCGATCGATAACGCGCCGGAGGAGCGCGAGCGGGGCATCACCATCGCCGTGGCGCACGTGGAGTACGAGACGGCCAACCGGCACTACGCGCACATCGATTGCCCGGGACACGCCGATTACATCAAGAACATGATCACCGGGGCGGCGCAGATGGATGGGGCGATTCTGGTGGTGGCGGCCACCGATGGGCCCATGCCGCAGACCCGGGAGCACATTTTGCTGGCGCGGCAAGTGGGCGTGCCGTACATCGTGGTGTTTTTGAACAAGTGCGATGCGGTGGAGGATCCCGAACTTCTGGAGCTGGTGGAGCTGGAAGTGCGCGAGTTGCTGAAGACCTATCAATTCCCGGGCGATGCCGTTCCGGTGATTCGGGGCTCGGCGCTGGGCGCGCTGAACGGCGAGGAGAAGTGGGAGAAGACGATCCTGGAGTTGATGGAAGCGGTGGATAAGAACGTGCCCTTGCCGCAGCGGGATGTGGACAAGCCGTTTGCCATGCCCATCGAGGATATTTTTTCGATCTCCGGACGCGGCACGGTGGTGACGGGGCGGATCGAGCGGGGCAAGGTGAAGGTGGGCGAGGAGGCGGAGATTGTGGGATTCCGTCCGACGATCAAGCGGGTGGTGACGGGCGTGGAGATGTTCCGCAAGCTGCTGGACGAAGGGATCGCGGGAGACAACGTGGGCTTGCTGTTGCGGGGCACGGAAAAAGAAGAGGTGGAGCGGGGCCAGGTGATCGCCAAGCCGGGATCGATCACGCCGCACACCAAGTTCAAGGCCGAAGCGTACGTGCTGACCAAGGAAGAGGGCGGGCGGCACACGCCATTTTTCACCGGATACCGGCCGCAGTTTTATTTTCGGACCACGGATGTGACCGGTGACGTGAAGCTGCCGGCGGGAGTGGAGATGGTCATGCCGGGAGACAATGTCTCGGCGGAGATTTCGCTGATCACGCCGGTGGCGCTGGAACGCGGGCTGCGCTTCGCCATCCGCGAAGGCGGGCACACCGTCGGCGCCGGCGCGGTCACCGAGATCGTCGAGTAGAGGGCCACAGATGCGCGAAATCATTACGCTACAGTGCAACGATTGCAAGAACCGGAACTACACGACGACAAAGAATAAAAAGAAGCATACCGACCGCATGGAGACGAAGAAATTCTGCAACACGTGCAGAAAGCATACCGCTCACCGAGAGGTGAAGTGACGGAAGCATCCGCTCGATCGATTTGAACAATTAACCCTCTGCAGCCTTCACGGCGGCTCTCAGGGTAAAGGGGAGTAGGTTCAATGGTAGACCGCCGGTCTCCAAAACCGGATGTGGGGGTTCGAATCCCTCCTCCCCTGCCAGACCGAATGGGAAGTGGGACAGCAATATGGCACTACACGCGGAACGATTGAAAGCGATGTCAGGTGAGGCCCCGGAGTCTCGTACCAATGCCCTTTGGGAGCGCATCAAGCAACACCCCAAGCGATGGGGTGAGTTCCTGCACGAGGTGCGCGTCGAGTTGCGCCAGGTCACCTGGCCCACGCGGCACGAAGTGGTGGTCACCACCTTTGTGGTGATTGTCGCAGTAGCCTTTTTCGGACTGTTTTTCTTTGGCGTGGATAGCAGCGTGGGTTGGGTGCTCAACCGCGCGTTCACTATTTTCAAGCACTGAGGCGTGGCGTGTCGATGGCGAAGCAGTGGTACATCATTCATACCTATTCGGGCTTTGAGAAGAAAGTCAAAGAGAGCCTGGAAGGCCGCGTCGCCGCGTTTGGACTGGGCGAACGCATTGGGCGCGTCATGATTCCCACCGAGGACGTGATGGAAGTGCGTGGAGGAAAGAAGATCGTGTCGCCGCGGATGTTCTATCCGGGCTACGTCCTGGTGGAAATGGAAATGGACGACGACACCTGGCACGTTGTGCGTTCCACTCCGCGCGTCACGGGATTTGTTGGTTCGGGGCAGACGCCCTCGCCCCTCAGCGAGGAAGAGGTCGAGAATATCCTGCATCGGGTGACGACTTCGGCCGAAAAACCGAAACCGAAGTTGACATTCGAACGCAACGAGCAAGTGCGCATCGTGGATGGCCCGTTCGCCAACTTCACCGGCATGGTGGAAGAAGTCAATGCAGAGCGCAGCACTTTGAAAGTTTCCGTGACGATCTTCGGGCGGTCGACTCCGGTCGAACTGGATTTTGCCCAGGTGGAAAAGATCAGCTAGCCAGTATCTGTGGGAGGCAAGTAAGCGAAAATGGCCAAGAAAGTTCAAGCCGTGGTCAAGCTGCAGTTGCCGGCGGCAAAAGCTACGCCCGCTCCGCCGGTCGGCACCGCGCTTGGCCCTCAGGGCGTTAACATCATGGATTTTTGCAAGCAGTTTAACGCCAAGACCAACAAAGAGCCGGAGGGGATGATTATCCCGTGCTGGTCACGATCTTTAACGATCGCAGCTTCACGTTTGTCACCAAGACGCCGCCCGCGTCGGAACTGCTGAAGCGCGCTGCGGGAATCGTCAAAGGTTCGGCCGAGCCAAACCGGACTAAGGTCGGCAAAGTGACGCGAAAGCAAGTGGAAGATATCGCCCGCACCAAACTGGTGGATCTGAATACCGCAAGTCTCGAGTCCGCCGTCCGCACGGTGATGGGTACGGCGCGGAATATGGGACTCGAAGTGGAGGGCTGAGAGTATGCTCGCGAAAAGTTGGAAAGAACATCGTAAATGCGCGCAAGAAGGTTGAGGCGCGGCCCTACAAGCTGGACGAAGCTGCCGAAACCCTGAAGAAAGCGCATTTTGCGAAGTTCGACGAGACGGTCGAGTTGGTTATCAATCTGGGTGTCGATCCCAAGCACTCCGATCAGATGGTGCGCGGAACGGTGGTATTGCCCAATGGGCTGGGCAAGTCCAAGCGGGTGCTGGTGCTTGCCAGCGGTGAAAAAGTTCGCGAGGCGCAGGAAGCGGGCGCCGATTTCGTCGGCGGCGAAGAGATGGTGCAGAAGATCCAGGAGGGTTGGACTGATTTTGAGGCGGTCATCGCCACTCCTGACATGATGCGTTCCGCCGGACGGCTCGGGAAGGTGCTCGGTCCTCGCGGCCTGATGCCGAATCCCAAAACAGGCACAGTGACTTTTGAGGTAGCCAACGCTGTGAAGGAAATCAAGGCCGGCAAGGTCGAATTTCGCGTGGACAAGACCGGGATTATTCACTCGCCGATCGGCAAGATGAGCTTTGACGGACCCAAGCTTGCCGAGAATGCACAGGCTCTGCTGGGCGCGGTGGTCAAGGCCAAGCCCGCAGCCGCCAAGGGACGGTACGTCAAGAAAATCACCTTGACCTCCACGATGGGACCGGGAATCCCGATCGACCTGGCTGAGGCGGAAACGGCCATGGCTACGGCGGCATGACGGGGAGATTGCGATGAAGAAGCGCAGCGAGAAAAACGAAGAAGTCGAAAAGTTGAAGAGCGACCTGGCCAAGGTCTCCACCGTGATTCTCACCACGTTTCAAGGCATTACCGTGGCTCAGGATACGCAACTTCGCCGGGCGGTGCAGGGCGCCGGCGGAACATACAAGGTGGTCAAGAATACGCTGGCCGAAAAAGCCGGAGCGGGAACGTCGGCCGAAGGGCTGCTTAAAGGCCTGTCGGGAACCAACTCCGTTTCCTACAGCACCGATCCGGTGGCCCTGGCAAAGATCCTTACGAAAGTCGCCAAGGATGTACCGGCGTTTCGCTTCAAGGCAGGAGTCGTAGAGGGGCGCGTCTTATCCATCGCCGAAATTCAGCAATTAGCGCTGCTTCCGTCTAAGGAAGAGCTGATTGGCAAAATCATGTTTTTGTTGCAGGCGCCGGCGCGGCGTAGCGCGACTGCCCTCGCCGGCGTCAATCGGAATCTGGCCGTAGTGGTGCAGGAAGCGGTCAAGGCAGAAAAGTTCGCTCACTAACGAGGAGGAGAACGCGACATGGCTAGCAAGGTGGAATCAATCCTGGAAGAGATCAAGGGGCTCACTCTGTTGGAGGCCGCCGACTTGGTCAAGAAGATGGAAGAGACTTTTGGCGTCTCCGCGGCAGCCGCAGCGCCTATGGTCATGGCCGGCGGTGCAGCAGCCGGAGCGGCACCTGTCGAGGAGAAAACGGAATTCGCCGTGGTGCTCACCGATGTCGGCGCCAACAAAATTAACGTAATTAAGGCTGTCCGCGAAGTGACCAGCCTCGGCTTGAAAGAAGCCAAGGATTTGGTGGACGGCGCGCCTAAGCCCATCAAGGAAGGCGTGAGCAAGGAAGAGGCCGCGACGATCAAGAAGAAGTTTGAAGACGCGGGCGCCAAAGTCGAAGTTAAGTAACGGAATTAAGTCGTTCGCGAGCGGCGGCGCGCCGGCTTGCGCGCAAAGGAATTCGTACGAAGCTGAACTGTCGGGAATTTGAACTTCAACTGTGTCCAATCCGGACCGCTGGCCGAGGTGTCTCTGCCGCGTGTCCCGGCCTGACCCTTTTGGGTATCGTGAGGTAAATAGAATGGAAAATGGAAATCATCGCAACGGGAATCATGCGGTTCGCGAACGCGAGCGGCTGGACTTTTCGAAAATCAAGAGTTCTATCCAGATCCCAAACTTGATCGAAGTGCAGCGCCTTTCTTATCAGCGCTTCCTGCAGATGGATTTGCTTCCGTCGGAGCGCGAAGACACGGGTCTGCAATCGGTCTTTACGTCTGTGTTCCCTATCCAGGACTTCCGTGGGCTTTCGCAACTCGATTTCGTCGACTACTCCATCGGAAACTGGGAATGCAAGTGCGGCAATCTCAAAGGGCTGCACCATCTCCGCGCCACCTGCCGCAATTGCGGCGCTTCCGTGGTCACAAATCCGTATCAGACCGGCGACGTGATCTGCTCGAAGTGCGGAACGTTTAACAAGAATACTCCGACGTTCTGCAACAAATGCGGCGATCCAGTGGGTATGCAGCTCAAGTACGACGTAAACGAGTGTCAGGAACGCGGTATGACCTATGCCGCGCCGCTCAAAGTCACCATCCGCCTAACCATTTATGACAAGGACCCTGACACCGGCGCGAAGAACGTGCGCGACATCAAGGAGCAGGAAGTCTTCTTCGGCGATATCCCGCTGATGACGGATAACGGCACGTTTATCATTAACGGGACCGAGCGGGTTATCGTCAGCCAACTGCATCGCTCACCGGGCGTATTCTACGAGACGGCCAACAACCGCTCCTATTTCCTCGGCAAGATCATCCCTTACCGTGGCTCTTGGGTGGAATTCGAATACGACACCAAGAACGTGCTCTACGTGCGCATCGACCGCAAGCGCAAGTTCCTCGGTTCCATCTTCCTGCGCGCGTTGGGCATGAAATCAAATGAAGAGATTCTGCGCACCTTTTTCCAGGTGGAACGCATCGCGTTGCGCGATGGCGAGTTCTATTGGAATCTCTCCGAAGGCCTGGTCGATCGCAAGCTTACGCACGAGATCAAGACTCCGCGATCCGAGGAAGTGCTGGTCGCGGCCCATCGCCGGATCACCGAGCCGCTCTACAAAGAATTAGTGAAAGCGAAGATCGCCCAGGTGCATGTTTCGCTCGCCGACCTGGAAGGAGCGTTCACCGTCGGTGATTTGGTGAATCGCCAGACCGGTGAAGTGCTGCTCGAAGCCAACAGACCGCTTACGCCGGAAGTCTGGGCCGCCTTGCCGGAGGCCGGCATCACGGGCGTGGATGTTTTCTTTCCCGACCGCGATGATACAGGCGTGGTCATCTCGCGCACTCTCGATAAGGACGCCATTCGCTCCTCGCGCGAAGCGCTCATCGAAATCTATCGCAAACTGCGTCCTGGCGATCCGCCTACGCTCGAAACCGCCACGGCCCTTTTCAACGGCATGTTCTTCGATCCGCGCAAGTACGACTTCAGTAAAGTCGGGCGGCTCAAGTTCAATATCAAGCTCGGTCTCGAAACGCCGCTCGAAACACGCACCCTTGATTCCACCGATTTCGTGGCCGCCATCCGGTACTTACTTAAGTTGCGCAAGAATATCGGCACTGTGGACGACATCGATCATCTTGGCAATCGCCGCGTTCGCGCGGTCGGCGAGCTCTTGGAAAATCAGTTCCGCATCGGTCTCGTCCGCATGGAGCGCGCTATAAAAGAAAAGATGTCCGTTTATCAGGAAATGTCCACGGCCATGCCGCATGACCTGGTGAACGCGAAACCCGTTATGGCCGCGATTCGCGAATTCTTCGGCAGCTCGCAGCTTTCGCAGTTCATGGATCAGACCAATCCGCTCAGCGAAATCACGCACAAGCGCCGCTTGTCCGCCTTGGGTCCTGGCGGCCTTTCGCGCGAACGCGCTGGGTTTGAAGTGCGCGACGTCCATCCCACTCACTACGGCCGAATCTGCCCCATCGAAACGCCGGAAGGTCCGAATATCGGCCTGATCAGTTCGCTCTCCTGTTATGCGCGCATCAACGAATTCGGATTTATCGAATCGCCCTATCGCAAGGTCAAGGGCGGCCGCGTGATCGATTTCACTCAGGTGGTCAATGCCGGCGACAGTGAATTCAAGGCTGGCGAGATCGTTGAACGCGACAAAGTAGACGCGGTGAATGAAGAGCTCAAGCGCCGCCGGGTAACCGCCGAGCCTTACTGCTTCTACCTCTCAGCTTGGGAGGAAGACCGCTACGTTGTCGCTCAGGCCAACGTTCCCCTGGACGAGCGCGGCAAAATCACCACCGAACTGGTCAATTGCCGCCAAGCCGGCAACTTCGTGCTGAAGCAGCGTGAAGAGGTCGATTACATTGACGTTTCGCCCAAACAGCTCGTGTCGGTTGCCGCGAGCTTGATACCGTTCCTCGAAAATGACGACGCCAACCGCGCCCTAATGGGTTCCAACATGCAGCGCCAGGCCGTGCCTTTGATCCGCGGCGAAGCTCCGCTGGTTGGCACCGGCATGGAACGCGTCACGGCTCGCGATTCGGGAGCCGTTGTCATCTGCCGCCGTGAGGGAATCGTCGATCAGGTGGACTCCGAACGGATCATCGTGCGCGTGGAATCGGATCATTCCGGCGTGCTCAGCCGCGAAGTCGGGGCAGACATCTACTCGCTCATCAAGTTCAAGCGCTCGAACCAGAATACGTGCATCAACCAGAAGCCGCTGGTGCGGGTCGGCGATCGCGTCGGCCAGGGACAAGTCCTCGCGGACGGCCCCTGCACCGATCGAGGTGAGCTCGCGCTGGGCCGCAACGTTCTCGTCGCCTTCCTGCCGTGGCGCGGGTACAACTTCGAGGACGCCATTCTGGTCAGCGAGAAGCTGGTGAAAGAGGATTACTACACCTCCATTCACATCGAGGAGTTCGAAATCGAAGCGCGCGACACCAAACTCGGCCCTGAGGAAATCACGCGCGACATTCCCAATATCAGCGAAACGTTCCTTCGAAACCTGGATGAAAGCGGCGTCATTCGTATCGGCGCGACAGTCCGGCCGGGCGATATCCTGGTCGGCAAAGTCACGCCCAAAGGCGAAACGACGCTTACCCCTGAGGAAAAGCTGCTGCGCGCCATCTTCGGCGAGAAGGCCGGAGACGTCCGCGACGCTTCGCTTTATTGTCCGCCCGGCATCGAAGGCACCGTGGTCGACGTCAAGATCTTCTGCCGCAAGGGTGCCGAAAAAGACGAACGCCACAAGGCCATCGAAGCCCAGCAGGTGTTTCGCCTGGAGCGAAACCTCGCCGATGAGATCCGCATTCTGACCGATGAACGGCTCAAGCGCTTGACCGCTCTGTTGAACGATCAGAAGCTCGTGGCCGATCTGCACGACGAAAAAACCAACAAGCGGCTGCTTACCAAGGGCACCGCGCTTACGCGAGACATCATCGAGAAGATTTCCACCCGCAACCTCAAGCGGCTTCGTCTTGCCGATAAGGATCCGCTGCTCATCGAGAAGATCGACGAAATCGAGGAGATGACTTCAAGGCAAATCGATGTCCTCCGTAAGATCACCGATGAGCGCAAGGAAAAGCTCAAGAAAGGCGACGAACTTCCGCCCGGCGTCATCAAGCTGGTCAAAGTTTACATCGCCATGAAGCGCAAGCTTTCCGTGGGCGACAAAATGGCCGGCCGCCACGGCAATAAGGGCGTCATCGCGCGAATCGTTCCCGAAGAAGACATGCCCTATTTGCCCGATGGCACTCCTGTCGAGATCGTGCTCAATCCGCTCGGCGTTCCCTCGCGTATGAACGTCGGGCAGATTCTCGAAACTCACCTCGGCTGGGCTGCCGAAGAGCTCGGCCGCAGCATCGGCCGTATGTTCAACCAAGGCACTCGCGCCGAGGCTGCCCGGCGTTGGTTCCGTGAGGTCTTCGGCGATACGGCCATCTGGCGCTCGCTCTCCGCGATGGAAGATGAACACCTGTTGGAACTGGCGGAGACCTTCCGCGACGGCATCTCTATGGCCACGCCGGTCTTCGACGGCGCGCGGGAGTCCGAGATCCGCCATCTTCTGGAGGTCGCGGGCCTGCCGGAATCAGGCAAGCTGCCCCTCTTCGACGGAATGACGGGGGATGCTTTTGCGCAGGAGATCACCGTCGGCTACATCTACATGCTGAAGCTCTCGCACCTCGTCGACGACAAGATCCACGCTCGTTCCATCGGTCCTTATTCGCTAATCACGCAACAGCCGCTCGGCGGCAAGGCCCAGTTCGGCGGACAGCGCTTCGGAGAGATGGAAGTCTGGGCGCTGGAAGCTTATGGGGCTGCGCACATCTTGCAAGAGTTGCTCACTGCCAAGTCCGATGATGTGTATGGCCGCGCGAAAATTTACGAAGCCATCGTTAAGGGCGAGCCGGGCATTGAACCCGGCGTGCCCGAATCGTTCAACGTCCTCGTGCGCGAGTTGCAGTCGCTCTGCCTGGACGTTGAATTGATGAAGCGGCAGAAGCCGCAAACCGAAGCGGCGGCGGATTAGCCGGCGCTCCTATCAGATTAGAAACGAGTTCCACTTCCCGGGCGACCGGGAGCGTCGCGGCTTAACCCGCGGCAGGGAGGAAGGAAACCTTGTATCGTAGCAGCCCTTATGACCGTGCCAGCTTGATCGCGGATTTCGATTCCATTCGTATCAGTCTCGCGAGTCCTGAAAAGATCCGTTCCTGGTCCCATGGCGAAGTCACCAAGCCTGAGACCATTAACTATCGCACCTTCAAGCCCGAGCGCGACGGCCTGTTCTGCGCCAAAATCTTCGGCCCCGTGACGGACTGGGAATGCTTGTGCGGGAAGTACAAGCGCATGAAGCACCGCGGCGTTATCTGCGATAAGTGCGGTGTCGAAGTCACGCTCAGCAAAGTGCGCCGCGAGCGGCTGGGCCATATCGAATTGGCTTCTCCCTGTTCGCACGTATGGTTCTTCAAAGGCCTGCCCTCGCGCATCGGCTACTTGCTCGATATCTCCATGCGCGATCTCGAGCGCATTCTCTATTTCGAGGCCTTTGTTGTGGTCGACCCGGGCGAAGTGCCGGGAATCAAGGAACGCGAGCTCTTGCCGGAAGAAAAATTCCGCGAGCTACAAACCGAATATGCCGGGCAGTTCCGCGCCGCTATGGGCGCCGAAGCGATCAAAGAGCTCCTGCGCCACGTCGATGTCGATAAGCTCGGCGACGAACTGCGCGAAAAGATGAAGGCGGACCCCAGTCTGCAGAAGCGTATCAAATACGCCAAGCGGCTGCGGGTGGTGGACGCTTTCCGCAAGAGCGGCAATAAGCCCGAGTGGATGATCTTGGACGTGATTCCTGTGCTTCCTCCCGAGCTGAGGCCCCTTGTGCCGCTCGATGGCGGACGCTTTGCTACCTCCGATCTCAACGATCTCTACCGGCGCGTCATCAATCGCAATAACCGGCTCAAGAAGCTGATGGAACTGCATGCGCCCGACGTCATCGTACGCAACGAGAAGCGCATGCTGCAGGAAGCGGTCGATGCGCTATTCGATAACGGCCGCCGCGGCCGCGTTCTGCGTGGCACCAACAATCGCCCCCTGAAATCGCTTTCCGACACGCTTAAGGGTAAGCAGGGCCGCTTCCGCCAGAACCTTCTCGGCAAGCGCGTCGACTACTCCGGCCGCTCCGTCATCGTCGTAGGGCCCGAACTGCGGCTCAATCAATGCGGCCTGCCCAAGAAGATGGCCCTCGAGCTCTTCAAGCCTTTCATCTATCACAAGCTCGAAGCCGCCGGCCATTGCACCACGATTAAGCAGGCTAAGGAGATGGTCGAGCAGCAAGAGTCCATCGTATGGGACATCTTGGAAGAAGTGATTCGCGAACATCCCGTACTCCTGAATCGTGCGCCCACGCTGCACCGTTTGGGCATTCAGGCCTTCGAGCCCACGCTGGTTGAAGGCAAAGCGATCCGCATCCATCCGCTGGTCTGCACCGCTTTCAACGCGGATTTCGACGGCGATCAGATGGCCGTGCACATCCCGCTTTCTCCAGAGGCGCAGATTGAGGCCGCGGTTCTCATGCTCTCGTCCCGCAACATTCTTTCTCCGGCCAATGGTTTGCCGCTGGCCGTGCCCACTCAGGACATGGTCCTGGGCATTTACTACCTGACCAAGGCCAAGCCCGGCGCCAAGGGCGAAGGCCGGGCCTTCGGCTCCGTGGAAGAAGTGATACTTGCGCTTGAAGCGGGCGAAGTCGAGCTGCTTACGCCGGTCCGCTTGCGCTATACCGGCGAGATGATCGACCTCACCCACGCTTACGACGATCAGGACGTTACCCACACGGAATCGGTCAACCTGAAGCGCCAGTTCATCTCCACAACCGTGGGGCGAGTGCTCTTCAACGACAACCTGCCTCAGGAGATGCCCTTCATCAATGGTTTGCTGAAGAAAAAGGGCGTCCAGCAGCTCGTGTATTACTGCTATTTGCGCTTTGGGCTCGAGCGCACCGTTCACGCGCTCGATCATCTCAAGGAACTTGGCTTCTTCTACGCCACCCGCTCGGGGATTTCCATCGGAATCGAGGACATGCTCATCCCGGGCGACAAGGCGGCTCTCGTGGAAGCTACCGAACGCGAAATCGTCAAGGTGCAGCAGCAGTACCTCGACGGCGCCATCACCAATGGCGAGCGCTACAACAAAGTCATCGCCATTTGGAGCGACGTTACTGAGAAAGTCGCCGAGCAGATGTTCAAGGCACTCGAGCAGCAGGATAAGGAAGGCATAATCAATCCGATCTACGTCATGGCCGATTCCGGCGCTCGCGGATCCAAGCAGCAGATCCGTCAGCTTTCGGGCATGCGCGGCCTGATGGCCAAGCCTTCCGGCGAGGTCATCGAAACGCCGATCACCTCCAACTTCCGCGAAGGGCTCACCGTGTTGCAATACTTCATCTCCACACACGGTGCGCGTAAGGGCCTGGCTGATACGGCGCTGAAGACCGCCGACTCCGGATACCTCACGCGGCGCTTGGTGGATGTCGCCCAGGATGTGATCATCAACGAGATCGATTGCGGCACTGCCGACGGCATCTACGTCGAGCCCATCCTCGAGGCGGGCATTGAAGTCGAGCCTTTGCGCGACCGCGTCGTTGGCCGTGTTTCACTCGAAAGAATCAAAGACTACGAAGGCAACGCCATCCTGGAGATCAATCAGGAGATCACCGAAGAGCTTGCCAACTCCATTCAGGGGGCGGGCATTGAACGCGTCAAGATCCGCTCCGTGCTTACCTGCGAGTCTCGCCGCGGCGTCTGTGCGCGCTGCTACGGCCGCAACCTGGCCAGCGGCCGCATGGTCGAGCTCGGCGAAGCCGTCGGAGTAATCGCCGCGCAATCGATCGGTGAGCCCGGCACTCAGCTCACGATGCGCACCTTCCACATTGGCGGCACTGCGACCCGCGTCGCCGAGCAGTCCAAAGTGGAGGCCCGCAGCAGCGGCTTTGTTCGCTTCCTCGACCTCAAAGCCGTTCATGGGCGCAACAACGTGCTCATCGCTATGAACCGTTCCGGGTTGATTGCTCTCGTGGACGAGAAGGGCCGAGAAAAGGAGCGCCACCACGTTGTCTACGGTGCCCGCCTGCGCGTCGACGAAAATCAATCCGTCAACGTCGGCCAGATACTCGCTGAATGGGATCCCTTCACCTTCTCGATTCTCACGGAAGTCGGCGGCACGATCGAGTTCAAGGATCTGCAGCCCGGCATCACCATTGAAGAACAGGTCGACGAAGTCACTGGCTTGGCTCAGCTCGTAGTTACTCTTCCGCCAGGCGACGAAAAGCACCAGCCCACAATTCAAGTGCGCGATAGCTCCGGACGCAGCCGCAAGAAGTACCTCATGCCGTCGCGCGCGCACTTGATGGTTTCCGATGGTGACGAAGTCCAGCCCGGAGACGTGCTGGCCAAGATTCCTCGTGAAACCACCAAGACCAAGGACATCACCGGCGGTCTGCCGCGCGTGGTTGAGCTCTTTGAGACTCGCAAGCCCAAGGACCCCGCCGTCATCAGCGAAATTGATGGCGTAGTCAAATACGGCGAGATCAGCAAGGGCATGCGCAAGATTTACGTCGAAAGCGAAGACGGTAGGACCCAGAAGGAATACTCCATCGCCCGCGGCGTGCACATCAACGTTCAGGAAGGCGAGCACGTGCATGCCGGCGAACCTCTCATCGACGGGCCGCTCAATCCGCACGATCTGCTGGCGGTTCTCGGCGAGAAGTACACGCAGGCCTACTTGGTGAATTCGATCCAGGAGGTTTACCGCCTCCAGGGCGTGAATATCAACGACAAGCACATCGAAACCATCGTTCGCCAGATGATGCGCTGGGTGAAGGTCGAGGACGTCGGCGACACTCGGTTCCTTTTGGACGAACAGGTCGATAAATTCCGCTTCCGCGAGGAGAATGATCGCGTGATCAACGAGGGTAGCCGTCCCGCCACGGGCCGTCCCCTGTTGCTCGGCATCACCAAGGCCTCGCTCTCTACCGACTCCTTCATCTCCGCCGCGAGTTTCCAGGAGACCACCCGCGTTCTCACCGAGGCGGCCGTCGCCGGCAAGGTCGATTACCTGCGCGGACTCAAGGAAAACGTGATCATGGGCCGGCTGATCCCGGCTGGCACCGGCCTTGAGCGTTATCGCAATATCGAACTTCTCGTCGAGGTGCCTCCTCCACAGCCGCCAGAAGCCGAAGTGGTTGCTCCCGAGCTCACACCCGAGGAAGCCGCCGCGTTGGACTTCTTGCGCAAGGATGCCGACGCCATCGCGGAAAGTTAGTGTTCGATTGTTGCCCACTTTCGGCGTTCCGGGGTGCCCTCCCGGAACGCCGATTGCTTTTGATCCGTATCCGGTCCGATATACGGATTAGAATGCCTGTTACCCAGCCCTCCGGCGCGATTGACTTGACGGCGCGATTGACTTAATTAGTAAGTAACTCTTGCCAACCGAAAGGGTTGCGCAGGTCATGGCCGCGTCATAGACTCTGTCTCGCGCGTCTCATTCCCTCCGGGGACCTTAACTACAGGGGCATGCCTACCAGGTTCAGCCAACGCCCTCCGCTCGATGGCGATTCCGGCACCTCGCCGGATTCATCGATCCATGCCCTGAATCGCATGCCCGCTCGCGAAGGCCGGCTCTGGCTGCTTGCGCTTGTTTTGGTTGCATCTTTGGCTCTGGGCTTGGCCCTGGTTTCCTGGCGGCCGTTTCGATCTCTGACCTGGAGGCTGGGAGCCCTTCCGATCGCCCTGGTTTTGCTGCTGGCCCTGTTGGGCGCATATGCCATTTCCAGGTGGCTCGAAATGGCCCAGTTGCGTGCCTTGATGGGAACCCTCTTTTTGGCGACTCAAGCGCCGTCCGCCACCCAGGTCGAGAAGCTCTTCAAGATCGTCCAGCGTTCGCAGCGCGGCTATCGCGACCTGATTGACACGTTTGAGGATGTGTTGCTCTCGCTCTCACCTGACGGAGAAATCCTCGCGGCCAATCGCAGCTTCGCGCATCTGTTGGGCCGCTCCTTTAAAGAATTGGTGGGACGCAGGCTCGATGAGTTTGTGGAAGTCGCGGATGATAGCGGCCTCGCCCAGGCTCGGCGCCAAATACCTTTCTTCCTCGAACGGCGTCATTGGTCCGGTGTTTTGCGCATCCGGTTCAAGCAGGGAGGCAGGCTGCGATATTTCCAGTGTACGATCCACGCTCTGGTCCGCGAGGGAGCGCAACAGGGCGTTTGCATTCTCGCCCGTGATATCACCAAAGAACGCGAAGACGAAGCCCGCTTCACGGACCTGTTCGAGACGTTGCAGGAAGGAGTTTATCTCGCCGATAGCGAAGGTAAGTTGGAGGATGTGAATCCCGCCTTCGTAGGCATGCTTGGTTACGAAAACCGCTCGGAGCTGGTCGGGCGGTCGCTGTCTGAGTTATTCCTGCGGCCCGAAGACTGGGAGGCCGAACGGCGCCAATTAGCTCAATCGGATATCCTCCCTGGCCACGAAGCGATGTTGCGCCGCCATGACGGTTCCGCGCTCGCCGCGCTCCACGCTGCGGCTTTAATCCGTGATTCGGATGGGCGCGTCAGCCGGCACCAGGGGACGCTCGTGGACGTTAGCGAACGGCGGCAAATCGAAACGCGCCTGCACCGCGAACAGGAATTCGCCCGGCGTCTCGTGGAGAGTTTTCCCGATCTGGTGATCGCTCTCGACCGCGAATGCCGCTGTACGTTTGTCAGCCCCCGTTCCACGGAACTGCTGGGCTTTTCCCCCGAACAGCTGACCGGCTCAGCGCTCAGCGAGCGCATCGAGCCTCACAGTTGGAAAGAACTGCAGGTCTTTTTGGATTCGATAATGTCCGGCCGATGCGCCAATGGCAGCACCGAGTTCCTCGCGCGGCGCTATGACGGCGAAACGCGGCTGTTCCGCGCCACCGCCAGCCCGCTTATAAACGCCTCGGGTCAAATAGCCGGCGCGATCGCCTCCGCGCGCGACATTACCGATTCGAAACGCATGGAACAGCAATTGATTCAAAATGAAAGACTTGCAGCCATGGGGCAAATGATCGCCGGCGTCGCGCATGAGTTGAATAATCCGCTCACTGCCGTCCTCGGTGTCACCGAACTCCTCCGCGATTCGACGCCTGAGGATTCTGCCAGGAAGCAACTCGACATTGCTCACCGCCAGGCCCGGCGCGCCGCTCAGATCGTGCAGAGCCTTCTGGCTTTTTCGCGGCCGCCCCAGCCTCGCAAAATCTGTCTTAATCTGAGCGAACTCATCCAGCGCAGCCTGCAGCTACACGAACATTCTTTGCGAACCAACCGCGTTGCTGTCGATTTTGCACCGGAGCCAGACCTTCCTCTGATCCTGGGCGACACGAGCCAGCTCACTCAAGTGTTTCTCAATCTGATCGTCAATGCAGAGCAGGCGATTCGCGAGGTTCGGGATCAAGGCGTGCTCCGCATCCACGTCAGCCGCGCTGGCGAGCACGTGCTGGCCACGTTCCAGGACGATGGCGCGGGAATTCCTGGTGAGATACTGCCGCGAATCTTCGACCCCTTTTTCACTACGAAGCGCCCTGGCCGCGGCACTGGCTTGGGCCTGAGCATCTGCCTGGCCATCCTTCGGGAACACAACGGCGAAATCGAAGCTCAGCCGCTGCCGGAAGGCGGATCCCTGTTTACGATATCGTTGCCCATTGCACGGGGAACCGCCATGTTCTTGGCCGAACCTTCGGATCAAAGCGTTGCTTCGTCTCTTGGCGAAGTTTCCAAGGAAGTTGCCGCGGCTCATTCGGTTCTCGTGGTTGACGATGAAGAGAGCATCCGTGAAATGATTCGCGAGGGCCTTTCCGCCCGCGGCTTTCAGGTGCAAACGGCCGCCGCCGTGGAAGAGGCGCTCTCTCTAATGGAGCGCCTCACCTTTGACGCCGTGCTGTGCGATCTGAATTTGCGTTCTGGAGGCGGCGCGGACCGTTCCGGGCTGGACGTCTATGCAGCGATGACGGGTGCTGCCCCCGATGGCAAGGATAAGCCTCTCTTCTTTTTTATGAGCGGAGAATTGGTGGCCCCGGCCTTGGCCGAGCAATTGAATCAAGCCGGCGCCAGAATGTTGCAAAAGCCTTTCCGCATTTCGGACCTGATTGCCGTTTTGAGCGAGGCGCTTGCAAAACGTGTCCGAGGCCGTTCGCAGCTTTCTCACGTCCGTTAGGACCGTTTTTCGCGCGCAATCCTCTACTTCTTTGCGGGGCTGTTTTTGCTTCGCCTTCGCGCCGGCGTCATTTGCGTTCCCATCGACGCCAAAGGTCCATAGGTAAATACTCTGTCCCTCGGACGTTGTCGTCTCGATCGTCTCGATGGCGGCGTATTCGCCGGCTTCGAGAGGGTGATCCAGGGTGAAACGATAAAGCCCTCGCGCCGCGTCCCACTTGAGCAATGAAATTTCCTGATCTTTGTATTTTTGCTGTCCGGCTATATCGGTATTGACAACTTCTAATTCGTGCTTACCGTCCTTTATTTGCGCGCGAATAAGCTTGAGGCGCGGATCGCGTTCATCGGCAGTGCGGAAATAGAACTCCAAATCGCCAGTGTGCAGTCGCAGCTTGGCCTGCTTTCCCGCAAGCTCCATATCTTGCCGGGACGAAATCATGGGCATGCCCGTCACGATTCGTTCAAACGCTCGCCCTTTCTCCAGGTGGAGAGTGGCTTCCTCCTGCTTCAGAAGGGCGACACTCTTT
>CAVPFR010000044.1:0-117631 GCA_963703785.1 uncultured Acidobacteriota bacterium | reverse complement strand
ATCGGTTCCCGAGCTCTCGGCGGTTACCGCCGATTACTACAATGGTCTCGACACGCTCTCAGCCCCGGCGGTCGCGTAATCCTATGGCTCGGAGTTGACGATTCCACGTCGATCAGCCGATTGGAAGGCTGGAGATGGGAATTGCCCGTCAATATCCCTGAATCAAAGCGCAGGGTGCTCCTGATCGGGCAGCCTGCATCGTGAATTGTTTCACGTGAAACAATTTCTTCGTAGTTGACGGACCAATTTGCCGTTCTACGTAATTCGGAGCTCTCCCGAAAGCCCACAATGTTTCACGTGAAACAATTTTCAACACGCGCTCCGAAAATCAGCTCCGAACTCATGAAATATCTTGCGCACAATGTCTTCTCTCTGCTAGATTGCGCGCCGAAGCGGCATAAGTCCACAAGGAGTTGATTTGGCGCGCGTAATCGCTGTGGCCAATCAAAAGGGCGGAGTAGGCAAGACCACCACGGCAATCAATCTTTCCGCTTCCATCGCAGCGGGAGAGCAGCCAACGCTCCTCATCGATTCTGATCCACAAGCAAACAGCACCACTGGCCTCGGCTTCCAGAGGGATCCCTCCCGCCGAACTCTTTACCACACCCTCGTTCTCGGCGAGAATCTCAGTCGAATCATCGTTAAAACCCAGGTCGAGGGCCTGGATCTTATTCCTTCGGACAAGAACCTCGCCGGTGCCGCCCTGGAGCTTGCCAGCGCCGATCGTCGCGAATACCGTTTCAAAGAAGTCATCGAGCAAATTCGCTCGCAATATCGCTTCATAATTATCGATTGTCCGCCTGCGCTTGATCTCATCACGCTGAATGCCTTGGTCGCTAGCGACTCTGTCTTGATTCCTGTCCAGTGCGAATACCTAGCCCTGGAAGGGGTTTCGGAGCTACTCGATACGCTGATGCGCATTCGGCGAACGCTAAACCCGACCTTAGCCGTCGAGGGCATCGTCCTGACTATGTACGACGAGCGAACCACCCTTTCGCGTCAAGTCGCCGCCGATCTCCGAAGTTTCTTCGGGGCGCAAGTTTTTGAAAGCGTGATTCCCAGGAACGTACGACTTGCTGAAGCTCCCAGCCACGGAAAGCCCATTTTGTTCTACGACATTCATAGTAAAGGTGCCGAAGCTTATATCCAACTTGCCAAGGAGGTAATTGCCAATGGCCAGAAACGCGCTGGGGCGGGCTGGGAGCGCTAATTCGGGAGCCGAACCCCAAGTCCCCGAAGCCGCCCAGATTCCTGTCGCCCCTTATGCCCAGCCCACTCCAGGGCTGGCCGGATCGCAACTCGTCGATATCGACCTTATCGAGCCCAGCCCCTATCAGCCGCGCACTCACTTCGCCGAAGAAGCGCTGGCCGGAGCTCACCCAATCCATTCAGGTCAGCGGAATCATTCAGCCGCTGGTACTGCGTCGCGTCGGCTCTCGCTATCAGCTTCTTGCCGGCGAAAGGCGCTGGCGTGCCGCCCAGCGCGCCGGCCTGGGCCGCGTGCCGGCGGTCATACGCGAAGTCACAGACGAGGCGGCGCTGGAAATCACTCTCGTCGAGAACATCCAGCGCGAGAACCTGAACGCCATCGAAGAGGCCCGCGCCTTCGAGCGCCTCATGAGCGAATTTCACTTGACCCAGGAAGAAGTCGCGGCGAAAACCGGAAAAGATCGCGCCACGGTCGGCAACGCCACACGCCTTCTGCGCCTGGAGAAACCCATTCTCGAGCTCATCGAGGACGGCCGCCTATCTCCCGGCCACGGCCGGGCGCTTCTGGGAATACTCGATCCGCAGCTTCGTCTTGAGCTGGCGCAGCGCGCCTCCCGCGGCCGCATGACTGTCCGCCAGCTCGAACGCAGCGCCTCTCGCAAGGCCCGAGCGACAGATGCCGAGCCTGCCGAGCCAACGCTCGACGCCAACGCCCGCGCCGCCCTCCAGCAACTGGAGCATGCGCTGGGAATGCGCGTTCGGCTGCGCAAGCCGGCGAAAAATCGGCCCGGCGAATTGGCCATCGAGTATTACGAAGAGTCCCAACTGGTCTGGCTGTACGACCGGCTTGTTATCCAGAAGTGAACACTACCAGCGTAGTAGTGCTCGGTTGTACTTGTCTCCTCTCCTCGCGCTCTGAAACAATTGCCGCTTCCACTGCCTCCCCCAGCCAGGCCCGCCGAGGTGATCTCTGCCCTGGAAGTTCGGAAAGCGAGAAAGTTCGCCTGCGCCGGCCTGGACCGGTTTCCTCGATAAATCGGTTCGTTTCGAGGGCACTCTGGAGTGTCCAGGAACCTTTCGCGTGGAAGGCGAGATCAAGGGCCTGCTGATCTCCACGCAGACGCTCATCCTGGGCGAGGAAGCTCGCGTGGAAGGCCAGATCGAAGGCAATCAAGTCGTCATCTCGGGACGTTTCAACGGCATCATTCGCGCCACGGGACGAGTCGAAATTCACGATAAAGGAATCGCCACCGGAGAGATCTTTACGAACTGCCTCGTCATCGAGCCGGGCGGTGTCTTCGACGGTCAGTGCCACATGGCTGCGGCATCGGAAGCGGCCAAGCCCATCACCATTCCCATTCGCGCCGCCCAAACCGGATAAATTCCGCGCGACTCCCGCTCGCCGGCAAAGATTTATATTTTGAGTTTCGCGGAGAGCGGCTCGTTTAGAACCGCCACTGAAGAACCCATTAAGAGCCCATTAAGAACCCATTAAGAACGAAGAGTTGCCGCCGGCTCCGCTGGTTTCGCCGCGCCCGTCTTGGACTTGCCCATTGCCGCATCGACGCCTTTGCGAATCGTCTCGTTCCAATCCTGGTGCGGCACGGACGAGTTTTGCGCGGCGATATAAAGCCGCAGCGCCTGATCGCGGCGCTCCAGTTGCCTGAGATAGATTCTTCCCGCGGAGATCAGCGCGAGCACGGAGTTGCGATCCTCCGGCCAGGTTTCCGCGAGCTTTTCGTATTCGCTCGCGGCGCGCTCCCACTGCTGCAAGTTTTCGGCATGGCGGCAAAGCTCCAGCCATGCCGCGGCGGGCATTTTCGCGCCGCCCGCCTTTTCGTAATCCTCGTAGTCCTGCCAGGCGGCCTCGGAAAGCTATGCAGCTTCAGATGAAGCTGGCACACCGTTTCGAGGGATGCTAAGTAGGCTGGCGTGTCGCCCTTTCGATAATAGATGCTGGGCAGCAACTCATGCGCGTCCAAGGAAGCGGGCTTCTCCGCAATCAGCGCTTTCAGCTCGGAAATGGCTTCGTCGACTTGCCCATTTTCGAGCAGGTCTGTGGCCTTGACGATGCGTGGATCGGCTGACCAGCCCACCTTATCCTCGATGATTCGGTCCGCCTTCTGTTCGAGCCCGCTGTAGCGCAGAATTAACGCCACCACCGCGCCAAAGCCGAAGCCGCCAATATGCGCCCAGTAGGCCACGCCTCCGCTCTCGCCCGCCAGCACTCCGGAGAGCAGCTGCAGGCCGAGCCATAGAGGCAAAACCGCGAATGCCGGCGCCTTGAAGCGATAGAGCCGCGGCCGCACAATCCAATAGAAAAACCCCAGCTGGATTTTCGTCTTCGGGAATCGCACCAGAAAGCCGCCCATCAGGGAAGCAATCGCGCCCGATGCGCCGATCACCGGTATTAACCCATGCGGGTACACCACCGCATAACCCCACAGCGCCGCCACGCCGGAAATCAAATAAAAGGCCGCATACAGAGGCCGGCCCCAGGTATCTTCCAGCACTGCTCCCGCCAGCCACAGGAACCACATGTTAAAGATCAGGTGCATCCATCCTTCGTGCAAAAAATTAGCGGTCAAGTAACTGATCGCCGATGGATGCGAGGGGTAGAACGCAAAACGTCCAAGAATGGACTCGGTGCGCACTTGGTCCAGCTGGCCGGCCAGGCGCGTCATCTCTTCTTCGCAGCGCAGCTCCGTCCATGAACGCATGTCCACGTCCCATGCATTCAGCGGAGTGTGATCCGGAGAAGAAAGCACATCCCACGTTTTTGCTTGCGACTGGCGGAAACTCTCCACCAGCTTTTGCTCCGCCGGAGTCATGGGGGTATCGGGATGAGCGGCAGCCAGGAGAATGATGTGCTGCTGGATTTCCGCCGTCTGAGTGCCTTCTTTTTCCATGGTCCAGTGCGTACCAAGGAAAGCGATGACGTTCAGAGCGATAATCGCTATCGTCACAATGGGCCAGCGCCGGCCGTGCATGTTTTCGTGACTCAGCGGAATGATCACGGCGATACCTCCACATCAGGATCTAGACCTGGGCCGACCCCTGGACTCCAACACATCAATTGTTGCAGTGGCCTCTGTCCCTGGACCTGTCCTTTACCTAGATTTCCCGTATCGGTTAACCCCGTAATCGCTCCGGCACAATCTAAGCCTGCAAACCTGAGAGCGCCGCCCAGTTTTTAGCGTTCTCGACGCCGCGTGCATGGCGACGCCCGTCCGGCGCGCAGCGCATCGATTGCGGATATAATCAAAAACTTACGGATCGGAGAGATCGATGCTCGAGCAGGTGAAGCTCACGGCCACCGTGAAGGCTGCCGGCTGCGCCGCTAAATTAAGCCCCAGCGTCCTGGACGCGGTCCTGCGCCGCTTGCCCCGGCAAACCGACGCGAACGTGCTGGTGGGATTCGAGACCAGCGACGACGCCGGCGTTTATCGCCTCAGCCCCGGCATTGCCCTGGTGCAGACCCTCGACTTCTTCACGCCCATCGTCGACGATCCTTTCTCGTTTGGGCAGATTGCCGCCGCCAACGCGCTCAGCGACGTTTACGCCATGGGCGGGCGGCCCATCTCCGCGCTTTCTATCGTCGCCTTTCCGGAATCGGGCGACCTCGACACTCTCGATCAGATTCTCCGCGGCGGCTTGGCCAAAATGACCGAGGCGGGCTGCACGGTCATCGGCGGCCACTCCATTCGCGATGACGATATGAAGTTCGGCTATGCGGTTACAGGCCTGATCGATCCGGAGCGCGTCTGGCGCAATGTAGGAGCGCGGCCCGGCGATGCTCTGCTGCTGACGAAGCCTCTCGGCGCGGCGTAATTTCCACCGGCTTGAAGCAAGGACGCATACCCGAGGACGCTGTTTCCGCCGCCACGTCTTCCATGGCGCGATTGAACCGCGATGCGTCGGAAGCCGTGGCCGAAATCGAGGAGCGCACTCCGGGCAGCGTTCACGCCGTCACGGACGTCACCGGTTTCGCCCTCCTGGGCCATGCGCGTGAAATGGCCGTGGGCAGCGGCGTTTCTTTCGCTATAGATCACGCTGAGATCGAATATCTGCCCGGCGCCGTGGCCGCGTCGCGCGCCGGCTTCTATTCGGGCGGGCTCAAGAATAATCGCCAGTTCATTGGCGACTGCGTGGCCTTCCAGCCATCGGTTCCGGAGGAGTTTCGCAATCTGCTTTTCGACCCGCAGACGTCGGGCGGACTTCTCGTCGCGGTGGAAGCCACTCAAGCCGATGCTCTCCTTGCGGCGCTCGCCGCTCGCAAAGTTTCGGCGCGCCGCATCGGGCGCGTCCTCGAAAGGCGCTCGCCTCTGATGGAGGTCAGCTGACCTTCTTCAATTTTCCTCGCCGTTTTTCCGCAATCGCATGGATACCATCACTCACGGCATCGTTGGCGCTCTAATCGGCAAGGCCTTTTTCGCCGGCGAACCTTCCCGCGCGCCGTTCTCCTGGCGCGAGCCGCCCAAAACCGCCGGCCGCGTGGCCATTCTCGCCTGCACCATTGGCGCCGTCTTTCCGGATATCGACGTCCTCGCTGGGCAGCTTGCTCACAATAGCCTCGCCATGATGACCTGGCATCGCGGCATCACCCATTCCGTGGTGATGTTGCCCGCCTGGGCGTTGCTTCTCGCGGGCATCACCTGGTTTCTCGCCCGCTGGGTGCGATGGCCCGCGCCCGAATTCGGCGACCTCGTGGCCATCTATCTCGTTGGCATCGGAAGCCACATCTTCCTGGACGTGATCACCTCTTTCGGAACGATGGTTTGGAGTCCGCTCAACTACTCGCGCATCTCCTGGGACCTCGTCCTCATCGTGGACCTTACGCTCACCTCCCTGGCCCTCATGCCGCAACTCGCCACCTGGGCCTTTCGCCCGCTAAAGGATCCTTGGAAGCGCGCGATTCCTCTCTGGGCCGTGTTCTCGGCCGCGGCCTTTGCCATCGGCCCGTTGGTGCGCCCGCTGAACGTTCCTTTCTCGACGGGCGCGTCGTTCTTGGCGATGGGTGGCTTGGCTTGCTTTTTTCTGCTCCCGCTCCGGCACAGCAGCGGTTCTCGCGCCGGGCGCGTCAAATGGTGCCGCATAGGATTCGCTCTGGTCGCGGCCTACCTGAGCTTCGCGGCCGGCATGCACCATTCCGCCTTCCAGCACATTTCCGAATTCGCCAGCGAAGCGCGCCTGAACGTCCAGAACATTGCCGCCATTCCCTTGCCGCCTTCCGCCACGCGATGGGCGGGCCTGATCGAAACTCCCGACGGCGTCTATCGCATTCAGTTCGATCAGTTGGGAGACGAGCCGTTTCACCTTCAGTTCTTTCCCCAGGCCGCTCCCAACCAATACATCGCCGCCGCGCGCGGCCTGAGCGGCGTGCAGGCGTACCTGGCCTTCGCCCGCTTCCCGCTCTTCAAATTTTTCGAGCGTGATGGCAAGCCCGTCGTGGACATCAGCGACGTGCGCTTCTACGGTGAGCGCGGCCAACATTTTCGCCCGCCGAGAACGATCTTCCGCGGAATTTTACGTTTGAAGTGGTTTTCGCCCCTGACGGCAGGATTCTCTCTCAAGGACGCCTGCGGGAAGAGTAAGTTCGGTAGTGGGCCGTTTTGAATTTTCTTGATCGTGACACAAGAGGGCAAAATTCAAACTGGCCGCACGGCGGGAAAATTAAAGCGGGAAGCTCTAAGCCTCGGCGTGCTAACTTCGAGTCATCTGCGCGAACATCTACTTCGCGTCGTCCTTCGCATCGCTGGGGAAAATCACCACCTGCCGCATTTCGCCCTGCCCTTCGCTGCTGGTGCGCACTCCCGGCTGGTCTTTCAGCGCCAGGTGAATGATGCGCCGGTCCCGCGCGCCCATGGGGTTGAAGCGAAAGGGCTCGTGCGTCTGCCGCACGCGCTCCGCGGCCACTTCCGCCGAGAGCCGCAATTCCGCCAGTCGCGAAGCGCGAAAATCCCCGCAGTCGAAGCGCACGCGACTGTAAAACTGTGGATCGAGCCGCAGCCAGCGCACGCCCACGTGCTCCAGCGCTTTCAGCAACTCCCCGTTGTGCTCTAGCAGAAGTTCCTGCTCCGGCCCCTCGAACGCAACCACGATCTCCGCCGTTTCCAGGTCGTCGGCATCCACTTTCGGCTCGATGTCCACGCGATAGCTCAGGCGAAACCGCGCCGTGCGCAGCACGGTATCGAGATAGCGCCGGAGTTCGGCCGCCGCGGCTTCGCGGTCGATCTTGCCATCATGAACCAGGCTGGTGGCGGGCATGCGTCCTCTCCGAAGCGTCTTCTCGCGAAACTTACTTCGATAGTGCCGCGCGTGTCACCTGTTTTTAGCCCTCCCAGGTGACATGAGCGCTTTGATCGGCGACGTCCGGTTGAGGTGCCACTGCTGCAGCACCGCCACGATATTCTGCGTGACGATATAAAGGATCAGCCCGCTCGAAACCGGAATCAGGAAAAACATGCCCCTAAACATCAGCGGCATCAGCGTCATCATGCGCTGTTGCGAAGGATCGGTGACTGTCATCGGCGTCATTTTCTGTGCCGACGTACATCAACAGCGCCATGGTGATCGTCAAAATGAAATAAGGGTCGCGGCCCGACAGATCGTGAAACCACCGAACCACGGCGCGTGCCGCAATTCGATGGTCGCGTTCAGCATGCGGTAAAGTCCAAACCAGATCGGCATCTGGCTCACTTGTGGCAGGCAGCTCCCCATGGGGTTCACGCCCTCGCGGCTGTACACCGCCATTACTTCCTTGTTCATCTCCTGCTTGCGCGGATCGCGCATGGAGTATTTCTTGTAGCGGTCCTGGATCTGGCGGATTTCCGGCGCCACTTTTTGCATCTTCTGCATCGACCGCCAGCTCTTCACCTTCAGCGGATAGAGCACCATATTGATGGCCACGGTCATCACCACGATGGCCCAGCCGTAGTTGGGAATGTAGTGGTAGATCCAGCGCAGAATGTAGAAGAGCGGCTCGGCGATAAACCCAAACCAGCCGAATTGCACCAGGCCATTCAGCGGCGGCCGCACCGCTTTCAGAGTATCGATGTCCTTCGGGCCCACGTACAGGCGCACGTCCAGCGGGCCCGGCGTCGTGGAACCCACCGCCATCTCCGGCAGAATCTCTTGCTGCGTTTTCCCGTCGGCTTCGAGCGTGTGCGTGGTCTGCCGCGTGGAGAGCGTCAGCGTCTCCGGAATAGCCTGCCCGGGCGGCGGCGCCGCTGGCGGCAGGAACGCGGCGGCAAAGTAAAGGTCCTCGATGCCCACAGCGCCAAACGTTCCCGGCACCGCGGCCGGAAAGTTGCGCTGATTCGGCGTTCCCGCATTCTTGCTGGTGATCGTGCTGATGCTGCCCTCGCGGTCGTCGAAGACCAGCGTCTGCACCGCGGCGCGAAATGCCGTTATGTCGCCAAAGCCGCCGCGCCAGGCGATGCTGTAGCTCACCGGGCGCCCGTTCTGCCGCACAGACGTTCCCACCGCCATGATGTAGTCGCGATCGAACTTCAGCGTTTTTGTGACGTCCAGCTGCCCATCGCTCCAGTGGAATTCGATCTGCGCCGGAGCCGCGATGGTGTTGTCCGTGCTCGCGGCGCCGTTCGCAGTGGATGCCTTCGCCACGTACAGCCCCTGATTGGCGGCGGACTCCTGTTGCGCGTCCGCAAGCTGCAAGGAGAGCGGCCAGCTATCCGTCTGCCGCGCCAGGTCCGCGTTCACCAGATCCAGCACACGCGGCGGATTGCCTCCATCGGTATATTTCTTGAGCTGCCAGCTGCGCACCACGCCGCCGCGGTTCGAGAGCTCCACGCGATAGAGGTCGCTCTCGACGACGATATCCTTCTCTCCCGTGGCTGTCACCGGAGCCGCCGCAGCCGTCGCTCCGGTTGAGTTGGCGCCCACCGGCTGGTTTGGCTGCACCACCGCGCCGCCCGCCCCAGAAGCCCCAGAAGGAAGATTAGCGGCGCTCTGCGTCTGGCTCGCCCCCGAGCCTGGCGGAGGCTGCGGCTTCGGCGGGTTCAGAAAATACCAGCCCACCATAACCAGCAGCGCCAGCGCAAACGCCAACGCCACGCGTGCTTGATCCGAAACTTCTTTCACGAGCCTGCCTCCGCTCGCGCTCCACCCTCGGCTTCATTCGCCGAAAGGCTCGCTGCTTCCGCCGCGCCGCTCGCAACTTCATGCGCCTCCGGCACCGGGTCGAATCCGCCTCGGGTGAACGGCCGGCAGCGCCACAAACGCGCCAGCGCCAGCCGCGCGCCGCGCGCGGCGCCATGCCGCTCAATCGCTTCCGCGGCGTAACGCGAACACGAAGGGTAAAACTTGCAGCCTACGGGCATAAGGTGAGCGAAAATCGCTTGATAAAAGCGTATCCCAAATAAAAGCAGCCCCGCCCCTGCTGCGCTCGCGACGTTTCGCAAACTCCGCCCCCCTCCGCTCGGCAAGACCGTTGTCATTCCGAGTGGAACGGCCGGAGCCTCTTCCTTCCAGTCCGCGATGTCCCGGACTGGCCGGCCGTGGAGCGAGGAATCTGCTGTTTGTATTTCCGTTTTCACCAGAGTCTGCTCGTCGCGCGCCGCAGCATTCAGTGCGTAACTGCCCGCAGTGTCCCCACGAGCTCCGCCTCCATTGAGGCAAAGGCAGCCCGGGTCATGGCATTGCGCGGATGAATTACGATGTCCCATCCTGGGGAGATCTCCGAACGATTGCGCCGAACGATTTCTCGAATGCGGCGGCGGATTCGATTGCGTGCCACCGCGTCTCCCAGCGCCTTCTTCACGCTGATGCCGAAGCGGCTGCGCGGCCCGCCATTGGCGCGGTAGAAAACCACGAACCGCGCCGAAGCTTTCCGCGCGCCCTTTCGATAGACGGCCTCGAATTCGGGGCGGCGTACCAGACGAGCGGCGCGGGGAAAACTCTGCGGCCCACCCTCGGAAGTTTTAGACGGGCGTGAGGCGATGACGGCCCTTCTTGCGGCGCGCGGCCAGCACTTTCCGGCCCCCTACGCTCTTCATGCGGGCGCGGAAGCCATGGGTCTTATGGCGCCGGCGCACTTTGGGTTGAAACGTGCGTTTAGGCAACGAATGCTCCTCATAGCAGGCCCCAAACTCCTACTGCCACAGCGCCATCAAGGGGCTGCACACTCACTGGATTTCTCGCAGCAGCACACTGAAACATTTAGTGTATGCGACGCGCTCAGACCGGTCAAGGCGCCCGCGGAATAGAAGCGAGCGGCTTTCAAAACGGCCCCCTTATCGGCTCGACTGATCCGAGCACAGGGACGACGAGATTGCGACGACGTGCCGACGGGCCCGGTGAAGATGCGAAAGCCGATTATTTACTCGCTTCTTGACACCCTAAATCGCGTGTAGTATGAGGCCGCTTGTAAAAGGTCAGAGTTGTGAGCCGGCCCAAGGGAACCTGGAGTCGACAGTAGAAGTGAGAGGTGCGGATATGCGAAGTGTGCTTAGGGGCTGCGTCGTTCTGGGGGCGGGGTTGCTGTTTTTTTCGTCGTATTCATTTTCGCAAACTCCACGCGAAAGCGGTGATCAATACACCAATCTTTTGTATGACAAATTAAGCACTGAGGGTCCCGGGGGACCAGCTCCCCGCCGGGATCTTACCGGGTTCTGGACAGGGCCCCTCCACGCCAAAATCAACCCGGTGCCTCCCATGACGCCGTGGGGGCAGGAGCAGTTCAGTGCCCATAAGGGTGTCAAACAGGTTTACGTCGCGGAATCCAATGATCCCTTGAAATCGTGCGATCCCCTGGGCTTCCCGCGCAACATGCTTGACGAGATCCGAGGGGTAGCCCTCGCTCAGATGCCGGGCAAGATGCTTGTACTAAATGAATACAACAAGATATGGCGCGAAATCCCGATGGATGGGCCGCCGCTTCCGAAGAATGTCGGCGGGAGGTCCGCCGACGCGGCCGATCCCCACTGGTACGGTTACTCGCTGGGGCACTGGGATGGAGACTACAGCTTCGTCGTGGACACGGTGGGAAGCGACGAGAGGAGCTGGTTAGATGAGGTGGGGCATCCCCACAGCCTCGACATGCGAGTGCAAGAGCGCTACACACGCGTCGATCATAACGATTTGGAAGTGACCGTGACGATTGATGACCCGAAGACATATACGAAGCCTTTTGTCATCAGCACCGTCAAGTTCAGGTGGATTCCAGAACAGAAGTTCCCGGAGGAGTGGTTCTGCGTGCCGTCGGAGATGGCAGCATATTTGAGCATAGTTGCCGATCCCGCGGCCAAGGGTCCTGGCAAGCAGCTTAAAAAATAACGGCTACCGATAATTATGGACCCTTGGAGGCGCGGCTCACTGATCCTTCTAGTTTCGGGTAATCCCCGGCGCGGTATTTCGGAGCCTGAAGCGAGCGAATTCCAGTAGCGGAGGTAACGAATGAGAAGCAAGCTTCTCACGAGTTTTTCGTTGGTTGCGGGTCTTCTAACAGTTTGCAGCCCCCTGTTCGCACATCACGGAAATGCGGCGTATTCGGAAACTGTAGCCGTATTGAAAAATGCCACGGTCACGAAATTGGTGTGGGCCAATCCGCACGCCATCGTGATGTTCGATGCGAAGGATGATCACGGCAACGTCGTGCATTGGGTGGGGGAAGTTTCCAGTCCGCCCGGACTTATCCAACTGGGGTGGAACAGGAATTCTCTGCAGCCGGGGGACGTAATCACGGTTTACGTTCATCAGGCCAAATCTGGCAGCCCGGTTGGCTGGCTCGCCAGGATCGAGCTTTCCGATGGCAAGGCGCTATGCGGGATGACCTTTGGGGACGACGGCTATTGCGGGGTGCCGCGGCCTAAGTCGCGGCAATGAGAAGGTCGCAGAGCGGGAGCGCGAGAGTTGGAGCCGCGCCCAAGAAAACCTTCTAGCGGCTGAAGCGGATAGACTCTCACACGCTCAATCAGCCGAAGCCACGCCCAATCGTTTGTTTGGGCAGTATGTTTGCCTTCGCTGTGTGTCTTAACTTCCGCTCTTCGTCTCAAACCGTTTTTCCAGTTGCCGAATCTCGGGTAGTCCGATCATCTCGTTGAACTCCTGAAACGACATCCACTGAGAAGCCATGCCCATCGGCGAACCGTGGTCCCGAATTTCGGCCAGCAGCCTCCGCACCGCTTGCGCCGCCATCAAAAGCGCGCCAATCGGAAAGATAATGACGCGATAGCCCATCTCCTTCAGCCGCTCCAGCGGCATCGCCGGAGTCTTGCCGCCCTCCGCCCAGTTGAATAGCAGCGGCACGTCCGGGAAGGCGCGCGCGATCTCAGCCACTTCGTCTTCGCTCTGCGGCGCTTCCACAAACAGCAGGTCGGCGCCGGCTTCCCGATAGGAACGCGCTCTGCGTAGCGCGCTCTCCAGCCCTTCCACCGCGCGAGCGTCCGTGCGCGCGATAATCAGAAAATCAGCCGACGAGCGCGCCTCGGTCGCCGCGCGAATCTTTTCACACATTTCCGCGCCGGAGATCACTTGCTTGTTCTCCATGTGCCCACACTTCTTGGGCGTAATCTGGTCTTCGATGTGTATCGCGGAAACCCCCGCGCGTTCGTACTCCTGCACGGTGTGGATCGCGCTGAGTGGATTGCCATAGCCGGTGTCTGCGTCGGCGATCACGGGAAGATCCACGGCGCGCGCGATGCGGCGGGCATTGTCCACCATCTGCGACATCGTCAGCAGCCCCACGTCCGGTCGCCCCAGCAGCGAGGCCGCCGTGCCAAAGCCCGTCATATACACCGCCGCGAATCCGGCTTGCTCGACGAGGCGCGCCGTCAACGCATCATAGGCTCCTGGCGCCACAATGGGTTCGCGGCCGCTCAGTAGTTTGCGCAAACTGGAGCGTTCCGCTCGATTGGCCCGCAGAAAATCGCTCACGGGTGTAAAAACCTCCCTGTTTCACAATTGAGAAATCGTTCCAGCGAAACTCACCGCTGGAGCCGGGGTCCCCAGCGCGTGCCGTCCTTGCACGTGCTGGGAGCCGCTGGAGTTTAGCACGCGCGCTTTTGCCGCATTCAAGTTGCGATTTGGTCCTGGCTCAAGCCCCGTCAATGTGCGTTAGAATGTGCTCTCCCCCAGCTCGCCGCTCAGCGGCACATCAAAGGAGACTTAACATGCCCGTCAACGAACTGGAAAGGTTCCTCAACTCTTGGGATCGCGAAGCCGACAATACGTTAAAGCTGATGCGCGCGCTCCCTGCATCGCAATACGACTTCCGTCCCGATCAGGGCGGACGCTCCCTCGGTGAGCTCGCCTGGCATCTGGCCGAAAGCGACGCTTACATCAGCTTCGGTATCGACCAGGGCCAATTCACGATGGACATGAAGCCGCCGCACATCGAGCGCCCGCGCCAGGTGGAAGCGCTCGCCCCCGCGTATGACCGCGTTCACAAGGATGCCGTCGCGCGCATCAAAAAGCTCACGCCCGCCGACCTCGATCGCAAAATTCCTTTTTTTGGTCAGGAACTGGCCATTCGCGACATCCTCTCGGACATGATCATTTGTCACGGCGTACACCATCGTGGACAGTTGGCCCTCATGTGCCGTTTGGCTGGAGGCCGGGCGCCCGGCCTGTATGGCCCCAACCGCGAAGAGTCTCAAGCCATGCGCGCCAAAGCTTCGGCGGCGCAAAACCCCGCCTGACCGCAACAAGCGTGCGTCCGGCTTCCGTTGTCACTCTGAGCGGAGTGGCCGCGCCTTTTCTGTCGGACCGCCTTTTGGTCCGCGCGGCCACGCAGTCGAAGCGCGTCCTTTGCGCCCCGGGAGCCTCTGCGGGGAATCCCTCTGGGTCTTTCTTCCAAATCTCACACCACAAGCCGCGACTTTACTCGTGGAGTAAAATAGATAAGTTACGGCTGTCACGAGGCCGAGGGATCTGCAGTTTGGGGGGTGCCGCCCTTCGCTTTTTAAGGGTGCGGATTCAGCACTTCACTAGGCTCAAGAGATTCGGAGATGACCAGCTTAACTCCTGGATGGTAGTGAAATACGCATGGATAAGGCGTCTCCAGTGTTTTCCGATCCGGAGAATGGATAATGACGCGCTTCCCAAGGGCGAGAGCAACCCCAATCTCCACGTGAGTGCCGTAGCCACCGGGCAACAAAACGACCAGCACGTCTGCTTTCGCGACGCCGTCAAGTTCTGATCGAGCTATCGCGGCGTATTGCTCTGGGTCGGAGCCTTCGCGGCCACCCCACGCGAATGTCCGCTCCCACCCTTCGGCGGTTAGTGCCTCCGATAGTGCGTCGGCTTCTGCGCTGCGATCCTTCCGAGTTGCGATGTAAAATCGCTTGGGCACGCGGTTCAACCGAGTTGCACGTTTCCGAGAGTTCGCCACAGGTACCAGCATGCTACGGAACGGAAAGGCCGCCACGCCTCACTCAAGCTTGCCACGTCGCGACCGCCTCCATAGACGTTATCAATGGCACGCTCTAGTCCGACGTCCCCAAGAGGAAGCACATCGGGATGCCGCAGGACCATAATGCGGAAGACCGAAATTGTCCACGGGCCAATGCCCTTAATACCCGCCAGAGCTTGTTCCCAAGGTTGCCCTTGGTTGATTCTTGCAAGAATCTCATCCGACCTGCGCACGATCTCCGCACAACAATCAGCTCGCCTCTGCGAGAGACCGAGCGCGCGGAGGCTTTTCGGTTCGGGCACAACCGCGGGGGATGGCATCATGAGTTGCGGGCAGGCGGACTTTGCTCGCTCAGCAAAGCGGCACGCAACAACTGTGGAGACTTGCTGAGCCATCACGATGCGAATAAGGCCCCAGATTGGGTCTTCCGCCGGCTGACAAGGCCACCGCTGAGTCTGGGCGGAGATTAGCCGTGCTAAGGTCGCGTCGCCAACTGACAAGACTCGCTCAGGGGGCGGCAGCGCCGCTAATGGCTCAGCTGAGCTTCCGCCCTGCATCGATCCGCCCAAGTTGTTTTGTCTTGCCCCTGGCTCACGCTCGTTTGGAGCGTACACTGACTCCACACGGCCGCTAGTGCTGTGGCCGCTGCCTGCGAGCTTTGCACTTTGTAGAGCTCGATCACAAAAGCTTCGCATTCGTCATAAGTCAGATCGCTTATCTGTCGCACGATCTCCTCAGTGAGATCGACCTTGAGCTCCTCCATTTTTCTTCCGAGGTTGAGGTTTTTCTTAGGACCCCAATTACCCTTGGCCATCTTTGCTTCGTAGGTCGGGGGCATGACTTGGACGACCCGATCGAATCGGCCCCTCCGGCGGATGGCTAAGTCAAACTCTCCAACGTGGTTCGTGGCGATAATGAAGACAAGCGAACCGCGCTTGTGAATGCTGGCAAGTTTGGGAAGCATAGCCGTCGTGAGGAGGCGAGAAAACGGCTCGGAATCTGACGATCCCCTCTCCCTGACGAGTTCGTCAAATTCGTCAAACAGAACTACAACCCGCTCAGTTTCCTCAAGCATGCGAAAGATGGTGTTAGCCTCGGCCTGAATCCCATCCATGCCCTTCCGAAGAAGGACCGAGGGATCTATTACAAGAATCGGCCACGTAAGGAAATCTGCGATCTTTTTCGACAGCTCGGTTTTCGAGGTGCCGGGAGGACCAAAGAAAATTGCCGATCGCGGCGTTCCCTTGTTGAACTTGTGCCCTGTGATAATGCGGTCCGCTTCACCGGAAAGAGGTTTGACGAACTTCTCCCAGAGGAAATCTCTCAATGAGCGCCCTGGGTTATCAGGCACGTCCAGCGCGCTATCTAGGAAGTCCTCGGCTGAAGCGAAATCCTCTTTTTCTCTTCTTTCGCGCTTAACTGTTCGAGGTAAAGGCTGATCTAAGTAGCGAAACAGATCACGCCGAACGGCCACAGCCAAGAGACGATCAAGTTCATGAATAAAATGGTAAGCGGACGCGGTCGCCCACGATTCGGGATCGGCTTGGTTCGGGTGGTGACCAGAAGTCCAAGCAGGAATGCCACCCTCGACGCGATAGACACTGTTCGATACCGACTCGGCAGCCATCCTTAATTTCGGCAGGTTCTGAAGCAGGAGGCTTTCCAGCTCAGGTTCAGCCAGAAGCTGGGTGAGCATCTCGTATTCATAGCAATGCGCGTTTCCGAAGTCAGGGTAATGAAATATGGGCCTACTCAGGGGCCAAGTACCATCCTGGGAGTTGGCAATCAAAAACAGTTTTGAGAGCAGCCTGCTGAATACTCGCTTGCTCTGGTGTGATCCTAGAGCTAGGCGTGATGTTGGAGCCGGGTGTGATAGGCGTAACCAACATGAGCAAATATGCAATCGCGAATGCATCTTGTGTTTTGCTCTTCGCCTGAACTAGAGCAAGTTGACGGGCAAGCTCCGCCCACGCCCACATGTTCACCATCTCCTCGACCTTAGTCGGTAGTTTTCCCCTCCGCCTAAGAGCCCGTGCTACAAGCTGCGTCAGATAAGGTGATGCTGGGTATGGAGCGATACGTACGCCCCCATTACTATCTGTGACCTCCTTTTGAAGTACCTCTTCTTTTTTCGCGATGAGCTCGTAATCACCGTCGTCGAGCGGTTCGGAATAGCCCTCCAGCGCAGTTACCGCTTCTAAAATCCACGCAGCTGTGAATGGGTTATTCGGACGAAGCTTCGCGCTATACGTTCTGGGAATGAGATCCTTAAGCAGCTTTTTCGTGTCTGCCGGACTATGGGTTGATGTCCACAAGTCGGTCGCGACCAAGGAGAGGACACATGTGGCAGAGCTTGAGACAGAAATTCTATTGTTGCCGCGAACGTGCTGGTATCCGACGTCGTACTCAAAGTATTTTAGTGAAGCAACTTGATCCTGAAGGATCTGTCTCGCCAAAAGACGAAGGCTTTCCAGCCGCCGGAAATCGAACAGCTCTATCTTTTCGGCCTCGTCGTCCATGTAAGCTGCGCGGGAGCGCGCGTTAGTGCACAGATGTGGGCAACCGTAGCTTTGCCTTTACGTCAGCCAGATCGCCATATACCCCTTCGGCCGATCCGAAGACTTTGTTCGGACGCCTAAATGCGCCATCTATACGCTCAAGAACGTCATGTACTTCTCCCACGGTCGCATGGGGGTCGATTAGTATCCCCGGGTCGCGGCTCGGTCGAGCAACGGACTTCACCCGGCAAACTGCGTCCCCAAGATTCGCCACAATCGTCACATATTGGCGGAGCGTCAGATCTCCCGGCGCGTGCGTGCTGAAGATCGGCGTTCCAACAGCTGCCGCGAAGCCAACCTCCATAGACGCCGACTGGCCAACATACCCATCAGAACAAACTAGCCAAAGAAAATCGGCTGCGCGAATTGACTCCAAATGCCTGTCCTGGACGAGCCGCACCGATCTGACCGCGTCGCTTGCGACAAAAAGAAAATCACCCTGCAGCGCCACAATCCTAGGATCGGCAGGTGAGAGCACGCGCACATCGAGCGCGACCAGTTCGTGAACGGCGGCGGTAATCGCTTCCATATGATGGTGAAAGCTTCCAGATACGGCTGCCGTTAACATATAAACCTCCAAACCATACATCCTATTCGATTCCGGGGTTCCATGCTCGATCTTAGGGTCACGCTGGCGAAATAGTGGTTCTTCATCAGGTGAATGTCAAGTTTATTTGACAGCCTATTTTAATTGACATATTTACCTCCTCATCTTAGATTCCACTGATGCCGAAAAGGCGCACCAGTTCGACATTCCGGCATGAAATCGCTAAGTGCTTGAATAAAGCCATCCGGGAAAAAGGATTGAGCAAGAGCGATGCCGCCAGAGCCCTGGGCATTAAGCGGCAGACATTGTGGTTTTATTTAAAGGAAAAATCGGCGCCCGGCCCCGAGGTACTTAGGAAGGCTTCTAAGTTATGGAAATTGACGTTAAGTGACGGAACCGTCTTAACTAGTGAAGCCTTTGGCCCCGAAAAGAAACCGCAGTCTCAACCAAGACAGTTAAGGCTATTCGAAGCCTTAGACGACATAAAGCCAAACCAGATCACAACGAAACTAATCGGCCGAGTCGGTGAGTTCTTCGAGTTCCGAGTTCGTATTAAAGTTGCGAGCTAAACCCAATGAGAAGGCTTGACGTTATCGTGGTGAGGCAGCTTTTCCTGCTCAATTAGTAGCGCTTCAGCTTCCCGCAATCAATCGATGGAGCTGTTGAAAACCGCTGGCCTGTGGAAAATCCCTTATTTGATTCTGGCTGTTTGACCGTCGCGGTAAAATAGACGTATGCCTGCTGGAGAGGAACCGAACATGCCAGCAGCATTTTGGTGAGCGACCAATTCGTCGGTTTCACAGATGGGGTTTTTGGCGTGAGCCCACCGAAAGGAGAGCCTTGCGGGGACAGCGGGAGAGATCCCGGCTTAAGCCTGATCTACTTTTTGCTTTCATAGCCGAAAACGAAGGCGAGGAGCTAAGCCCCTTGGATTGATACTCTTGCAAGCCGTACAAAATAACTGCCCTGAAATGATACTCTTGCGTGGCGGCGCAAAATAAGTCTCTTGAAATGATACTCTTGTAAAAAAAGTAGGGGGGAGGGGTCCCATGGCGCACTTACCAGGCCACTCGATTGATTCCAAAGCACTTTCCACCTACATGTTTTCAGGCGTGGGCATTCGTGCCGGAATTGACCCCGGCCTACGCGTCTCCTAGAATCAAACGAGAATCGGCAGCTGCACCGAGCGAGCCTAAACAATGTTTGAAAACCTTACTGAGAAACTTCAGCGCGTCTTCAAGAACCTGCGCGGCCAGGGCAAGCTCACCGACGAGCACATGGACGCCGCCTTGGTCGGCATCCGCGAAGCCCTCCTCGATGGCGATGTCAACGTGGACGTCGCCGACGAACTCCTGGCCCACATTCGCGCCAAGGCGCTCGGCTCGGAAGTGCTGTTGCAACTCTCGCCGGATCAGCAGATCCTCAAGATCGTCCGCGACGAACTGCTGGAACTGCTTGGCAAACAAGCCAAGCCCGCCTTCGCTTCGCGGCCTCCCTCCGTCTGGATGATTGTCGGCCTCCAAGGCTCCGGCAAAACCACCACCACCGGCAAGCTCGGCAAGTGGCTCGCCAGCCACGGCCATCGCCCGCTGGTGGTCTCCACCGACGTCTACCGCCCCGC
This sequence comes from uncultured Acidobacteriota bacterium, assembly GCA_963703785.1. Classification (GTDB taxonomy): domain Bacteria; phylum Acidobacteriota; class Terriglobia; order Acidiferrales; family UBA7541; genus Palsa-189. The sequence continues at coordinate 98,324 of CAVPFR010000044.1, read as the reverse complement.
CGCCCGGGAACAGCTCGCCCAGGTGGCCAAAGCCGTCGCCGTCAGTTGCTGGCCCGCCGCCGGCACGGACAAGCCTCTGGAAATCGCCAAGGGCGCCATCCGCGAAGCCAAGCTCTCCGCCTCCGACGTGATCCTGGTGGACACTGCCGGCCGCCTGCACATCGACGAAGAGTTGATGAACGAACTCGGCTTCCTCAAGCGCGAGCTCCAGCCCAGCGAAATCCTGTTCATCGCCGACGCCATGATCGGCCAGGACGCCGTGCGTTCCGCCGGCGAATTCCATCGCCGCCTCGGCCTCACCGGCGTGATTCTCACCAAGCTCGATGGAGACGCGCGCGGCGGCGCGGCGCTCTCCATCGGTAAAGTCACCGGCGCCCCCGTCAAGTTTGTCGGCATGGGCGAGAAGTACGACGCGCTCGAAGCCTTTTATCCCGAGCGCATCGTCTCCCGCGTCATCGGCATGGGCGATATGCTCACCCTGATCGAACGCGCCGAGCAGGCCATCGATCAACAAAAAAGCCGCCGAACTCGAACGCAAGCTGCGCCGCAGCGAATTCACCCTCGGCGATTTCCGCGATCAATTGAAGCAGGTCCGCAAGATGGGCCCGCTCGAGCAGGTCCTGGGCATGCTCCCCAAGATCGGCCCGTTTGCCAATCTTCCCAAGGACGCGCACGTCGATGAATCGCGCTTGAAGCACGTCGAAGCCATCATCAACTCCATGACCGAGGCCGAACGCGACGACCACGATTTGATCGATGGCAAGCGGCGCAAGCGCATCGCCCGCGGCAGCGGCACTTCCGTGCAGGAAGTAAACCAGGTGCTGAAGCAATACATGCAGATGCGCAAGATGATGAAGCAATACGGAGCGCTCGCCGCCCAGGGACGCCTGCGCGGAATGGGCAAGGCCCGCGCCGCGCTCCAGCAGATGCAGCAGGGCGAAGAGGCGCCCGAAGAATGAGTCCGGCCCCCGCGAAAGACGCGGCGGTGAAAACCGCGAGCGGAACCTCAGGGAAAATAAAGCCCTCCCATGGCGGCAACCGCATTCGCTGTGGGTGGCCGTCGAGCGCTATCTCCATCGCTTATCACGATCGCGAATGGGGCGTGCCGCTGAAGGACGACCGCAAGCTCTTCGAGTTTCTCGTTCTGGACGCTGCGCAGGCTGGGCTGAGCTGGGAGATCATCCTTCGCAAGCGCGAAGGATTTCGCGCCGCCTTCGACAATTTCGATCCGCAAAAAATCGCGCGCTACGATGGCCGAAAAATTCAAGCCCTCCTCGCCGATCCCGGAATCATCCGCAATCGCCTCAAAATCGAATCCGCCGTGAGCAACGCCCGCGCTTTTCTGCAAGTGCAAGAGGAGTGCGGCAGCTTCGCCCGCTACATCTGGCAGTTCGTCGGCGGCACGCCTAAAGTCAACGCCGTCCGGTCGCTCAAAGAGATTCCCGTCACCAGCCCCGAGTCAGACGCCATGAGTAAGGCCCTGAAGAAGCGCGGTTTCCGCTTTGTCGGCTCCACCATCTGCTATGCCTTCATGCAAGCCGCCGGAATGGTCAATGACCATGCCGTCGAGTGCTTCCGGCACGACGAATTGGCGCGCCGTATGCAGCGTTGGAGAATCCGCGTTTCCGATATACAATAACTGTATAGGAGGAATTTCCGAGTGCTCGCTATCCGCCTGGCTAGATATGGCAAGAAGAAGATGCCGTGTTATCGCATTGTGGTGATTGATAAGAGGCGTCCCCGCAATGGCCGCTTCACGGAAATTGTGGGAACCTACGATCCCCTCAAGAACCCGGCTGCAATTAAGCTGAACGCCGAACGGATCGAATACTGGCTTGCCCGCGGTGCGCAGCCCAGCGACACCGTCCGCAGCTTCCTGGAAAAACAGAAGAAGCCCGCCTAAGCGTTGCACTCTTACGCCCAGTCTCTCATCTCAAGGTAGAAGGTTCCTGCGATTGGAATCCTTCGTCCGGAGTCAACGAGACACGCGCAAGCGAAAACTCCTGCTGACTGCTGATACCTGCGAATCGCGGAGGGCACATGAAGGAACTGGTTGAAGCCATCGCGAAGGCGCTCGTGGATAATCCTGAACAAGTGCAAGTTCGCGCTGTAGAGGGTGAACAAGTCACCGTTTTGGAGCTCCGCGTTCACCCCACCGATCTCGGCAAAGTGATCGGAAGACAAGGCCGAACGGCAAAGTCCATCCGCACCATTCTCGGCGCGGCTGGAATGAAACTGAAGAAGCGCCTCACGCTCGAAATCCTCGAGTAAGTGCGCCCAGTAAGTGCTCGAGGACTCATTTATTCCCCTGACCCTGGCGCGCATTCTGCGCCCCTGGGGCCGGCGAGGCGAGGTGGCCGCGGAAATCCTCACGGATTTTCCCGAGCGGCTTACCGAAAGGAGAGAGGCTTGGCTGGCGGCCGAAGGAAGGGCTCGTCGCCCGGCGAAGATTCTTTCCTGCCGCCTGCATCTCGGCCAGGCTATTTTTCTCTTCGAGGGCGTGGAAAGCATCTCCGACGCGGAGACTCTACGCGGCCTCGAGGTGCAGGTTCCGTTCGCGGAGCGCGCTCCTGCCGGCGAAGGCCGCCACTACATCGCGGACTTGATCGGCTGCGCGATTTGGGAAGCGGGCGCCGCAACTCCACTGGGAACCGTTCAAGACGTGCAGCGCGGCGGCGAGCAGCCCCCCGGCGCAGCTGCGGGCTCCTGGGTTCTCGTCGTCATCACCCCGCGCGGCGAACTCCTCATCCCACTAGCAGCGGAAATCTGCACACAGATTGATACGGCAGGACGGCGGATCGAGGTGCGCTTGCCCGAGGGTCTGCGCGACCTGAACGCATCCTAAGCACTTGCAATCGATTCGGTGTAACCTCATGCGCGAGTCCGAAATTAGCATTCTGCGTATTTTTGCGAGCATATGAAGTTTGAAGTCGTCACCATCTTCCCGGAGTTCTTCGCCGGACCTTTCCACTACGGCATTGTCCGCAGAGCGCGAGAGGCCGGCTTGATCGATATTCGCGTGCACGATCTGCGGCAGTTCACTCACGACCGCCACAAGACCGTGGACGATCGCCCGTTCGGCGGCGGCGAAGGCATGGTGTTCAAGCCGGAGCCGATGTTTGAAGCCGTGGAGACAATCCTGAGCGATACCGCGCCGCGTACCCCTGAGGCGGGCGATTCGCCCAAGCCTCTAGAGGGCGCGGCAGTCGTGCTGCTGTCCGCCTCCGGCAAGATCTTTGTGCAGGAGATGGCGGAACGCTTCGCCACGATCGAGCGCATGGTCCTGCTGTGCGGCCGCTACGAAGGCGTGGACGAACGAGTCGCCGAACATCTGGCGTCGGACGAAGTTTCCATTGGCGATTTCGTGCTCTCGGGCGGAGAACTCGCCGCCGCAATGGTCATCGATGCCGTGACGCGCTTGCTGCCCGGCGCGCTGGGGAACGAGGCCTCCTCGCTGCACGAGTCGTTCTCGTCTTCCTCGTCTTCCTCGTTGCCGCCTTCCCGCAGCCCTGCCGCTCGTGTGGAGAGCCATCGAGCACAACTTGAGTCCGAAATCCCGCACAGCCCCTTTAACGACCGGTCGCATGACGGCGCGCGTGCGGCGCTCGATTACCCTCACTACACGCGGCCCGCGGATTTCCGCGGCCACCGTGTTCCCGACGTACTGCTCAGCGGAAATCACGAAGAGATTCGCCGCTGGCGCCAGCGCGTCGCGCTGGAGAAGACCCGCCGCAATCGGCCCGACCTGCTCTCGCCTACAAAGTGAATTCCCCGCGGGGTTGACCGCAATGTCGCACAAATTGAGGATTTAGCCTGTCCCGAGCTTGCGGATTTGGTTATAATCTACGGCGTCTTCTGTGGCGCTGGCCCCACCGTAGCGGGTCTGCCCGGGTGAATCCATATGAGCCGCTTAATTGATAAGATCCGTTCGGACCAGTCTCGCCAAAATGTCCCCGCCTTCAGCGCAGGCGACACGATACGTGTACACGTCCGGCTGAAAGAAGGCGAAGGGGATAAAGAGCGCCTGCAACCGTTTGAGGGAGTTGTGATCAGCAGGCGCGGGCAATCTTCCGGCGCGACATTTACCGTCCGTCGAGTGAGCTTTGGAATCGGCGTCGAGCGCATCTTTCCCGTCAACTCCCCGATGATCAGCTCGATCGAAGTCTTGCAGCAGGGCCGCGTTCGTCGCGCCAAGCTTTATTACCTGCGCGCGCTCAAGGGCAAAGCGGCTCGCATTCGCCGCGCCGAGCGGCCCACTGAGGTAGCCGCCGCGGCCGTCAAAGGCAAGAGCTGAATCGGTAGGGCACATTGTTGTGTCTTCCCGCCGGATAGCGCGTGTAGTCCCGCCAGAGGCTATGCTAGAATCCGCGCCGATGCGGCGGCTCTGTTCCTCGCGATTCGAGCGCATGGCGCGGCACAAAGGCTGGCAGCGTATCGCCGGCTTGGACGAAGCAGGCCGCGGCTCCCTTTTCGGTCCTGTATTCGCCGCGGCGGTAATTCTCAACCCACGGCGCCGCATCGTGGGGCTGGACGACTCCAAGAAGCTCACCGCTGAACGCCGCGAGATTCTCGCCGAGCGCATCCGCGAGCACGCCTTGGCCTGGTGCGTGGCGCAAGTGGACTCCACACGCATCGATGCGTGGAACATCTATCAGGCCAGCCGCCAGGCAATGGCCGACGCTGTGTCGCAACTCTCCGTGCAGCCCGATTTCCTCCTGATTGACGCCATGCATCTCGATCTGTTGGTCGAGCAGAAGCCCATCATCAAGGGCGACGCTCGCTCCGTCTCCATCGCCGCGGCCTCCATCCTGGCCAAGGTTGGGCGCGACGCAGTGATGAGGGAGTTCGACCAGATCTATCCGGTGTATGGCCTTGCGGCAAACAAAGGCTATGCCACGCGCGTTCACCTGGAGGCGCTGCGTGCGCATGGGCCTTCGCCGCTGCACCGCTTCTCTTTTGCCCCCGTGCGCAACGCGCTGTCGTGGGCGGTAGCCGCAACGCAAGAAAATCTGCCGCTCCCTTGCGATGGCGCCCCCTGCGGAAATTCCCCAGCCTGAGAGCAAGCGCATCGCGCGCTCAGCGACAGCGCTACTCGCTGTCGCCCGTTGTAGGTAGCGTGACATTACCTACCGGTCGCACTGAAGCCGCCAAGCCTATCGGCATCACCCCCTATGACTAGCGCGAACTCGCCTGCGCGCGTTTCGTTGACGCGTGTAGGGTCGCGTGCTAGCGTGAATTTGGGGTAGTACTCAGCGGGCCGAGTGCGCAATCTGCTAACACCGGTTTTGGGCGGATAACAAGTCGATCGGGCAGTGGCCGCCGCGGATGCATTCATTCGCGGCGCTAAAAACACGCAGATACCAGATGGCTTACAATAAGGCCAAATTCGTCGCCAACGCGCAGAAACTCCTTCATCAGGGGAAAATCGCCCAAGCGATTCAGGAATATGTTCAGATTCTGAAGCAAGAGCCGAAGGATCAGGCCACGCTGATGACCGTCGGCGACCTGTACGTCCGCCAGGGAGACACCTTTCAGGCCCTGGAATACTTCGAGCGGCTGGCGCAGATCTACCTTGCCGACGGATTTGTCACCAAAGCCATCGCCATCTACAAGAAGATTGCCAAACTGGCGCCCGAAGAGACGCGGCCAGTGGAGAAGTTAGCGGAACTCTACGTACAGCAAGGCGTCCTCAGCGAAGCCCGCCCCATCTATTTGCAGTTGGCCGAACTGCACCAGCGAGCGGGGCGCCAGGAACAAGCGGCGGGGCTGCTGCGCAAACTGCTCGAGGCCGAGCCCGATAATCTGCGCGTACTCTCGAGAGTGGCCGAATTGGCTCTATCGATGAATCAGCCCAAGGAGGCGGCGGCGGCATTTCGCAATGGCGCGGAACGGCTCTATGAGCAAGGGAATCACGCCGAGGCGATCAAGTATGCCGATCGCGTAATCAAGATCGACGCGAAGGATGGGCACGTGCTGGTCATCAAGGCGAGATCGCTGACCGCCATGGGGCAGCATTCCTCGGCGGTTTCGGTGCTGGCCTCTCTGCCGAACTTGGAAGAGGGGGAAGAAGCCGCCGAACTGCTCGTTCATCTCTACTTGCAGCAAGAGCAACTCACTGAGGCAACCGAACTGGGCTCACGAATCTTCGCGCGTAACTCCAAAAAGTTTGCGCCCTTGCGTCAGGTCTCGGCAAAGCTGCTCGCGGGAGGCAAGCCGGACGCCTCTCTGCCGCTCATCGATTCGATTCGGACGCCGATGATCGAAAAGGGCGAGCACGAAGCGCTGGGCGAGCTGCTTACGTCAGCTGTCCAGCGGCTTCCCAATCTCGTCGAGCCCCAGGAATGGCTGGTAGACCTTTACAAGCACACCAGCGACTCCTTCCGTCTGCCCGATGCGTTGCTCAGCTTGGCTAAGGTTCGCGAGGCAGCGGGCAGGCAGGATGAGGCGCTGCAAGTATACGAGGAGATTCTGGACCGGGATCCGGAGAACGAGGCGGCCCGGCGCGAGCACGATCGGCTAAAAGGCAACGGGACGCCGCCAGCCAACAAAGAGGCGCCCGCTCTTCCCGCAGCGGCCAAGGATGCACCTGCCGCTTTGGCCGAGACGAAGGAAGCGCCCGCGACGCGGCCAGCCATGAAAGATGCGTCTGCTGCGCCGGCGGAGACGATTTCGGCGGTGGAACGCTCGCCGCAAGCGGAGGCGAAACAGACCGCCACGCCGAGCAATGCGACGGATGGGCCGGTCGATGAGGAGACGCAGCGATTCATCGCGCAGGCGCTCACGGATGTGGAGCTCTTTTCCAGCTATGGTCTGACGCAAAAGGCCATTGATCTTCTCGAAGTCGTCTTGCAGCGAGTTCCGGGTCACGCCCAGACGCTCGAGCTTCTGCTGGACCATCATCTTGGCGCGGGCGACGAGAGGCGGACCGCGGAATTGGCGGCGCAGCTCGAGCAGATTCACACGAGCGGCGGAAATACGGCCGCCGCCGAACGGTTCGCCGATCTGCGACAGCGCTACGCGCAAGCGGCTCGAGCCACGGAAAAAGCCAACCCAACGCCGGCGGCCGAACCGCCAGTTCCGGAATTTTCCGTCTCGGCCAGCGCGCCGGAAACGGAGCCAGCCGAGTTCACTATCGAGGCGAGCGAAACGGCAGAAATCGTGGAAGTCCGATCGGAAGTGGCTGGCCAAACGGCTTCGCCGGACGCCGCCGTTCACGAGCTCGATCTATCTGAAGAGTGGGCCGCGCTGGCGACCGAACTCGAGGCGAATGCGAGCGAAACGGACGAGGCGCCGCCAGAAGCCGGTCCGGCGCAAGAATTCGCCATGCCGGCAGCCGAAATACCCGAGGTCGACGAAGTGGCGGAGATCGAGGATCTCCTGAAGGCGGAAGCAGCGGGGCCTTCTTCCAGCAATGGCAACGAGCCGTCCGCGGATTATGTACTGGAGCTGGAAACCGAGCAGGGCGCCAACGAAGCCGTGGCCAAGACGCCGCCAGCCACGGCCCAGGACTTCTTCGACGCGCTCTCCAGCGACCTGGACGCCGCACTGCCCACGCTCGCGCCGGAACGGGCGGCGAAGAACAACTCGCATGACGGGGACCAAGCGGCGAACCCTTCCGCGGCAAAGCCGGTGCCCGCGGACGTTCCACAAGGCCCTCTGAGCGAAATTTTCGATCAATTCCGCTCCGAAGTCGGCGAGGCCGGCGCGGAAGATGAGGACCTGGAGACCCACTACAATCTGGGAATCGCCTATCGCGAAATGGGTTTGATCGAGGAGGCCATCAGCGAGTTTCAGAAAGTGGCCAAAGGCAACAGCGAAGGACAGGCCTTTCGCTACGCGATGCAGTGCTGCACGCTGCTGGGATTGGCCTTTATGGAAAAAGGTCAGCCCGCCATTGCCGCCACGTGGTACGAGCGCGCGCTGGCCATGCCCGGACTCGATCAGGAATCTATCCTCGCCCTGCGGTATGATCTAGGAGTCGCGCAAGAACTCGCGGGCGACATGGCCGCGGCGCGAAAGAGTTTCTCGCAAGTCTACGGCATGAACATTGACTATCGAGACGTTGCCGAACGGCTCTCCTCACTTGGAAACGAGCGCTAACGAGCGCCCCTTTCTGGCGCGTGTGGGTCGCGTACTCTTCACGCTCCTTCTCTTCGAGATCGGAGTGGTACTTCTCTTCCTGCCTTGGCTGAGCTTGTGGGAGCGCAATTATTTTCTCAGCCTCTATCCCAGCCTTCGTCCTTTTCTGCTGCATCCCTCCGTGCGCGGCGTGATCACCGGCCTTGGCGCGCTCGATATTGTGGTTGCCGCCGGAATGCTGCGCCGCCAATCCCCCGCGGGGGCCAGCCCCACTTCCTGAGCTTTGCGCAAAGCCGACAAATTTATTGTTTGTTACGTGACCGACCGCCGCTCGCTCGAATCGCGGGCGACGCCCAATGCGGAAGCAAGTTTGATGCAGCGCATCCAGGATGCCGTCAAGGCGGGAGTGGATTGGGTGCAAATCCGGGAAAAGGATCTGCCGGCGCGGAACCTCACCGACCTTACTCGAGGGGCAATCGCGCGAGCGGCAATTGACGCGAGCGAGCGAGCCGCGGCCGGGCCGGCGCGCGTTCTGGTGAATGACCGATTGGACGTAGCCTGGGCCGCCGCTGCCGCTGGCGTGCACGCAGGAGAGAGTTCGCTGCCCATTGGCGAGCTGGCCGAGGCGCGTCGCAGATTGGGGCGCGAGGATTTTCTGGTGGGCGCGTCGTGCCACTCGGTGAAAGGAGTCGTCCGCGCTGCGGAGGACGGCGCCGATTATGTTTTCTTCGGGCCGGTGTTTGCGACCCCGTCGAAAGCGAGCTTTGGCGCTCCGCAGGGATTAACAAAATTGGCCGAGGCCTGCGAAGCCGTTTCCATACCCGTGATAGCGATCGGGGGAATCACGGTGGAAAACGCCGGTGCTTGCGGCGAGGCGGGTGCCGCGGGAATCGCGGCGATTCGCCTCTTTCAGCAGAGCGCCGATCCGGCGGAAATCGTCGGCCGCCTACGCGGCCGTTGATCTCCCGACGCCGGGCAACCCGGCGCGCTCACACGCGATCACTGCAATCGGCTGCTTGCCCGCCACGATACGCTGCGCTACCGTAGCGCTAAACATGTTCGCGCTGATCATCTCCAACCCCTTCGCACGCCTGGGCCCGCGTGCGGCGATGGACATTCTCATCATCGCCATGCTGATCTACTACATGCTGAAGCTGCTGCGCGGCACGCGCGCCATGCAGATGCTGGTGGCTATCCTGCTGCTGATCGTCTTGTACGAGGCCGCTCGCAGGGCGCACTTCGAGATGGTGGAATGGCTTCTGGACACATTGCTGCCTTATGTGGCCATCGCGTTGATCGTGCTCTTCCAGCCGGAGATCCGGCGCGCGCTCGATCGCTTCGGACGCAATCTTTCGCTGGCGCGCTTCTCTTCGACTAATCCCACCTCTTCGTTCGACGACGTGGTGCTGGCGGCGGGCTACTTTGCCCAGAACCGTATCGGCGCCTTGATCGCCTTCGAGCGCGACGTTGGCTTGCGAACCTATATCGAGAGCGGAATTCCCCTGGACGCCAACTTGAGCTACGACCTGCTGCTGGCCATATTCCGTCCCGGGTCGCCGATGCACGATGGCGCCGTTATCGTGCAGGGGAGCCGCATCGCGTCCGCGGCGTGCTTTTTGCCTCTGACTCTTAACCCCTTGACCTCCAATCAGCTGGGCACCCGGCATCGCGCGGCCATCGGCGTCACGGAGGAAAGCGATTCCGTGGCGGTGGTCGTATCCGAACAGACCGGAGCGATCTCCCTGGCCGTGAGCGGCACGATCGAGCTGGGGTTGAGCGTGGATCAACTGACCGACCGGCTGACGGATCTCTTCCGGCGCTTCCGCACGACGTTGACTTTTCCCGCGCCCTTGCCGAGCGCGCGCGTCACGGGAAAAAGCGAATGATGCGCCTGCTGCGCAGGGTCTTCCTGCATAACTGGGGGCTTAAGCTGATCGCCCTGGGCATCTCGTTCTTCCTCTGGGCCACGTACACGGCCGAGCCCTTTGCCCAAGTGGGATATAACGTGCCTGTGGCGTACGTTAATGTGCCGGACGGGCTGGCCGTGGGCGGCACTCCGCCCAACTTCGTTCGGGTGGTGCTGCGCGGCCGCTCCGGGCTACTGCGGCGGCTCGCACCAACTGACTTGACTATCGACATCGATTTAGCCACGGCGCCTTCGGGCGACGTTCCGATCCGCCTCGCGCCGCCCATGGTCGGGGTGCCTTATGGCACGGAGGTGGTGCGCCTGGCGCCCTTGGAGTTCCACATAGCGCTCGTGCCCACGTCGACACCTCCAGAGGCATCCGAATAACCAATCCTCGTGTTACGATGGCTGGCCCGCCGCAGGAGGCCCGGCGCGGCTCGCCGATCCTAGACATGCCCAAGGAACTGTTCGGAACTGATGGCATCCGGGGAGTACCCGGAGAGTACCCGCTAGACGACCAAACCCTTTACTGGGTGGGCCGTAGCATCGGAGGCTACCTTCGGCTGCGCAACCAACATCCTCGCGTGCTGATTGGCACCGACACCCGCGAATCCGGGGCGCATATCGCCTCCGAGATCGCCGCCGGGCTGGCCGAAGAGGGCGCTCGCAACTCCTTTGCGGGGGTCATCACCACCCCCGGAGTCGCCTGCCTGGTGCGCAAAGAGGGATTTGCGGCCGGCGTGGTGATCTCCGCTTCCCACAACCCCTACCACGACAATGGAGTGAAGCTCTTCGCCGGCTCGGGAATGAAGTTTCCCGATGAGATCGAGGAGCAGATCGAGACGGAAATTCTGCGGCATCGCAACGGACGGCCGCCCCAGGCGGCGGCGCGGCTTTCGCCGGATCGCCAACTGGATAAGGACTACCTGGAGTTCCTGCGGGGATGCGTGGTCCCGGGCGCCAATCTTTCCGGGTTGCGGATGGTGCTGGATTGCGCCAATGGGGCCGCAAGCTCGCTAGCTCCGGCGCTATTCCGCTCGCTGGGAGCTCATGTAATCGCGATTCACGACTCGCCGGACGGACGCAACATCAACGCGAATTGCGGTTCGCTTTACCCCCAGGACCTCCAGAGAGAGGTCCCGGAGACGCGCGCGGCTTTGGGCGTGGCCTTCGACGGCGACGCGGATCGAGCCATGTTCGTTACGAACTCGGGGCGGATCGTGGATGGGGACGGCGTGCTGCTGGCCGCAGCCCGTTATCTGCGTTCGGTGGACCAGATGAAGAGCAAGAAAGTGATCGGCACGACCATGACGAACCTCGGCCTGGAACGCGCTCTGGAGGCCGAAGGGCTGGCCCTGGTGCGCGTGCCGGTGGGCGACCGATACGTCCTCGAAGAGATGCTGCGCAGCGGGGCCAACCTGGGCGGCGAGCAGTCCGGGCACGTGATCTTTCTCGACGACGCGACCACAGGAGATGGACTGCTGACCGCTCTCAAGATCGCGTGCCTGGTGGCCGTGCAGGGCCCTCTGGATGAATTGGTCAAAGACCTCAAGGTGTTTCCGCAAAACATCGTGAACGTGAAGGTGCGGTCGAAACCCCCTCTGGATTCCCTCCGGAAGTCTCGCGGGCTCTGAAAGACGCCACGCGGGCGCTGGGGGGTTCCGGACGGGTGGTCCTGCGCTATTCGGGGACGGAGCCGAAAGCGCGGGTGATGGTCGAAGCCGAGCGCGCCGAAGATGTGGAGCACTGGACGGAAAAGCTGGCCGATGCGGTTAAATCTGCCATCGGTGCGTGAGAAGCCGTACTCCCCGCCTACAAAACGCCGTATCGCGAATATTAAAAATGTGTGAAAAACCATAGACTGGGGTAGCAAGAGCGAGGGTGAAGGCACCTATTTTTCAGGCTAACTCACTGACACCGTTGTGCTTATTTGTAGAGAGGGAGTGCAGGACCAAAATGGCATCGTGCGTGCACCTAGATAGCTACTGTTTCCCGGGGGCTAAGATTCCCGAATTGGATGGGAATGGTGGGTGAATGTTGTTGCTGAAGTGGGGTGAAAGCAAGGGGCCCGGAGCGGGCCCCTTTATTTTTTCCTGCCTGCGCTACTTCTAATTTTCTTCAGTTTCTTCTGACTCAAAAATTCCGACCATAAGCCCGGACGTTCCGATGGAAGCCGCTTACGAGCAGTCAGCTGCAGCCGGATGTGCTGCCGCAGTTCTCGCACTTGTAGCAGGCGCCGTTGGGGGTCATGAGCATGCCGCATTCGGCGCAGGTGGGCGCTCCCTCGTAGGCGGCCTGGGGCGACATCGATTCCTCCTCTAACTGATGCCCTCACCTGCATGCTGCTCGGGACTGCTGCCGTAATGGCGGCAGGCGACTGAGGACTCGCGCGGCTGGTGTCAAATAGTCGGCAGAGATAAACCGCCCGCCGAGCCAGCGACCGATGTAGTCCAGCACCGACTTGGCATAGGGAATCGCGTGTTTCCCGGTATAACCAGAGGGCTCGAAGCGCGTGTTGATCAATTTGTCCACGAGCGCCTTCAGCGGCACGCCGTATTGCAAGCCGATCGAGACGGACAGCGCGAAGCCGTCCATGAAGCCGGATAGCGTGGAGCCTTCCTTGGCCATCTTGATGAAAATTTCGCCGGGCGTCCCGTCCTCGTACATGCCCACCGTGATGTAGCCTTCATGGCCGCCGACGGAGAACTTGTGGGTGATGGATTGCCGCTCGCTCGGGCAGCTTTGCGGCGCTGCGGCGGGCACGAAAGAGTTCGCTGTTGCTGCGCGACGGGCGAGGCGCTCTGCACTCGGCTCGCCTTTGCCGCCGTGGCTTCCTTCTTTGCGCCCGCTGCGGAGAGCGGCTGGCGAGCGCTTGGAATTGTCGCGGTAGATGGCCACGGCCTTTAGGCCAAGCTTCCACGATTCGATATAGGCCTGCATGATGTCTTCGACCGTGGACTCCTCGGGCATGTTGATGGTCTTGCTGATGGCGCCGGAGAGGAACGGCTGGGCGGCGGCCATCATTTTCAGGTGACCGCGCCAAGCGATGGAACGGCCGCCACCGGCGGGAGCGAGCGAACAATCGAAGACGGGCAGATGCTCGGGCTTAAGGCCGGGCGCGCCTTCGATGGTGCCTTCGTGCGATCGATGTGCGAAACGATCTGCGAGGTCTGCTCGGGCGAATATCCCAGACGCATCAGCGCCTGCGGAACGGTGTTGTTGACGATCTTGATCAGGCCGCCGCCGACGAGCTTCTTGTGCTTCACCAGCGCCAGATCGGGCTCGATGCCGGTGGTATCGCAATCCATCATGAAGCCGATGGTGCCGGTGGGAGCGAGCACGGTTACCTGCGAATTCTTGTAGCCGTATCTTTCGCCGAGGGCCAGCGCGTCGTCCCAGGACTCGCGCGCGGCCGCGAGGAGCGGCGCCTGCACATTTTCGGGCTTGATGGGCCGCACGGAATCGCGGTGCATGCGGATGACGTCCAGCATGGGCTCGCGGTTGACGGCATAGCCCGGGAACGGCCCCAGCCGTCTCCGCGATGCGCGCCGACTGCGCGTAGGCTTCGCCGCACATCAGCGCCGTGATCGGCGCCGGCCATATCGCGGCCGCCATCGGAATCGTACGGCAGAGCCAGGGACATGAGCAGCGCGCCCAGATTGGCATAGCCCAAGCCGAGCGGGCGGAAGTTGTGGGAATTCTCCGCGATTTTCGGGGTGGGGTAGCTGGCGTTATCGACCAGAATCTCCTGGGCCGTGATGGTGATGTCCACGGCGTTGCGGAAGGCCTCCACATCGAACGCGCCGTTCGGACCGAGAACTTCATCAGGTTGAGCGAGGCCAGATTGCAGGCCGTGTCGTCGAGGAACATGTATTCGGAGCAGGGATTGGAAGCGTTGATGCGCGCGGTGGCCTTGCAGGTGTGCCAGCGATTGACCGTGGAGTCGTACTGCATGCCGGGATCGCCGCAATGCCAGGCCGATTCGGCAATGCTCTTGAGCAGATCGCGGGCGCGAAGCTTTTCGGCGGGCGAGCCGTCGTTGACGTTGCGCGTCCACCAGTCGCGATCGTCTTCGACGGCTTGCATGAATTCGTCGGTGACGCGCACGGAGTGGTTGGCGTTCTGGAAGAAGACCGAGCTGTAGGCTTCGCCATCGATGGAGCTGTCGTAGCCCTGCTCGATCAGCACGTGCGCCTTGCGTCTCCTCGCGCGTCTTGCTCTTGACGAACTCCATGATGTCCGGGATGATCGACGTTGAGGATGACCATCTTGGCCGCGCGGCGCGTTTTGCCGCCGCTCTTGATGACGCCGGCAAAGGCGTCAAAACCCTTCATGAAGCTGACCGGCCCGGAAGCGATGCCGCCACCGGAGAGGGCTTCGCGGCTTCCGCGCAAGGAGGAGAAATTCGTGCCCGTGCCCGAGCCCCACTTGAAAAGCATGCCCTCGGTCTTCACCAGATCCATGATGGACTCCATATTGTCCTGCACGGAGTTGATGAAGCAGGCCGAGCATTGCGGCTTGGGCTGCGCGCCCACGTTGAACCAGACGGGCGAATTGAAGCTCATCTTTTGCTGGACGAGCAGGTGCGTCAGGTCGTCACGGAAGCATCGCGCGCGGGGGTGGAGGCGAAATATCCGCCGTTCTCACCCCAGCCGACAATCGTATCGACCACGCGGCCGATCAATTGCCGCACGGAAGTTTCGCGCTTGGGCGTGTCCAGCTTGCCGTGGAAATATTTCGACGCGACGATATTGGTCGCCGTCTGAGACCAGGATTTGGGAACCTCCACGTTTTCCTGACGGAAGATCACCTGGCCCTTTTCGTTGCCGATCTGCGCGATGCGCCGTTCCCATTCCACGGCGTCAAAAGGAGATACGCGCCCGTCGGTAAAGTAGCGTTTGAAATCGAGCCCGGTTCTCGGGCGGGGTTCCGACGTGGTTGTGGTGGTAACTTTGCTGTTCTCGAGCGCCATCTGGGGATCCGCCATTTTTCCCTCCGCGAAGGGCTCCCGCAAAGGGAAACCCTTTATTTTAATACTTCAATGGAACAACCGCAAAAGCCGCCATTCCCAATCAGCGCAGCTACCGGCGCCTGAACGGCGTCGACGGCCCGCTGAAACTCTTTGTTTGTTGGCTCGGGCGGGTCGAAAGCTGGCCCGCAGGGGGGAAGCCAACTGGCTCGGGAGCTTCCAAGGCCTCGGGCGCCGGAATGTTACACAGCTCGGTTCGGGCGTTCAACGAGGCAGAAGCGGTATCGAGGGGGAGCCCTGTGCAAGAAACCGAATAACTGTGACTTCGGTGGAAAACGCCGGGATGCAGTTCGCAGATTTCGTCTATAAGTCGAACCCGCATGTGCCAACCCTCTTCAACCGCGAAACGTGCCGAGCTATCAAGGTCTTGTGGTATCCGATAAAATCGGTGCCACAGATAGTGTGGTAATTGACGGTATCAGTCAAGCTAGAATTTCACTTTTTATGTACTTTTGTGAGTAAACTTTAACCCCTTCGTTTGGTAATTAACGGTAAATGGTTAAGGACCGACTTACGGCGAAAGCTGATCCGGCTTCAGCGAAGTTCGAAGGTGATCGCCTTACTTTGCCCGAAGACCTAGTGCAGAGTGCGGGCAACGCTGCGGGTTTGGTCGGGACCAACAAGATAAACTGTTGGCTTCTAGTATTGAGCCCTGGCAGATACCGCCTGGTGACTACAGAGGCCGTGTCAAGGATTCTTTCTCGAATCGAGGAAGTAGGTGCGCCTGGCGATGTGCTTGATTACTCGGCCAGTAATTCGGAGGCTGCAGTTCGAGCGAGGCTGATAGCTTGCACTGTTTCCCCGCCCGGGCCAGGGTGGCGTCTCACGTTTCCTAAGGCAGCCCGGCAACTCGTCCCTAAAACGGAGGAACGTTCCTACGTGTTCCTGCTGATCGTGGCGGGTTTTATTGAAGTGTGGTTTCCTGACACGCTCAGACGGTCACTCCCAGAACCACTTTCAGAAGCGCTCTCCGAGTAATGCTCGATTCACGCGTGCGTCTTCTGGTCGGTAACAAAATATGTAGTAGCTGGTGCATTAGTCATTAAGATGGAGTTGCCGTGACGGTGCGGGCACCGCTACCGAATTAGCTGATTGTCACAGTATCAGAACTTCAGGTATGTTCCACAGGCGAGTGACACGAAGGCCCGATTCGCGGTCGGGCCCTCCTGCCATAAGTTCGGGGGAGCACTCGAATTTTAGGTCAGGGAGTGTGACTGATGCCAACGCTTTCTCCCGCTAAGCGTTCCCTATCGACAAACATCCAAACTCGGATTCGCGAACTAACGCGCTGGGTAAATGAGAATGCCTCGTTATGCGAACGTGAACAGAAGCACCTCTGACTAGGGAAGCACAGAGAGGACCTACTGGCATTACGGCTATCTCTGTGCCCTCCGCGATATCCTCCGACTTATGTCGGCTGAGAATTAATCAAAAATAGTACAACGCGGGCATTCCCACATGGAACCGCCAGGCCTTGCCGGATGCACGCTGTTATCCGGAGGGTTGAAGTCATGGTAGAGATGGCATTCTGCTTCGAATGCCGCCTTCGCCGATGAGCAATACGCCGCTCTAAAGAACTTATATTTTGTACCGGCCCAAGCGTGAAGGCGGCTATTCAGGTCTGCATCTGATCTGCCAGTATACGAAACGACGAACGGCCCCGAGCTCGTGGCGTCGAGGACATACACGCCAGCAGACGTTTTAGTCACCTCTTGGTTGATCCTGTCGTCAGTAAGCGCAATTGCGTTCGATAGTGTTGGTGATGGCATTGGTTTTGCTTTCTCCTTTTTTGGGCACACGCCCGGCGTTAGCGCCACACAGATTTCTCTGTTGACAGGAGGGAGATCAGTACGGTAGGTTTCTACCCGGTCTTACTTATCTCGGCCTGTTTGTAGCACCGAAAACTGCCCAATGAGAACCCATCTCGTTGGGCGATTTTCGGTTGGGATTGGATCACAGCAGGTACTCTCCCGTCAATTAAATTCCGCAAGGTATGGCGTTAAATGTTGCACATATGTCTACATGTTGTGGTGTCCTTACAAGGGAGTACAGCGAACCCGCGTCTGAGCAAAACGTGACCGCGCGAAGATGGGGAGTCCGCTTTTGGCGGAGCCTCATCATACGTACAGACGCAGTGTCCGGCTCTCAAGAAAGCGGCCCACACCATGTTCCGACCCTTGGCAAGGCGGGAAGAATACTCTTTTGCTTCCCGGCGCTCTGGTGCGATAATCACCCTGCTTACCCACCTTGAAAGAATAACTAGGCTAGGGGGACCCGCCCCCGGTAGGACAAGGATGCGGCAACGTGCACAGGTCGGCTTCGGCTTGCTGGCTATTCTGGCTGCCGGGATGACACTGTGTGCGGTGTGGCCGCCGGCCATGGCTTCGAGCGACTCAGAGCCTGACGAGCGCGGGCAATCGCAAATTCCGCTCACGGCGCAGGAGATCCGCAATCTGGTGGACCGCGCCATCGAAAATCAGCACCGCAACGACGTCCTGCTCGACCAATACGCGCGCACAGAACATGAATTTCTGCAGGGAACGGGCAAGGAACCGAACAGAGAAACGGTACGCCGGCTGATCCCGGCGGGCACGTTGGTCCTGCGCGTGGAAGTGGAACACAACGGCAAGGCGACCGATGCTCCGTACCTCGACCAGCAATGGCGCACAGTGGCGCAGGCCCTTCGGGCTTCTGCTCGGGGAGAAGAGATCCGCGGCGCAGGCCTTTATGACGGCGAGCGACATAGGCATGAGCGCGCCGAAATGGTGGGCGAAATCGGCAAAGCATTCGTATTTACCTGGGCGGGGCGGGCTTTGATAAACGGCCGCACAGTGGTGAAGCTGAATTTTCAGCCAGACCCGGCTTACCGATCCACGGAGCGGGTCGCTCCCCTCTATAGGCACAGCAAAGGAATCGCCTGGGTGGATGAGTCCAGCGCGCAAATGATCAAGGCCGAGGCGGAGCTAACCGACGATGTTTCTTGGGGCGGCGGCTTGATCGCCAAGCTCTTTCGCGGAGGCCGATTCCGTTACGAGCAGCACGAAGTCTCGGCCGGCGTTTGGATGCCGACGTATTATTCCTACGATTTTGACGGACGGAAGTTTGTCTTCAGCCTGAGCGCGCACGATCGCGCCGAGTACTCGGAATACTCGCACGTGGGCACTCCCGGCGAAGCTCTTTTGCTGGTGCGCCGCGAACATCCCAGGATTTTCGCGAACGCCAACTAGCCCGCGGGCCGTTACGGCGTTTTGCTAAGCCGCGCCGCTCAGGTAGCGGGGACCAGCTTCCCCGAACCAGGTTCGGATTCGTACTCCACTCGCATCAGCCAATCGTAGTGAAACCCTTCAGCAGCGAGCCACGCTTCGACGGTTTCGCGGTCAGGCGCTTCAAATTCGGCGAGCATCTTCCCTTCCACCATGTTCACCTGCACGCGCCGCGCTTTGACGCGGCTCGAGGAGAATATGCGTTCGCTGAGCTGGCCGGCGCCTTGGCGCGTGAGGCAGGCGAGCGTGTGCAGGGAGAGATAGCGCGGCATCAAGCCTCCTAAAGTCTTTTAACGGGGCCCGCGTTCGTAAATCTGTTCGTTGGTCACATCCACTTTCGGCCCTCTGGAAACGATGAGGGGGAAGCTAACTCTCCTCTGACGCGGGCGCTTGCCCCGTAGCGAATTGCTCACGCCCAGCAAGATGAGTTCGCGGGCGGAACGCCCTTGAGCGGCGGCCTGCTCCTTCAGCCGCCTATAGAGCGGAGCGGGAATATCCACTGTGATGCGAATGGCGTTTCGCTTCATAGCTGAAATATCTCACGTGTGGCATAAATGTGGAACATGCGATCTGGCCAAGCCGCAGCCCGCGGGGCAGACGTTGACGCTTTGGCGCCAGGGAAGAGCCGGGCACGCCGAGGCGCGATAAAATTAGGGCAACGGTACGCTTCGCTTCGAGGCTGAGAAAATGCGAAAAGTTCGTTTTGAAGCAGGAACTATTATCCTGTTGGTTCTCGCGGCGTGCGCTGGGGGCATCGGCTACGCCAAAGCCGTGGATGGCGTGCTGGGCGGAATCGTGCTGAACGCCAAAGGCGCGCCGGTAAACGCGGCGGAGATCTTCTGGCAGACGGCGGACGGCAAAGCTCCGCACGCCGCGCGCACCGACGCCGGCGGACGATTTCGCATCGCCGGAGTTCGTCAGGGACTTTACGAAGTACGCGCGCAAGCGGCGGGAATGACTTCGGAGTGGGAGCACAACGTGGTGGTGCGCCCCGGAGGAGAGGCCAGCGTGACGCTGCGCCTATCCCACCGCATCCCGCGGCCTGCCGCCGAGGGGCCCTCCGGCGGCGGCATCCAAACGTACTAAAACGCCGGTACCCCATTTTTAGCCCTACTGATCCATAGCCGACGCCACATCGTGTTGCGATGATGTCCGCGGGTTGGGAGCCGCTGCGGGGACGACGGCTCGAGAAATCGAAGTCGTAGGCAGCTACCCAACCCGCCAAATTTCCTCGCTTTCGCTCAAATCTTTCCGTTCGGCCCTTTCAGCCCTGGAAACTCTCCCGGCAACACGCCGCGCACGTGGGCATCTAACCAGTGGTGCCACGAACCGTCATTGACGGCGGAAAGGCGCGGGGCTGCAAGTGCTTCGTGTGCAAGGGATTCCGCCAAAATCTTAGCCGCACAGTGCGGCGCCTTGCCCTATTCGGGCTGGCGGCCTTGGTGGCCGGATTGGCCTGGAGTGCGGGCGCGCAAACCCGGGCGCGAAAAGCGGACAACAACGGCGCGAAAATAACCGCCAGCGTGATGGACGATCCCGAGGCGCGCGGCGGATTTCAGCTTCTCTACGAGCTGAAATTCGACGAGGCGCGCCAGCGGTTTATGAAATGGGAGCAGGAGCGGCCCGCCGAACCTTCTGGCCCGGCCATGGAGGCGGCTTCCGACCTTTTCGAGGAGTTCTATCGCAAGGGCGTGCTGACGTCCGACTTTTTCCTCAATGACAAGCGGCTGCTGGGCGGAATCAAAGGCGAGCCCGATGCCGATCTCGAACGGCAATTCGCGTCGGCGGTGGAGCGCGGGCAGAAGATGGCCCGCGGGCGTTTGCAAGATCAGCCCGCCGACCCCAATGCGCTCTTTGCCCTCACGTTGATCGAGGGCATGCAGGCGGATGATCTCTTCCTGATCCAAAAGCGGCAGATCGAGAGTTTGCACCATTTGCGGGAGGCCGATCGGCGAGCACGCATGCTGCTGGAGGTGGCGCCCGATGCGGACGATGCCTACGTCGCGCTGGGCGCCGCAAACTACATCATCGGGTGCCTGCCCGGGTATAAGCGGGCCATCCTGTGGGTGGGCGGCGTTCACGGCGACAAGGATTTAGGAATGCAGCAGCTGGCGCGCGCGGCGGCGAGCGAGCATGCCCATTACCTGCGGCCTTTCGCGAGGCTGATGCTGGCGCTGGCGGCGCTGCGGGAGAACGATCCCGAGGTGTCGCGCCACGAACTTCACGATTTGGTGATGGAGTTTCCGGAGAATCCGCTGTTTGCGAAAGAGCTGGCCAAGGTTACGCCGGTGATCACCGGCGTTGCGCCGTTCGAGGGGCCTCAATCGCCGCCAGCGCAATAAGCGCTACGGCGCGAGGAGCTAACGAGGTTCGGCCGCGTTTGGGGAGGCTTCCTCGAGCAGCTCCTTGCCGGTGAACAAGGCGTAGTAGGGATACTTCTGGCGCAGCTTTTCCGACCCACCCGCTTCGCGATCGACGATGCTGAGAACGGCCGCGACGTGCAGGCCGGCATCCTCGACGATTTTCAGCGCCTCCAGCGTGGACTCGCCCTTGGTGCAAACGTCGTCGATGATCACCACGTCGCGGGCCTTCTTGAGATCTAGGCCCTCGATTTGTTTTTCGAGGCCGTGAGCCTTCGCTTGCTTGCGGATGAGAAAAGCGGGCAGCGGGCGGCCGTTTCCTTCTTTCGCGCGAAGATGGCTCACGGTAGCGACTGCGGCCACAATGGGATGTGCGCCGATGGGAGGGCCGCCAATGGCGTCGGCCTTGATGCCGTGCTCCGCGAGAAGATCGAGCACCGCGTGGGCGGTGAGAAAAGCTCCCTCGGGATCGAGCGTGGTGAGCTTGCAATCGAAGTAATAGTCGCTCTCCTGGCCCGAAGCGAGCTTCACCTTGCCCCAGACGATGGATTTGCGCTGCAAAAGCTCTTTCAGCCGGTGTTTCAGATCGCCACTCGAACTACTTGTCGAACCGCTTGTGGAATCCATTCTTCGCACCTTTTACAGACGGCGGACACTATAACAATTTTGCCGTCCGCGCGCCGCTTGCCTTGACCCTGCCGGAAACGATTTGCTAGCGTTAGGTCTTTGCTCTGGATTTCGCGCTGGATCGAGGTCAGAGCGCAATCGCGCCCCAATCACTCATGGATACCATTCAAGTCACGTTGCCGGACGGCTCGAAGCAAGAGGTTCCGCGCGGCACCACGCCCGGGGAGATCGCCCGCAAGATCTCGCAGGGCCTGGCGCGCGAGGCGCTGGTCGCTCGCGTGGATGGCGAGCTGATCGACCTTTCGCGGCCGCTCGAAGAGAACGCCTCGCTGCGGATTCTCACCTCGAAAGACCCCGAGGCGCTGCAAGTGTTCCGGCACTCGGCGGCGCACCTGCTGGCCGCGGCGGTGCTGGAGCTTTTTCCCGACGTGAAGCTGGGCATCGGCCCGCCCATCGATAATGGCTTCTTCTACGAATTTCTGCGCGAGCAGCCCTTCACGCCGGAAGACCTGGAGCGCATCGAGAAAAAGATGCACGAGATCGCCGCGCACGACATGCCCAACGAACGCAAGATGCTCCCCAAGGCCGAGGCCCTCGAGCTCTACAAGAACTGGAATCAGGGATTCAAGTGCGAATTGGTGGAGGAAAAGGCTGTCGAGCCGATGGTCTCCTTTTACACCACCGGCAAATTCATCGATTTTTGCCGTGGGCCGCACATCCCCAGCACGGGGCGCATTCGCGCGTTCAAATTGATGAACGTGGCGGGCGCCTACTGGAAGGGCCTTGAAGGCAATCCGCAGATGCAGCGGGTGTACGGCGCGTGCTTTTTCACGCAGCCGGAGCTCGATGAGTATCTGCACCGGCTGGAAGAAGCCAAGCGGCGCGATCACCGCCGTCTGGGAACGGATCTCGATCTTTTCAGCATTCAGGAAGAGGCCGGGCCGGGGCTGATCTTCTGGCATCCCAAGGGCGGACTGGTGCGCAAGCTGATGGAAGATTGGCTGCGCGACGAACTCCTTCGCCGCGGCTATCAGCTCGTCTACACGCCGCATATCATGCGGCTGGAACTGTGGAAAACCAGCGGCCACGCCAATTTTTATCGCGAAAATATGTTTGGAGCCGATCGAAGTGGAGAAAGACGACTATCAGCTCAAGCCCATGAACTGCCCGGGGCACATTTTGATTTACAAATCGCGCATGCGCAGCTATCGCGATCTGCCGGTGCGGCTGGCGGAATTGGGCACGGTCTATCGCTACGAGCGCTCCGGCGTGCTGCACGGGCTTTCTGCGGGTGCGCGGCTTCACGCAAGACGACGCGCACATTTTCTGCATGCCCAGCCAGATCGAGGCGGAGGTCGAGGCCTGCATCGACTTTGCTTTCGCGGTGATGAAGACTTTTTGGGTTCTCACGCTACCAGGTGGAGCTTTCGGAGTGGGACGAAGGCATCCGGAGAACTATGCCGGTAAGCCCGAGGATTGGAAACGCGCCACGAACGCCCTCTCCTCACGCTCGAACGCATTTGGGTGCCCTTCAAGCGCATGGAGGGCGAGGCGGCGTTTTACGGGCCGAAGATCGACGTGAAACTGATCGACGCCATCGGGCGGCCATGGCAGCTCACTACCGTGCAGTTGATTTCAATCTGCCGCGGCGATTCGGCCTGGAGTACGTGGGCGAAGACGGCAGCCGGCATCAGCCGCTGATGGTGCACCGCGCGCTGTGGGGTTCGGTGGAGCGATTCTTCGGCATCCTGATCGAGCACTATGCCGGGGCTTTTCCGCTGTGGCTCGCGCCGGTCCAGGTGGCCGTGCTGCCGGTGAGCAACAAGTTTACGGATTACGCCAAAGGCCGTCGCTGCGGGCTGAACGCGGCGGGGATTCGCGCCACGCTGGACGACCGCAACGAGAAATTGCAGGCCAAGATTCGCGACTCCGAAATGCAAAAGATTCCCTACATGCCGATGGTCGGTGGCAAGGAAGCCGAGGCGCGCACGGTTTCCGTGCGCCATCATGGACAAGGCGACGTCGAGCACAGCCGCTGGCGGAATTTGTCGCGAAATTGCGCGACGAAGCCGCCGCGCGCACCACCTCCTAGGCTTTTCCACTTTTCCGACATTTTCCTCAAGCGCGGCATGCCGGTGTTGCCTGGGACACCATGCTAGAATCAGCGAAAAGCCGAAGAAAGGAAACGAGCCTATTGGGCCTTTCACAATCACTGCGTCCTGAGCGTAAAACGGGGTACTGCCTTCGCGCAGGGGATCAGCGAACTGATCGCCAACGGCAAAATTCGCTCGTCGGCGGAAATTTCCGACGCACGAATCCAGCCCGCCTCCATGGACTTGCGCCTGGGGAACATTGCCTATCGTGTGCAGGCCAGCTTCCTCCCGGGACGCTCGGTGACGCTGCGGGACAAGATCGCGGAGCTCAAGATCGCGGAGTATGACCTGAGCCGGCCGGCGCTGCTCGAAACGAACGCCGTCTACGTCGTGCCGCTGCTCGAAAGCCTCTCCTTGCCGCACGATATTGGCGGGAAGGCCAATCCCAAAAGCACGACGGGACGGCTGGATATTTTCACGCGCCTGATCACCGACGGGGGGCTCGAATTCGAGCACGTGCTGAAAGGCTACGCCGGCGATTTGTATGTCGAGATCGTACCGCGGACATTCCCGATCGTCGTCGCCGCGGGAACAAAGCTCAATCAGCTTCGGTTCATCCGAGGAAATCCGGTGTCCACGGACGGAATTCTCGAACAGTTGGCCGAAAAAGAGCGGCTGGTTTACTACGAGAACGGAGATGGCCCCGCCGAGGCGGTGATCGAGCGCGGACTGAAAAACCTGGTGGCGCGGCAGGGCGGAGATCAGCAAGCGATTATCGACCGAGGCCTGCGCACCACTACCGATTTCGAGGGCAGCGCCGAAAGCGTCGTGGCCTACAAGGCCAAGAGACATTGCCCGCCCGTGGATTTGAGCAAGGTGCGTGCTTACGATGCGGCCGACTTCTGGGTCCCCATTTACAGCCCGAGATCGAAGAGCGTGGTTCTCGATCCGGGGGATTTCTACCTCATGGCTTCAAAGGAACGCTTTTCCGTGCCGCCTTCGTACGCCGCCGAGATGGAGCCTTTCGACCAATCGATTGGCGATTTCAGCGTGCACTATGCGGGCTTCTTCGATCCGGGATTCGGTTATGGCGCGGGGGGCAGATCAAGGGCACCAAAGCGGTGCTTGAAGTCCGCGCGCATGAAGTGCCGCTCCTGCTGGAAGACCGGCAGATCGTCGGCCGGCTCATCTATCACCGCATGGCCAACGCTCCGGAGAAGCTCTACGGGCAGGCGATTGGGTCATCCTACCAAAAGCAGGGACTGGCTCTCAGCAAGCAGTTCAAAGCGCTGGAAACGGCCCGCTCCGCCACTCCGAAATCGTAACGCCTCACGGCAGCTTCCGACTCAAAACTGAGCCAGCGAGCGACGGCGGCTGGGAAATCGTGTTGTCCTCCGCCTGACGCTGCGCATCGCATAAGAGCAGGGCGCAGCCGAGGCGGCGATTGGCAAGGACTGTCTAGGGGATTGCTCGAGATTGTTCGAGCCGCCGAGGCACACGCTGACCAGCCAGGCCGAGGGTTCGGACTCATGGGAGCGGGCCAATGGGATCGGGAATGATTGCCAGAAGTAACCGTGCTATACTTTTGGCCCTTGCCCCGTCCAGATGGCGGGGAGGCCCGGCAGCCAAGGGCGCCACTGCGGAGGTGGGTTTATCGCTGAACGAAGTTTTCGAGCCACAGAACGAACCCGGATAAACGAGCGCATCCGGGCACGGGAAGTTCGCGTAATAGATGACGACGGCGGGCAATTGGGTGTAATGCAGCCGTTCGAGGCAATGCGCGTGGCTCGCGAGCGCGGCTTGGACCTGGTGGAGATTTCGCCCAACGCCGACCCGCCGGTCTGCAAGATCACCGATTACGGAAAATTTCTCTATCAAGCGAACAAGAAGGCGCACGAGCAGCGCAAGCACCAGAAGGGCACGCAGCTCAAGGAAGTGAAGTTCCGGCCGGCAACCGCCGAGCACGATTATCAGGTGCGTAAGAACCAGATCATCAGGTTTCTCGGCGAGGGCCACAAAGTAAAAGCGATGATTTTCCATCGCGGCCGGGAGATGGCCCACCAGGAAGTGGGCCGGGCGAAGATGGAGCGGCTGTTGAAAGAAATCGCCGATCACGCTTTGGTGGAGATCGGGCCGCGTATGGAAGCGAATATCCTGATGGCGCTTTTGGCGCCGAAGAGGGGCGGCGGAGCGGTGGCCAAGCCGCCGGCAACGGCGAGCGCGAGCCCGGCCTGACATTCCAGGCGAGCGCAAAAGCGAAACCCGAAAAGGACAATCTGTGGCGAACCGAAAAAAAACAAGGCCCAAGCTCAAGCTGAAGACGCACCGTGGCGCCGCGAAGAGATTCAAGATCACCGCCAACGGCAAGATACTGCGCATGCATTCGGGCAAGAGGCATCTGATGGGCACCAAGATGCCCAAGCGCATGCGGCGGCTGAAGAAATTGGCAAAGGTCAATCCCGCGGATGTTCCCCATGTCCGCCGGATGTTGCCTTACGGCTAGAATTCGGATTTTCTGATTTTGTGCCAGGCAGCGCGTTATCCGCCACGGCGGGCCTGCCGGCCAAGGGCCACGGTCAAATCGAGACTTGTTGACTGGCGGCCATGTTGCCGCGCTCGATCTTTGAGCTGCGGCGACAAACCTCAACACGCCGTGGAGACGCTCGACAACGTGGTGGGCCGTCTGCTTCGCCGCCGGTGCGCGGATTTATGCGTGCCCGAGCGGCGCTGCTGATCAGCCACCGTTTCGTGCGCTCTCCGCGTAGGAGATAAAAACATGGCTCGAGTGAAACGCGGAACCAAACGCCGCGCGCGACGCAAAAAGTATTTGCGGCGCACCAAGGGTTTCTTCCTTACCAAGAGCAAGCTCTATCAATCGGCCCAGGAAGCCGCCAATCGCGCCGAGCGCTATTCCTATCGCGATCGCCGCAATCGCAAGAGGCAGTTCCGGCGGCTGTGGATTCAACGCATCGGCGCGGCCGCGCGCTTGAACGGACTTTCCTATAGCCAGCTGATGCACGGCCTGAAGGCGGGAGGCGTGGACATCGATCGCAAGATCCTTGCCGACCTCGCCGTGCGCGACGCCGGTGCCTTCGCGCAGATCGCCGCCCAGGCCAAGCAGGCGGCGGGAACTCCGCCCTCAGCCTAGGGATTCCGATGAGGTGTGCTTTCGCAGAAGCGACCGCCGCGGCACGACGTCGTGGACGCCTCGCTTTGGTGTAAGCTCACACGCGATTCGCATGCCCGAAGTAGCCGATATCACCCGACAAACGCTCGCGGCGCTGGGCGTCTCCACGTCCCAGCAGCTTTCCGCCCGCTTCGACGCTCTTCGCGCCGAATTCGACCGGGAGAGCCCTTCCGCCACGGACGAAGCCGCCTTGAAGGCCCTGCGCGATACGTGGCTGGGCCGCAAATCCGGCGTGCTGAATCGCATCACCGAACAGTGGCTGAAGCCGGCGCCGGCCGAACTGCGGCCACTCGTGGGCCAGCACCTGAACGATTTACGCAAACGCATCGAGCGGCAGATCGACGAGCTGCAGCGGTCACTGGCGGCCGCGGCGGAAAGCGCGGCGCTGGCGCGCGAGCGCGTGGATCTCTCCTTGCCCGGCGTGGTACGCCCGATCGGATCGCGGCATCTGGTGCGGCAGACGTTCGAGGAGATCGAGCGCATCTTTCTTTCGCTGGGCTTTACGGTGGTGGAAGGCAGCGAGATCGAGACGCCTTACTATAATTTCGAGGCGCTCAATATTCCCGAACACCATCCGGCGCGCGACACCATGGATACTTTCTATCTCGATCTGCCGCCGGGAACGCCGCCGCACCTTTTGCGCACCCACACCTCGCCCATGCAAGTGCACACCATGGAAAAGCAGAAGCCGCCGGTGCGCATCATCGTGCCGGGGAAGGTCTATCGCCGCGATAATCCCGACGCCACGCACTCCTACATGTTCCATCAGGTGGAAGGCTTGGCCGTGGATACCGACATCACCTTCCGCGAATTCAAGGGCACGGTGGAATATTTCGTGCGCGAATTTCTGGGGCCCGCGGCCAAGACGCGGCTGCGGCCGAGCTATTTTCCGTTCACCGAGCCTTCCGTGGAGGTGGACGCGACCTGCTTCGTTTGCAAGGGCAGCGGCTGCCGCCTGTGCAAATCCTCGGGCTGGATCGAACTTTTCGGCGCGGGCATGGTGGATCCGGCGGTCTATGGCTTTGTCGATTACGACCCGGCGCGCGTCTCCGGCTACGCCTTCGGCCTGGGCGTGGACCGGCTCTCGCAGCTCAAATACGGGATCGACGACGTGCAGCTCTTCTTTCAAAACGATGTGCGCTTCCTGCGGCAGTTTCCCTGACGCATGTCCTGAACCTCGATGAAAATTCTTTACGACTGGTTGAAGGAGTTCACCTCGGTTCCGTTTGCGCCGCAAGAGCTGCGCGAACGGCTGTCTCTCGCGGGAATCGCCGTCGAAGGCGTCTCGGAGACGCCCGCCGGCCCCCTGCTCGATCTCGACCTCACCATCAATCGCCCGGATTGCCTGGGCCATTACGGCGTGGCGCGCGAAGTGGCGGCGCTGGGGCGAAATCGGCTGCAGCCGGTCTCGCCGAAGCTGGCGGAAGCAAGCGAAACCGCGGCCACCGCGACCCGCGTGGAGATCGAGGCTCCCGACCTTTGCGGCAGGTACACGGCGCGCGTGTTGCGCGGCGTGAAGGTGCAGCCCTCGCCGGAGTGGCTGCGCAAGGGCCTGGAAGCGCTGGGGCAGGCGTCCATCAATAACATCGTGGACGCCACCAATTACGTCATGCTCGAGCTGGGCCATCCCATGCACGCTTTCGATATGGACCGGCGGGCGGAGCGGCGCATCGTGGTGCGCCGGGCGCGCGCGGGGGAAAAGATGCGCACGCTCGACGGCGTCGAGCGAACGCTCACGCCGGATATCTGCGTGATCGCGGACGCGGCCCGCGCCGTGGCCATCGGCGGAATCATGGGCGGCGCGGAAAGCGAAATCGGCTTCGCGACGACCAACGTCCTGCTCGAATCGGCCTGGTTCGACCCCATTTCCATTCGGCGCAGCTCCAAAGCGCTTGGCCTGCGATCGGAGGCGTCCACGCGCTTTGAGCGCGGGGCCGATCCGGAGATGGCCGAGCTGGCCTCGCGCCGCTGCGCCGCGCTGATTCAGGAACTGGCAGGCGGCGAAATTCTGGCTGGCGTCGTGGACGTTTATCCGGCGCGCCGCGAGCCTTTGCCGATCGAGCTTTCGCGCAAGGAGTTGCTGCGCCTGATGGGCGCCGATGTGCCGGATGAGGAGATCGAAGCGATTCTCGGCGCGCTGGGATTTGCTCCGCATCGCATTGGCGATGAGCGCAAACCCGATTCGCCGCTGGCCCAATGGCAGTGCGTGCAGCCCTCCTGGCGCCAGGACGTCTCGCGCGAGGTGGACCTGATCGAGGAGGTCGCGCGGCATTACGGCTTGGATAAATTTCCGCCGCGCTTTCACGCCGCAGAACAGCCGGCGGCTCGATTGCCTCACGCTCAGGCAGAAGACCGGCTGCGCGAGCGGCTGATCGGCCTAGGCTATCGGGAGATCGTCAGTATTCCTCTGGTCAACGAAGGCGAAGACGCGCTCTTCCGGGCCGCCGACGTAACGCCTGCTCGCGTTGCCAATCCCCTCGCCGAAGATGCCGCGCTGCTGCGCTCGACGGGCCTGGTGAGCATGGCGCACGCGCTGGCATGGAATTTGAACCGCGGACAGCACGATCTGCGCCTCTTTGAAATTGGCCGCGCCTATCGGCTGCAAAATGGCGCGCCGCAGGAGATTCGCATCGTGACGATCGGCGCAACGGGCCTGGCGCGTGAAAAAGGCGTGGCCGAAGACGCACGCGAATATGGCTTCGCCGACCTCAAAGGCGATCTCGACCAGATTGGCGCGCTGGCCGGCGGATTTGGCTGGAATGGCGAAACGTTTGCTTGGCAGCATCCGGCTCGCGCCGGGAAACTACTCCTCGCAAACGCCGGACTTCGCAGCGCGAGCATGGAAGACGGCGGGCGCTGGTCCGTCACCGTCGGCAACGCAGTTGTGGGAGGTGCCGGAGAACTGGCCCCGCGTGTCGCCGAGAAATTCAAGCTGCGGCAGGACGTGTTTCTCGCCGAATGGGCTCTCGATCCGTTTTATGAAGGTTATCGTCTGGCTCGCGAGGCGCGGCAATATCGGCCGATTTCGCGCTTCCCTGCCGTGGAGCGCGATTTCTCTTTAATTCTTCCTGAGGGCACGAGCTTCGCAGCCGTGCGCGAAACTGTGGAGGCACTGGGAATAAGGGAGGTTGTCTCCATCGAAGCCGTCGATCTTTTTCGAGGCAAGCATATTCCCCAAGGAAAGTTCTCGCTCTTGGTGCGCGTCACGTTTCAAAGCTACGAAGCCACGCTCACCGAAGCGCACCTCAGCGACTTTTCTTCGCGAATTATTTCCGCATGGGAACAAAAGCTGGGCGCCACGCTGCGCGCCGCCTAGGCTCGCCAGCCGGCGCTAACGATCGTCCGACGTCGCCTTGTAGTGCTCCACTCGCGCGCGGTTCGTGCGCCCAAAGAAATCCAGGATGAGCTCGAGCTCCTTCTCCCCATAAGCCGCAAAAATCTTGGCCATGACCTGGTTGGCAGTTTGGTGCTGGTCGAGGATTTTGCGCCGGCGCTCCGGCGCCATGCGAATAATGACGCTGCGCCGGTCCCGCGGATTTCTCTCCCTGCGCACGTATCCCGCCTTTTCCAGGCGGTCCAGCGACATCGTAATACCGCCGGTGGTGAGTCCGGTTAGCTGCGCCAGATCTCCGGGTTTGGCGTCGCTCAGAAGATCGACCAGATTCAGCACCTGCTGGTCCGTGTAGTTGATTCCCAGGCGGTCGGCGACGCGCTGGTTATTCAGGATGGCGCCGGCGATAAACTCCCGCATTTCGCGGATCAGCGACTCGGTCTGTTGAACTCTCTTTTCGTTTGACACACGCTTCTCCATTAACTTACACTGTAAGTATCTTACTTCATGAGGTACATCAATGCAAGCCAAAGCTTACAAGGGAATGGGAATGGAAGGCGGCGTCGCCCGCTGGTACGACAAAACCACGCGCAGAGATCTGCCGGAATTCAAATCGCTGGCACGCAAGCTGGCGGAAGGCCTGGCGCCGGGCGCAAGGGTGCTCGAAGTTGCGCCGGGTCCGGGCTTCTTTGCGATTGAGCTGGCGAAAATCGGAAAATACGAAATCACCGGGCTGGATATCAGCAAGAGCTTTGTGGAGATCGCCAAACGAAATGCCCAGCAGGAACACGTCGAGGTCGATTTCCGGGAAGGAAACGCTTCGCAAATGCCGTTTGCCGAAGCCAGCTTTGATTTCCTGCTCTGCCGCGCCGCCTTCAAAAATTTCGCCGATCCTGTGGGAGCGCTTCGCGAAATGCGGCGCGTGCTGAAGCCGGGCGGCCGGGCTGTGGTGATCGACCTGCGCAAGGACGTGAACAAGAAGGCGCTGGACGACTACATCGGCGGGTTGAAGTTCGGGCGCCTGGACGCCTTCATGATGAAGTGGACGTTCCGGCTGATGTTGATCCGGCGCGCCTACACCAAACAGCAGTTCGGCGAATTTATTTCCCAAAGCGGATTCAACAACTCGGAAATACAGGAAACGCCCATCGGATTCGAGATTACGCTTACGAAGTGAGCGAGCCGGCACCGCAAGGCCGCGACGGGCGGCCCGCCCTATTTCCGGCGCGAGTCGTCATCCAGCTTGCTCAGGCCTCTTGCTCAGGCCGTCCCGCTATCGGACAATAGCGCCGCCCCAGCCAAGCCGCTCTTTTCGCCCGGAGGCCCGCAGGCATGAAAGTCGAAATTTACGACCAGCTTTACAACGTCGCCGGAGAGCTCGATCCCGATTATCTCCAGCAGTTGGCCAAATACGTCGATGTGCGCATGCGCCAGATCGCCCGCGGCACCGGCGCCGTGGATTCGGTAAAGGTGGCTGTGTTGGCGGCGCTCTCCATCGCCGACGAGCTGCACGCGCTGCGGCAAAGCCGCGAGCAGAATACGGAGTCGCTGCGCGAGACGACGGAACGTTGCCTGAAGCTGATCGACCGCGCCCTTCAACAATCCGCGTGAACCCCCGCACAAAGCTTCTCCATCGGACTGGATGCGTGTTTGCGGCGGGGAACTTAGTTCGGGGCGGTCTAGCACACGAAACCCTCTTTGGGGAATTCGGTTTGACGCTCGCCCCCGGCCCGTTAGAATGTATGTGGAGTAGGCCTGCGACGCGCGTGCTTGGCGCGAAGATCTTTTGAACCAATGCTGGATCTCTAGGGAGCCCGGGTCAGGCGGCCTGTGCGCATGGCCCGCAGCCGGGCACGTCCCGGTTCCGGGAAAGCCTTAAGGCCGACGCTGGGCACCCACCTTATACAGAGGTTCAGGATCTAGCTCCACACGGCGAAGTGGACCGCTCCATTTCCACCAACTTATTTCATGCGGATTTTATTCATTGGGGACATTGTGGGTGCGCCCGGCCGTCGAATCGTGGTCGAGCGCCTGGAAGACATCATCGCCAATGAACAAGCCGATCTGGTGATCGCCAACGGCGAGAACTCCGCTTCGGGTTTCGGCATTACCCCACGGCTCACCGAAGAACTGCTCTCCATCGGAATCGAAGTCCTCTCCGGCGGAAACCACATCTGGGACCGCAAGGAGATTCTGGATTTCATCCCGCGCGAGCCGCGCCTGCTGCGGCCGGCGAATTTTCCCGCCGCTAGCCCCGGAAGAGGGCTCTTCCGCGGCACATCCCGCCAGGGCATACCCTACGCCGTGCTTTGCCTGCAAGGGCGCATCTTCATGGCCTCGAACGAAGACCCTTTCAGCACCGCGGATCGCGAACTGGCCAGCTTGGACCCGGAAACCAAAGTGATCCTCGTGGACATACACGCCGAAGCGACCAGCGAAAAGCAGGCCATGGGCTGGCATCTCGACGGGCGCGTCTCGGCCGTGGTTGGAACGCACACGCACGTGCCCACCGCGGACGAACGGATTCTGCCCAACGGCACGGCCTACATCACCGACGTAGGGATGACCGGGCCGCACGATTCGGTGATCGGCATGGAAAAGGGCGCGATCATCAAGCGGTTTCTCGATGGGCTACCCGCGCGCTTCGAGGTGGCCACGGGCGATATCCAGATGAACGCCGTGTTCATCGAAGTGGATTCGCTC
This sequence comes from uncultured Acidobacteriota bacterium, assembly GCA_963703785.1. Lineage (GTDB taxonomy): Bacteria > Acidobacteriota > Terriglobia > Acidiferrales > UBA7541 > Palsa-189. Next base: position 65,746 of record CAVPFR010000044.1, on the reverse strand, counting down.
AGCGGACGCGCGGTATCCATCGCCCGGCGGCGCTATCGGCTCGAAGGTTAACACTCGACTCGCCTTGCACTTGAGCGGCGCCGAATTTTTTATGCGGACGCGCACGAAATTCCACGCGAGCATCTTTTGCGATGCTGCGAGCGCGAATTTCGCGTCTGTGGAAATCCTGTGCATCTCCTGTGCAGCGTTCCCTGTATCCTCCGCGATTTTTTCCTTGCCGCGCCGAGCACCTTTCGTGGACAATCGGACCTCGTCCGCGCCACAACGTGAAGCGTTCTTGCAACACCCCAGCCCCTTCGCGACGCCGGCGCTAAAAGCAGGGGAAGAGTTAGGCCAGGACCCTAGGCTCAAAATATCCAAGATGGGGTGGTTAGCCGCCGTGGCGGTATTTCCACAGTATTTCCACACGCTGTGGAAATACTGCGCCTTTTGTCTTCGAGGTTCCAACAACACATGAACTCGTGGGAAAAGATTCTGCAGCACATGGAACGGCGGGTGAACCCGCATAGCTTTGCCACCTGGTTTATGCCCACCAAGCAGGAGGGCGCCGATAACGGCACGGTCGTCGTTCGCGTCCCTTCGCGGCCATTCCGCAAGCGCCTTACGGAAACTTACGGCGAGCTGCTGCAAGCCGTGCTGGTGGAAGTGGGCATGCCGGACGTGCAACTCAACTTCGTCTGCAACGAGCCGGAACCGGCTACCGCGCCCGCCGCGCTGGGACCCACCAAGCAGGCGCGCCTGGATTTCGATGGCGTGGAGCATCAGCTCAACCAGCGGTACACGTTCGATTCGTTTGTCGTCGGCGGCTCGAACCAGTTTGCACATGCCGCCGCTCGCGCCGTGGCCGAAGCGCCCTCCAAGGCTTACAACCCCCTTTACCTCTATGGCGGCGTGGGCATGGGCAAAACTCACCTGATGCAGGCCATCGGTCATATGGTGAAAGCGCGCAACCCGGGCCTGCGGCTTACCTACATCAGCGCCGAGAAGTTCACCAATGAGGTGATCAACTCGCTGCGCTTCGACCGCATGATCACCTTCCGGGACCGCTACCGCTCGGTGGATGTGCTGCTGGTGGACGATATCGAGTTCATCGCCGGCAAGGAGCGCACTCAGGAGGAGTTCTTTCACACCTTCAACGCCTTGCACGATCTGCAAAAGCAGATTGTGCTCTCCTCCGATTGCCCGCCCAAGGAGATCGCCGCCATCGAAGAGCGCCTGCGTTCGCGGTTTGAATGGGGCTTGATCGCCGATATCCAGCCGCCGGATCTGGAGACGAAGATCGCTATCCTTCAGAAGAAGGCCGAATCGGAGCACTTCGCGCTGGCCGACGATGTGGCGGAGTTCATCGCGCGCTCGATCAAATCCAACGTGCGCGAATTGGAAGGGGCGCTCACGCGGCTGGTCGCTTACGCTTCGCTGACGGGCGCGCCTGTAAACCTTGGGACGGCGCAGCAAGCCTTGCGCAATATCATCGCCACCCAGGAGAAGAAGGTCACCATCGAGCTAATCCAAAAGCGCGTAGGCGAGCAGTTCGGGCTGCGCGATCAGGACCTGAAGGTGCGCTCGAATGCGAAAGCCATCTCCTTCCCGCGCCAGATTGCCATGTACATCGTGAAGCAGCTCACCACGGCTTCGCTGCCGGAAATCGGGAAGCAATTTGGCGGCAAACACCACACCACTGTCCTGCACTCCATCAATAAAATCGAAACCATGCGCCGTACTGACAAGGATCTGAACCGCACCATCAGCCGCTTGCTCGATACGCTCGGCTAACGGAACAAAAGCAGTACGGAATTTCGCAGTCGCGGTCGCTGACGGTACCACTGCGCGCGCCCGCGTGTGCCAATCCGGGGCGTCTGCTTGCCTCGACTGCGCGAGGAAACCCTGTGCAAAATGCTGTGCGCGCTTGACTGTGCCTGTGCATGCTTTCGGCTGGCGGCGAGTGTCGACCCGCGATTTCCACCGGATGCGTGCGATTCGCGCGCTTTCGTCCACAGGCTATCGCGATAAAACGACGCTCCTTGCGACGATATCCACGTTTCTTTCTCGTCGGCTACTACTACTATCTTTATCCCTTCTGTAAAACAGGGTAGAGTAGCCGGTTTGAATCCGTGGGGCCCAGCGGAGGAAATCGTAGATGGAATTCACGGTAAAAAAGTTTGACCTGCTCCAGGAGTTGAATCTGACGCAGGGAGTCGTCGAGCGAAAGACGACCATTCCCATCCTTTCGCACCTGCTGTGCGAGGCGAAGGGCAATCGTGTCACGCTGACGGCCACGGACCTCGAGCTCAGCCTGCGCACTTCCTGCGAAGCGAAAGTGAAAAAGGAAGGCGCGGGGACCATTCCCGCGAAAAAGCTGCTGGAACTGGTGCGCCTGCTGCCGGAAGGCGAGATTCGTTTCCGGCTGCTCGAAAATCATTGGGTGCAGATCACCTCCGACCGGCGGAACTACAAGATGGTGGGCATGGCCAAGGATAATTTTCCGGCGATTCCGGCCTTCCCTCATCCGCTGGTCACGATACCGGCGGGAATTCTTTCCGTGCTGATTGCCAGAACGGCCTTCGCGATTTCCATGGAGGAGTCTCGTTACACGTTGAACGGCGCTCAACTCACGCTGAAACCGGACTCCATCGCCATGGTGGCCACAGACGGCCACCGTCTGGCCTTGGCGGAGACCGATCACTCCTTCGCGGGCCTATCGAACGAGACCAAGCCGTTGATCCCCAAGAAGGCAATGGCCGAAATTCAGCGGCTTGCCGGCGAGGCGGGCGAGAACGGCCAAATCGAATTTGCGCGCGACGATAGCCATCTTTTCTTCCGCGTGGAGTCGCGCCTGCTGATCTCGCGCATTCTCACCGGCCAGTTCCCCAATTACGAAGCGGTTCTGCCGCGCGACAACGGCAAAAAGATTATTTTGGCGCGCGGCGAATTCAACGATGCCGTGCGGCGCGTCTCGCAACTTGCCGATCAGCGCAACCATGCTCTGAGACTGTCGGCCAATCAGGAAGGCGTGGAACTTTCCGCGTCGAGTCCCGAATATGGCGAGGCGACCGAGAATATCGAGAACGACTACAAGGGCGAGCCGATTTCCATCGGCTTTAACGGCCAGTACATTATCGACTTTCTCGCCGCCGCTCCGGAAGGTCCCATCAGCGTGGAACTGAAAGACGAGCAGTCTCCCGGCCAAATGGTTCCCCTCGCGGACGATAAGTACCGCTATCGCTACATCATCATGCCCATGCGCATCTAGCAGTTGTAACGCGCTAACACGAAATTTCGGGCGCCGATTTGGAGCTTCGCTTTAGGAACCTGCGATGGCGGCGGCGCCCGCCTGCATTGATCGTAAACCATTGAATAACAATGGCTTAACCTGTTGAAATAATACGACAAGCCCTTGAGAAAAGCCCTCAGATAGCGTAGAATCACTTTCGGTATTCACACAAGTTTTTGGGTCCTCCGGAACGGCATTTCGGCCCCGATTTGCGCCCGCGTTTTCTCGTTCGCGCCAGAACGAGCGGGCACGACTGGGGTAAAACACAGTCTTCGCCGCGTCCGCTTTCGCAAGACGAAAATCCGGACGGGATGGAGCAGAAGCGCCTCTGGTTCGCGAAGCGAAAGCCAGCGATGCACTTGAGGCGGGAAACCGTTCTGCGGCAGCCTTCCCCTCCACGGTTAGTCAGGAGACGCACACAATATGGGTGAAAAAGAGGCGGTGACCGGCAAAGCCGCCGGCCATCGGTACGACGCGACCTCGATCAAGGTGTTGGGCGGCCTCGAGGCGGTGCGCAAGCGTCCGGCCATGTACATCGGCTCGACCAGCGAGACGGGTTTGCACCACCTCGTTTGGGAGGTGGTGGACAACTCCGTGGACGAAGCCATGGCCGGCTATTGCGACGAAATTAATGTCGTCGTCCATGACGATAACAGCGTCACCGTGACCGACAACGGCCGCGGCATCCCCGTGGATATGCACGCGACGGAAAAGAAACCCGCGGCCGAAGTGGTGATGACCGTCCTGCACGCCGGCGGAAAATTCGATAGCGAGACGTACAAAGTTTCAGGCGGCCTTCACGGCGTGGGCGTTTCGGTGGTCAACGCGCTCTCCGATTGGCTGGAGTTGGAGATCTGGCGCGACGGCGAAGTCTGGGAGCAGTCGTACGGGTGCGGCATTCCCAAATCGAAGCTGAGGTCACCGGCAAGACCCGCAAGACGGGCACGAAGATCACTTTTCATGCCGATCCCAGCATCTTCGATAAAGTACGCGTACAGCTACGACATCCTGGCGCAGCGCCTGCGCGAGCTGGCTTTTCTGAATAAGGGCCGAAAATCACGCTGCAGGACGAGCGCAGCGACAAATCCACGAGTTTCGCTTCACCGGCGGCATCGCGGAATTCGTCAAGCATCTCAACAGCGGCAAGCAGACGCTGCACGATTCTCCGATTTACATCGAAGGCAAGCGCGACAATGTGGAAGTGGAAATCGCGCTGCAATATAACGACAGTTACGCCGAAAACATTTTTGCCTTCGCCAACACGATCAATACGGTCGATGGCGGCACGCACCTTTCAGGGTTTCCGCTCCGCGCTGACGCGCTCGATCAATAATTTCGCCAGCTCCTCGGGCATGCTCAAGGAGCAGAAAGACGAAGCCACCATCACCGGAGACGACGTGCGCGAAGGCTTGGTCGCCGTGGTTTCCGTGAAGCTGCCGCAGCCCCAGTTCGAAGGGCAGACCAAAGGCAAGCTCAATAGCGATATCAAGGGCCAGGTCGAGCAGCTCGTCAACGAGCAGCCTGGGCGATTATTTCGACAAGCACACCACCGTGGCCCGCCGCATCATCGGGAAGTGCATAGACGCCGCGCGCGCGCGCGAAGCGGCCCGCAAGGCCCGCGAGCTCACGCGCCGCAAATCGGCCATGGATTCCGGCGGTTTGCCCGGCAAACTGGCCGATTGCCAGGAGCGCGATCCCGCCCGCTGCGAATTCTTCATCGTCGAGGGCGAATCCGCCGGCGGCTCGGCCAAGCAGGGCCGCGACCGCCGCTATCAGGCCATTCTGCCGCTCAAGGGCAAAATCCTGAACGTCGAAAAGGCCCGCTACGACAAGATGCTTGGTCACGAGGAAATCCGCGCCATCATCACCGCGCTCGGAACCGGCATCGGCAAAGACGATTTCGACGCCAGCCAAGCTGCGCTACCACAAAATCATTCTGATGACCGATGCGGACGTCGACGGCAGCCACATCCGCACGCTGCTGCTGACCTTTTTCTTCCGGCACATGAAGGAGCTGATGGAGCGCGGGCACGTGTACATCGCGCAGCCGCCGCTCTATCGCGTGAAGCGCGGCAAGACCGACCGCTACATCCGCGACGAGCGCGAGTTTTCTCACGAGCTGATGCGGCGGGCCACCGAAGACCACGTCGTCAAAGCCAAAGAGGGTGTCCCGCTGGAGGGCGCCGCGCTCACCACGTTCCTGCTCAACGTGCAGGAATACGATCAGATCGCCGTCAAGCTGCTGCGGCGGTTGCGGGATCGCGGCCCTGGTGGATCTAGTGGCCTCCAGCGATCTCGAAAAGAAAGCGGACTTCGAGGATAAGAAACCGCTGGAAAAGCTGCTCAAGGCCATCGAAAAGGCCAAGATCAAAATGGAAGCCAAGATCGTCTACGACGAGGAGCACAGCCTGCATGAGTTGGTTCTGAGAAATGGCTCGGGCCATTCGGCGCGCATCAATTGGGCGCTGGCCTCGATGCCCGACGTGCAAGCGGCTGCGGATTCTGAGCCGGGCCATCGCCGCCGCGGATAAGCCGCCGTTCACGGTCTCGCGCAACGGCGACAAGGTGAACAAGGAAAATGCCTCCGCAGGTGCTGGCTTTTGTGCTCGAAGACGCGCAAGAAGGATTTCACCATCACGCGCTTCAAGGGCTTGGGCGAAATGAATCCCGACCAGCTCTGGGCCACCACCATGAACGCCGAGACGCGCACGCTGCTGAAGGTGAAGCTCGAAGACGTGGTCGAGGCGGAGAAGATGTTCACCACGCTGATGGGCGAAAACGTCGAGGAGCGCCGCAAATTCATCGAAGAAAACGCTCTCGACGTGCAGAACCTGGATATCTGAGGATGTCCGCGGAAGCGAGTTCGACAAAATTTGCGGAGTAATGTCGCGGCGAAAGCCGCGGCCCACAAAACGGAGGAGAGATCCCCGGTGCGAATGGTTGCTGGTGCGGCGCAATGACTCATCAGCTGAGCTGGCAGACGACCCCCGGATTGCGGGGTTTCGTGTGCTCGAAATTTCGCGTCGTGGAGACGCGCACTCCAGACCATCAGCACGGCGTAGCCGTCTCGCTGGCAAACGATGAGGAGCGCGAGGCGCTTCTCGCGCGAGCTCGAGATGCATTTCGCCGCTCAGCGCTTTCGAAGACGCCGCATCCGCTTTCGAAGCCGTGAAAACCTATGCGCTCGAACGCGCCGGCGGGAAACATTAGCTCCGTTCAACGTACTTTGCTTTAAGGGAACGCAGAAAGGAAGCCAAAGGAATGCCAGAGGAAAAATCGTCGGCCAATCTTAATTCCGGTGGATATCGAAGCCGAGATGAAGAAGTCCTATCTCGACTACGCCATGAGCGTGATCATCGGACGCGCCTTGCCCGACGTGCGCGACGGCCTCAAGCCGGTGCACCGGCGCATTCTTTTCGGCATGAACGAGCTGGGCCTGGCCTCGTCGCGGGGCTACCGCAAATGCGCCAAGATCTGCGGCGAAGTTCTCGGCAACTTCCATCCGCACGGCGACGCGCCGGTTTATGACGCGCTGGTGCGCATGGCGCAGCCCTTTAACATGCGCTACCCGCTGGTGGACGGCCAGGGCAATTTCGGCTCGGTCGACGGCGATCCGCCGGCGGCCATGCGTTATACCGAGGCGCGCCTGGCGCGCATCAGCGAAGAGCTGCTGGCGGATATCGAAAAGCGAAACGGTCGACTTCACTCCCAATTTTGACGAGACCGAGCACGAGCCTGTCGTGCTCCCCACGCGGGTTCCCAACCTGCTGGTCAATGGCGCCAGCGGAATCGCCGTGGGCATGGCCACGAATATTCCTCCGCACAACCTCAAGGAGATTATCGACGCCACGGTGCTCATGGTGGAGAAGCCGGACGTCACGCTCAAGGAAGTGATGAAGCTCGTGCCCGGCCCGGATTTGCCCACGGGCGGATACATCGCCGGCCGCGATGGCATCGAGCAGGCCTACAAGGGCGGGCGCGGCAGCTTCATCATGCGCGCCAAGGCCTCCATCGAGCAGGTGGGCAAGGACCGCGAGAACATCGTGGTCACGGAAATTCCCTACCAAGTCAATAAAGCGCGCCTGGTCGAGCGCATCGCCGATCTCGTGCAGAGCAAAAAGATCGAGGGCATCTCCGACGTGCGCGACGAATCCGATCGCGACGGCATGCGCGTGGTGATCGAGGTCAAGCGCGACGCGGAGTCCCAGCTCGTCCTCAACCACCTCTACAAGCTCACGCAGATGCAGGAATCGTTCGGCATGATCATGCTGGCCATTACCGGCGGCCAGCCCCGCGAGATGGGCCTGCTCGAGCTGCTGCGGCTCTTCCTGGAACACCGCCGCGAAGTGGTGATCCGCCGCACGCGCTACGACCTGCGCAAGGCGGAAGAGCGCGAGCACATTTTGCTCGGCTATCAGATCGCCGTGGACCACCTGGACAACGTCATCAAGATTGTTCGTGGTTCTTCCAGCCGGGCCAACGCGCGCGAGAATTTGTTCGCCTACTTCGGAAATAAGGCCGTGGAGATACTCACAGGCCGCGGAGAACGCACGGAAACGCTCAAGGGCGTGAAGCTCGACGCCAAGAGATACGGAATTTCCGGCGACTTGGCGGGCCTGAGCTACATACAGATCGACGCCATCCTGGAACTGCAATTACACCGTTTGACGCGGCTCTCCATCGACGACATCCTGAAAGAGCTGGCCGAACTCCGCGTGAAGATCGCCGACTTGAGGGAAATCCTCTCCAGCGAGAAGAAGCTGAAGCAGGTGATCGTCACCGAGCTGCGCGACGTCCAGAAGCAATTCGGAGACGCACGCCGCACGCAAATCGTCGACGCCGTCGATGAAATCAAGGTCGAGGACCTGATCGCCGATACCGACATGGCCATCACCATCAGCCACGCCGGGTATATCAAGCGCACCTCGGTGGACGTCTACCGCCATCAGTCCCGCGGCGGAAAGGGCCGCATCGGCGCGCGCACCCGCGAGGAAGACTTCGTCGAGCATCTCTTCGTCGCCTCGGCGCACAGCTACATTCTCCTCTTCAGCTCCAAGGGCCGGGTCTACTGGCTGAAGGTGTACGAACTTCCCGAGGCTGCCGCGGCCACGCGCGGCCGGGCCATCAGCAGCCTGGTGAAGTTCCAGGAAGACGAGCACCTCACGGCCATGGTTCCCTCGCGCAATCTGGAAGAGGCCGGCCGCTACGTCTTTTTCGCCACGCGTAAAGGCACGGTGAAGAAGACCGAGCTGGCCGAGTTCAGCAATCCGCGGCCCTCCGGAATTATTGCCATCAATCTGGAGCCCAAGGACGAATTGATCGGCGTGAAGCTCACCGACGGCAAGCAAATGATCTTTCTCGCCAGCCACGAAGGGCAGGCCATCCTCTTCCGCGAATCGGAAGTTCGCGCCATGGGCCGCAACGCCGGCGGCGTCAACGGCATGGATCTGGGGAAGGACGACTACGTCGTCAGCATGGACGCGGTGCAGCCGGACTACGAGATTCTGCGCAAGGAGTCCGGCAAGGATACGCACAACCTCGACGAACTGGAAAACGAGGTCATCAAGGACTCGCTCACGTCCCTGATGCTGACCATATCCGAAAAGGGCTACGGCAAGCGCACGCCGCTGGCCGAATACCGCATCACCTCGCGCGGCGGAAAGGGCGTGATCAACCTGAAGACCACCGACCGCAACGGCTCCGTGGTCGCCACGCTGCAGGTCAGCGAGGATTCCGACGTCATGATCATCACGGAATTCGGGAAGATCATCCGCGTGCACTCGAATGAGATTCGCGAGGCCGGCCGTTCCACCCAGGGAGTGCGCCTGCTGCGGCTCGAGGAGCAGGATAAGATCGCCGCGGCCGCGGCCATTCTCGAGGAGGAAGTAAACGGTGCGAACGGCGCCGCCGGCGCGGCGCCGAATGTCAAGGACGGGAACGCGAAGGACGGAGCGAAGAAGAAGGCGAGCCCGAAAAGTCCTGAGCGTTACGCGGGGTTCCCAGGGCGCGCCGGTTTTGCGCGCCTTGGGGTGCTTACGCGCCGGGCCCGCCGACGTAGTATCCCGGCCGCGAACGCACGGTCAGCCCGCGGGCATCGATCACCTGCACGCGGATTTCGTGGTATCCGCCTGAGCTCATTGTGGTGGGTCGGTAGCTGATGGTGTACTCGGCGTGCAGCTCGCCGCCGATATTGTCGATGGCCTTTTCGATCGAGTCATCCTTGACCGTGGATTCGTAAAGGCCGCCGGTGGCCGCGGTGGCCACTTCCAGAGGCTTTTCCTTCACCACTGTTTCCGCGTGCTGCACGATCCACGTTGCCAGCGACAGGATATCCACGCCGCTGTTACGCTGCGCTTCCGTGGTCGGCGTTTGCGGCGTCCCGGGTATGCCCGGCGCGCCGAACACACCCGGCGGCGTAGCCGATGGCGTCCCGCCGTTCTTCTGCTCCCCGCGGGCTTGCGCGGCCGTGGAAGAGAGCCCCACCGAATAGATGGTGATGTTGGCGAGCTGGGCGTCTCGCAGGATCTCTCCCAGCTTCGTCTCGCTCCCGCCGTCCAGCGCTTCCGCCACCGTGATGATCACGCGGCGCCGCGCATCCGGCCGGCTTTGCAGCATCGTCACGGCGGCTGAAAGCGCGTCGTAGAGCCGCGTTCCCGATGACCCCGGCTTAAGGTTCGACACGGCCTTTTCGATAGCGTCGTGATCGCTGGTGAAATCTTGCAGGTGTCTTACTTCGTCGTCGTAGCCGATTACCGCCGCGTCTCCGTTTTCGCCGATTACGGTCTCGGTGAAAAGGATTCCGGTGCGCCGAACCGCCGGAAGCAGGGCCTGGATGCGGGAACTGGTTTCCATCACGATCACCACGGAAAGCGGCGCGCCGCCCACGTCGAAGCCATCGATCTTTTGCTGCACGCCGTTGTCGAAGATGCGGAAGTTATTCTCCTCCAGGTCCAGCACCAGCTCGCCCTTGGCGTCCCGCACCACCACGGGCGCGTTCACCAGGTTCACGCGTACGCGGATGGATTGGTCGGGCGCTTTTCCCTGCTGCTGTCGAGGCGCGCTCCGGAGCGTCGGGCCTGGCTGCTCCGGGATCGGCCCCGAGGTGGATTGGGCTCGCGCGGGGCTCGCGCCCACAAGGGCCAGCGCGACCAGCAGTGCGGTCGAAAATCGCATCTTCCGAACTTCTGCGGTAGCCTTCATCTCGTGCCTCCACTCGATTGCGCTCGGCCCCGTGCCCGGTACAAGTTTACTAGATTGGACGCTTGCGGAGTCGCTCATGTTGGATTGGCCTTCACGCCTTACGTAGAATGATGCCTCATCTATATAGGGAGGATTCATGGCTCGCCGTAACCAAAAGCCGCAGCAGCCCGCCTACCGCGATGCTCTCTTCATGGAGAGCGTTGCCGCCCGGCCGGTGCGCATTCTCACGGAATACATCGATCCCCTGGTCCGGCTGCGGCGGGAGGAGGTTGGAGACACCATCGTGATGTTTGGATCGGCCCGCATTGTTGGGCGCGACCGCGCCCTCGCCCGTCTTCGCCGCCTGAAGGAGCTTCGCGGAAAGCCAACCGCGCGCCGGCGTCTGGCTCTGCGGGATGCGCGCGCCGCACTCTCCATGTCTCGCTACTATGAGGAGGCCCGCGAACTGGCCCGCCGTATCACCGCCTGGTCGCTCACCCTCGGCGAGCACCCACGTCGCTTCGTCATCTGCTCCGGCGGTGGCCCCGGCATCATGGAAGCGGCCAATCGCGGCGCAGCGGAGGCTGGGGGAAAGAGCGTCGGTTTGAGCATCGAACTTCCCCACGAGCAATGGCCTAATCCGTATATCAGCCCGGGCCTGAATTTTCAGTTTCACTATTTCTTCATGCGCAAGCTGTGGTTCGCACAGCTGGCCAAGGCCCTCATCGTCTTTCCCGGCGGTTTCGGGACCATGGATGAGCTTTGGGAGATACTCACTCTGATGCAAACCGGCAAGCTGCAGCGCCGCAACCTCATCTTGATTTATGGGCGCCGCTATTGGAATCGGGTGATCGATTGGCGCGAAATGCTCAACTGGGGAACCATCAACCGCCGCGAATATAACCTTCTGCAATTTGCCGATAGCGTGGACGAGGCTTTCGAGCGCATCCGCGGCGGGTTGGAGGAGTTCCAGATGGCCCCCGATACGCTCTTCTACGAATAGGGGATACCCTTTTTTGCGAATAGGCCAAGGGATATAACCACGTCGCGCGTGCAGCGATCATCCTACCCCCGTTTCCGGCCCGCCGACAGCTAAGGGCATCAAACCATTGAGATGATGTACTGAAAGCGGGCAACCGCGTTCCGTCACGCCAGCTCGTGGCGGCGTTTTGTCACCTAGGAGGTGAATCATGCCAGGAAAGCAATTTCTCAGCCGAGTGATCCTGACCGCCGCTCTTGGCGGAGGCCTGCTCTTGAGCTCGGCGGCCCTCCCGGCCCTCGCGGACCGTGATAGGGCCAACGACTGCCATAAGCGTCTGGAAGACGCCCGGGCAAGGCTGGATCATGATGCGGCCCGTTTCGGCGAGCATAATCCGAGAGTCGAACGCGATCGCGACAGGCTCGAGAATGCGCGCAAGTGGTGCCGCGATCACCACGCGGACTGGGACCACAATCGCTTCGACGTGGGAATTTATATCCGCTAGGCCAGTAGCGTCTGGCCGCAACCACGGCCGGGTCGTGATAACGATCCGGCCGTTTTCTTTAGCTGGCCGCCGCGACCGTCTCTTCGACGTCGGCAAACATGGCCTCGAAGCGGCGCTTTTCGTCCCGGTCGTGCACCAGCACGACGGGCGCTACGTGCAGAGGCCGGCGGCAGTTCTTGCAGGTGGCCGACTCGCCCTGCGTGTCCTGCAGGAACCCATCGGTGAAGTGATATTCCGCTCGTTCCCGTTTCGCCGGCTTCTCTCCCTTATGACTACAGTGCGGGCAGAGAAACTCGACCAGATCTTCCTGCGGATCGCGGTTCAGGGCGGCCCATCCGGTGTATCGAACTCCTACAATCTCTTCTGTTTGAATATGACGGTTCATGGCTGAGGTCCTTTTTATGAATTTGCCAACCCTATAGATGCCGGCTTGCGGAAAATTGATGCAGTCGGGCCTCTTTTTGTTTCAACTTCGCTTAATTCACTGCGCCGCAAGGAATTAGGAGACTTTTCCCGCGCTCTCCCGGGGCCCGGTGGCGGTCGCATTCACCAGGGGCTCCCCGGCATGGCCGGAGACGATCCGGCGGGTCTCATCCCGCAGCCGCAAAACTTCGGCCCATTCGCGGCCAGCTCTGTCGGACGCAGGGAAAAGAGCCGGAGAAACCGTCAGGGTAATGTCTCGAGGTTTGGGCAGGAAGGTGCCGTCGCGAAGGAATTCGCGGGCGCCCCTCAGCGCCACCGGTACGATTGGCTTTCCCGTTTTGACGGACGCGCGGAACGCCCCCAGCTGAAAAGGACGCACTCCGGGTTCGGCGGTAAAAGTGCCCTCCGCAAATACGAATACGGATTCGCCGCGCAGGAGGCTCTTTTCCATCTGTTCCACCTGGCGCGACCGCGCCCGGATCTTTCCCCGTTCGAACGAGAAATGGCCGATCTTGCGCAGGAACGAGCCGATGAAGGGCATGTCGTTGATTTCGCTCTTCGCCACGAAGTGATAGTTCGTCCCGAAGAAGGCCATCACCACCAGAACGTCGCTATAGCTCGTATGATTGCTCACGTAGATCGACGCGCCGTGCGCCTCGATATTCTCGCGGCCGATCAGAACGATGCGGCGCCCGACGAGCCTGAAGTAAGTGCGCAGCGCGGCGGAAGTCATTCGCGCCGCGGGCTGCCCGGGCGGCATAACCTTCAACAACAGCCACGCAAGCACGAGCCAGACGATAAATAGGCCTGCGGCATAGATTCCGTAGACGGTCTCGATCGCGGTCCCTATCAGCCCCGCGCTTGACCTGGCTGCCTGTTCCGTAGCCGATGCAGTGGCGGCTGAAGTCCGCTCCGTTCCGCGGAGGGGTTCGGCGGGGGCCACGTCGGCCGCGCTGCCCGCTTCGGTTCCGGGTGAACCAGCTATGGCGGTGACGATGTCGTCGAGAGTTCGAGCTTCGGCGATGGCGCTTTCCGGCAGGCTTGTTCCCAAGACGCGATTCAGGCGCGACAGCAGTTCCACGCGCTCGATGCTTTCCAAGCCGAGCTCCTCGTCCAGGCGGGCGGGGCCGCGCACGCCCTCAATGGCCGAGGTATTCCCCAGTTCGCGCAAAAGATCGCGCGTGATCTCCTGCAGTTGGGCCATGATCGTGGCCCGACTGCCCTTGTCGCACGCTGGGCTCTTCTTCTCCACGCCCCGATTTTACTCAATCCGCCGCGCGCTGCACGTTACTTATTTAGTTTGTGATAGTTAGCGGTTAAGTACGGAAGTACCGCAGCGATGGAACCGCTGGGCCATGGACCGGAAACGGCACCACAGGCAAACTGTGCCCGTGTTCGACGTGATGTGCGGTAGGACGGAACTCTCGATAACCTGCCCTTATCGGCGAGGTTCCTGAGCCGGCTAGTTCGGCTGCCGCCGCGAGTCGCGTCTTACATAGTTCCTTCCAAAAACCCCATGCCACGAGCGGCCGGGCCCCCACCGGCCGCTCTTTCTTTTATGCCCGCCGCGAGCCGCGTACTGCCGGAAACAAACGCGCCGAATTGAGAATCATAACCATCTCCGATGAGACGTGAATGAAGGCTGGCAGCAGCGGATTCAGCACGCTAGATTGAACCGCGTGGGAAAAGCGTTGTTGAAAAATTTGGAGACGGATCAGCGCGGGCCATGTAGCTGCCTTGACGCCAGATTGAGGCGATAACGTCCGCCGCGGCCGGACTAGCGAGACTATCTAGCGAGCGCGCCCGGGCCGGTAGACGGTCAGCGGCCGCGGACGCAGCCTGAGCCGGGAAGCCAACGGCGGGGGCACGTTGCGCAGGAGCTCGCCGCAGTTGCTGCAATGGTCCTCCGGCGCGGAGTCCGCGCGCAGCCAATGGCCGCGGGCCTGGCATTCCGGATTAATGCACTGCACGGTCCATCCTGGCAAGTAGCGCACGGTGCCTCCCTGGCGCGTCGCTGGCACGCACCGGAACAGAGTGGCTGGATTTTGCGCTGAGGTGATTGTGGCGTCAAGAACAAAGCTACTATAAGTAGTGGGTCAGTTCCGAACCTGTGGAAATCGTGCCCGATCGTGCTCGCCCCAAGCACCTCGCCGAACGCGAGACTTGTTCTCCCCTTGTGGTATAAACGTGTAGGTTCCAACGGCTCGCGAGCGCGAGTCAATCAACTCATAGGGAATTAAGTTCTAGGGAGGAAGTGTTATGAGCAGGCTTTTTGTTTTGGCCCTACTCGGATCGATTCTGGCGATTCCCGCTGCCGCCCAGGACCGCCCGGCGGCCGCCGCGAATCCCAATCCGCTCTCCACCTGGCTGCGCAACACATACATGGGCAATCGCAATAACATCGTGAAGTCCGCCGAGAAGATGCCCGAAGAAAATTACGGCATGCGTCCCGGAACGCAGCAGGAGGTGCGCACCTTCGGCCAGCAACTCGGGCACATCGCCGATTACAACTTTCTGTGGTGTTCGCAAGCCAAGAATGAGAAAAATCCCAATGCCGGCGCGAATCTCGAAAAGCTGAACACGAAAGCGGAGTTCCTGAAGGCGCTGAACGACGCCTTCGCGTACTGCGACGGCGCTTACTCCTCGCTGACCGATGCCTCCGGCATGGAGATCGTCGACGTTACCCAGGAAAATGGCCGCCAAACTCACAATCCGCGATTCGGTCTCTTGATGTTGAACGTGGCGCACAACAACGAAGTCTACGGAAGCATGGTCACCTATTTGCGCATCAAGGACATCGTGCCATCTTCCTCCGAGCCGCGCCCGGCGCAACCGGCCCGATAATCGCCCGGTAATCGTAGTCAAAGCCGATAACCCGCGGGCCCGGCGCCTCATCTCAACTTTATTGTGAAGTCATTGATCGCCATCGCGCGCCTGAGCGCAATTGCCGCCGTGCTTTTCTTGGCGGTGCCCTTCGCGGGGTCCGTTCCGGCGTCCGCCGCATCCTCCGGCTGGTTGGCTCGAAGCGCGCCCGCCTCTTTCCAGGCAGGCGGCCAAGAAGTACAGTCCCCCGCGCCGGCAGCCCGGCAGCCCACGCCCTATAAGCTCGCTCCCAGAGAAGAACGGCGGGCCATCGCTTACGCGCACTTGCGCCGCCAGCTCTATTTCCTCGATCTTCTTTTCAGCATCGCGGGATTGCTGCTTATGCTGCAACTGGCCGTGGCGCCGCGCCTGCGAAATGTGGCCGAGCGCATCTCTTTGAAGCGATCCCTGCAGGCGGTCATTTTTGGCGTGCCCTTCCTGATTCTGCTCTGGCTTTTCACCTTGCCTTCCGCGGCGGCCGGCCATTCGCTGGCGCGCTATTACGGACAATCGGTTCAGGGATGGGGCTCCTGGTTCGCCGACGCCGTCAAGGGAGGCGCCGTTGCCCTGGTCCTGGCCGTCGTTCTCCTATGGCTCTTCTATGCATTGGTGCGGCGCAGCGCGCGCCGCTGGTGGTTCTACGCATGGCTGTGCTCGTTGCCCATCCTGATCTTTCTCATCTTTGTCGAGCCGCTGCTGCTGGAGCCGCTTTTCTTCCGTTTTACGCCGCTCGCGGACGCCGATCCGCAGCTCGCCGCCCAACTCGAACGAGTGGTCCAGCGCGCCGGGCAGAATATTCCCGAGAGCCGCATGTTCCTGATGAATGCCAGCTCCAAGCTCAACGAGGTGAACGCCTACGTCACCGGCCTCGGCGCCTCACAGCGCGTGGTCGTCTGGGATACCACCATCGCGCGAATGACCCCTCCGGAAATTCTTTTTGTCTTCGGCCATGAGATGGGCCATTACGTTCTGCACCACATCCGCAACGGCATTATTTTCACCGCGGGCGTTTTGTTCGCCGCTCTCTTCGCCGGTTTTCATGCGCTGCATTGGGCACTGTCGCGATTCGGCGCGGCATGGAAGATTCGTGGCGTGGATGATTGGGCCTCCCTGCCAGTGCTCATTCTCGCTCTGCTGCTTTTCAATTTGGTTTTCACTCCCATCGACAACGCGTACAGCCGTCACCTCGAGCATCAGGCCGATCAGTACGGGCTCGAAGTGGTGCACGGCATCGTGCCGGACGCACCGCAAGTCGCTGCGCGGAGCTTCCAGATCTTGGGCGAAATCGATCTGTCCGAACCCTCCCCCTCCGAGGCCGTGAAAATCTGGTTCTACGATCATCCCACGCTCGACGAACGCATCCTCTTCGCGCAGATCTACGATCCCTGGGATAAAGGCCAATCGCCCGCTTTCGTGAAATAGTTCCTGAGTGACGGACGCGCCGGCCCCTGGTGCGGCGGCGCATGCGGAATTCTCCGTGATACATTGGCAAAGGCCCTACACGCCTGACCCATGCCCATTCACGCGGACGCCAAATCATGAGGAGAATTGTCCTGACGCGCAGAGTCGCCGTTCCGCCGCAGGATGTCTTCGTCTTTTTCGTTCCCCAGCGCATGCCCTATTGGTATGGCCCGGAGATGCGCACGTCGTTTGAAACGCAGGGGTGCGGATCGGAATTCCGCGCCGGCTCCACGGTGCGCATCTCCGCCAGCATGGCCAACAGAACCTTTTCCCATTCGGCCGTGGTCACCGCATTCGATAGAGGACGTCTCTTCGAGTGGCAATTTGAAGACTCCTACGGCGTGCGCGGCAAAGAACGCTGGGAATTGGAGCCGGTGGAAAATGGCGCCGGCGCCCAGACGATCATTCATTTTACGAACGAGTACGAAGTGCCGGGACGCATCGGCCGCGCGCTCGATTGGCTGCTCACGCGCCACGCGCTGGCGCGCCGCAACCGCGACTATCTAGACCGGCTCGCGCGCCTCGCCGAGCGCCGTCCCTGAGGTCTTGATTCCATGAACGGCTCCGAATCCGCTCCCTCGGGTCTCGACGGCGCTCCCCGGCCGCCGCCGTCCCACCCGCGCCCATTTCTGCTCGAACCGATGTTCATCGGTCCCAATGGAGTGCGTGCGGGCTGGCGCGCCGCGCTCTACGTTGCCCTCTTCTTCCTCCTCATGACCCTGGCGGCAAATGCCGCGAGGCTCCTGCATTTCTCGTTGGGACAACCGGGGCCGATCACGCCGCGCGTGCTCGGTTCGCAGGAGGCCTTGGCCGTGGTCTGCGCGATTCTCGCGGCCATGTTCCTCGCGCGCCTCGAGCGCCGCCCTTTCGGCGACTACGGCATGCCCTTGGCCCAGGCATTTGGCAAACATTTCTGGATCGGTGCCGTTTGGGGAGTCGCCGCCATGAGCGCCATGATTTTTCTCATCCACGCGCTGGGCGGCTACTCTTTCGGCGCGATTGATCTTCCTCTCGCCGCTCTTGTGCGCTACGCCCTCGAATGGGCTGCGGTCTTTTTGCTGGTGGGAGTCTACGAGGAGTTTTTCTTTCGCGGCTACTTGCTATTCACGCTCAGCTCGGGCATGCGTTTCTGGCCCGCCGCCGTGCTGCTCTCGTTCTTATTCGGCGCCGTGCATTTGCGCAATCCCGGCGAAGGTCCCGTCGGAGCGCTGAGCGTCTTCGTCATCGGCATGTTGTTCTGCTTCACGCTGCGCCGCACGGGAACGCTCTGGTTCGCCATCGGATTTCATGCCGCCTGGGACTACTGCGAGACGTACATCTACTCGGTGCCCGATAGCGGCATCGTCATGCCTGGCCATCTGCTCTCGTCGTCGTTTCACGGCCCCGCCTGGCTGACGGGCGGCACGGTCGGCCCCGAAGGCAGCATCTTCGATTTCGTAATTCTGGCTATTCTTTTCGTGATCTTTGACCGAATCTACCGCGTGCCCACTGAACAAGCATAAACCTCAACGTTGTCATCCCGAGCGTAACCGGGGTCCCCAGCGCGTGCCGTTCTTGCACGTGCTGGGGTGGTGGAACGAGGGATCTGCTTTTTCCGCCGCGCTCATTCGATCACCACGCGGACGAACTTCTTTTTGCCCGCGCGCAGCAGGAACCCCCCCGCCTTCGATAGGTCCAGCTCCTTTTTCACATCCGCCGCGCGCTCTCCATCGATCTCCACACCGCCCTGCTTCATCAGCCTCTCGGCCTCGCTGCGCGACGCCACGAGCGCCAATTCCACAAGCAGCATCGCAAGCCGCTTGGGCTCGCCGCGCGGCACTTTGCGAATCGGAGCCTCGTCGGGCGCCTGGCGTTCGCGGAAGACTCGCCGGAATTCGTCCGACGCTTTCCGCGCCGCCTCCTCGCCGTGAAAGCCCGCGATGATGTTGTGCGCCAGCTGCATCTTCGCGTCCATGGGATGCAGCACGCCCGTGCGCACCTCTTCCTTCAGTCGCACGATCACTGCCGGCGTGAAATCCGTCACCAGTTCGTAGTAGGACCACATCAGTTCGTCCGAGATGGACATGACCTTGCCAAACATCTGCGTGGGTGTTTCGGTGATGCCCACGTAATTGCCCAGGCTCTTGGACATTTTGCGCTGCCCGTCGGTGCCCACCAGGATGGGCATGGTCAGCGCCACTTGCGACTCCTGTCCGTATTCGCGCTGAATATCGCGGCCGACCAGGAGATTGAACTTCTGCTCGGTTGCGCCCAACTCCACGTCCGACTTCAGCGCCACCGAGTCGTAGGCCTGAAACAAGGGGTAGAGCAATTCGTGAACGGAAATCGGCTGGTTATTGCTCAGGCGCGAGCGGAAGTCCTCGCGTTCGAGCATGCGGGCGAGCCGGTAATGCCCGCAGAGCCGCACGATCTCCATGCCGCTGAAATTGCCCAGCCATTCGCTGTTGTAACGCACCTCGGTGCGTTCCCGGTCGAGGATCTTGTAGACCTGCTCGAGATACGTCTGCGCATTGGCCCGCACCTGCTCGCGCGTGAGCGGCGGACGCGTTTCGGATTGCCCGGTAGGATCGCCGACCATCGCCGTGAAATCCCCCACCAGAAAAATCGCTGTGTGCCCTTCGTCCTGAAAATGCTTCAGCTTCCGCAGCACCACGGTGTGGCCGAGGTGCAGGTCCGGGGCCGTGGGATCGACCCCCAATTTCACGCGCAGGGGCTTGCCGGACGCTCGCGAGCGCTCCAGCTTTGCGCGCAACTCTTCCTCGCGAATAACTTCGGCGGCGCCCTTACGCAGCGCAGCGAGCTGTTCGTCTACGGGGCGAAATGTTTGCGGCATGGTCATGAAATGGGACCTGGCGATAGAGCCTTCGTAAGGTAAAACCTTCGCTAGCTAAAAAAGATTCGCGGCGCTTTCAGCCTCGTTTGGCGCGCCCGGCCAGCCGTTCCTCCCGATCTTCCTTCGCCGCCGGCTCCGTCGCCGGCAGCACGCGCCGGCCTTCAATGCGGAACTTGCCCGAAAGCACCAGGCGCACCGCCTCCGTATAAATGCGGTGCTCCTCGCTCAGAATGCGTGCGGCCAGCGTCTCTTCCGTATCGCCAGGTTTTACCGGAACGATCGCCTGCGCCACGATGGGGCCCGCGTCCAGATTTTCGTCCACCAGATGCACGGTGCAGCCGCTGAACTGCACGCCGTAGTCGAGCGCTTGCCGCTGTGCCTCGAGTCCCGGAAAGGAGGGCAGCAGCGAGGGATGGATATTCAGGATTCGGCCCGCAAACGCCGCCACGAAATAGGGCGAGAGGAGCCGCATGAATCCGGCCAGGCACACCAGGTCGACCCGTGCCTCGTTTAGCGCCGCAACCACCAGCCGGTCGTAGGCTTCCCGTTGCAGCCCTTTCGACGGAATCGCGCGCGCGGCAATGCCCCGCTCCGTCGCCCGCAGAAGCCCCGGCGCGTCCTCGCGATTGCTGATCACGATGGAGATTTCCGCTTCGGGAATGCGGCCGGCTCGAACGCTCTCGGCGAGCGCCTCAAAGTTAGAACCGCGCCCGCTCAGCAGCACGCCAATACGCTTCGTCATAAGCACGTCAAATTAGCATAGTCGCGCTCTCGCCGCCGTCGAAAACTCCCGCACTGAACTTGCGAGCGCGTGCTCACCCGTTGGCAATTATCTTTCTTCCCTTTTAAGCGTCTTTCAATCGCTATTTACTCGCGATGTAAAACGAGCATCCGGTCAGGATGCTCGTCCCGAGCGAGCAGCGCGAGAGAGGATCTCTCTTCGGCTGGGCGACTTTCCTGCAAGTGCCGCTTTACGCGCGATGTAAAATAGAACATGCTCGCAATTCGCAGCGCAGCGTCTGACGCACGCGGACCATCCGTGTTTAAATCGCGCTTCCTAGATTCGAGTGCGTCTCTCTCATTGGGCGCATTTTTGGAACTGGGCGCTCCTTTGCAGGAGCCCCAAACTTCTTTGGTCCGAGAGTCAAAACTAAACACTGTAGAATCATACTCTTGTAGCGCAATAGCCAAAACTCCCGTGGAATCATACTCTTGCAAAATTGACGCCGGAACTCCTTTAGAATCACACTCTTTGCAAAAAAATAGGGGGGTACCCCCCCACGGCGCAATTCGCGTGCCATTCGACGCCCTTCCCGGACCTAACTCACGCAGAATCAGCACTTACGGAAACCTGCCGGTTACGCTGATCATGCGCCTTGCACGAGCGCTGTTGCCCTCTGTATGCACCATTGCCGCGGCTGCCATTCTTCTCGCCCCCACTTCCGCATCCGCTCAAGTTTCCGCGGCGGTTTCGGGCCAAGTGGAGGACGCCTCCGGCGCGGGAGTGGGCGCCGCCACGGTAACCGTGAAGAGTCTCGAGACGGGAGCAACTCGGTCCGCGACCACTGACCATGCCGGGGATTATCGGGTGCTCTCGGTGCCTCGTCGGTCCGCTGGAACTTACCGTGCAGAAAACGGGCTTCAGGTCCGCGGTGCGCACAGGCATCAATCTGGTCGTGGGCGAAGAAGCTGTGGTGAATGTACGGATCGAGGTCGGAGAGTATCTTCAGCAAGTCACCGTTTCCGAAGATGTTCCCGTCGTGAATGCAACCAACGCCGCTGTCTCGGGCCTTGTGAGCGAGCGCGAAGTAAAGGATTTGCCGCTGAACGGCCGGAGCTTCGACATTCTGATCGCCCTGAATCCCGGAACGATCAACTACAGCGCCTTGAAAAGCCCGAATACCAGCACCAGCAACGGGAATACGTTTTCGGTGGCAGGCCGGCGCACCAGCGAGAATCTGTTTTTGCTCAATGGCATCGAGTACACCGGCTCCAGCCAACTGGCCATCACGCCGGGAGGCACCAGCGGCTATCTCCTGGGAATCGACGCCGTGCGCGAATTCAACGTGCTCACAGACGCCTACTCGGCCGAATACGGCAAGCGAGCGGGCGCGCAGGTGAGCGTGGTCACCCGCTCCGGCACGAACGAGCTGCACGGCACGCTATTCGAGTTTCTCCGCAATAGCGCGCTCGATGCGCGCAACCCGTTCACGCAAGGCTCCGCGGTCTCTCCTTACCAACAGAACCAATTTGGCGCGGCGCTGGGTGGGCCCTATCGCGAAAGATCGCTGGTTTCTGTTTGGCAATTACGAAGGTTTCCGCCAGTCGATGGCCGTCGCCAATGTCGCGATCGTCCCGGACGCCAATGCGCGCCTGGGCATTTTGCCGCCCAATGCGATCACAGGCGTCTTCACGCCGAACCCCGCCATGCTGCCGTATATGGCTTTGTGGCCCGCTCCCAATGGCCCGGAACTCCTGGCCAACGGCCTCCCCAGCGGCACGGCTTTCTCCTTCAACAATCCCAACCAATCCATCCGCGAAGATTTCGGCACCGCAGAACCGATTACAAGTTGGCAATCGAGACACGCTTTCGGCGCGTACACCGTCGACGACGGCACCAGCCTGATTCCCCTGGCCGATCCCCTGTTTGCCTCCTTTACGACGTTGCGCATGCAGATAGCCAGCATCGACGAGACGCATATCTTTTCGCCCCAGATGCTGAACACGTTTCGCGCCGGCTTCTCGCGCGCCGGATTCAATCTGAACTCGTCGCTGCTGGCCTCGTTTCCGCCCAGCCTCTCTTTTGTCACTGGCGAGGGTCCCGGCGGAATCGTCATCAACGGAGGCGTGACCACCACCGGCACATCCAGCATCACTTCAGCCGGCCCAAATAACGCCGCCGGCGTCTGGAATCGCCGCAATCTCTTCACGTTTGCCGACGATTTTCAGCTCGTAAAGCGCGGCCATCGAATCAGCTTTGGCGTTTGGTTGCAGCCGCTCCAGGACAACGAGGATTCCGCCTCGCGCCAGCTGGGCCAGGTGACGTTCACAAGCCTGCAAACCTTTTTGCAAGGGACGGTCAGCTCGTTTCAAGTGGTGCCTAGCGCCAGCGAGTTGGGCTGGAGAAGCCTGCTGGGCGCCTGGTATGTGGAAGACGCCATCAAGCTGCGGCCCAATTTGACGCTCGAGGCCGGCCTGCGCTATGAATTCACCACCGGCTGGAACGAAGAGTTCGGCCGCGCCGCCAATTACGTCACCAATGCTTCGGGAATTCTGGCCACCAATCCGATTGTTGGCAATTCCGTTTTCACCCAAAACAACGCCAAGCACTTGCTTGGCCCACGGCTGAGCCTGGCCTGGGACATCTTCGGAAACGGCAAAACGGCAGTGCGCGCCGGCTTCGGCACCTACTACTCGCTCATCGACGATCTGGCCTTCCTGTTGAACTCTTTGCCTTCCGCGAACGGCGCTGTCTCGTACAGCAATCGTCCTCTCGCTTCTGTTCTCCCGGTCATCGCCGGAGTGCCTCCCGCACCCTCCTGCACTCCGCAAGTGACAACCAACTGCACGATCTTCGCGCCTCAGGGAGTGCAGGCCGACGCGCAAACTCCCACCGTCGAGGAATGGCACTTGACCATCGAGCAGCAGCTCGATCCGCAAACGGTTCTACGCGTCGGATATGCGGGCTCGCACGGATATCATGGGCTCGTCAGCATCGATCCCAATGATGTTCCCGCGCAGATTTGCGCCGCGCCGGGCGGCTGTGCGTCCGGAGGCATCAACGCGGCGAGGGGTTTGGTGGCGCAAGGCGCGCAATACATCCCCGTCGTTGCCAGCAGGCCGAACCCCGATCTGGGCGCCGGATTCTTCTGGTATACCGAAGGCAACAGCAGCTACAACGCTCTCGAAATCGACGTGCTCCGCCGGCTGAATCGGGGCCTGCAACTTCGTGGCAATTACACTTGGTCGAAGAATCTGGACGACAACTCGGCCCTCACCGGCGCCCAGGCCAATAATCAGCCGCAGATGATCCTCGATCGAAACCACATCAGCCGCGATTGGGGGCTGTCGGCCCTGAATGTCTCGAGCCAAGCCAGCATTTCCGCCATGTACGAGCTGCCCTTCGGCCAAGGCAAAGCCTGGCTGAATACGCTCAGCGGGCTCAAAGGCAAGCTGGTGAATGGCTGGCAACTGAACGGAATCGCCACGCTGCTCAGCGGCTTTCCTCTCACGCCGCTGCTTGGCACGAACATTTCGGGCGATGGAGACACCAGAAATCCAGACCGGCCCTCGTGGAATCCGAATTTCAGCGGTCCCGTGATCCTGGGAAATCCGAATCACTGGTTCAATCCCCAAGCTTTTATTCTGCCGGCGCCGGGCACCTACGGTAACGTGGGAAGAGGAGTGCTCACGGGGCCGGGATTGGCGGACCTGGACCTCTCGCTTTTCAAAAATATCGCGCTATCGGAGAGGCAAACGCTGCAATTCAGGGCCGAGGCTTTCAATACCCTCAACCGCTCGAACTATGGCGTCCCAAACACGACCGTATTTTCGAGCGGCGCGATAAGCGCCTCGGCAGGCCTGATCACCGCAACGGCCACGCCGGCGCGCGAGATTCAGTTGGCATTAAAGCTGCTTTTCTAGCGGCTTAGCTCTTCCCTCGATGATTACATGAGCGCCAAAAAATATCCCGACGCGGCGGCATTCATCCTCGCCGGCGGCCGAAGTTCGCGAATGGGCAGAGACAAAGCCTGGCTGGAACTCGCGGGCCTGCCGCTGGTGCTGCGTATCGCTCGAGCCGTGGAACCGCTCGTCTCCGCAGTAACGGTGATCGGGCCTCCAGAACGATTCGAGTCCGTGGGCCTGGCCGCGATTCCGGATCGCCTGCCGGCGCGAGCAGCTTCCGGCGAATCGAGCTACGGACCTCTCGGCGGCATCGTCACGGCGCTGAGCGCGGCGCAATGCTCCTGGAATCTGGTGCTGGCCTGCGATCTGCCTTACATCACCACGGCATGGCTCGAATGGCTGCTCGGGCGCGCCAGCGCGTCGCAGGTATCGGGGGCGCAGGCGGTGGTGCCGGAGCGAGCGGGCGGCGTCGAGCCTCTCGCGGGCGTATATCGGAAGGAATGCGCGCAGGTTCTGGCCGAGGCGCTCAGTCGCGACGTGCGCAAGGTGAGTGAAGCTTTGCGCGATCTGCGCGTGGCTCGAATACCGGAAGCGGAGTGGCGAGCGCTCGATCCTGACGGGAATGTGCTTGCCAATATGAATACGCCGGAGGAGTACGCTCGGGCGTGCCAATGGTGGGACGAAACGGAGAAGCGGAAAGCCGCTGCTTGGTGAGCGCTGGAGAGGTCGAGCGAGATCGAGCGCTGCTCAGCGGCGCTGTTCTAGTTTGACGGAAGCTTTCAGCGGTTTGCCGTCGCGAAGGACGGTGACGTTGACGACTTCGCCGACCTTGCTGGCGCGCAACGCGTCCGTGAAATCGTAGAGATTGTGGATGGCTTTGCCGGCGAAATCCACCAGCACGTCGCCGGCTTTCAACCCCGCTTTCGCGGCGGGCGAGCCGGGCTGGACGTCGCTGAAGCGCACTCCGTTTTCCGATTGCCCGAAATCGGGAATGGAGCCGAACCACGGGCCATAACCACCGCCACCGCCGTTGCCGGTGACGCCGCTGTGCGGGTCGTCCGCCGCGACGGTGATGAATTTGGGACGCTCGGCAGCGGTATCGAGACGCTCGATTACCACGGCGATGAAGTCGAGAAGCCGCGCGGCGTCCGGCGCATTGATCTTGTCCCAGGTGTCTGACGGCTTATGGTAATCGGAATGTAATCCGGAGAAGAAGAAAAGCACCGGGATTTTGCGGGCGACGAAGGACGTGTGGTCGCTCGCGGCGTATCCGCCCGGCGAGTACTCGAAATGAAATGGCGCATCTTTTTGCGCGGCAGCGAGGATGGTTTGAAACGTCGAGCCAGTGCCCACGCCGCCGACATAGACCTTTTCGTCCTTGATGCGGCCGATCATATCCATATTGACCATGGCCACGGCTTGGTCGAGGGGACGCGTGGGCTGCTGCGTCCAATGGGCCGAGCCCAGCAGACCAAGCTCCTCGCCGGCGAAAGATTCAAAGAGGATTCCGCGCGGAGCTTTCCTTTGTAGGGCGCGAACAGGCGCGCCAGTTCGAGCACACCGGCGGTGCCGGAGGCGTTGTCGTCGGCGCCGGGATGGATCTGGCCGATTTGCGAAGGGGCCAGCGAATCGGCATTGCCGTAACCGAGATGATCGTAGTGCGCGCCAACGATGACGTATTCGTCGGTTTCGCCGGGGAGATAGGCCAGGACGTTGCTTACGGTGGCGCGGACGGTTTCGACGTGCACGTCGAGGGTTACGGACACGCTTTCGGGAAAGGCAAAGGATTGGGGCTTGGTGCCTGCGTTGATCTGGCTTTGCGCGCCGGCGAGCGATTTGCCCGCGGCGGCGAACCAGTCTTGCGCTGCGTTGTTCTTTACTTGCACCAAAAGAATGCCGGCGTTTTCCGGTCCGCTCACGCTGCCGAAGCGCGTCAGCAAATCCTCCTCGGCGTCGCCGAGTTTGCCGTTCACGATGACCACGGCGCTGGCGCCATGGTTACGCGCGTTGATCGCCTTGGTAATGAGGGCCGCATGGCGGGTGAGCCCCTGATTTCCGCTTTTCGTGGCGAAGCCGCTGGGCTCGTATCGAAGCAGGACGACGATCTTGCCCCGCACGTCGAGGCCGGAGTAATCGTCGTAGCCGAATTCGTCGGCGGAGGCGCCATAGCCGGCGAAGACGAGCCGGCCTGTAACTTCACCCGACGAGGAAAAGCTGAAGGGAACGAAGTCGTCGTTCAGTTTCAGCGCGCGATGTTTGCCGCCGATCTCTTCGGTCAGGCCGTTATTCGCGGTGAGGCGCGCGCCGGTGGTCACGGTGAAGGGCTGGAAGAATCCTTGGGTTCCGGCGGGATCGAGGCCGAGGCCCTGATAGCGCTGCTCGAGGAGATGCGCCGCGAGGTCGATGCCTTTGGTGCCGGCGCCGCGGCCTTCCATATCCGGAGCGGCCAGAGTCTTGATGGTGTCGAGATAGCGTGCGGCGTCTGCCTTGGCGAGGGCCGGAGCTTGCGCGGGCGCCACTGCGACAAAAGTGAGGGCGATAGCGAACGCCACCGCGGAGAGGGCAAGGCGACGCAAACTCTGCGTTCTGGCTTCCGGAATGAGGTGTTTGTTCACGCTTTAACTTTAGTTGCTGCCGGGGTGACCGGAGTAAGTGATGCGCCAGACGGAGTTCGATCCGTCGTCGCTCACCAGCAGCGTGCCGCCGGTGCCCATGGCAAAGAACGCTCGCTTAAGGGATATTTTCGTCATGGCAGGCCTCTTTCTCGCATTCTACCCTCATTTGAGGCGGGAAAGGAGGCCCGGTAACGATAGGTAGCAGGCCTGTGAATGATACGCACGAGGGACATTTGATTTGCCGTTTTATGACTTACAATTTCCGAAGGCGGCAGCAAGGGCCGCAACCCAAAAATAGCTTTTGAACGAGGCGTGACGAATATGCGGTTAGCACGTGCAAGCTTGGTTGTTGTGATTTTTCTGGCGGCGGTCGTTGCCGCGAAGTCCCGGCCTGAACCGCGCGCGGGCGTTGCTTCGCCGGCGGCAGTACCCACTGCCGATGTAGATATTTACGCCGCGGACCGGCCCAACCAACTGAGTCCGAAAGTGAAGAATTTCCCATCGCGCGTTTACGTGCCCAATTCGGAGAGCGCGACTGTGGACGTTATCGACCCGGCGACCTTCAAGGTGGTCGACCATTTCAGCGTGGGCAAGCTGCCGCAGCACATCGTTCCCTCTTACGATTTGCAAACGCTATGGGTGCTCGACGATGAGGGCAACGCCCTGACCAAGATCGATCCCGCAACGGCGAAGAAGGGCGACTCGGTTCCCGTTGCGGATCCCTATAACCTCTACTTCACTCCGGACGGCAAGGAAGCCATTGTAGTGGCTGAGGCTCTGCACCGATTGGATTTTCGCGACGCGCAAACCATGAAGTTGATCTATTCGCTGAAGGTGCCGTGCAAGGGCGTGAACCATCTGGATTACTCCGCGGATGGGAGCTACTTCATCGTCAGTTGCGAATTCGACGGGCAGCTGCTGAAGATCGATACGGCTTCGCGAAAAATTCTGGCGACCATGGAACTGGGGGCGCACGACATGCCGCAAGACGTGCGGACATCGCCCGACGGCAAGGTTTTCTTCGTGGCGGACATGATGGCCAACGGCGTGTTTGAAATCGATCCGGAGCGCTTCAAGCAAATCGGATTCTTGCAAACCGGGAAGGGCACGCACGGCATCCTGGTGAGCCGGGATTCCAAGCTTCTCTACGTCTCCAATCGAGGCGAGGGAAGCATCTCCGTGGTCGATATCGCCACACGGCAGATTGTCGGCAAGTGGGTGATACCGAATGGAGGCAGCCCGGATATGGGCGGCATTTCAGCGGACGGGAAAGTTCTGTGGATTTCCGGCCGCTACAACGCGGAGGTCTACGCGTTCGACACCGAAAGCGGAAAGCTGCTGGCGCGAATTCCAGTGGGCAAGGGGCCGCACGGCGTGTGCGTGTACCCGCAGCCGGGTCGGTACTCATTGGGGCATACGGGACTGTTCCGATAAGCCTTGGGTAAGGTGAGAGGGTTCATCCCCCAGGGGAGGTAACGCTTTAGGGGAACAACGCGGTCCCAAGCGGGACGCGCAGCGTAGGCTGTGCGTCCCGCTTGTTATTTTGGGAGCGGCGCTTCCTTCCGACGTGGCCGACGTGGCCGACGTGGCCGCTATTTGCCCAAGAAGTGGTAGACAAATCCCGCAGTAAGCTCCACATCCTGCACGCGTCCCGAAACCGGAAAGAAAGGCGCGTTGGGGCTTGTGGCATTCTGCGGCAATCCAAAGCTCGGAAACCCAGTGACATGATCGCGGAGATCGACGCGGACGCCGAAGTGATCCCAAGGTCTGGCTTCGATTCCCGCGCCGAAGTTGAAGTCGAATTCGCTCGAGCCGGTGATGACCGCGCGCTGGCCGAGGAAGTTCGTTGCGGCCATGAGCTTGGCGTTGTCCGTAGGACTGAAGTGGCTGCCGCCAAGACCGACGGTCAAAAAGGGGCGAAGAAACCTTTCGTGGCCGGTGAAGAAGAAGAGGGCGTTGCCGGTGAATTCGTCGATGTGAACTCCGAAATTCTGCACCGTGGCCGGAGCGACTTGAGTGATCTGCAAACCGTCGGCGCTGAAGCTATAGGTTGCTTCCACGCCCCAGTGTTCGCGGATATTGACGGCGCCGCGCAGGCCGAGCTTAGCGCCGTTCTGAAACTGCGTGTCGAAGACGTTGGGACCGACCACGAATGTTCTCGATCCACTGGGAAGCGAGGCGCCCAGCAGGAAAGAGATCCGCGGATCGAACCCCTGAGCGAAGACGCTGGAGGCGAGCAGAACAGGGAAGAAGAAAAGGAGAAATACGCGACCGAAATTTCTCAAACGAGCCATCTTGCGCATGTGAACACTCCCTAGAAGTCCGCCTATTGGACTCTGGCAGCCAGCAGAGGGATACCCCAAAAGGCCACCGCGAGCGCGCGCGAGGGCTTGACGATTTGCGCCGCGCAATTTACCAGGGTCTTCCGGCTTCGCTACTACACATCGCGTATTTCCCTATGAGTCGAAAGCCCGATGATGAGAGGTGTGGAGTTTCTCCAGCGCCTTGCTCTGGAGGATGGTGAGGAATTCCCGAAGAGCGGATAGACCAAAGAACGGATTTTAGGAGGCTTCAAAAATGAAACGCAAGACACAGTATGTGCTGGCCTTAGCCGCCCTCGCCGTGCTGGCGATCGGGGCATCAGCATGGGCTAAGGTATACACGTTCCAGGCGACAACCCTTACGCCAGGAGCCACGGGAACCGTTGAGGCTAAAGCAGATAAGACGGGCTCAAACACGAATGTAGGCATCACCGTGGATCATCTGGCGCGACCGACGCTGCTCAGCCCCCCGGCCAATGAGTACGTCGTGTGGATAGAACCGCAAGACGGGTCGCCACAAAATCAGGGCGTTCTGCGAGTGGGCGACAACGAAAAAGGCGAACTGAAGATGACTACCTCAGCGTCAAAGTTCAAGGTGTTAGTGACCGCTGAAAACGATGCGCATCCCAGAGCGCCATCCAACCGCGTAGTGCTGCAGACAGAGGTTCAGGAGTAAGCGTTCGGCCGGCGCCGATGACCCGGCTGACTTCAAGAGAGCCTGCGGACCAGGGACCCAGTCCTTGCGCCGCAGGGAGGAGGAGGGCATGGATTGGAAATGCCAGGTACGAAATTGGCTCTGGATGGGGCTCGTTTTAGCGATATGTAGCGTTACCGCGAGCGCCATTCCGGCCCCAATCGCCCGAGTGGGAACTGCATCGAAGACGGTAATGCAGAAGACATTCGACGGCGCGAAAACAGTGGCGAAGGTCCCGGCGCGCGGAGTGAGGTACGGTGTGATCGGGGCGAAGGATGTAGTGATTGACGTTGGCGTGGGCGCGAAGGATGTAGGCGCCACCGTCGTTAATCATGTGAGAAGCATTTGAACGGAGACACAGCAGGTGAGCTAGTGATTCATACCGGCAGGAGGGAACAGGTCGTCCCGGTCGTCCCGAGTTGACCTTGTCCCCTCTTGACCGGAATACGCACATAAGCCACATAAGTAAGAGAATTGAAGTAACGTCAAAAGCCGCACCCTTGGAACCGAAGGGTGCATCCCAACACAGATCCTCGATCGTTAAGCCTGCGCTGCCAGGCCGAAAGCTTCCGTTAAGTTCACGCGCGAGCCCGCCGATTACTTTTTAACGTTCGTTGGCTCAGAACTTTCAGTGTGATTGTGGGCGCCGTGGTCGTTACGGGAAGAGCGCTGTCGCGCGGGACCATGCTCCGTATTGAGGTTGATGATTGTATTGACTAGAGCGACATGCGAGAAAGCCTGGGGAAAATTGCCCACGAGGCGTTTTTCCTGGAGATGATATTCCTCGGAGAGCAAGCCGACGTCGTTTTGAAGCGGCAGTAATCGTTCCAAGAGCTGCTCGGCTTCGGCGTCTCGTCCCATGAGCTTGTAGGTGTCGGCGAGCCAGAAGGTGCAGGCGAGAAAGACTCCTTCGCCGGGCGGCAAACCGTCGTCGAACCGGTGCGTCTCATAGCGCAGGACGAAGCCATCGCGCATCAGCTGCTTTTCGATCTGGCGGACCGTGCCCTCAACGCGCGGATCGGATGCAGGCAGAAAGCCGACGAGAGGGATGAAGAGGAGGCTGGCGTCCATCTCCTTCGATCCGTAGGACTGTACGAAGCTGCCGAGTTCCGGATCGAATGCGTGACGGCAGACGTCGTCGTGGATCTGCTGGCGGGCGGCGCGCCATTCGTCAAGGGGAGCCTGCAAGTGCAGCCTCTCGCTGCTGCGGATGGCGCGATCGAAGGCGACCCAAGCCATGACCTTGGAGTGGGTGAAGTGCCTTTGCGGGCCGCGGACTTCCCAGATGCCGTGATCGGCACGGCGCCAAATCTTCTGAAGGTGCTCCAGCAGGGAAGTCTGAAGATCGAAATGAAACACCGTGCCGTCTTCCTCGACGTTGGGTGGTGTGTGTTGCATCGGGGTGTGATATAGGACGTCCGCGATTTCTCCGAAGACATCCATCTGGAATTGCTTGCTGGCGGCGTTGCCCACGCGCACTGGGGCGGCGCCTTCATAGCCGGTCAGCCAAGGCACCTCCCATTCCAGCAATTGACGCTCGCCGGCAAAGCCGTAGAGCACCTGAATCTGATCCGCACTTCCCGCCACACTGCGCAAGAGCCAGTCGCGCCAGCGGTGGGCCTCTTCGCTGTAGCCGGCATGCATTAACGCGAGAAGGGTGAAGGTGGCATCCCGCAGCCAGCAAAAACGGTAGTCCCAATTGCGCGTGCCGCCCGGCTGCTCGGGCAAGGAGGTGGATACAGCGGCGGCGATGCCGCCGGTGGGCTCATACGTTAGGGCTTTCAGGGTAATCAGGGAGCGCTTGACGACGTCGGCCCAACGGCCGTGGTACGTGCAGCGGGAGATCCAAGCGCTCCACCACTCTTCTGTTTTGCGGAGGGATGCTTCGATGTCCGTGGGCGGGGGCGCGGGAAGGAACGAGCTTCCATAAGCGAGCTCGAACCGCGCGGTATGGCCCTCACGAAGAGTGAAATCGCTTACGGTGCGCAGATCTTCGCCGCGGATGGGAACATCGGTCCGAAAGGCGAGCAGATGCGGACCGCCAATGGCGACCAGAGCGCCGTCGGGCTGGCGCGTGACCCACGGGATGGTACGGCCGTAGTCGAAGCGGATGACCAGGTCCATGCCCATCTGGACGCTGCCGCGGGTGCAGTGGAGGATACGTAAAACTCGTGGGTGCTGCTCTTCGGAATGGCCCTTTCGCACCGGCATGAAGTCGACCAGCGTGGCGGATCCAGTATCGGTGAGGAACTCGGTTTCGAGGATGAGCGTTCCGGGACGATAGCGGCGGATCGCTCTCGCGGGCCCGAGGGGCGCCAATTGCCAGCGGCCGTTCTGGGCGTTCCCTAGAAGCGCGGCGAAGCAGGCGTCGGAATCGAAACGCGGAAAGCAAAGCCAATCGAGCGAGCCATCGCGGGCGACGAGGGCGGCGGTCTGGCAATCGCCGATGAGGGCGTAGTCTTCAATTGGCGAGGGCATATGAGGCCAGCTCGGTTTTGATGCTCAAGGCAACGGGACGGGCGAGGACAACGAGACGAAGAGGCGCTTCTCAGTACACTTCTTAGTTTACTGGGCTAGTTTACTGGGGCGTCGAAAAATGCGGTATCGATGCGGCCGGAGCGCTTGACCTGGATGAAGATGCGGTAAAGGCCGGGTCGAGGAAAGCCGTAGGGCAAGGAGATCTCCGGCGCGACTGTGACGGCGGCCATTTGCGGCATATTCGGCATGTTCATGGCGGCGGGGCCGGGCTGTGCGAGCGCGGCGTTTCCCGGCAAGCTGGCTTGCGCAAGCTCAAAGGAAGCCATGGACACAGAGCCGGTGGGATGGATGTGCGCGAAGACGGAATAATCGGAGCGAACGATTTCGGCGTGTGCCGCCATTCCCATGTAAGGCTCGAGATCTTGCGCCGGATTACCGGCAGGATCAGTGACATGGAAACGAAGCGCGAGCGGAACGCCGGCGCGGAGAGGTTCCCTATCGCGCTGCCAAACGATGTGGGCCCCATCGGGAAGGGCAAAATCCGCGGCGCTGGCTGGGGCGGCGGAGGACGATTCCGTGAGGATCGGGGCCGCGGCGATTCCACTATCGTCTCCGGTGAGCGGCGTGCCAGGGATGGCCGAAGGAAGATCGATTTGGCCGAGCATGGTTACGGGGAAGCCGCTGTTCAATACAACGTCGGCAAAAATCTGATAATGCCCCGGCGGCATGGCCGGAAGATTCTGAACGAAGGTGTCGGCACCCCCGCGCTGCGGGTGCAAATGCCAGAAGTTGTTCATGCCGGGGCTGCCAATGATGAAAAGATGCATCAAGTGCTCGTGATCGAGCATAAGGTCGCTGAAATCGATCAGGCTCGCGGGACGGCGGGGATTTCCCGAAGCGACGCGAAGAGACTTGGGATGCAGAACTAATTGGCCGGCGGGATCGATGACAGCTTCGATTTCGGGAGGGCTATAGATATGGCTGGCGTATTGGCGCGCGTCGGCCCGCCACCACAAAGCGCCAAGAGCAAGAACTCCGATCACTACCAAGCTGGCGATGGCCGCGGCGAACGGCACTCGCCTTTTGCGCGTGGGCGTGGGAACCGCGCCGGGCGCGAGATTGCCTTCGCGAACCGCCGCTGCAACGATGAGAACCATCGCCATCGCAAGAACCGTCATGAGAGCGAATAGAAGAAGGCCCAACGAGCGCTGCATCGGAAGCATGCGCTGGGCAACTGCCGGAATGGGCACGGCCAGCAGTCCTTGGCCCTGCGCTCCATCGGCCTGAATGCGTACCTGGAGCGAACCGAACTCCATCAGCCAAAGGTTTCCCTGGAAGAACTGGGGGTCGTCTTTTGAACGTGCAGCAGCCTCCGGCGCGGGAGGGTATTGCGAACCGGGGCCAGTGAGTTGCATGGGGGCGATGCGAATGTCACTTACGTCGTTGGACTCGCTGCGAATTTCGATTTCCGCGATGCCGGGAATTACCTGGGGCACGCGAACAGTGACGAATAATTTGTAAGGCCCGGCATTGCCTTCGAGGAAGACATCGGGACTACCGACGTGAGCGGAAAGGGGGACGGCGCAAGCGGCGAGGACAAGAACCACTAGCCAGGCGCGCTTTGCATACAGGAGCCGGGAAAGGCTGAAGATCCAAGTCATTCCGGGGGTCATTCCAGGGATGGCCATGTTTATCCGAGAGCGCATTTAACGGCGGATGGCGCGGACCCAGTCTCCGGCGGCGGTGCCAAGGCGGCTGCTCAGGATGGCGAGGAGCACGGCTTCGGCCATGATGAGCCAGAATCCGAAGGCGGCGTAGTCTACAGGAACGAACAGGTGGCGAATGTCGAAGCCGTCGGGCGTGGCGAAATAGGCGAAATACTTCGTGCCGAAAAACCAGTTGGCCGAGGCGGGCGAGACGAGAAAAGTCGCGAAAGGCCATTGCGCGGCCACGAAGCCGCCAAGAAAAATCAGGCCGAAGGCCGCGGCCTTGGGCCACTTCTTCCAGCCCGACAGGCGCGGCTCGAAGATATCGAGCAGCAATGCCGGGACAATGACCAGCAGCGGAAACTCCATGGGCACCATGTGCGTGATTTTCTGATAGACGGGGCCGAGCTTTGGCGTGGCCGGGAAGAGCGGAAAGAGCCACAGCATGACCATGGCGTAAGCGGTGTAGACGCCTGCTACGATAGTGCGGGCCCAGCGGCGCTCGGAGATAGCCGCAAAGGCAGCGAAGACGACCGGAACGACGATGGCCACGGCGCGATAGCACTGCGCGGTGTGCATCAGGACACGGTAGGTGGATTCCCAGACGACCGTAAGCGCCAGCATGGTGATCATTCCGCCCAAAATTAACAGGAGCCAATCCAGTTTGCGACGCAAGGCGCCGCTGGCGCGGTTACGCGTGCTGGCGATCAAGACCAGAGCGCCAATCTGAATGGCCAGAACGCCTCCATCGAGCACCACGTGGGGCGGGCTGAAAATTTTGACGTCGAGGCCGTAGGCGTTGTGCCACCAGTTATCGAAAGGCGCGGACGTGAGCATGGTGGCGCCACCCCAGGCGGCAATGAAAGCGCCTAGCGGCCCCCGGAATTTCCACACGCTGACGCTGGTGGATGTCAACTCCGGATTTCTCCCGAAAGTGCAAGAAAGAATGAGGTAACCGCAGGTGAATCCCGCCAGGATGCCGCATAATTGAATGGCCATGTGCGCGGGGGTCCAGAAGGAGTCGCGGCCGATGGACATGTGCCAGGAGATATCCCAATAGCCGCCGATGACCACGGACACGACGGCGGCGAAAAGGGACCAGACGTACCAGGGGACGGCAGCCAGTTCAGCCGGGGATTGCGCTCGAAATGGTGCCGGAGCGCGGACAACGGAGTCAACGGTCGAAGCCATGGTCAACCCCTTTGAAAGTAGCATAAAACCGGGGCACCGGATCGTTAATCAAACTTATAGAGGGGTTATACAGGGGTTAAAGAGGGTTGGAGGGACCTTGGTTTTGCCGGAGTCTGAACGATGAGTTTGCCGCACGCCCGCAGCCTCGCTCCAGAGGACGACGTCGAACTGCGGGAATGGCTGGAGTCGCTCGATTTCGTGCTCCAGGAGCGCGGGAGGGAGCGCGCCGAGGAGATCTTACGGCGGCTTCGCCAACACGCGAGCCACGCGGGCGTCAGTTTATCGTTTACGGCGAACACGCCGTATGTGAACACGATTCCCGCCAGCGAGCAGCCGCCCTATCCCGGAAGTCAGGAGATCGAGAGGCGCATCAAGAGCTTCGCGCGCTGGAATGCGCTGGCGATGGTGGTACGCGCGAACCGGCTGGAGAGCGGGATCGGCGGGCACATCTCGACTTACGGGTCGGCGGCGACGCTATATGAGGTGGGGTTCAATCATTTCTTTCGAGCGCGGAATGAAACAAGCGAAGGGGACATCGTCTATTTTCAGGGACACGCTTCGCCGGGAATCTACGCGCGAGCTTATCTGGAAGGGCGCATCAGCGTCGACCAGTTGGAGAATTTCCGACGAGAGTTAAGGCCCGGCGGCGGCCTTACTTCCTATCCGCATCCTTGGCTGATGCCCAATTTTTGGGAATTTCCCACGGTATCCATGGGCCTTGGCCCGATCATGTCCATTTATCAAGCGCGGTTCAATCGCTATCTCGAGGACCGGGGCTTGAAGGAGCGGTCGGATAGCAAGGTCTGGGCCTTCATCGGGGACGGCGAGACGGACGAACCGGAATCGCTGGGGGCCATAACGCTGGCCTCACGCGAACAGCTCAACAATTTGATTTGGGTGATCAATTGCAATTTGCAGAGGCTCGATGGGCCGGTTCGCGGAAACGGCAAGATCGTTCAGGAACTGGAGGCCATATTTCGAGGCGCGGGATGGAACGTGATCAAAGTTCTGTGGGGCAGCGATTGGGACCCGCTGCTCGAAAAGGACCCGGATGGGCTTCTGGTGAAGCGCATGGGCGAAGTGGTAGACGGGCAGTACCAGAAGAACAGCGTGGAGTCCGGCGGGTATTTTCGGGAGAATTTTTTCGGCGTCGATGCGCGCCTCTTGGAGATGGTCAAGCATCTCTCCGACGAGCAGATCCACAAGCTGAGGCTCGGCGGGCACGATCCGAAGAAGGTCTATGCGGCCTACAAGGCCGCGGTGGAACACACAGGTTCGCCGACGGTGATTTTGGCGAAAACGATCAAGGGGTATGGCCAGGGCGAGGCCGGCGAAGGCCGCAACGTCACCCACCAGCAGAAGAAAATGAACGAAGACGAACTGCGCGAATTCCGGTCTCGATTCGGAATTCCCATATCCGATGAGGAGGTCGCGCAGGCGCCGTTCTACAAACCGTCCGAAGACAGCGTGGAGATGCAATATCTTCAGGAGCGGCGGCACGAGCTGGGCGGATATGTTCCGGCGCGGAACGTCTATCCGATCAGCGTTCAGGAACCGACCGACGAGATTTATGAGGAGTTTTTCAAAGGCACCGAGGGCCGCGACGTGGCGACGACGATGGCTTTCGTGCGCCTCTTGACGAAACTGCTTCGCGACAAAGAGCTGGGCAAGTTGATCGTACCGATCATTCCCGACGAGGCGCGTACGTTCGGTATGGAATCGCTTTTCCGACAGGTGGGAATCTATTCACATATCGGCCAAAATTATGAGCCGGTGGATCGCGAGACCTTGCTCTATTACAAAGAGGCGGTCGACGGGCAAATTCTGGAAGAAGGCATCACCGAAGCCGGTTCGATGTCTTCTTTCATCGCCGCGGGAACCGCTTATGCCACGCATCGAATCCCTACGATTCCCTTTTTCATTTTCTACTCCATGTTCGGCTTCCAGAGGATTGGCGACTTGATCTGGGCCGCGGGCGACGCGCGCACGCGCGGCTTTCTGATTGGCGGCACCGCCGGGCGCACCACGCTTGCCGGCGAAGGCTTGCAGCATCAGGACGGCCAAAGCCACGTTCTGGCATATCCTGTGCCGAACCTGCATGCCTTCGATCCGGCTTTCGCCTATGAGATTGCGGTGATCGTGCGCGACGGAATCCGGCGAATGTACAAGGAGCAGGAGAGCGTCTTCTATTACCTCACGGTGACGAACGAACCTTATCCGATGCCCGCCATGCCGGAGGGCGCCGAAGAAGGCATCTTGAAAGGGATGTACCGCCTGGCACCGGCCGAGAATCAGCACGCGCACCTGCGCGCTCAGCTGCTGGGAAGCGGCGCGATTCTTCGCGAGGCTTTGAAGGCGCAGAAAATCCTGGCGGAGAATTACGACGTGGCGGCGGACGTCTGGAGCGTTACCAGCTACAAGGAGCTGTATCAAAACGGCCACTCCTGCGACCGCTGGAATATGCTTCATCCGTCGGAGGAGCCTCGCGTTCCCTACGTGACCGAATGTTTTCGAGACGCGCCAGGGGCGCTGGTAGCCGCATCGGATTATCTGCGGGCCTTGCCCGATACCATCTGCCGGTGGATGCCCCGGCCACTGATTTCGCTGGGAACCGACGGGTATGGGCGCAGCGACACGCGCGCGGCTTTGCGGGATTTCTTCGAAGTGGATGCCCGCTTCATTACCTTGGCCACATTGAACGAGCTCGCGCGGCAAAAAGCGATCAAGCATGCGGTGGTGCAAAAGGCGATTGAGGATTTGGAGATCGATCACGCCAAAGCGAACCCCATGATCTCCTAAAGCCGATGATCTTCTTGTCACACCCCCTACAACTTGTCACACCGCCTACAACGGGCGACCGCAAAAGGACCGCTGGGAGGAGTTCGCCGTGACCACCACGATCAAACTGCCTGAACTGGGCGAGAACGTCGATTCGGGCGAGGTGACGAAGATTCTCGTCTCCCAGGGCGAAACGGTCTCCAAGGACCAGGCGCTACTGGAACTGGAGACCGATAAGGCTACTATCGAAGTGCCTTCTCCCGTTGCAGGCACGATCAAGGAACTTCACGTTCAGGAAGGGCACAAGGTAAAAGTGGGCGACACCCTCTTCACAATTCAGGAGAGCGGAGACGGCGCGCAGCAAAAGCAGAAGGCGCAACGAGAAGAACGTTCAGCAGAAGCATCGGGGCCCGAAGCATCCGCACAAGAGGCGGCGGCGAAAGGCACGCGGGTTGTTCCGGCTGCGGTTCGAAAGGAAAAGACAGAATCGGAGAGAAGACCCGAAGCAAGACCGGCGCCGGCAGAGAGAGCGCCCGCGCGGCAAGCTCGGGCGGAAGCGAAGCCAGAGTCCAGGCCGCCAGCGCGACCGGAGAGGGAAGAAGGGCAGCGGGGTGAACCCAAACAGGCTCGCGCCGAGGTTTCCGCTGAAGCGGAAACTCGCACAGAGGCGGAAACGCCAGCCGAAACGCAAAGCGACGACACTGTGATTCCCTTCCGAGCGGAAGTTCCGGAGCAGACGCGACGCCCGAGCCATTTGGCCGCGGCGTCTCCGGCAATCCGCCGGTTTGCGCGGGAATTAGGCGTGGATATCAATCAGGTTAAGGGCACGGGACCGGAAGGGCGCATCGATGAAGAGGACGTGAAAAATTATGCGCGCGAGATCATTTCCCGGGCGGCTGGCGAGCGATTGCCGGCCGGGGCTTCCTCGGCGCTGCCGGATTTCTCGAAATGGGGCGAAGTCGAGCGCAAGCCCATGAGCAGCGTGCGGCGCAGCACGGCCGAGCATCTCGCGCAGGCTTGGCAAAATGTTCCGCAAGTCACGCAATTCGACAGCGCCGATATTACGGACCTGGAGATTCTCAGGAGCCACTTTGCGGATGCGCAAAGTGGAGGGGCGCCCAAGATCACCGTGACGGCGATCGCGTTAAAAGTCGCGGCGGCGGCGCTGCAGAAGTTTCCGCAGTTCGCGGCCAGCATCGACATGGCCAATCTGGAGATTGTTTATAAGCGCTACCGTAATATCGGAGTCGCCGTCGATACCAGCTATGGTCTCCTGGTCCCTGTCGTGCGGGACGTCGATCGCAAAAGCATTCCTCAACTGTCGCGGGAATTGACCGAGCTTTCGGAGAGGGCGCGAGCGAAAAAGCTTACGCTCGAGGAGATGGCCGGCGGCGTCTTTACCATTACTAATCTCGGAGGGATCGGCGGCTCGGGATTTTCGCCGATTGTGAACTATCCCGAGGTGGCGATATTGGGGATTTCGCGCCTCGGCGTGGAACCCCGGCAAGTCAATGGCAGCACCACGTTCGAACCGCGCAAGATCCTGCCCCTTTCGCTTTCGTACGATCATCGGCTGATCGACGGCGCCGATGGAGCGCGCTTCCTGCGCTGGATCGCAGAAGCGCTGGAACAGCCGGCGTTGCTATTATTCAGGGAATAATTCAAACATTCGGGAGTCCAGGACCAGCCCGGATCATCCAGGTTCCTCAGACGGCTTGCTTGACTTCGAGGCAAGGTGAAAGTACAAGTTAGGTAAGCGGTTAGCTGGGTGTTCGCGGACGCACCAGGTCTCGGAAGAGCACGAACGGTAAAGTTTCGTCTCCGACGAATTCGCGTCGCGCGCGGGACTACATGACTCCCTATTTGTCGATTGTCATACCGGCCCATAACGAAGCGGCGATCCTGCCGGTAACGTTGGAGTGCCTGCGCGAATTTTTAGAGGAGCGACCGTTCACCGCGGAAGTGATCATCGTCGATGACGGATCGACGGACAATAGTTCAGCGGTGCTGGGCGAATGGCGCCGCTCTTTTGAAAACCTGCGGGTATTGCGCAATTCCGTGAATCTGGGAAAAGGAGCGAGCATTCGCAGAGGGATATTGGCGAGCCGCGGCGAATGCGTATTCGTTTCAGACGCGGATTTGCCTGGCACGCCCGAGGACATCGTCCGATTGCTGGAGGCGCTGGGCGATGGGGCCGCGGTGGCGATCGCTTCGCGGCGCCCGGCACCGATGAATTCCGCGCCGAGCGCCCCGCGGTTCCTTGCCAGCGCCGTGTACCGAACGCTGGTGCGCTTGATTCTGAATTTGCCCCTGCGAGACACGCAGTGCGGGTTTAAAGCATTCGTGCGCGAGCCGGTTTTGCCGATCGTCCAACACCTTCGATTGGGAGGATTTTCCTTCGACGTCGAATTCCTGTTTGCCGCGTGGAAACGAGGACTGGCGATTCGGGAAATCGATTTTGAAGTAGTGGAGCGGCGCCCGACGCGGCATGCCATTTTGCTTCACTCCCCGCGGATGTTGATCGACCTGCTGAGAATTCGGACCTCCTCCGGACGCGCGACCCGGGACACAAGGGCCGAAGGCGTAAAAATCGAGAGGCGTCTGTGGAAGCCGAGCCGGCGCCCACAGCTCCGGACGCGCCTCGGTAAGCGCGAAGGCGCAGATTGCCGGAACAGTGGATCCCACGCGCAAAACCGGCGCATGGGGCAGCCACAAGCTGCTTAATCCCGCAACCCCTGCCCCCCCTCAAACATCGCAGAAATTTATCAGACGAATTCCCAGGCGTTCCACTCTGTGTTTGATTTCAGGCGCAGTGAGGGCAACCAGTTCAGATGCGCGCGCGTTCGTAAGATTGCCGCCAAGGGATTGCAGTTCGGCGCTGGCATAGCCGGGATGGCACATCAATTCGGTGACGCCGGGCCTTATGGAAGCGAGGAGTTCGCTCAAGGTTCTCAGGTTCAAGAATCCCGTGTGGGCCAGGCCGCAAAATGCGTCGGGGCAGACGAGGCCGGCCGCGCGCAATTGCTCTCTGAATGGCTGGGCCAAGGAAGTCACACCATAGGCTATGGCTGAGCGGCTCCATTGGCCAGGGAGGCGCCGCCAGGCCGCCAAAGCAGAGGCAGGGAGGTCTCGAGACTCTTCGGCGGGACAGCGGATGCACCGTATGCAAAACTCGCGCGCGATCTCGATCACCAGGGGCGCAATCTGGGGCAGGACGTGCACGTGGAGGTGGCCGTCGAGGTGCGTCGGAGTTACACCCGCGTCAAAGATCTTGATCACCTGAGCACGAAGTTCGGCGCGAATGTGTTCCAGCCGTATGCGCCGCAGGAGGAGTCCGATGCCAAGGCGTATTGGGTGCAAGTAGAGCTCGCCACGCTCGTTGACAAGAGACGGGACAAGGGCGGCGTCTGAGATTGGAGCTCCTGAGCTGAGATTCAGGTGCACTCCGAGAGACAAGCCAGGAAAATGGAGACTCGAGGCGATGGCGTGGGCAAAGGCGGAACCATTAGCGAGCAAGGACGCGCTGCTCAAAATGCCGAAGTCGTGCGCGG
Organism: uncultured Acidobacteriota bacterium; assembly: GCA_963703785.1. GTDB lineage: Bacteria > Acidobacteriota > Terriglobia > Acidiferrales > UBA7541 > Palsa-189. The sequence continues at coordinate 24,273 of CAVPFR010000044.1, read as the reverse complement.
CGAAAATTCCATCATTGACGCTTTCGGCGAGGCCACAGTCGTCGGCATTCACGATCAGCCGCTTCATCGATAGCAGACGCCTGTTGGCAGCGTGACGGCGCTGGCGCCGCGCGCCGCAGGTAAAACTTCCTACGTCCGCGACGGCGCAAACATAACGAAGCTCAAGAATCTCCATCGGTGTGCGGCCTGAGGGCACCCTGATTGTGCAAGCTGAGGATCGCCGAATCACGGAAGGCGACGCGATCAGTTTCCAAGGTTGCAATTCCACTCATGGTGTGGATGAGCCATTTGCTTGCTAATGTAATTGCCGGCGGGAAATTGCGTCGAGGTCAATGCTCTGTGGTAAGGCAGATGGGTTAAGGCGCTGCGTTTCAACATGGAATGGTAGCCAATATGCCCAATGCTGGACGACAATCCACGGCACTTTTCAACGTCCGAGAATGCCGCAATGTGTCAGTTCTGCTTGAGGGCCGACGCATCCAAACCCGGCCGCTACCGAGTAGTTGGGGATTAGGGTTGGGCGTAACTGCTCACCTGTTAGCTATGTATAAGAGGGGTCTCGGAATTGTGCGCTAAGAGTCAAGGCCTGGGAGGGTGAGTGGCCCCCGTAGTGCGGAATTACTAGTACCGAAGGCAAGCGACCACAGAAGCACACAGCGGCCTTTTCGGAGGAGATGAATTCAAATGCGGAAACAAAAGGGTTTCTCGTTAATTGAGCTCTTGATCGTGGTGGCGATTATTTTGATTATCGCCGCGATAGCCATCCCGAACCTCTTGAGGGGAAGATGGCCGCCAATGAGGCTTCTGCGGTAGGCTCTCTGCGGACGGTCAATACGTCTTGCGTTGAGTACTCGACCACGTACGGCGTCGGCTATCCCGGATCCTGCCCGCTCTTGGCGGAACCGGCACTGCGACGTCAGCGTCGGCAGGGTTGATTGACTCGGTGTCGGCGGCCGGCGTCAAGAGCGGCTACACCTTTGCATACCATGCAGGCACCGCCGACTCAGCTGGCAGCATTGACACGTACACGATTACGGCGACTCCAGTCGTCGCGGGCACAACCGGCCAGCGGATGTTCTTCACCGACCAGTCGGGCGTGATCCGAGCAGATTCTTCCGGTTCGGGCGCGAGCGTGAACAGCACGCCCATCGGCTGGTTTCTCCTAAACCGCAAAGGGCACAAGGAGAGGAGCTCAGCTCCTCTCCTTTTCTTTTTGTGCCCGTCTTTTGTTCTTGCCACGCCCCGGGCATCCAGTATCTGTTCGGCCTAAACCCAATCGACGGGCGGAGTGTTCATCCAGACGAGTCTCCGAGACGCTTGCGGGCGTTGCTGCCGTGGCCGAGGCGTTCCCTCTTTAGGCAAGGGGTGTGGTCTCTGAACGTGCGGGCTAAGTTGAAGGTGCGACAATTTAGAAAGGCAAGCCAGATGATCAGTCCAGCGGCGAACGCCTTTGCAGGAGAGTGCGGTGGGAAGCAAGAAGCGAGTTCTGGTACAGAGCCTGCTTACAGCCGTGGTGCTGGTGGCCGTAGGGATGTTGGGCTTCAGTTCTACATTCTATGGTGAAGCCCTAGTCGATGCTTTCTTTGGCCTGGCGCTTGCAAGCGTGGTGATCCTTCACCAGAGGGTTGGGCCGAACTGGTTGGACGCAGCGTGGACGGCGGCGGGGATGGCGGTCCTGGGCATCGTGGATTTTCACTTTCCGCACTACCCCCCCAAAGTCATGGCGTGGTTTTCATTCCTGGGATTGAGCAGCTTTACCATCATGGTTTTGCGAAGCATTTGGACTCAGAGGCGCAGGATGTTTCTTTACGCCTGGATTCCGGGCGCAGCGTTCGTCATGTCCGACGATTTCGCCTCCAGCATGCTGGAATGGACCGCGAAAGCACATCCCAAGACGCTGGATCTTACCTCCTATCGTTTGAGGGCAGCTTGCGCACGCAGTTGGCGTTTGTAGCGGGTCAGCTCTACGCGCGGCTTCCGACCCTTCATAACCTCGCGCTGATTGCTTACATGGGATTGGCCATCCCCATCACCACGATCTATGCGGGCCGGCTGGTGCGTTTCAAGGAAGGCGCATTTCCGGCAATGCTGGCGTTTCTTGTTACCGGCCCCATGGGGATTCTGTTTTACAACTTATTTCCGGCATCCGGCCCGCACAACTTATTCAGGTCCAATTTTCCCTTCCACCCATTTCCTATCGCGGATTTGCAGCGGCTGGCTTTAGCGCCCTTGGCCATGCCGGGTCCGCGAAATGCGATGCCCTCGTTGCACTTGGCATGGACGCTGCTGGCCTGGTGGTATTCGCGGGGACTTAGCTGGATGGAACGAGCGATTGCGTTCGCTTTTCTCGCTTTGACGGCATTCGCAACCATGGGGACGGGCGAGCATTTTTTCGTCGATCTGGTGGTTGCATTCCCATTTGCATTGCTGATTTGCGGACTCTGCGCATATCCAGTGTCCTGGAAAGACTCACGGCGAGTGGCGGCGATCCTTGTGGGGTTAGGGGTTACTTTGGCATGGCTCGCGACGCTCCGCTACGGCGCGAAACTTTTCTGGTCGTCGCCGATCGTGCCATGGGCCCTCTCGGCGGCCACGATAGCGATCGCGTACATTCGACAGGCGAAATTGGATGCCGCGAACGAGGCGCCGCAGATCGCTACAACAGTTCCGCAGCGGGCAGCCCGCTTACGCTTCAATTCCGCAGTCGCTCAATCGGAATAATTCGCGTCCGCGCTTTAGGGAAATGCAGATCGCACCACCTCGCTTGACCTATTTAGACATCTGATAAAGGGACAGAAAAGCGCGGGTGGCGCGAGATATGCTGGAGCTGCTATTTCGATTCCTAGTGGGCGGCGTATTCGTTTCGCTGTTTGCCGCTCTCAGCGACCTATTCAAACCCCAGAGCTTCGCCGGACTATTCGGAGCCGCGCCGTCGATAGCGCTGGCCACTCTGGGTTTGGCCATTCTTCGAGAAGGAGCCGGATATGCGGCAATCGAAGCACATTCCATGGTGCCAGGGGCAATTGCCTTCTTCCTGTACGCCGCATGCGTAAGCTGGGTGATGATGCGCGGGCGCGTTAGCGCCTGGGTGGGAACCAGCCTTGCGCTAGTCGTTTGGGGGACGGCTGCGTTTGGGCTGTGGCTGGCTTGGTGGGCAAGGGCGTGAGTAAAATTGTTGTCAACTTTGACGGCCTGCGCCGGACCAGATGGCACGAATATGGGATCCGGTTCCTGGCAGGCGGAACGATCACGGCGCTCGTGGGGATTATCGGAAGGAAGTTTGGGCCGAGCATCGGCGGACTTTTTCTGGCATTCCCGGCAATCTTTCCGGCGAGCGCCACGCTCGTCGAGAAGCATGAGCTGGAGAAAAAACGAAACGCCGGCGTGAATGGCGTGCTGCGCAGCCGAGAAGTAGCGGGAGTGGATGCCGCAGGCGCGGCGATGGGTAGCTTAGGATTACTCGCCTTTGCACTCTCCGTTTCTTCCCTGTTGCCTCGGCAACCAGCTTGGCAAGTGCTGTTAGCCGGCGCGCTGATCTGGATGGCGGTGTCGGCTACGGTTTGGTGGATTTGTAAGACGATCTAGGCGCGGCGCGAAGCGTTTTCCATCCGGCTTGTCGTAGTACTCCCTGAGCACAACGAGGTACCGAGGTTCCATTGTACCGACCGATACAATGCCGTATTCTTCCCTTAAATTAGGAGTGTTCTTTAGTAAGTCTTTTATATTCTGATGGTTAGGCCTACTCTGGCCAGAAAAGAGGAATTCTGAAGCTCCGCACGAAACTGCTGTCGTCGCTCGTCCTGGTGATTGCGGGGCTTACCTGCGCGACGCTACTCGTTTTGCACCGGCGCGCTGAAATCGAAATCAAGGACCAGGTGAAGGATGAAACTGGAAACGTCATTCTGACTTTCCAAGTGATGCAGCAGCAACACCAGATCTCCCTCAACCATACAGCCGACTTGCTGGCGACTGTGGCATCGATGAGGAATGGCGACGTCACGACCATCGACGACGCCGGCGAGGACCCCTGGGGATCTTCCGATTGCGATCTTTTAGCTCTGGCCGACCCGAGCGGACATATTCTCGCCATGCACTCGACGGCCGGTGAGTTTCCGATTGCCGTAGCTGAAGTGATGCTACGGCGATCCGGCCACGCGCGGCAAGCAAGCGCGTGGTGGTACAGCGGGGCGCGTCTCTACCAGGTGGCTATTCAGCCGTTTTATAGCGACCCCTCTAACAAGATTGTGTCCGGCGTGGTAATCGCGGGCCGCGGAATCGGCGCTCAGGAGCTGAACGATCTGGCGAGGATTTCGTCAACCCAAGTAGCTCTGCGGTATGGCGACAACATTGTGGCCAGCACGATACCTGCACTCAAGCAGGCCGAGCTGGCGGATCAGCTACGCGACCAAGCGGCGCCGGAACAGGTTCAGATCGATGATGAGCGCAATTGGGGCAGCTTGAAAGTCCTGACTCCCGGGCTGAACCCGCCGGTAAGCCTGATCGTGATGAAATCCGACCGCGAAGCCATGGCTTCGCTGGCGCAGCTGAACCACCTGCTCCTGGGGCTTGGTCTGCTGGCTGTCTTTGCGGCAGGCGCGCTGGTGTTTGCTATTTGCGACACCTTCACGCGTCCGCTGGGGAATTTGCTGGGCGGCGTGGACGCATTGGAAAAAGGCGATTTTGAGTATCGGCTGGGGGCGCGAGGGAGCGATGAAGTGGCCCAGTTAACGCGAGCATTCGGCCGCATGCGCTCGACATTGCAGGCGAACGAGGCTCAACGGCAAAGGCTGGAAGAGCACCTTCGACGTTCTCAGAAGATGGAGGCGATTGGAAGGCTCGCGGGCGGCGTGGCGCACGATTTCAACAATCTTCTCACGGTGATCAAGGGGCACACCGGCATGATGCTCGAGCAGCTGCAGCCCGGCGAGACGCTTTACTCGAGCGGCCGCCAAATCGAGCAGGCCGCCGATCGAGCCGCCTCGCTTACCAGGCAATTACTGGCCTTTTGCAGGATGCAGGTGCTGCAGCCGAAGGTGCTGAACGTGAATGGGCTCATCTCCGATATGGCCAAAATGCTCACGCGGCTCGTTCGCGCGGACATCCACTTCAGCTTCCATCCGGACGATTCGCTCGGCAGAGTCAAGGCTGACCTGGGACAACTCGAGCAAGTGATCTTGAATTTTACAGTGAACGCGGTGGACGCCATGCCAAACGGCGGCACGCTGAGGATCGAAACGCAAAACGTCACGGTGGATGGAGGAGTTGCGAGAAATCGACCGGGCGTGCCGCTGGGATCCTACGTGATGCTGGCCGTCACTGATACGGGGTGCGGTATGGACGCCCAAACGAAGGCGCGTATTTTTGAGCCCTTCTTCACGACGAAAGAGTTGGGCAAGGGCACTGGCCTGGGGTTGGCGACCGTCTACGGAGTAATCAAGCAGAGCGGCGGATGGATTTGGGTGGAATCGGAGCCGGGAAAGGGAAGCCGGTTCGAGGTTTACCTTCCCCGCGTGATGGACGCCGAAGAAACGGGCCACACACCGGTCAAGACGGCTGTGGCAGCAGCTCGCGGCCAAACCGTAATGATTGCGGAAGACGAAGACGGTGTCAGAGATTTGGCCTCCAATTTTCTCAAGTCCGCGGGTTACAAAGTGCTCTCCGCGAGTAGCGGCGGGGAGGCGCTCGAATGCGCTAAACGGTGGGGCAAGCCCATTGATCTGCTTTTGACGGATATGGTTATGCCGCGAATGCGCGGGTCCGAACTGGCACGAAAGCTCACACGCCTCTATCCCGATATCAAGATCGTTTACATGTCTGGCTATCACGACCGAGGAGAAGGCGACGAGCAGCCGGAGGAGGGGCCTTTGCTCCTGCAGAAGCCATTCTCGCGAGACAATCTGCTGAGCGTTGTCGCTCAGGCCCTGGAAGGGGCGATCGTCGAGGAACAGGCGGCGCCAGCGATACGGGCCATGGCCACAGCGACATTGAAGAGCCCGCGAAGGTTGGGACGCCGAAACGGAAGAAGAATGGTCGTGTGAGAAACGTCGGGTAGAACGTCCGTGGCGAAAGGGGGCCTAGTCCGAACCGGTGAAATATGGCCTATTGCTAAGCAGGGAGGCTATGGCCAGCGGCAAGCCTTTGGGGGCCTCTGATTTCAAAAGATATCCGTCGACGCCGGTCTCCTGAATTTTGGCGATCAGAGGGGCGGCATCATGCATGGTGAGAATCAAAATCTTGGTTCGGGGGTTCTGTTGGCGAATCTGGCGGGCGGCATCGAGGCCATCCAAACGGGGCATGCTGATATCGACCAACACGATGTCGGGCGCGAGTTCCTTGGCTAACTGAACGGCCTGCAGCCCATCGATGGCCTCGGCGACAATGAGGAATCAGTATTTCAATTCGATGATCTCGCGCAAACTTCTCCGCAACAATTTCGTGATCATCCGCCAATAACAAGCGACAAGGCATAAAGGGCTGTCTTTATACTATAAATCGCGGCCTGCCCTATCTAGGCTTTTACTTAGAAAGGCTCGCGATAGGCGGGCGCGAGATGCGAGTCGACTGCACGGACTTGCTTCAGAAAGCTTAGTCAAAACGAGAAGGAGTAACGAGCAAAGCTCAGGGCCTGGCGGAGAAGAATGTCAGGGTCGGGCTTCTCGTTCCCAGCCTTCTCGCCGGAAGGAGATGAAGCATCGAAAAAGGTTCCGCCGGCGAGAAGACGCTCCAAAGCCTCAATGAGGTCGCGGGCGGCACGAGATTTGACAACGTATCCCTGAGCGCCTGCCTTTCGCACCGAGGGCGCCAGGCTCTTGATTCGTGCATGGTAAAGATCAATACGGGCGCCGGCAGCTTGAGCCTAGCAATCTCCTGAGAGGCTTCCAGTCCGCTCATCCTGGGCATGGTAATGTCCATAACGATGACGTCGGGATGAAGTTCTTGCGCAAGGCGCACGGCCTCATGGCCATCCACAGCTTCCCCGCATATTTCCCAATCCGGCCGCGCTTGTAAAATGGCGCGTATGCCTTGCCGCACGACTTCATGATCGTCCGCGATCAGGATTCTGGCAGGCATCTAAATCCTCCGACCTAGCAGGTCCACCGGCATCTTCGGGAAACTAGGACGAAGAGGACCGCGTTCCACCCCGCGCGGTAAGGACCCAATACCGGGCAGCTGCATTGTTATAAACAGCCATAGCCAAAAGCGCAAGAGTTTTCCCATACAGGAGAAACTGTAATGGGGCGGGCCAAGCTTCGCTTCATAACAGATGGCGATTATAAAGCCCTCGAGATGTGTAATGGCGAGCGCCTCGCAAGGGAGCAAAAAATCGGAGCAAGCGACCCTGCCCGTATTTGTAAGGAAATTGGGTAGCGGGTCAGCTTTGAATTTGGACCACTTATGTCACGATCAAGAAAATTCAAAAAAGTGAAAAGCATTTGAAAATCGACAACGGATGTATATGATGTGGGGTCTTTGCCGCCATGGTCGGCCGTCAGGATCGGTTTTTGGGCCATTTGATAAGGGGCGGCAGCGTTAGCACGGGCTGCGAGCGAAGTTTGCGATCCCGGCTGCGAATCGTCCGGAGTGAGGAAGATGACCAGAAAAAGCGAAGAGCAGGGTTCCGCCGCGGTTGCGGTCACATTGGCCACTTTCCTCGTAATCTTCACCGTTGTAACGGTTTACCTCTTCCTGGCTAAGATTTGGTGGTTTCCGCCCCCCATTACCCAATTTGGGACGCAGATCGACGATCAGTTTCACCGCACGCTGGTTATTACGGGCGTAGTTTTTGTGGTGGCGCAGCTTGGGCTGGCGCTTGTCATTTTCCGCTTCGCGCGATCATGGCCAGCAGGTAAGCTTCTTCGAAGGCAATTCGACGATGGAGTTCGTATGGACGCTGGCCACGATCATCATGTTTGTCGGCCTGGGACTCTACGGCGAGCACGCCTGGGCGGAGGCCCATTTTCAGGGCGCGGCTCCGGGCGCAATACAAGTAGAGGTTACCGGGCAACAGTTCACGTGGAATTTCCGATATTCGGGACCGGACGGCAAGTTTGGGGCGACCAAGCCGGAACTGGTTAGCGCGTCCACCGGGAATCCGCTGGGAGTCGATCCGAAGGACCCGTCGTCGAAAGACGACGTGGTGTCGCCGGTGATGTACGCGCCGGTAGGGCACGAAGTAGAGCTCTTGATCCGGACGCAGGACGTCACGCATAGCTTTTACGTGCGCGAATTGCGCTTAAAGCAGGATGCGGTGCCGGGAATGGTGATCCACATGCATTTCGACGCGCTGGATCCGGGGCAATACGAGATTGTTTGCGCGGAGTTGTGCGGGCTGGGTCATTACAAAATGCGAACCTTTTTGAATGTGGTTTCGCAGGCGGAGTTCGATAAGTGGATGAGCGATCAAGAGACAGCATTGCAGCAGCAGTAGATCGTTTGAGGGGGAGCCGAGAGGTTCCGGGAGCGATTCGATGGTGACGCACGAGAGCGGCGGGCATCACCACCCGCCGAGCGGTTTTATTCGCAAGTATATTTTCAGCCTCGATCATAAAGTCATCGGGATTCAGTACTACCTCTTGGCTCTTTTCTCGGTGTTCCTGGGCATGGCGCTATCGCTTTTGATGCGCATCCACCTGGTGTGGCCGAATCTGAAGCTTCCCTTCACGCCTGGCGGCATTATGACGCCGGAGCAGTACTTGGCGCTTGTCACGATGCATGGATCGATCATGGTGTTCATGGTGTTGACCACGGCGCCGCAATCTGGCTTTGGCAATTACATGCTGCCGATTCAGATTGGCGCGGAAGACATGGCTTTTCCCGTCCTGAACATGCTGTCGTTCTGGACAACCTTTGTGTCTCTGGTGGTGCTGGTCTCGGCATTTTTCGTCACCGGCGGAGCACCCATCTCGGGCTGGACTGCTTATCCGACCTTGAGCGCGCTGGGGCAGATTACCGGTCCTGGGGAAGGCGCGGGGCAGACGTTGTGGGTGATTGGCCTGGCGATCTTCTGCATCGCGTCGTTGCTGGGCGCTCTGAACTTCATAACCACGACGGTGGACTTACGCGCTAAGGGGATGACGCTGGGACGCATGCCTCTGACGGTGTGGGCATGGCTGGTTACAGCGATCCTCGGGCTGCTGGCGTTCGGGGTCCTGCTCGCCGCATGCCTGCTACTGATGCTTGACCGGGTAGCGGGAACGAGCTTCTTCATTCCCGGCGGGCTGGTTGTGACGGATACGCCCATCACCTCGCATACGGGTGGGTCGCCGCTGCTGTGGCAGCACCTGTTCTGGTTCTTCGGCCATCCGGAGGTTTACATCGCCATTCTTCCTGGAATGGGCGTAGCCTCGCACGTGCTATCGACCTTTGCGCGCAAGCCTGTGTTCGGCTACAAAGCCATGGTCGGCGCGCTGTGCGCCATCGGCTTCCTGGGTTTCTGCGTGTGGGGACACCACATGTTCATCAGCGGGATGAGCCCTTATTCGGCATTCGCGTTCTCCCTGCTAACCATGACGATCGGAGTGCCTTCGGCGATCAAGACCTTCAACTGGCTGGGAACCCTGTGGGGCGGAAAGATTCACTTCACCACAGCGATGATGTTCGCGCTCGGCTTCGTGTCTCTATTCGTAACCGGGGGGCTTTCCGGACTTTTCCTGGCGCAGCCCTCCATCGATCTTTATCTGCACGACACCTACTTTGTGGTGGCGCACTTCCACCTGATCATGGGTGTGGCGGCAATCTTTGGCATCTTTTCCGCAACTTATTTTTGGTATCCGAAGATGTTCGGCCGCATGCTCAATGAGCCCGTCGGCAAGGTCCATTTCTGGCTTACGTTCATCGGCGTTTATTCCATTTTCATGCCCATGCATTTCCTGGGCATTGCCGGGAATCCGCGGCGCTATGCCGATTTGACGGGCGCCAACTATCTTGCGGCGCTCCATCCGGTGCATTACTTCATCACCATGGCGGCAATGATTACCATAACGGCCCAGTTGCTCTTCCTCTTCAACTTCTTTTACAGTATGAAGGCAGGCGAGAAGGCCAGTGAGAATCCGTGGAACGCGACCACGCTCGAATGGAGCATTCCTTCTCCGCCTCCGTTCGATAACTTTGCCGGCCATGTGCCGGTAGTCTATCGCGGTCCCTATGAGTTCAGCGTTCCCGGCGCCTCGGAGGATTACATTCCGCAGCACGTGACGCCGGAGAAGGTTGGCAGGGCGCATTAACGGAGAACAGTTATGCCGGGCACCATCACGGACGAGATCGAAATAATCGACGCCGGTCACGGCGGGGGCACGGACGTCCCCGCGGGAGGAGACGACGACGGAGAAGGTTCCGGCGGTTCCTTTCAGATGCCGCAGCGAGCCTACTTCACCGTCATTCAGCTCGGGATTGCCGGCATCACGATGTTCTTCATGGCCCTGACGAGCTCGTTTCTGGTGCGCAAGGGACTGGGGAACGATTGGGTGGCATTCAGCTTCCCGCGCATTCTTTGGGTGAATACTCTGATTTTGGTGGCCAGCAGCTTCACTATTCAGGCGGCACGACGATACCTGCACGAAGATCAGAGGGCCGCATTCAAGCGTTGGTGGGCGCTTACGACGGGATTGGGAATCCTCTTCCTGGGCGGCCAATTGATCGCCTGGCGGCAGCTGGCCGGGCAAGGCGTGTTCCTGGTCACCAATCCAAGCAGCAGTTTCTTTTATGTGTTGACGGCCGCACATGGTTTGCACCTGGTGGGCGGGGTCCTGGCGTTGCTGTACGTCTCGCAACGGAATTGGCAGCGCTCGCGAATGTCGCTGGGGACGGCGGCCGATGTGGCTTCAATTTATTGGCATTTCATGGATGGGCTTTGGGTTTTTCTACTCGCGCTTCTTTACCTGGGACGGTGAATCGTGGCTGAAACGAAGACCGTGGTGGGTGTGCCGGTTAGCTCGCCGTGGGGCGGCGGAGGGTCACCTTTTGCAATTAATTCCAAGAAATTCGGGATGTGGCTATTCATCGTCTCCGATACGCTGACGTTTTCGGCGCTCTTGCTGGCATATACCTACAGCCGCTTGGCGAATCCGAACTGGCCCCGGCCGTTTGAAATTTATCCCGCGATCGCCAAGTCTACGTCGATGACGATCATACTTTTGTTCAGCAGCTTGACCATGGTGCTGGGAGTGGCGGCCGCGCACAAAAACGATCGGGCAAAGACGGTGCGCTATCTGCTTCTGACGGCGCTTGGCGGACTGGCCTTCACCGTTTTGCATTTGACGGAATGGATCAATCTTTTTCACGAAGGTTACACACCTTGGAGCACGCCGCAGGGCGTGCCGCTTTTCGGCGCTACGTTCTTTGGCATAACCGGCCTGCACATGACCCATGTGACGATCGGCGTGATCTACCTGATCGTCATGGCGATCGGCTACGGGAAGGGGAAATTCACCTCCGAGGACGTGGAGGTCAGCGGGCTTTATTGGCACTTCGTCGATTTGGTGTGGATGTTCGTGTTTCCCATGATTTACCTGATGTCAGTAAGTCTCTCGGGATAATTTTCGAGCGAGGAGAGCATGAGCGCACACGGAAGCAGTTTGGAGTCTCACGCCGTCGGGAGCACGAAGCTGTTCGTAACGGTCTGGATTTGGCTGGCGGTAATCACGTTTATCGAAGTCTTTTTGGCCTACGAGAGATTGCGTCCGGATCTGATGCTTACGCTCCTCGTGGTGCTATCGATTGTGAAAGCGGCGTTGATCGTCTCGTATTTCATGCACTTGAAATATGAGAAGATCGGTCTCACGCTGCTGCTGATTCCCTCGACTATATTTTGCATCTGCATGATTATTATCTTTTTTATGCCTGATGGCGTGCGGCTCATGCAAATGCGCATGGGGCACTAAGATCGAGCAGCAGGCAGGCGGCATTAATTGAGGTGAATCGGATGAAGGTGTCACATAAAATCGAGGTGGCTTTGACAGTGGCGGCGCTGGGTTTCACGCCGGGCGCTTGGGCGCAAGGATGCGTGCTTTGTTATACCTCCTTGTCCAACGGCGGTCCGGGTGCCATGCACGCTTTCCAAATGGCGATGTTTGCGCTGTTGTTTCCCGCGCTGCTTCTTTTTCTCGGTGTGTTCCTGCTGATTTTTCAACGTGCCCGGACAAGACCTGTCGCACCCGCAACCACGCGGAAGCGAGTCAACACCGTGCGTCCGATTCCGCACAGTATCAATCCAGCGGAAGGCCGGGCTTAGACAAGCATTGCACAGGCGTTACTGCTTAGGGGAGATCTCCGCCCGGTTTGCGGAGATCAATGCTGAAGTCTGCCCAAACAGGGCTGGAGATATGGATCAGGCGCGAAGAGCTTCGCGGACCGCATCAGCCACGCGTTCGATCTGCTCGTGGGTCATTTCCGGATAAAGCGGCAACGACAAAACTTCGTGCGCCGCGCGCTCGGCTACGGGTAGTTGACCCGGCTTGCCGCCGAGCGAGGAATAGGCCGGCTGAAGATGTAGCGGCAGCGGGTAAAAAACGGATGTGTCGATTCCTTGCGCAGAGAGATGCCTCGCGACGCGATCTGTTCGGGCGGCCAGATTGGGTCCCTGGGACGTGATTCGAATCGTATAGAGATAATAGCTGTGAAAGGACTTTTTCCTCGGGCTCAATGGCTGAAGTCCATTCACGCCGGCAAGGCGTTCGTCATACCGCGCGGCATGGGCGCGCCGGGCCGCGATCCAGCGGTCCAGATAGCGAGCCTTGACACGCAGCGCAGCGGCTTGAATTTCGTCGAGGCGGCTATTCCAACCAGGCTCGGCACTGACATAACGGCCGATTTGGCCATGGTTTCGGAGTCTCAGGGCGCGTTGCGCGATCTCCTCGCTATCGGTAAAGACCATTCCGGCGTCGCCATAGGCGCCCAGATTTTTGCTTGGATAGAAACTGGTGGCCGAAACCGCGCCGAAAGACCCGAGCTTTTTGCCGCCTAAAGCAGCTCCGAGCGACTGGGCATTATCTTCAATGAGCGCAAGGCCGCGCTCCGAAGCCAGTTCAACGAGAGGCTCGATATCGGCCGCCCCGCCATAGAGATGCACGGCGATGATGGCGCGGGTTCGCGGGGTGATGAGGGAGCGGGTCGAGTCCGGATCGATGTTCAGCGTTTCGGACTCGCTATCGGCAAAAACGGGGCGCGCGCCAACTGCGATCACCGCTCCTGCAGTGGCTAAAAACGTGAACGCCGGCAGGATCACCTCGTCACCAGCTCCGACACCGGCCGCGCGGAGACCAATCGTAAGAGCGTCCGTTCCCGAGGCCACGCCTATGGCGAAGCGACGTTCGCAGTAACGTGCCATCTCCCCTTCCAACGCTTCAAGCTGAGGACCCAGAACAAATTGCTGGCAAGCCAGAACCTCATCGATAGCGTGACGGATCTCCTCACCGATCAGGGCGAACTGGAGGCCGAGATCGGCCATTGGAATACGTTTGGCAGGGTCGCTGGGCGATGTTGCAGAGTCAGGTTTCGGGGGAAATTTCAACGCGGCGCCAGCTTAGCGCAGACGTCCAGGTGGATCGGCAGGGGCAGGAATCAACGGATGTGCGGTAGGCTCAGCGTCGCTGGCGGCAATCTTCGAAGGAGCGGGCTGGGGGATGCCAATCCCCTTATTCAGGTCCAGGTGCTCCTTGGCGCAGCGGGGGCAGTAACCTTTGCCTGTATCTTCGTCGCGCAAGCTGGCCAATTCGTAACATCCGTGGATGCAGTCACAATAGCCGGTTGTTGATGCCGTCTTGATGGGAACCAATGCCATGCCTGTTCGCCCTCCAAACGTGGAAGAAAATAGTACATTTCAGCAGGGTTCAGCGCAAGGAGGAGGGCTGGCTAAGCCAGTACGGCGGAAGTCGCCAGCCGGAAAGTCTGTTGGGCGCTCTCGCGCAATTCTATCCAGATGGATTCAGGAAGCGAGAGAAAGATCTCAACGACGCGAGGATCGAATTGAGTGCCGCTGCAACGAGCCACTTCGGCGCGGGCGTGCTTGACGGTGAGCGCCTTGCGATAAGGCCGGTCCGAGAGCATCGCGTCCACGGCGTCAGCGACGGCGAAAATCCTCGCACCGAGCGGAATCTCTTCTCCGCGCAAGCCGCGGGGATAGCCGGAGCCGTCATAATATTCCTGGTGAGATAAGACGATTTCGGCGGCTTCGCTCAGAAAGGGAATGCGCAGGAGCATCTTATAGCCGATATCGCAATGGGTGCGCATGATGGCGCGTTCCGCATCATCAAGGGGCCCGGGTTTTTGCAGGATGCGATCGGGAATGGCCATTTTACCGATGTCGTGCAGGAATGCGGCGCGCGCAATCGGAGGAAGAATTTCGGCGGGAAGCTTCATGGCTTTGGCCATAGCCATGGTAAACGCGGTTACGCGCTTGCAGTGGCCGACGGTTTCGGAGTCCTTGAGGTCGAGCGCCCCGCCCAACGCCTCGAGCGTGGCGTCGTAGGACAGCTCGAGTTCACTGAGCGCTTTTCTCAGCTCGGCGGTGCGCTGCGCCACTAATTGCTCCAGATTTCGCTGGTAATGGCGGTTTTCGAGGAGGAGGCGGCGATGTTCGAGCGCCCGGCGGACGCTGAGAAAAAGCTGGTCTTTTTCAAAGGGCTTAAGGATATAGTCGTAAGCGCCACGACGAATGGCTTCGAGGGCCGTGGAGACATCGTGCATGGCCGTGACCATGATCATCGGTATCTCCGGATCGTGCGAATGCAGCCAGGAAAGCAGCTGCAAACCGTCCATTTCCGGCATCAGCATGTCGCTGAGCACAAGGTCGAGAGAGTTCGCCTTGAGGTGCTCGACCGCTTCCCGGCCATTGGCGACTGCGGAACACGCGTACCCCTGGGTTTCAAGCAAGGTCGAGACAACCTCGCGTATGGCCTCCTCGTCGTCGACGATTAGAACTTGGCCCTTGCTCACACTGACTCCTGCAGGCGCAGAGTGGCGTACGGTGAATCCGATACGGGGTTCATTATAAGAGGCGAGCGCGGAAACCCTAGGGTCTCGCCGGGGCTGACGTGCCGAAGTTGCTAAGTACCTGTACGCGTACGAATTAGCGCAAGGAGCACGAGCAGCGGAAGCATCCGGGCGAACGTGGGACTCGACGAGTATACTAAAAAGCGACCGGGAAGAGTTTGTGGCCTTGGATTTTCGGGGCGAATCGACGTCACCATGGCAATCATAAAAACCTTGATCGCGACGTTCTGCCTCGTCATCGTGGCAGGCCTATCGTGCTGGGCACAGCAGCCGAACCGACCTAGCGAGGGAGTTCCAGGTGAGGGCACAGCCAGTGCCGAGTTTCTCCGCGAAGCGGATGAAGTACTAGCGGAGATGAGCAAGTTGCTATCGCTTCCTGTCAAACAGCCGCTGAAGAAGAGTGTGCGCTCGCGCGAGGATATCCGGCAATACCTTGTGAGTCAGATGCGCGAGGATAAGGACGACGCCAAGCGCTACGCGGATCAGAAAGCGCTCGAGGCACTGGGTTTGATTCCGAAAGGCTATCCGCTGGATCAGAAGATGCTCGCCTTGCTCACCGAACAGATCGCCGGGCTCTATGATCCCAAGAAAGGCGAGTTTTTCATCGCGGATTGGACGGAACCGGCCGAACAACGCATGATCATGGCGCATGAGCTGACTCACGCGTTGCAGGACCAATATTTCCACGTGCAGAAGTGGGAAGACGAAGTCAAAGCGAATGACGACGCGCAGCTCGCGAGGGAATCGGTGCTCGAAGGCTCCGCAACCATAGCCATGATCGACTATCTCCTGCGCAATACAGGCAAGAGTTCGCTGGATATTGGCGATTTCGATCCCAGCATTTTGCTGGGAGACGCCAATGACAGCCCGGAACTTGCCGATGCGCCAATGGTGATACAGGATGAACTCACCTTTCCCTATATTCCCGGGGCCAACTTCGTGCAACGCGCGCTCAAACGATGGAATGGCTGGCCCGAGATGCACCGATTATTTGAGAATCCTCCGGCCTCGACGCAGCAAATTCTCCATCCCGACCTTTACTTCCGCGGAGTGATGCCTGCTCGCGTCGATCTCATGCCGGTTGCCAACGCCGTTCCCCGCATGTGGAAGAAACTCGATGAAAATGTGCTGGGTGAATTTGGAGTCAATGCAGTCCTCAAGCAATTTCTCGGAAAAGATCGGGCGGATGAGCTGGCGTCGCCGTGGTCGGGCGATCGATACGCGATTTATCAGCGCGAATCGGGAATGCAAACGCTCCTGCTCCTTCGCTTGAAACTTACCGACGAGCCCGCGGCAACGCGCTTTTTCCGCGCTTACCACCAATTGTTGGAGCAGAAATATGTACAGCGCGAAGCAGTTGCCCTCCGGCAGAACTTCTTCTCGTTTCATACGCCGGCCGGCGGCGTCTTTCTGCGCTGCTATGGCAGCGAGTGTCTGATTGTGGAGGGCACAACCGGAGAGGTATTCCAGGCGATGATCCGAGCCATCCATTGGCCAGAGGCACCGGCGGCAACTCCGGAGTCGGACGAGCCGGGAATCACCGTCATGAATAGAGCCGCAGCGCCTGCGAACGCCACAACCTATTCGAAATAATCCCTTGCAGATCAGGCTGCCAGAATCAATTGCGCGTCAACCCTGCCCATAGCAAAGTACCGCTCAGCGCGATAATCCCGCCTGCTGAACTGCGATGAGTTGGCTTCATTTGGCCCGCGTTCCCGAACCGGAAGTTATGGACGACGCCGGCGAGGCGCAGGCCTATTCCTCCGCGTCGGCCGAAGCATATCTGAGCAAAATCGACGATTCGTTCGTGGAGCACGCGATTGGCCTGATCGGACCGGCTCCGGGACATGCCATTGATATCGGCTGCGGCCCGGGCCAGATTCTGAAGAAGCTTTCGGCGCGGCTACCGGAGTGGAAAGTTTGTGGCGTCGACCGGTCTTTCGCCATGATCCGACTCGCAACGGAATCGAGCGGTAAGGGTGACCAGTCTCATGCCACAGGAAGCGCAGGCTCGGCAAAGGGAAGCGTTCAGTTCGTTCCGGGCGATGCCAATTCTCTGCCGTTCCGAGATGCCAGCTTCGATCTCGTCTTGTGCAATTCAGTGCTGCACCATATGAGGGAGCCATCTCGTTTGCTGGCCGAAATTCGCCGGATCGCTAAGCCGAATGCCGGCATCCTGCTGCGCGATTTGCGCCGCCCATCGCGGATCACTTATTCATTTCACGTGCGCTGGCATGGGCGGCACTATGAGGGGCTGATGTACAAGTCGTATTGCGATTCCGTGCGCGCCGCGTATACATGCCAGGAGCTCGCCGCAGTGCTGAGGTCGGTAGGCATTTCCGGCGCTCGCGTGTTTGCACATGGCTCGACCCACCTTGGGATCGAACGCATCGGGCGCTCCTGATTGTTAGGACATGTTCCTCGTGAAGAACCGCGGCCAAATGGGGAGGGACCTGCGGCATTGCGAAGTTAAGTTAGTGGGCCCGCTAGGATTTGAACCTAGGACCAACGGATTATGAGTCCGCTGCTCTGACCGCTGAGCTACGGGCCCTTCGTCATGAGGGCAGACTGCCTAACCCATTTGGCTGCGGCACGAAGACCAGGCCTATCCTCGGCGGCAAATTATCTGCCAACCCCAGTGTCAGCGCGCCCGCCATCGTCGGCCCCCGTCTGGGTATCTCTCATTACCTTGCCGTCAGCCAAAACGACCTTATTGAAGCGCCCAACGGTAAGGTGGGTCTTGGCCTGCCAAACGTAAAGAGTGACCATGTCTCCCGGCCTGAGCGTAGTTCGGGTCCAGCCGATGAGCTGAGATGCTGGTGTGCTACCCATTTCCATAGTCCAATGCTCGACGTTGCCCTTTTCGTCCTTGTAGTCTGCCTTGATCAGCGGGTGGGGATTAATCCAAAGAAACTGCGTCACCACCGCATCCTTCAATACGACGGGCTTACTCATATCGTACGCCGCAGCCCCATGATGGGCGAAAACCGCACTGCAAATCGTAAGAAGTCCAGCGATCAAACCGATTGACTTGAGAACCTTCAATTTCATCTTGCACCTCCGAGCTTGGAAATTCCTTGCCAACATTGCGCGCAGACTAGACAGCGGGCCTACCTCCGTTGCGGGGGAGCGTTGGGGTCACTGCCAGCGGGATCGCCCAGCTCGTTCAAGTACTCCTGTACCTCTGACGGTATGCAGGTAAAGTCATCGAGTTCCTGGTTGGGAATCCAGCGGAAGTGCTCCACGCCCAAGGCAAACTGCTTGGTATAAAGCTTCGGGTCGTCCATTGTTATGGTCAGCGTCAGATCGTTCTTGTCATCGCGGTGAAAGCGTTCTTGCACATGCGCGTCAATGCTATGAGGATAGCCGTTCTTGGCTGTCCAGGTGGTGGGCTCCAGCCCCGTCGTATCGACGACGAACGTATAGTCGTCCTCCCAGTGGCCTATTGAATATCCGTTGTACTTTGGATCGAGCGCGCCCTTACCCGTGCCGCCTACATTGCTTGGGAGAGCGCGGCCATCCGTCCAGATTTCGCGCCAAACATTCATATATTGAATCAATATGAACGTGCGGTTGCCCATCGCCGTTATGGTCATGCCGCGAATTTCGTTGGTCATATTCTGAGGAAAACCAAAAGGATCGCAATATCTCGTATGAGGATCATTCGTTCCGCCGGGGACTATATTTCCCGATAGGCTTGTTTATGCCGAACAACTGCTGGCCCAAGGGTGTGAGTGGGGGAGCAACGGGTTCCTGGGCGTTTGTGCTACGCGGAACATTCGCGCCGGATCTGAGTCCCGCCCAAGTTCCGGTGATATCCCGTTTAGGAGCGGGCCCTCCGGCCCCGACAGCGCGGTCCATGGGATGATATTTCCAGGGGTTCAGTGCTGAGCTGCCCTGCTGCGGTTTCAATTGTCCGCTGTTTGGGACAGGGCGACAGATGACAACCCCAGCACGAAAAGCGAGGCAACCAGGAGCTTGGTGAGTCGATTTCTATTTGCCATGTTCTCTTTCCCTCACACCAAATCTGCCCATAGTCGAAGCCTACCATCTGAACGAGAACCCGATCTCATGCGATAGCAATTCTCGTCAGATCGATGCTGGCATTCCGGATCCCCCCTGCGGATCCTCCCTACGGATTAGCAAAGGGATTATACCCGGTACTTGCCGCCATCTCCACTAGCGCTTCTTCTCGCTTAGGCTGACGTTTTGCAGCTGCCAACCGGGCAATGCCCGGGCCCTCGTTCAGCTGTATTCTCGATCGAAGGCTTCGCGTGGCGGACTACCGTGGATTGATAAGATTCGGGGATTTATCCAATCGCCAGCGCCGATGCGCGCGCTTCGCTCGATTGCGGTATGCTTTCCGTGGTCGGATTATCCTTGCTGGCTTTGTTTCTGAGGGCCAGTTCAGGTGGATCGAAAACTATCGCTTTCGGAATGTACATTCGCCAGGCCATCCGTTTAAGCGGGCGCATCATCGCGGCGCTCGGCCTTGTGGCCGCGATCACGTTCTTTTTTTCTCGCATCGCGTCTATAAACGAGACAACGACGGGCTTTGTTTACCTAGTGGCGATTCTCCTGATCGCTACGGCCGGAGGCCTGATCGAATCCACTATAGCTTCTGTAATAGCCATGCTGTGCTTCAATTATTTCTTTCTTCCTCCGATCGGCACGTTCACGGTTGCCGATCCGCGCAACTGGGTGGCGCTTTTTACTTTCCTGGCGACATCTCTAATCTCCAGCCAACTCTCGGCGCGCGCCAAGCGCCGCACAAAAGACGCCATCGACCGGCAAAATGAAATAGAAAGACTTTATTCCCTCAGCCGCGCACTTCTGCTACGGGGCACTGAGCGTCCTATATCCAAGCAAATCGTTCAGCAGATTGCCCAAGCATTTGAATTTCGAGCCGTGGCGCTTTACGAGCGAAGTAGCGGCGAAATCTATCGGGCCGGATTCGACGACATGCCCGAAATAGACAATGAACTCAAGGAGACGGTGATTCGCTCTGAACTCCTGCAGGACGAAAACAAGGGTTTGATCATCACACCCGTACGTCTGGGCCGGCAACCAATAGGCAGCCTGGCAATACGCGGCGCCTCTCTATCGGACGCAGCGCTTCAATCGTTACTTAACCTGGTGGCGATATGGCTCGAACGGGCACTTACGGAAGAAGCCGTCAACCGCGCGGAAGTTGCCAGGCGCAGCGAGGAGCTTAAATCGACTCTTCTGGACGCGATCGCTCACGAGTTCAAGACCCCCCTCACCTCGATCAAGGCGGTAACCACGGATTTGCTGTCCGAATCAGCCTCTGAGCTGGCGGTTCATCAGCGCGAATTGATCTCTATCGCCGACGAAGGAGCGGACCGTTTATCAACGCTCGTCACGGAAGCAATTCAGCTGGCGCGAATCGAAGGGGGCAAATTTCAATTGAATCGCGGAGTACACCTGCCGAGTTCGTTGATTTGTGGGGCGCTCAAACAGATGAAATCTCTGACCAATGGACGGGCGGTCAACCTTTCAATCGTCGATGATCTTCCGCCTGTGTGGGTCGACGCGGAGCTCATAAGGATGGTGATCGCTCATCTGATCGACAACGCCCTAAAATACTCGCCTCCGGCCGCTCCTATTTTGATCGGCGCGCGCGGGGCTGAGAAGAGTGTAATTATTTACGTAAGCGATCAAGGCTCCGGCATCGCCGAAGAGGAGAAAGCACGAATCTTCGATAAGTTCTATCGTGGTACAAAAGAGACGCATCTCAGAGGCACGGGAATGGGGTTGGCTATAGCGCGCGAAATCATACATGCGCACGGCGAAGAGATCTGGGTTGCAAGCAAACTCGGCCAAGGTTCGGAATTCTTATTTTCGCTGCCGCTCGCGTCGCGGGGCGCCGGCGCATGAGCGCCGGCCGAATTCTCGTGATTGATGATGACCCTCAAATCCGTCGCACCATGAGGACAACTCTCACGGCCCACGGGTATGAGGTTGGAGATGCGCGAACGGGCGAAGAGGGTCTCGAGAAACTGAGATCCGAAGCGTACGATCTGGTGCTACTGGACGTGAACATGCACGGCATGGGCGGTCTCGAAACGTGCCGACTGATTCGCTCCAGCTCCGACATTGCCATCATCATGCTGACGGTGAGCAATTCAGAAAGAGATAAGGTTGGTGCGCTGGACGCCGGGGCCGACGATTATGTAACGAAGCCCTTCAGCACGCCGGAACTGCTTGCGCGCATTCGCGCCACCCTGCGCCGCTTGCCGCATCCTCCGGACCATGCGGACCTCAAGCAATTGGACCTGCGTGGCGTCGGAATCGATCTGCCTTCGCGGCAGGTAAGTGTACGCGGACGCAGTTCCCGGCTCACGGCGAAGGAGTTTGACTTACTGTCCTACCTTCTCGCGCGGCCGAATAAGACGATCACTCATCGCGAACTGCTACAGGCGGTGTGGGGCCCGGATTACGGCGATGAGTTGGAATACCTGCGAGTGTTTATCAACCGCCTACGCAAAAAGATCGAACCCGACCCCTCCAAGCCGCAATTCCTCGTGACCGATGCCTGGGCCGGTTACCGTTTTCAGCTTCCGCAGTAATAGACCACAAGACCTCATACGTAAAGCGCCGGCCTGGTTTGAACGAGGGCACATGAGTGAACCCACAGGCGGGGCGGTCTTCGTGAGTGAGGCGATATCCGTCCAGGGTAAATTCCGGCCGAATGATTGGGAAGCTAGCTCGGTTTTCTCGGGCCTTAGTGGTTTATGCCGTTCTTAGGGCGCGTTTATGCGCTGTTTATGTCTGTTGGCGCAGCATAGCCATTGAATAGTAGGACCATGAACAAACAATACAGCCAGGTAGTTAAGAACGTTCCGGGCAAAGCAGCAACCCCGAAGACGGCACGGAGTTTCGCTTGGGCCGCTCGAAGTCAACGTCATCTTCACGGACCAAGAGACTACAGCCGCGGCCTTGACGTTCGCCCAAGCCCTAGCCCGGGACCTGGGAGCTCGTATCCATCTGCAATTCGCGGTGGCCGTGCCGTTTCAATTACCGCTAGAGAGACCTGGCGTTTCCGTGGCTTTTCTCCAAGAGCAGCTAAGCAAGGTTTCGGCGGATCTGGAGAAGGATGGTTTTGACCCGAGGGCGCATTTGTATCTTTGCCGGGATCGCGTTCGAGCGCTTCAACAGGCCCTCAAGCCGAATTCCCTAGTCGTGATCGGCGGGCGAAAGCGGTGGTGGCCTACGCAGGAAAGCCGGATCGCACGTGCGCTCCGTGCCAAAGGTCACTGGGTTATTTGTGTCGACTCTAAAGAATCGGTGGATTTCGAACGAGTGATGGTCTCGAGGTGAATATGCTGCTGGACATCTTCTATATCGCGGTCGTAGTTGCGTTTTTCGTTTTGCTCTGGGGCTTTACGAAGGCAGCGGAGCGGCTTTAGGAGGATTCCATGGAGTACGCCATTGCGGGAGTGGTCGCGGCAGCTCTCTTCGTTTATCTGATGTACGCGCTGCTTCGGCCGGAAAAATTTTGAGGTGCTGAGATGACTTGGATCGGTGTTGCGCAGATATTGATTTTCTTCTTGATCATACTCGCCATCACAAAGCCCGTTGGCACGTTTATGTACAGGGTCTTTGAGGGCGAGCGGACTTTCCTTCACCCCATCTTTCGGCCCTTGGAGCGACTGATCTATCTCTTGAGTGGAGTGCGCGAGAACGAGGAGCAGTCGTGGATCGCGTATTCCGCGTCGATGATTTCGCTAAGCATCTTCAGCTTTCTCGCGGTGTACTTGCTTCAGCGCTTGCAGGGCCATTTACCCCTCAACCCCATGCAGTTTTCGACGCCCAAGGCACCTTCATTCGCTACACCAATGACGCCCGATCTGGCTTACAGCACGGCCATCAGCTTTACGACCAACACAAACTGGCAGTCCTATTCCCCGGACACCACGATGAATTACCTAACGCAGATGGCTGCGCTCGCGTCCAGAACTTTATTTCCGCCGCGGTCGGAATTGCCGTTGCAGTGGCGTTAATTCGTGGATTTGCGCGGCACACGGCCAAGACCATTGGAAATTTCTGGGTGGACGTCACGCGCTGCACGCTTTATGTCCTGCTTCCGATTTCAGTAATCGCCACTCTGTTGTTCGTTTGGCAGGGAAGCATACAGAACTTCAAAGGACCACTCACGGCGACCACGCTGGAAGGCACAAGCCAGGTGATCGAGCAAGGGCCCTTGGCGTCGCAGCTCGCCATCAAGATGCTAGGCACGAACGGCGGTGGATTCTTCAATGCCAACTCAGCTCATCCATACGAGAATCCCACCCCGCTTTCCAACATGCTGCAATTGTTCCTGATCTTTTCGCTTGGTGCGGGATTGACCTACACCTTCGGAAAAATGGTGCGCGATACGAGCCCAAGGCTAGGGCCGTTTTTGGACGCGGACAAGCTCTCAACTGTGAGCAGGAGAGTTTTGGCACGGGCAGCAACCACATCCGTGAGAAGGATGGTCTGTGGGCTGTCGTAGCCTGGCTTACGCATTGCCGGTATCGGTGAAGCTCATCCAGATGTCACCCCAAGCATTGCAAAGATTCAACATGACTTCTGGACGATTTATGTGCCGGACTTTCTTCACAAAGTATATTATGAGAATGTTGACAGTGACGGCGCTGCGAAGGTGGTCAAGGATCTCACATCGAATATCGGTGACGAGTCCTTCGTTGGCTCGAAGATCGAAGGTAAGACTATATTCATTCTCTATGATAATCGCACTCGGCAAGCTAATCTCAGTAACGCAGATCGGACTGTAAGTGACGCTGGTGACTTCGCATATACCGATCTGGACGGTAGCGTCAGCAAGAACCAGGTCTCTGCCAGGCTGGCCAGGACGTGCGCCGGGTTGGGTACGCCGCCGCCGAAGGAGCCGGAGTGCAGGTCACGGGTCGGGCCGGTGACGGTGATCTCGGCTTCCGCCAGCCCGCGCATGCCCGTGCAGATCGACGGGGTGTCCGCCGCCACATCGTCGTGTCGCTGATGACGATGACGTCCGGGCTTAGCTGGCCCTTGCGTTCTTCCAGGAGCTTGGCGAAGTGCGGCGAGCCAGATTCCTCGCCCTCGATCAGCAGCGTGAGCGTGACCGGGGGCGCGCTCTCGCCGCTTGCGGCCAGCGCCGCGCTGGCTGCGGCACGGGCGCCGAGGGCGTGGAAGAGCACCTGGCCCTTGTCGTCGGAGGCGCCGCGGCCGAAGATCTGCCGTCCTTCCGCGTCGCGCAGACAAGACGATGAATGAAGGCAACAG